>NZ_CP095078.1:4899779-5512252 GCF_022919075.1 Nocardioides sp. W7 | reverse complement strand
CAGCTCCGACTCGCCACCCGGACCAGGACGAGACCGAGCGTCAGCTCGAACCATCGCGTGTCGGCGACCAGGAAGCCACCGTCGTACGGCACGACCCCGGAGATGCCGTGCCGGGCCCGCAGCAGTACGACGGCCGCGGGCGTCGACGTACGCCCCGTGGTCGACGTGCGCGACCGCCGGCGCGGGACCGACGGGCAGGTCGAAAAGATCGGCCGAACCGGTCTGCGCCGGGCGGGGAGAGCCGCCGAGGAGCGCGAGGACCAGTGCCACGATCAGGGACCACATGCCGGTGCCACGCGCGCTGCCCCGAGGTGGTTGTCACCACGCCAGGGGACCGGGCAATACGGTGTGTTCATGCAGCAGGTGAGAGCAGTCGTCGCGAAGGCCAAGGGAGCACCCGTCGAGGTGGTCACGATCAACGTCCCCGATCCGGGGCCGGGGGAGGCCGTGGTCGCGGTGCAGGCCTGCGGGGTGTGCCACACCGACCTGCACTACCGCGAGGGTGGGATCAACGACGAGTTCCCGTTCCTGCTGGGCCACGAGGCCGCGGGCGTGGTCGAGGCCGTCGGTCCGGACGTGACCGGCGTGGCGCCGGGCGACTTCGTGATCCTCAACTGGCGCGCGGTGTGCGGGGAGTGCCGGGCCTGCAAGCGCGGTGAGCTGCAGTACTGCTTCGCCACCCACAACGCGAAGCAGAAGATGACCCTGGAGGACGGCACCGAGCTGTCACCCGCGCTGGGCATCGGTGCGTTCGCCGAGAAGACCCTGGTCGCGGCCGGTCAGTGCACCAAGGTCGACCCGTCGGCCCGCGCGGCTGCGGTCGGCCTGCTCGGCTGCGGCGTGATGGCGGGCATCGGTGCGGCGATCAACACCGGTGCGGTGACCCGCGGCAGGTCGGTCGCGGTGATCGGCTGCGGCGGCGTCGGCGTGGCCGCGATCGCCGGCTCCGCGCTGGCCGGTGCCTCCCCGATCATCGCCGTCGACATCGACGCCAAGAAGCTGGCCAAGGCCCGTGAGATGGGCGCGACCCACACCGTCGACTCCTCGCAGGTCGACCCGGTCGAGGAGATCAAGCGGATCTGTGCGGAGACGTACGACGGTGCCGACGGCGCGGACGTCGTCATCGAGGCCGTCGGGCGCCCGGAGACCTGGAAGCAGGCGTTCTACGCCCGCGACCTCGCCGGCACCGTGGTCCTGGTCGGCGTGCCGACCCCGGACATGAAGGTCCCCGAGCTGCCGCTGATCGACGTGTTCGGCCGCGGCGGCGCGCTGAAGTCGAGCTGGTACGGCGACTGCCTGCCGGACCGCGACTTCCCGATGCTGGTCGATCTCTACCAGCAGGGCCGGCTCGATCTCGACGCGTTCGTGAGCGAGGAGATCGGCATCGACGACATCGAGGCGGCGTTCGCGAAGATGCACGACGGCGACGTGCTCCGCAGCGTGGTGATCCTCTGATGTCCGCCCGCGTCGACCACGCCGTCGTCAGCGGCACGTTCTCCCTCGACGGCGAGACCTTCGAGGTCGACAACAACATCTGGGTGGTCGGTGACGACGCGGAGTGCGTGGTCATCGACGCACCCCACGACGTCGAGGCGATCATGGCCGTCGTCGGCGACCGCGTCGTCCGAGCCATCCTGCTGACCCACGCCCACGACGACCACGCCCGGATGGCGCCGGCGCTGCGCGAGCGGGTGGTCGCGCCGATCATGCTGCACCCCGACGACCGGCCGCTGTGGGAGCTCACCCACACCGACCACCTGTGGGACGTCGACCTCGGCGAGGGCTTCGAGATCGTCGTCGGCGGCACCCTGCTGCGGACGCTGCACACGCCCGGCCACGCCCCCGGCGCGGTCTGCTTCCACGCGCCCTCGCTCGGCTGCGTCTTCACCGGCGACACCCTGTTCCAGGGCGGTCCCGGTGCGACCGGCCGCAGCTTCAGCGACCGGCCCACCATCGAGGCCTCGATCCGCGCGAAGCTCTTCGCGCTGCCCGAGGAGACCGTCGTACACACCGGTCACGGCGACGACACCACCATCGGCGCCGAGCAGGCTGCGCTCGGCGCCTGAGCGGCAACGTCCCGGACCGAGACGGGACCTCTGGCCCGGATGCTCGTGCACCTTCGCCCCTGATCGCGCCCCCGTCGGACGGGAGAAGGTTGGTGACATCAAGGCGGAACGGGCATCAGGTCCTCGCCGGTAAACCGGAGGAAACGTCATGCGTGCAGCACTCGACAAGCTGATCTCGTGGACGGGGCTTGCCCTGGCCGCCGTCCTGCTCATCGCCGGCGGGCTGCTCACGTGGGCCAACACCTTCATCGGGGACCAGGTCGACAACCAGCTCTCGGCCCAGGACATCATCATGCCCGAGGGCGGGGCGCTCGAGTCGCTGCCCGAGGCCGACCGCGAGGCGCTCGAAAAGTTCGCCGGCAGCCCGCTGGACACCGGCCCCGAGGCCCAGGCCTACGCCGACCACTACATCCTCGCCCACATGAACGCCAGCGGCGCCGAGCTCGCCGGTGAGGCGGTCACCTACCAGGAGGCGAGTGGCAAGGGCCGCGAGCTGACGGCGGCCTTGGCCGAGAACCCGAACGCCACCCAGGCCGAGATCGACGAGGCAGCGGCCTGGATGGACCTGCGGGAGTCGCTCTTCCAGGGCAACACCCTGCGCGGCCTGCTCCTCTACGGCTACGCCTTCGCGACCATCGGCACCATCGCCGGCATCGCGGCCATCGTCTCCTTCGTCGGAGCCGGAGTCCTGCTCGTCCTGTTCGGCCTCGGGATCTGGCACGCTCGCCGCGTCGCCCAGACCGAGGGCGCCGGCACCACCGCGAAGGTCGCTCAGCCCGTCTGAGCAACCGTCCGCACGGTCATCTCCCGGAACCCGCAAGGGTCCCGGGAGATTCGGCATTTCCGGGGCGGTGGGAGCGTCGGTCAGAACGGGCGGACGAGCAGCGCCGTACCGCTCCCGGCGACCCGGGTCATCACGATCGTCGCCTCGTCGTCGCCGTGCAGGTCGAGCCGCTTGCGCAGCTGCTCGGGGACCACGTCCACCCCGCGCTTCTTGATCGTCAGCCGGCCGATGCCGCGCTCGCGGAGCGCGGCCCGCAGCTGCTTCTCGCGGTACGGCAGCTCCGCCAGCACCTCGTACCCGCGGGCGAACGGCGTCGAGAAGGCCTGGTCGGAGGAGACGTAGGCGATGTGCTCGTCGACCAGCCCGCCGCCGACGCCGGCCGCGACGGCCGTGACCAGCCCGGCCCGGATGACCGCGCCGTCGGGCTCGTAGAGGAACCGGCCCACCGGGACCACCCCGACCGCCTCGGGCCCCGGGTCGTCCTCGTCGGTCAGCGTCGCCAGGCCGCCGTCGCCGATCACGGTGGCCCGTCGGGCCGTGGTCGCGAGGCTGCCGGACCACAGGGCGGCCTCCTTCACCTCGCCGTGGTCGCTGACCCACTCCGCCTCGACGCCCGCGGGCACCAGGGCGTGCGGTATGCCCGGAGCGACCTTCACGCAGGAGTCGCGGCGCAGCAGCCGCTCGACGAACGCCCAGGGCGGGGTCCAGTCGTCGACGTCGAAGGAGCGTCCCCGGCCGGTACGACGGGCCGGGTCGGCGAAGGCCACGTCGAACGGCGACGGGTCGACCGCGGTCGCGTCGGTGACCATGACCGCGCCCGGCAGCCCGAGCGCCTCGAGGTTGGCCCGGGCCACCTCCACCCGCACCGGGTCGAGGTCGACGCCGGCGCAGGTGATGCCGACCCCGGCCGCGGCCATCAGGTCGCCGCCGATCCCGCACCCGAGGTCGACCAGCGTCGTCGTCTGGAACGCCTCCAGCCGGGCGGCCCGGTGAGCGGCGACCGGCCGTCGGGTCGCCTGCTCGAGGCCGTCGGGAGTGAAGTACAGCAACGGTGCGAGGTCGCCGAACTTCGCGACGGCCCGCACCCGGAGCGTGGCCTGGGTCAGGGCCGCCGCCACGTGCTCGGCGCTCGCCTCGCGCCGGAGCGCGGACTGGGCGCGCAGCGGGTCGTCGCCGACGACCTCGCTCGCCCGAGCGAGCAGTCGCTGGCCGTCGTCGGTCAGCAGCCAGCGGAAGGCGTCGAGGTCCACCCGGAGATCCTGTCAGGTCGACCGACGTACGGACCTCACTGGCACTCCTACGACACGAGTGCTAGTTTCTGAACTGGCACTCTCCCCGTGAGTGTGCCAGCGCTTGCGAGCCCGGCACGACCCCCGCGACGGCGTACCGGAACCCGTAGGCACCAGACGTGAATCACCCGCCATCCGAAGTTCGAAAGTGGAGGTCGACATCATGTCGGTCAACATCAAGCCCCTCGAGGACCGCATCGTCGTCAAGGCGGTCGAGGCCGAGCAGACCACCGCCTCTGGCCTGGTCATCCCGGACACCGCCAAGGAGAAGCCCCAGGAGGGCGAGGTCATCTCGATCGGCCCCGGCCGCATCGACGACAACGGCAACCGGGTTCCCCTCGACGTCGCCGTCGGCGACAAGGTCATCTACAGCAAGTACGGCGGCACCGAGGTCAAGTACGCCGGCGAGGAGTACCTCATCCTCTCCGCGCGCGACGTCCTCGCCGTCGTTTCCTGATTCTCTCCGGGTCGTGTGCCTGACCTCGCGCCAACGCGCGTGCTCAGGCACACGGCCCGGTCCTGTTTTGTGAGCTAGGAGAGCAATGCCCAAGATCCTGGAGTTCGACGAGAACGCCCGACGCGCCCTCGAGCGCGGCGTGGACAAGCTCGCCAACGCCGTCAAGGTGACGCTCGGCCCCAAGGGCCGTTACGTCGTCCTCGACAAGAAGTGGGGCGCCCCGACCATCACGAACGACGGTGTGACCGTCGCGCGTGAGATCGAGCTGGACGACCCCTTCGAGAACCTCGGTGCGCAGCTGACCAAGGAGGTTGCCACCAAGACGAACGACATCGCCGGTGACGGCACCACCACGGCCACCGTGCTCGCCCAGGCGATGGTCCACGAGGGTCTGCGCGCGGTTGCCGCCGGTGCGAACCCGATGGGTCTCAAGCGGGGCATGGACGCCGCGGCCGTCGCTGTCGGCGACGCGCTCCGAGCGGCCGCCCGCGAGGTGGACTCCAAGGAGGACATGGCCTCGGTCGCCACGATCTCCAGCCGCGACAGCCACATCGGCGAGCTGCTCGCCGAGGCCTTCGACAAGGTCGGCAAGGACGGCGTGATCACCGTCGAGGAGTCCAACACCATGGGCACCGAGCTGGAGTTCACCGAGGGGATGCAGTTCGACAAGGGCTACATCTCGGCGTACTTCGTGACCGACCAGGAGCGCATGGAGGCCGTCCTCGACGACCCCTACATCCTGCTGCACCAGGGCAAGATCTCGGCGATCGCCGACCTGCTGCCCCTGCTGGAGAAGGTCATCCAGGCCGGCAAGCCGCTGTTCATCCTCGCCGAGGACGTCGACGGCGAGGCCCTGTCGACCCTGGTGGTCAACAAGATCCGCGGCACCTTCAACGCCGTCGCGGTGAAGGCCCCCGCCTTCGGCGACCGCCGCAAGTCGATGATGCAGGACATCGCCACCCTCACCGGTGGCCAGGTCATCGCCCCCGAGGTCGGCCTCAAGCTCGACCAGGTCGGTCTCGACGTGCTGGGCACCGCCCGCCGCGTCGTGATCACCAAGGACGACACCACGATCATCGAGGGCGCCGGCGACACCGCCGAGGTCGAGGGTCGCGTCAACCAGATCAAGGCCGAGATCGAGAACACCGACTCCGACTGGGACCGCGAGAAGCTCCAGGAGCGTCTCGCGAAGCTCGCCGGTGGCGTGTGCGTGATCAAGGTCGGCGCCGCCACCGAGGTGGAGCTGAAGGAGAAGAAGCACCGCATCGAGGACGCCGTCTCCGCGACGCGCGCCGCGATCGAGGAGGGCATCGTCCCCGGCGGTGGCTCCGCGCTCATCCACGCCGTCTCGGTGCTGGACGGCGACCTCGGCCTCACCGGCGACGAGGCGACCGGCGTCCGCGTGGTCCGCAAGGCGGCCGACGAGCCGCTGCGCTGGATCGCCGAGAACGGTGGCGTCAACGGCTACGTCGTGACCACCAAGGTCCGCGAGCTCGGCGTCGGCAACGGCTACAACGCCGCGACCGAGGAGTACGGCGACCTGGTCGCCCAGGGCGTCCTCGACCCGGTCAAGGTGACCCGCTCCGCGCTGGTCAACGCGACCTCGATCGCCGCGATGCTGCTGACGACCGAGACGCTGATCGTCGAGAAGCCCGAGGCCGAGGACGACGCCCCGGCCGCCGGCGGCCACGGCCACGGCCACGGTCACTGATCCGCAGCACCAAGGATGACGGCGCCGACCCCCTTCGGGGGCCGGCGCCGTCGCCCATTTCGTGGCCGTCGGCCGCGCCGCACTACTTCTCGCTGAGGTCCCTCGTCCCCAGGACCACGCCCTGCGCGTCGATGAACTCCACGGTCGCGAAGTGGCCGCTGATCCCTCGGTCGAGCTCGGGGACGGCGACGGCGTACCCGCCCGTCCTCGGGTCGACGGCGACGCTGTGGTCGAAGCCGTCGCCGAGCACGCGCACCGTCGTCACGCCGTCCAGGGCGGGCTCGCCGTAGACGTAGTACGTGGCCGGCGGCGGGGGGTCGTCGACGGTGCCGGTCCAGGACTCGTTCGTGGTGTTGAACCACGCGTCCAGGGGGTAGTCGCCGCAGTTGCCGCCGAAGTCCGGCCCCCCGGTGGCCGCCGCCTCCAGGACCGCGATGCAGCTCAGCCCGTCTGCGTCCGTGCCCCGCCAGATCTCGAAGGTGCGGGGCGTGCCGCTCTTGGTCGTCGTGAACGAGGCCAGCTCGTGGATGCCGGACACGCTGGCCTGCGAGGTCTCGTCGAAGTGGTCGGTGATGAGCGCGGGCACCAGCCCGCCGGCGTACGCGACGCCGCTGAGGCCGAGCACTCCGGCGGTCGCCGCACCGACCAGGGCGAGACGACGGCGCCTGCCGCCGCGGCGTGCGGGCGACGGGTCGTGGCTGGCGAGGATGGCCTCCAGCGTGGTGGCCGACCACTCCGCGTCGATCGGACGGGTCTCGGGACGAAGTCGTTCGAGTGCGTTCATGACAGCTCCTGCGCTGGGATGTGTCGGGGTTCGGGGTCGGACGTTTGCGGTGCTGCCTGGGCGAGCAGGGCGGCCCGAGCGCGGCTGAGTCGCCGTCGGAACGTTGCGGGCTTGATGCCCAGGACCGTTGCTGCCTGATCGTTGGTGAGCCCGTCCCAGCTGATGAGCAGCAACGCCTCACGATGCTGCTCGTCGAGCCGGGCAAGACGTTCGAGCGCCTCACGACGGCTGAGGACTGCATCTGCGGAGTCGGCGGCGTAAGCCGCGACCCCGTCCAGCAGGGCGATCCGGTCCTCCAGGGCACGGTGGCGCCGGCTCGCGCGGGCCCGGTTCTGGATCACCTTGCGGGCGGTCACCAGGAGCCAACCGATCGGCGGAGTGGGGAGGTCACCCCAACGGCGCCACGCGATCATGAAGGTCTCCGCGACGACGTCGTGGGCGGCTTCGGCCCCGACGTGGCGCCGAGCGAAGGCCAGCACGTGCGGGGCCTCGGCGTGCCACAGCTCCGTGAACTGCTGCTGGGAGTTGCTCATACCTTGAAGTGTCCGGGAACGATGCCTCTGTGACTCGGGGCTCGCCATCGGCTGTGGGGTCCACCCGGGTCCCTCGTCGTCCCATGCCTTCCCGACGAGGTCAGGAACGGATCGGTTGCACGTGACCTCCCGGGCTCAGCCGCAGTCCGGCTCGATCGGGGCCCGGGTGAGGTCGCGCCGCAGGTAGACGGGCCGGTCGTCGCAGCCGCTGCCGTGGGCGGCGTACCGCTCCTCGACGAGCGCGCGCAACCGGGCGCCGCCGGGCTCGCTCCAGGTCTCGAAGTCGACCCACTCGACCACCCAGGCCGGGGCGTCGGGTCCGGCGACGAGGGCGGTGAGCTCGTCGAGGTCGGGGTCGAGGGTGCGCATCGGCAGGCTCCACAGGTGCGCGTACGGCGAGCTCATCCCGCTGGCCAGCTGGAGGTCGGCCCGTCCGCCGAAGACCACGAGCCGGTCGCCGGGCTCGGCCGCCGCCTTCAGGGCCACCCCCGTGTCGTACTCGTGGAACTCCTGCAGTCCGGCGGCGTTGATGACCACCCAGCCGACCAGGCAGGTCGCCGACGAGAGGGCCGCGCCGACGATCACCGCGCGCATGGTGCGCCCGCGCCGGTTGGAGCGGCGCGTCATCAGGGCCGCGGCCAGGGCGGTCGCGGGCAGCAGTGGGAAGAGGTAGTCGCGCCAGTAGCTCCCGCCGATCACCAGAGCGGCCGCATCGAAGACCAGCAGGGCGGCGGTCGCGGCCGTGACGGCCTTGCCGTCGGCCCACTCCTCGCGGATGTGCACGACGAAGCCGCCGATCACCAGCAGCATGCCGGCGACCAGGCCGGCGGTGAGCAGGATCCCGGCGCGCAGGGCCGGCGCGTGCGGGCTGCCGACCGCGAGCACGGCGGCCGCATCCGAGCGGAAGCCGCCGACGGCGTACCAGAGCACGTCGAGCTCCACCCCGGCCGACCTCGCCCACGCCACCGTCGCCACGAGGGGTACGGCGGCGCCTACCAGACCGCCCGCGGCCAGCCGGGTGAAGTCGCGCCAGTCGATCTCTCGGACCGCCCACGAGACCAGGAGCAGCACCCCTGCGAAGACCAGGCCGCCGAACAGGTTCTGCTTCACGTGCGGGGCGATCCCCGCCGACAGCCCGGCGAGGACGGCGAGCGGGACGGAGCGTTCGCGCAGGGCGAGCAGCGCGAGGGCGCAGCCGGCCATCACGAACGGAAGCCCGAGCAGCTCGCCCTTGACCGCGACGGCGTCGATGACCGTGTTGGTGGTGAGGGCGGCGACGCAGACCGCCGTCCAGCGCGCCGACCGCTCGCCCGCCACCAGCCGGGCCGTCCAGGCCGCGGCGAGGACCAGGGCCGCGCACGCGAGGGCGCCGAGGACCCGGATGAACAGCGGACCGCCGATCTCGTCGGAGACCCGGAAGATCGCGATGAGCAACGGAGGCCGGTCGACGAAGTAGGCGCCGTACACGCTGTCGGGCATCGGGTCCCAGGCCCGGGCCACGAGCAGGAAGCCCGCCTCGTCGGCCCGGACCGGGCGGGTCAGGCCGGGCAGGCGCAGCAGGAAGGCCGCCAGCGCCGCGAACGCGACGGTGTGCCGGGAGTCGACCCAGCCCGCGATCCGCCGGCCGGCGTCGACGAAGGGGGAGCCGCTGCGCATGGCGGACACCTTCTCAGACGCCCCGCGGCCCGAAGTGGCGCCCACCGGTAACGAGGACGTTGCGGGCCCGCAACGTCCCCGGGACACCATGGGCCCATGCTGTGGAGAGTTCGTACGACGCTGCCCGACCGACCCGGAGCGCTCGCCGTCCTCGCCCTCCACTGCGGGGCGGAGGGGGTGAACATCCTCGGACTGCAGATCTTCCCCGACATCGACATCGTGACCGACGAGCTCGTGCTGCGCACCCCCGAGGACTGGGAGAGCGACGACATCGTGCGGCTGGTCCTCGCCTCCGGGGCGATCGCCGTCAGCGCGGCACCCTGCAGCGAGGCGGCGCTCAAAGACCAGCCGACCCGGTACGTCCAGGCGGCACGGACGATCCTGGCGCAGCCGGCCGCGTTCCCCGAGGTCGTCGCGCAGCTCTTCGACGCCGAGGCCGACCCGCCGAGCGGCGAGGGCCCGGCGCAGGACGTCATGGAGTTCACGGTCGGCGACGTCGAGGTGCAGGTCCGGCGTGCCGCCCACTTCACGCCGACCGAGCACGCCCGGGGAGCGGCGCTGGCCGACTTGGTCAGCGACGTGCTCCAGCGCAGCAAGGAGTCGGCGGCGATCGGCTCGAACACCACCGGTCGGCGGCTGGGCGGCGGCCAGACCCCGGAGTACGTCCCCGACGGCGACTCGGTCTCCGCGATCATCGGCGACGTCGTCGTCGGTCTCGCGACCGTCCAGCAGCCGTTGCCCGACGAGCCCGAGGTGCGCTCGGTCGTGCTGCGGGTCGACCCGACCTGGCAGCGCCGGGGGATCGGCACCCGGCTGCTGGTCGACGCGGCCCGGCTGGCGCACCGGATGGGCGCGTCCGAGATCCTGCTGACCACCCGCTCGGACAACCAGGCGGTGCTGCCGATGGTGCTCGCGGCCGGCATGCGCGGCCGGATCCGGATGGCCGCGGACGTGCTGACCGTCCGGGTGCCGGTGCGGGATCTCAGGCCGCGCGGCTGAGCCGCAGGCCACACGGTCTGCGGCGGCCGCGGCCGCCGAGCGCCGGTAGGCTGTCGGGGTGGAGCTCCCCGACAAGTTCGCCGCCCTCGGTCTCACCTACGACGACGTCCTGCTGCTGCCGGGTCACTCCGACCTGGCGCCCTCGGACATCGACCTGACCTCGCGGCTGACCCGCGAGATCTCGCTCAAGGTGCCGCTGGTCAGCGCCGCGATGGACACCGTGACCGAGTCGCGGATGGCGATCGCGATGGCCCGGCAGGGCGGCCTCGGCGTGTTGCACCGCAACCTGTCGATCGAGGACCAGGCCTACCAGGTCGACCTGGTGAAGCGGACCCAGACGGGGATCATCTCGAACCCGGTCACCATCGGGCCCGACGCGACCCTGGAGCAGCTCGACCAGTTGGCCGGCGAGTACCGCATCTCGGGCTTCCCGGTCGTCGACCTCGAGAACCGCCTGATCGGCATCATCACCAACCGCGACCTCCGCTTCACGCCGGTCGCCGAGTGGGCGACCACCAAGGTCGACGAGGTGATGACCCCGATGCCGCTGATCACCGGCCCGGCCGACATCAGCCGCGACGACGCCACGCTGCTGCTGCGCCAGCACAAGCGCGAGCGGCTGCCGCTGGTCGACGAGCAGGGCCGGCTGGTCGGCCTGATCACGGTCAAGGACTTCGTGAAGTCCGAGCAGTTCCCGCTGGCCTCCAACGACGCAGCCGGCCGGCTGATGGTGGGCGCCGCGATCGGCTACTTCGGCGACGCCTGGGAGCGCGCCACCACGCTCATCGAGGCGGGCGCCGACGTCCTCGTCGCCGACACCGCCCACGGCAACGTGCGGCTGCTGCTCGACATGGTGCAGCGGCTCAAGACCGACCCGGCGACCAGGCACGTCCAGGTCGTCGGCGGCAACGTCGCGACCCGCGAGGGTGCGCAGGCCTTCGTCGACGCCGGCGTCGATGCGGTCAAGGTCGGCGTCGGGCCCGGCTCCATCTGTACGACGCGCGTCGTCACCGGCGTCGGTGCCCCCCAGGTGACGGCCGTGTACGAGGCCTCCCTCGCCTGCAAGCCCGCCGGCGTTCCGGTGATCGCCGACGGTGGCCTGAAGTACTCCGGTGAGATCGCCAAGGCGCTGGTCGCCGGCGCCGACACCGTGATGGTCGGCTCGCTGCTGGCCGGCTGCGAGGAGTCGCCCGGCGACCTGATCTTCGTCAACGGCAAGCAGTTCAAGGCCTACCGCGGCATGGGCTCGCTGGGCGCGCTGTCGAGCCGCGGCAAGAAGTCCTATTCCAAGGACCGCTACTTCCAGGCCGAGGTCACCAGCGACGACCAGCTCGTGCCCGAGGGCATCGAGGGCCAGGTCGCCTACCGCGGCCCGCTGGCCGCCGTCGCCCGTCAGCTGATCGGCGGCCTCAACCAGTCGATGTTCTACATCGGCGCCGCCAACGTCCCGGAGCTGCAGGAGAAGGGCCGGTTCGTCCGGATCACCCAGGCCTCGCTCCAGGAGAGCCACCCGCACGGGGTGCAGATGACGGTCGAGGCGCCCAACTACAGCGGACGGTAGACACCGCGGCCCGGCCACCGGGATGGCCGGGACGCGAGCCGGGGTCGGTATCCTTCGCCGGTGACCGACATCGAAATCGGCCGGGCCAAGCGGGCTCGCCGCGCGTACTCCTTCGACGACATCGCCATCGTGCCCTCGCGGCGCACCCGCGACCCGGAGGAGGTCAGCGTCGCCTGGCAGATCGACGCCTACCGCTTCGACCTACCGGTGCTGGCCGCGCCGATGGACTCGGTGATGTCCCCGGCGACCGCCATCGCGCTCGGGCAGTACGGCGGCCTCGGGGTGCTCAACCTCGAGGGCATCTGGACCCGCTACGAGGACCCGACCGACCTCCTGGAGGAGGTCGCGGGCCTGCGCGGTGCCCAGGCGACCGCGCGGCTGCAGGAGATCTACACCGAGCCGGTCAAGGCCGAGCTGATCACCGAGCGGCTCCGCGAGATCCGCGAGGCCGGCGTCACCGTCGCCGGCTCGCTCTCGCCGCAGCGCACCAAGGAGTTCGCCAAGGCCGTCGTCGACGCGGGCGTCGACATGTTCGTCATCCGCGGCACCACCGTCAGCGCCGAGCACGTCTCCTCGCAGTCCGAGCCGCTGAACCTCAAGGAGTTCATCTACGAGCTCGACGTGCCGGTGATCGTCGGCGGCTGCGCCACCCACCAGGCCGCCCTGCACCTGATGCGCACGGGCGCGGCCGGGGTGCTCGTCGGCTTCGGCGGCGGCGCAGCCCACACGACCCGCAAGGTGCTCGGCGTCGCGGTGCCGATGGCCTCCGCGGTCGCCGACGTCGCCGCCGCCCGTCGCGACTACCTCGACGAGTCCGGCGGCCGCTACGTCCACGTCATCGCCGACGGCTCGATCGGCAAGTCCGGCGACCTGGCCAAGGCGATCGCCTGCGGCGCCGACGCCGTCATGGTCGGCTCGCCGTTCGCGCGGGCCACCGACGCACCCGGCCGCGGCTTCCACTGGGGCACCGAGGCGCACCACGCCGACCTGCCGCGCGGGCAGCGGGTGGAGTTCGACACCGTCGGCACGCTCGAGGAGATCCTCTTCGGTCCCTCGCGGGTGGCCGACGGCACCATGAACCTGATCGGCGCGCTGAAGCGCTCGATGGCCACCACTGGCTACACCGAGCTCAAGGAGTTCCAGCGGGTCGAGGTCGTCGTCGAGTGAGTCCCGCGTGATCGTCGCGGCAGGCCAGGCGGCCGCCGAGGCCGGTGACCTGGCTGCCAACGTCGCGACCGCGGTCCGGCTCACGGCCCTGGCGGGCAGCCAGGACGTCGAGTTGCTGGTGCTGCCCGAGGCGTTCCTGACCGGGTACGACGCCGCGGTGTTCGCCGGTTCGCTTCCGGGTCCGGCCGACCTCGCCGGCCCGCTGCTCGACCCGCTCCGCGAGGCGGCCGCGGCCGCGGGCACGACCGTGGTGCTGAGCACGGCGCTGGACCGCGGCGAGCGTCGTACCCTCTCGTCGGTGGTGGTGCGGCCGGACGGCCGGACCGACGCGCCGTACGACAAGCAGCACCTCGACGGCGCCGAGAACGACCACTTCACCCCGGGCGACCACGGTGCCTCGATCGTCGTCGGCGGCCACGAGCTGGGGCTGAGCATCTGCTACGACGGCTCCTTCCCCGAGCACGCCCGGGCCGCGGCCGACGACGGCGCGGTCGGCTACCTGAACTCGATGGCGTACTTCCCCGGGGGCGCGCACCGGCGCGACCTCTACTACGCGGCCCGGGCGCTCGACAACGGCTTCTACGTCGTCGTCTCCGGGCTCACCGGTCGCTGCGGCTCGTCGTCGTTCATCGGGGGCTCGGCGGTCTACGACCCCGAGGGCCGCCCGCTCGCCCGGCTCGGCGAGGAGGAGGGCCTGGCGGTCGCCGAGCTGGACCCCGCCCTGGTCGCCGCCACCCGGGCCCGGCACACCATGCACCACGACCACCGACCCTTCCTGGGACAGCGGGTGGTGGGGTAGGTGGTGGGGTAGTCCGTCACACCAGGGGGGTGAGACGGCTCTTAATCCCGCTGGTGTGACGGACTACCCCGGCGGCTCGCACACCTCCCGGACACAGACCCCTGACACGATGGCCGTATGAGCATCTCGAGTGCCCTCGGACCGGACGCCCGCGACGCGGCCCTGGCCGCCATGTCGGGGGTCTCGGGTGAGGCCGAGCTCGACGTGCTGGTGGTGGGCGGCGGGATCGTCGGTGCCGGGGTGGCCCTGGACGCGGTGACCCGCGGTCTCAACACCGGCCTGCTCGAGCAGCGCGACCTCGCCAGCGGCACCTCCAGCCGCTCCAGCAAGCTGGTCCACGGGGGCCTGCGCTACCTGGAGATGCTCGACTTCGGCCTGGTCCGCGAGGCCCTGCAGGAGCGCGGCCTGCTGCTCACCCGGCTCGCGCCGCACCTGGTCCGGCCGGTGCCGTTCCTCTACCCGCTCACCCACCGCGGCTGGGAGCGGCCGTACGTCGGTGCCGGCCTCGCGCTCTACGACGGCATGGCGATGCTCGGGAAGTCCGAGATGGGCGTGCCGCGCCACCGCCATCTCACGCGCAAGGGCGTCGCCCGGATCGCGCCGGACTTCAAGACCGAGACGATCGTCGGCGCGATCCAGTACTACGACTGCCAGGTCGACGACGCCCGCCTGGTGCTGACCCTCGCGCGCTCGGCCGCCGGCCACGGCGCGTACGTCGCCACCCGCACCCGGGTGCTCGGCTTCCTCCGCGAGGGGGAGCGGGTCGTGGGCGTCCGGGCCCGGGACCTGGAGACCAGTCGCGACTTCGAGGTCCGCGCGCGGGTCGTCGTCAACGCCGCCGGCGTGTGGACCGACGAGATCCAGGAGCTGGTCGGCGGCCGCGGCGCCCTGCACGTCCAGGCGTCCAAGGGCATCCACCTCGTGGTCCCGCGCGACCGGATCCGCTCGGAGTCGGGCTTCATCGTCCGCACCGAGAAGTCCGTGCTGTTCGTCATCCCGTGGGGCCGGCACTGGATCATCGGCACCACCGACACCGACTGGAACCTCGACAAGGCCCACCCCGCCGCCAGCCGAGCCGACATCGACTACGTCCTCGACCACGTCAACGCGATCCTGCGCGAGCCGCTCGACCACGAGGATGTCGAGGGCGTGTACGCCGGCCTGCGCCCGCTGCTCTCCGGCGAGTCCGAGCCGACCTCCAAGATCTCCCGCGAGCACACCGTGGTCACACCGGTCTCCGGGCTGGTGATGATCGCGGGCGGCAAGCTGACGACGTACCGCGTGATGGCCAAGGACGCCGTCGACGCCGCCGCGCACTCCCTGAAGAGCACGGTCTCGATGACGGTCCGCGACTCGATCACCGACCGGGTGCCGCTGCTTGGCGCGGAGGGCTATGAGACCCGCGCCAACCAGCGGGTGCTGCTGGCCCGGCGCTCCGGGCTGCATGTCGCCCGGATCGACCACCTGCTCGGGCGGTACGGCGGGCTCGTGGACGACCTGCTCGACCTGGTCCAGGAGCGCCGGGTGCTGGCGCTGCCGCTGGAGGGCGCCGAGGACTACCTGGCGGCCGAGGTGGTCTACGCGGTGACCCACGAGGGCGCCCGGCATCTCGACGACGTGCTGACCCGACGCACGAGGATCTCGATCGAGACCTTCGACCGGGGGGTCGGAGCCGCGCCGGGCGTCGCGAGGCTGATGGCCGCCGAGCTCGGCTGGGACGCCGCGCGCACCGCCGAGGAGGTCGACCACTACCTCCGGCGGGTCGAGGCGGAGCGGCAGAGCCAGCTGAAGCTGACCGACCAGGAGGCCGACGAGGCCCGGGTGCAGGTCCCCGACATCGTCTGAGTCGGGCCTCAGGCCGGCAGCAGCCCGTCGAGCAGCAGGCCGGCCAGCGCCTCGACCCACGCGTCGTCGAGCACGCCGTCGGGCCGGTTCAGCAGGGCGAGCAGGGTGGCCCCTCCGACGGTCTCGATGAGTACGTCGGGGTCGACCCCGGGGCGGGCCTCGCCCGAGGCCACGGCCCGGGTCAGCCGCTCGTGCATCGCACCCCAGGTGCCGGCCTGGAAGCGGGCCAGCACGGCGCCGTTCAGCACCGGGTCGCCGACGACCTCGGCGAGCAGGCCGGGCAGCGCGGCCCGGGCGACCGGTCGGGAGAAGATGTCCCGGCAGGCGACCACCATCCCCCGGACGTCGTCGGCCAGCGGGCCGTCCCCGGCGACCGGCCCCGGGGCGTCGTCCGGGAACGCCGCCTCGTGCACCAGGTAGGCCTTGCCGGGCCAGCGCCGGTAGATCGCCGCCTTCGTGGTCCCGGCCCGTTCCGCGATCGCGGCGACGGTCAGGTCGGCGTACCCGACCTCGACCACGAGCTCCTCGGTCGCGCGCAGCACCGCCCGGTCGATCCGGGGGTCGCGAGGGCGTCCGGCGGCGCCGGTCTGGACCGTGGTCGTCATTACGAGACCGATCGTATCGGAACCCATTGACAACTAGAACACGTTCCACCGATGCTCGGTCCACGAGATCCACGTCACACCCGGGAGGAACCGTGACCCAGGCCCCACCGCCTGCCGATATGAAGCTGCAGGTCTCCAGCCGCGACGCGAGCACCGTCCCGGGGCTGCTGGCCGACTGGTTGGCCACCCTGCTGCCCGCCGGCGCGGACCCCGCCGTCGTGCTGCACAGCGGGATCGACGCCAACGGCATGTCGTCCGAGACGCTGCTCTTCGACGCCACCTGGACCGAGGACGGCCAGCAGCGGGTCGCCCGCTACGTCGCCCGGGTCGCGCCCGCCGAGGGCGACTTCCCGGTCTTCCCGAGCTACGACCTCCAGCACCAGTACGACGCGATGCGCGTCGTGGGCGAGCTCACCGACGTGCCCGTGCCCGCCGTGAGCAAGATGGAGCCCACCGGCTCGGTGCTCGGCACCCCGTTCTTCCTGATGGAGCGGATCGAGGGCGTCGTACCGCAGGACGTGCTGCCCTACACGTTCGGGGACAACTGGCTCTTCGACGGCACCGCCGAGCAGCAGCGCCGGCTGCAGGACACCACCACGGCGACCCTGGCCGCACTGCACGCGATCCCCGACGCGGCGAGCACGTTCGCGTTCCTCGACCCGCCGTACGACGGCGCGAACCTGTTGGAGCGCCACCTGGCCCGGGCCCGGGCCTGGTACGAGTTCGCCGTGCCCGACATCGGCCGCTCCGAGACCGCCGAGCGGGCGCTGGCCTGGCTCGAGGCGAACCTCCCCGAGTCGAGCGACACCGTGCTGTGCTGGGGCGACGCCCGGATCGGCAACGTGATGTACGACGACTTCGCCCCCGTTGCGGTCCTGGACTGGGAGATGGCCGCGATCGGCCCGCGCGAGCTCGACGTGTCCTGGATGCTCTTCGCCCACTGGGTCTTCCAGTCGATCACCGACATGCTCGAGATGCCCGGCATGCCGGACTTCATGAACGAGGCCGACGTCGTCGCCGCCTACCAGGAGGCGTCGGGCGAGACCCTCGGCGACCTCGGTTGGTACCACGTCTTCAACGGCCTGCAGTGGTGCGTGATCTTCATGCGCACCACCGCCCGCTCGGTCCACTTCGGTGAGATGGAGCGGCCCGAGGACATCGAGACCGCCATGCACCACAAGCCGCTGATGGAGCGGATCATGAAGCAGGTAGGGGCCTAGCAATGGCAATCACCAAGCTCGACGAGTTCCCGATCCACCAGGCGCCGCTGCCGATCGCCTGGCCGGCGTCCAGCGACCGGAACTTCTACGACCGCAACTACTTCAACTGCCACGACCGCAGCGGTGAGATCTTCGTGATCACCGGGCTGGGCTACTACCCCAACCTCGGGACCAAGGACGCCTACCTGCTCGTCGCTCGCGAGGGCAAGCAGACCGCCCTGCACTTCTCCGACCTCTGCGACGGCGACCGGCTCAACCAGCAGGTCGGGGGCTACCGCGTCGAGGTCGAGGAGCCGCTCCAGCGGATCCGGATCCAGGTCGAGGAGACCGAGGGCATCGCGGCCGACCTGACCTGGCAGGGACTCTTCCCGGTGATCCAGGAGGAGCGTCACGTGCTGCGCTCGGGTGCCCGGACGACCCTGGACGCGCAGCGCTTCGCGCAGCTGGGCTCGTGGACCGGCAGCCTCCAGATCGACGGAGAACGGATCGAGATCACGCCCGACCGCTGGATCGGGAGCCGGGACCGCTCGTGGGGCATCCGCCCGGTCGGCGAGGCCGAGCCGGCCGGCGCTCCGAGCGACCCGCCGTTCGAGGGCATGTGGTGGATGTACGTGCCGCTCGCCTTCGACGACTTCGCGATCATCCTGATCCTGCAGGAGGACCCGAACGGCTACCGCACCCTCAACGACTGCCACCGGGTCTGGCCCGACGGCCGGGTCGAGCAGCTCGGCTGGCCGCAGGTGAAGATCCACTACACCTCGGGGAGCCGGACGCCCACCGGCGCCACGATCCGGTGCACGAGCGCGGCGGGGGAGACCCTCGAGCTGGAGGTCTCCTCGCTGCTGGCCGCTCCCCTCCACGTCGGTGGCGGGTACGGCGGCGACCCCGACTGGACCCACGGCGTCTGGAAGGGCGAGAAGTTCGTCGAGCGGCTCACCTACGACATGGCCGACGACGCGGTCAAGGGTCGTTTCATGTTCGGCTGCGTCGACCACGTCGGCAGAGGCCTGCTCACCGAGGGCGGCCGGACCGTCGAGGGCTGGGGTCTCTTCGAGCACTTCTGCATCGGCCGCCACGACCCCAGCGGCTTCGTCGACTACTTCACCCTCGCCCCCTGACCGACCCGACTGACGGAGACCCGACATGAGCCTCGACCGCGACACCTTCTTCATCGACGGGGAGTGGGCCACCCCCGCCACCTCCGACACGATCCAGGTCGTCTCGCCGCACTCCGAGCAGGTCGTCGCGACCGTGCCCGAGGGCAGCAACGCCGACGTCGATGCCGCGGTCGCCGCGGCCCGGCGGGCCTTCGACGAGGGGCCGTGGCCCCGGATGAGCCCGGAGGAGCGGATCGAGGTGATCGCTGCCTTCTCGATGCTGTACGCCGGCAAGCTGACCGAGATGGCCGAGCTGATCACCATCGAGATGGGCTCGCCGACGTCGTTCGCCAACCTGGCCCAGTCGCCGGCGCCGTGGATGCAGATCGAGTCGTTCCTGGCCGTCGCCCGGGCCTTCCCGTGGGAGGAGACCCGGCCGGGCGCGCTGGGCTCGGACGTGATCGTGCGCCGCGAGCCGGTGGGCGTGGTCGCGGCGATCCCGCCGTGGAACGTCCCGCAGTTCACGACCATCTCCAAGGTCGTCCCGGCGCTGCTCGCCGGCAACACCGTGGTGCTGAAGCCGGCCCCGGAGACGCCGCTGGACGCCTACCTGATGGCCGAGCTGCTGGCCGAGGCCGGCGTACCCGCCGGAGTGGTCAACATCGTCGCCGCCGGCCGCGAGGTGGGCGAGCACCTGGTCGCCCACCCCGGGATCGACAAGGTGGCCTTCACCGGCTCGACCGCGGCGGGCCGCAAGATCGCCGCGGTCTGCGGCGAGCAGCTCAAGCGGGTCAGCCTGGAGCTCGGCGGCAAGTCCGCCGCGATCGTCCTCGACGACGCCGACCTGGCCGCGACGATGGAGGGCCTGAAGTTCGTCGCCCTGATGAACTCCGGCCAGGCCTGCGTGGCCCAGACCCGGATCCTGGCATCGCGGAAGAACTACGCCGCCGTCGTCGACGCACTCGCCGAGACCGTCGCCGGCATGGCCGTCGGCGACCCCGCCGACCCGGCCACCGAGATCGGCCCGATGGTCGCGCAGCGCCAGCAGGAGCGGGTGGAGAAGTACATCGCGCTCGGCCAGGAGGAGGGCGCCCGCCTCGTCGTCGGCGGCAACGGCATGCCCGAGGGCCTGTCGACGGGCTGGTACGTCCGCCCGACCGTTTTCGCCGACGTCGACAACCGGATGCGGATCGCCCAGGAGGAGATCTTCGGACCGGTCCTCTCGGTGATCCCGTACGACGACGTCGACGACGCCGTCCGGATCGCCAACGACTCCGACTACGGCCTGGCCGGCACCGTCTGGACCGCCGACCAGGAGGCCGGGCTGTCGGTGGCCCGTCGGGTCCGCGCCGGCACCTACGGCGTGAACACGTACACGATGGACTTCGCCGCCCCGTTCGGCGGCTTCAAGGCCTCCGGCATCGGCCGCGAGTTCGGGCCCGAGGGGCTGGCGCAGTACACCGAGCTGAAGGCGATCTACCCGACCGCGCCCGCGATGTAGTGGCACGACCGGGCGTTGACAGGCGTCGGTCTGTTGTAAAACCGGACATCTTCCTACTCGGTGGTAGTTCCGGAGACTGGCGTCACATACGCTCGGTTTCATGAGTGCCTCGAACCCCAGCCCCGCCGGCGGTCCGCTCGTCGAGGGCCCGCACGACCCCGAGCACGACCCGACCGCGTCGTACGCCTTGGAGCCGGAGTACGTCGGGGCGCTGACGGCTCGGCTGCTCGCGACCTCGGGGCGCACCGTCGAGGTGCGCTCGCCGCTGAACGGCGCGCCGCTGGCGCACATCCCACAGTCGAGCGACGCGGACCTCGACGAGGCCTTCCGGCGTGCCCGCCGGGCCCAGCACGCGTGGGCGCGCACCCCGATCGACGCGCGGGCGGCGGCGCTGCTGCGCCTGCACGACCTGGTGCTCGACCGGCAGGACGAGATCATCGACCTGATCGTGTGGGAGTCGGGCAAGGCCCGCAAGCACGCGTTCGACGAGCCGCTGCACATCGCGCTGACCGCGCGCTACTACGGGCGCACCGCCCACCAGCACCTCGATCCACAGCGCAAGCTCGGCGTCGTGCCGGGCCTGACCCGGGTCGAGGTCAACCGGGTCGCCAAGGGCGTCGTCGGCATCATCACGCCGTGGAACTACCCGTTCACGATGGCGCTGTGCGACGGCCTCCCGGCCCTGCTCGCCGGCAACGCGGTGGTCATCAAGCCCGACGCCCAGACGATGCTGTCGGCCCTGCTCGGCGCCCAGCTGCTCGAGGAGGCGGGCTTCCCGCGCGACCTGTGGCAGGTCGTCTCCGGTCCGGGCTCGCAGGTGGGCACCGCGATCATCGAGCGCGCCGACTACGTCTGCTTCACCGGCTCGACCGCGACCGGCAAGCTCGTCGCGAAGGGGTGCGCCGAGCGGCTGATCGGCTGCTCGCTCGAGCTCGGCGGCAAGAACCCGCTGCTCGTGCTCCGCGACGCCGACCTGGAGAAGGCGGCCGAGGGCGCGGTGCGGGCGACGTTCTCGAACGGCGGCCAGCTCTGCGTCTCCATCGAGCGGATGTTCGTGGCCGACCAGGTCTACGACCGGTTCGTGGAGCGGTTCGTGGCCCGGACCGAGGCGATGACGCTCGGGGCCACGCTCGACTGGGGCAACGACATGGGCTCGCTGATCTCCCAGCAGCAGCTCGACACCGTGGTCGCCCACGTCGAGGACGCGGTGGCCAAGGGCGCTCGGGTGCTGACCGGCGGCCGAGCGCGGCCCGACCTCGGGCCGTACTTCTTCGAGCCCACCATCCTGGAGGGCGTCACGCCCGACATGACCTGCTTCGGTCACGAGACGTTCGGCCCCGTCGTCTCGCTCTACCGCTTCCACGACGAGGCCGACGCCATCGCCCGCGCCAACGAGGGCGAGTACGGCCTGAACGCCTCCATCTACAGCCAGGACGGCGCCCGCGCCCGCGCGATCGCCCCGTTCATCAGGTGCGGGACGGTCAACATCAACGAGGCCTTCGGCGCCACCTTCGCCAGCGTCGACGCGCCGATGGGTGGCATGCGCCAGTCCGGCCTGGGCCGCCGTCAGGGCGGCGAGGGCATCCACCGCTACACCGAGACGCAGTCGGTCGCGACCCAGCGGCTGATCCGGTTCGCGCCGATGCTCGGCATGTCCGACCGGGCGTACGGCAAGGTGATGACCGCCAACCTGCGGCTGATGAAGAAGCTGGGCCGGGCATGAGCGACGAGTTCGACTTCGACGTCCTGGTCGTCGGCTCCGGCTTCGGCGGCTCGGTCACGGCGCTGCGGCTGACCGAGAAGGGCTACCGCGTCGGCGTGGTCGAGGCCGGTGCCCGGTTCGCGGACGACGACCTCCCCGACACCTCCTTCGACGTCAAGAACTACCTGTTCCGGCCCGAGGTCGGCTGCTACGGCATCCAGCGCATCGACGCCCTGCGGGACTGCATCATCGTCTCCGGGGCGGGGGTGGGTGGTGGCTCGCTGGTCTACGCCAACACCCTCTACGAGCCGCTGCCCGCCTTCTACGACGATCCGCAGTGGGGCCACATCACCGACTGGCGATCGGAGCTGGCACCGTTCTACGACCAGGCCAAGCGGATGCTCGGCGTCGTCGAGAACCCCCTTCGCACCCCCTCCGACGAGGTGATGGAGAAGGTCGCCTCCGAGATGGGTGTGGCCGACACCTTCCACCCGGCCCCGGTCGGCGTCTTCTTCGGAGAGCCCGGTCAGACGCAGGGGGAGCGGGTCGCCGACCCCTTCTTCGGCGGCACCGGGCCAGAGCGCACCACCTGCATCGGCTGCGGCGAGTGCATGACGGGGTGTCGCCACAACGCCAAGAACACCCTGGTCAAGAACTACCTCTTCCTCGCCGAGCAGAACGGCGCCGCCGTGCTGCCGCTCACGACCGTCACCCGGGTCGCCCCTCGAGACGGCGGCGGGTACGACGTCGAGGTCCGCTACACCAAGGCCAAGCGGCCCGGCCGGGGCGCCCGGCGTACCCTCACGGCCGAGCAGGTGGTGTTCTCCGCCTCCGCGCTCGGCACCCAGCGGCTGCTGCACCGGATGAAGGACGAGGGTCACCTGCCCCGCGTCTCCGAGCGGATCGGTCACCTCGCGCGCACCAACTCCGAGTCCATCGGCGGCGCGATCGCCTACGACGGCGACGTCGACTACAGCCAGGGCATCGCGATCACGTCCAGCTTCCACCCCGACCCCGACACGCACATCGAACCGGTGCGCTACGGCAAGGGCAGCAACCTGATGTCGCTGCTGCAGTCGGTGCTGACCGACGGCGACGGCGACGAGCCGCGCTGGCGCACCTGGGCGCGCGAGATGTGGCGTCAGCGGCGCGACATCCCGACGCTCTACGACATGAAGCACTGGTCGGAGCGGACCGTCATCGCGCTGGTGATGCAGAGCCTCGACAACTCGATCACCACCTACACCAAGCGGATCCCGTTCACGAAGCGGCGCTACCTCACCTCCAAGCAGGGCCACGGCGTCCCCAACCCGACCTGGATCCCGGCCGGCAACGAGGCGATCCGGTCGATGGCGCGGATCATGGGCGGCTTCCCGGGCAGCGCCGTCGGCGACGCGTTCAACCGGCCGCTCACCGCCCACTTCCTGGGCGGCTGTGCGATCGGGGACTCACCCGAGACCGGCGTCATCGACCCCTACCAGCGCCTCTACGGCCACCCAGGCCTGCACGTGGTCGACGGCTCGGCCGTGACCGCCAACCTGGGCGTGAACCCGTCCCTGACGATCACGGCCCAGGCCGAGCGGGCGATGGCACTGTGGCCCAACAAGGGCGAGCGCGACCCGCGTCCCGCGCTGGGGGAGACCTACCTCCGGGTCGATCCCGTCGCCCCCGCAGCCCCGGTCGTCCCCGCCCACGCCCCCGGTGCGCTCCGGCTCCCGATCGTGGACGTCAGCTGACCCGCGGTCCCCGCCGGTGATCGAGCCCCGGTGATCGAGCAGGAAGGCGCGCTGGCGCCTGACGTTGTCGAGATCCGGTGACCTTCCGTACGGCGGTGGGTTGGGGTCTCTTGTCGGCACCAGGCTGGTTCGAAGCCCTTTCAATGAAATAAGGGGCTCGTCGTTCGCGGCACTCGTCGTACCTGGTCGCGGCGGCTGCTCGGCTCACGGTCGCTTCGGGTCGACCGTCGTGGTCACCGCTGTGGATGGCTCCGTCGGAATTGCGTGACGCCGGTGCATCACCCTGGTCAAGCGCGACGCCGCGTCCCGCGCTGGGGGAGACCTACCTCCGGGTCGCCCACGTCGTCCTCCGGCTCCCGAGCGTGGGCGTCACCTGACCCGCGGTCCCTGCCGGTGATCGAGCAGGAAGGCGCTCTGGCGCCTGACGTTGTCGAGATCCGGTGAGCTTCCGTACGGCGGTGGGTTGGGGTCTCTTGTCGGCACCAGGCTGGTTCGAAGATTTTCAGTGAAGTAAGGGGCTCGTCGTCCGCAGCACTCGTCGTACCTGGTCGCGGTTGCTGGTCGGCTCACGGTGGCTTCGGGTCGACCGTCGTGGTCACCGCTGTGGAAGAACAACCCGGACTGTCGGTGGCCTCGAATACATTACTGGTATGGCCAACGGTGAGCTCCACGACTGCGACGACGCATCCGCGTTGCTCGCGTTCGTGCGCGCTGAGCGGCAGGCCGAGGCCCGGGCCTCGGCGAACCTGCTGGCGTCCGCGGTGGCCTGGGCGGCGATGCACTCCACCGACTCCCCCGACGAGGCCGCGAGCCTGGTCCCGGGCAGTCAGGAGCCGGTCGCGATCGCCGGGGAGGGTGCGCCGTTGGTGGCGGAGTTCAGTGTGTTGGAGTTCGCCGCTGCGCTGGGACTCTCTACCGATGCTGGGCGGATCTACCTGGGCGATGCGGTCGAGCTGGCGCACCGGCTGCCGAGGATCTACGGCCGGGTCCAGGCGTTGGACCTGCCGGTGTGGAAGGCCCGGCGGATCGCGAAGTCCACCAGTGACCTGCCGATGGAGGGTGCGGCCTACGTGGACGCGTACCTGCACGCGGTGGCGCACAAGGTCTCGATCGCCCAGCTCGACCGGACGGTCGAGGAAGCCCGGGTGACGTACGACCCCGCCGAAGGTCGGGCCCGGCGGGAGGCGTCGTTCGAGAAGCGACACTTCGACATCGAGTCCCAGCAGGTCTCGTTCGACGGCACCGTCGACGTGCACGGCACGTTGGATCTGGCCGACGCCCTCGATCTGGAGGACGCCGTCGCCCGCCGCGCCCGCGAACTCGGCGCCCTGGGACTCGACGTGCCGGTTGACATCCGCCGCTCGATCGCCGTGGGTGACCTGGCCCGGCGCCAGCTGTCGCTGGAGTTGAACGCCGGGGAGCCCGAGGGCCGGCAGCGGAAGCGGCCGCGACAGGTGGTGCTGCACGTGCACCTCTCCGACGCCGCCCTCGGCACCACCACCAGCGACGACCTGCACCTGGCGCGCGTCGAGGAAACTCGGTCCTTCGTCTCCGCCGACCAGGTAAGGACCTGGTGCGCCAACTCCGACACCCAGGTCACCGTCAAGCCGGTCATCGACCTCGACGGCCACGTCCACGTCGACGCCTACGAAACTCCGGATCGGCTCCGCGAACGCCAGGTGCTCTTGCAGCACTCGTGTGTGTTCCCGTGGTGCCGCAAGCCGGCCCGACGCTGCGACTGCGACCACATCGACCCCGCCGCCCGCGGCGGACCGACCTGCGACTGCAACATCGCCCCGCTCTGCCGGCGCCATCACCGGGCCAAGACCCACACCAGATGGCGCTACGACAAGCTCGACGACACCACCTTCGTCTGGCGAAGCCCCAACGGTCTGCTGATGAAACGCGACCACGCCGGCACCATCCCGCTCGACACCCTGCAGCCCTGACCGCCTCGGCCCGTCAGGGCTACAGGCACGCCGCGCGCTCGGACAGGCAGTAGTCGGATCCAGCCGCCCGGACGCGAGTGCAGGACGTGACCGCTGAGCGCCTCCGGATCGTCGGCGGACGCGATGTTCGGCCGCGGGAATCGAAGGTGGTGCTCGCGATCCGAGGATGATGAGTCCTCCGGTCCGCGGCTACCGACCGCCCAGGGCTACGGGCGCGCCCGGACCCGCCGCTTGACGTACCTCCGGCAGGGTGAGACGTACGACGAGCCGCCGGCGCTGACCTCGTACGGCAGCGGTCCGCCGTCGTGCCAGCCGTGGTTCTCGTAGAACCGTCGGGCCCGCGCGTTGCCCTCGACGACCGCCAGCCAGGCCTCGTCGTACCCGGTGGCAGCGACCTGTCGCTCCGCCTCGTCGAGCAGCAGGGCCGCGACCCCGCTGCCGCGATGGGCGGAGCCGACGTAGACCTGCTCGACCTCGTCGCCGACGACCATCACGAAGCCGGCGACCTCGCCGCCGATGTCCGCGATCGTGGTGTCGGAGACCCGGAGGGGCGCGCGCTCGTGGAAGGCGGTGAGCGTGCGGGCCGCGGTGAGGCCGTCGGGCACGTGGCCCGCGTGGCCGTCGTGCCAGCCGGCGTGCCAGAGGCCGGCGACGGCGGCCGCGTCCGCCGGCGTGCCGGGGCGGAGGGCGGGAGCGGTCATCCCGGCAGGCTACGGCCCCTCGGAGTCGCGCCGCGAGTGGGCCGTAACCCGCTTCCGGGGAGTTCGTTGAGGCAGAGAAGGCCCGGTCCAGTTGCTCCCTCCGTTGCCGGGTCGACGAGTCCACGCACTGTTCGACAAGTCGCCTGGACGATCAGGGCCCGGCCACCTCCCTCCCCGGCCGGGCCCTGGTGCGTTCACCGCCCCGGCGCCGCCGATAGGCTGGGTCCATGACGCAGCAGCCCGACCATGACCTGGTCCTGGTCGTCGACTTCGGCGCCCAGTACGCCCAGCTGATCGCCCGCCGGGTGCGCGAGGCCCGGGTCTACTCCGAGATCGTGCCGCACACCGTGCCCGTCGAGGAGATGCTCGCCCGCAAGCCGAAGGCGATCATCCTCTCCGGCGGTCCGTCGTCGGTGTACGACGAGGGCGCGCCCGGCATCGACCCCGCCATCTTCACGGCGGGGGCGCCGGTCTTCGGCATGTGCTACGGCTTCCAGCTGATGGCTCGCGGCCTCGGCGGCGAGGTCGCCCACACCGGCGCGCGCGAGTACGGCCGCACCGACGTCACCGTCGGCGAGCCCGGGACCCTGCTGGCCGACATCCCCGTCGAGCACCGGGTCTGGATGTCCCACGGCGACTCCGTCACCGCCGCGCCCGAGGGCTTCACCGTCCTCGCCTCCACCGCGACCACCCCGGTGGCCGCCTTCGAGGACGTCGACCGCGGCCTGGCCGGCGTCCAGTGGCACCCCGAGGTGCTGCACACCGAGCACGGCCAGGCCGTCCTGGAGCACTTCCTGCACGACATCGCCGGCTGCCGCCAGACCTGGACGATGCTGAACATCGTCGAGGAGCAGGTCGAGACCATCCGCGCCCAGGTGGGCGAGGGTCGGGCGATCTGCGCGCTCTCCGGCGGCGTCGACTCCGCCGTCGCGGCGGCGATCGTGCAGCGCGCCATCGGCGACCGGCTCACCTGCGTGTACGTCGACCACGGGATGATGCGGCTCGGCGAGACCGAGCAGGTCCGTCGCGACTTCGAGGAGGTCTTCGACGCCCTCGACGTGGTCGACGCGGCCGACCAGTTCATCGACGCGCTGGCCGGGGTCACCGACCCCGAGGAGAAGCGCAAGATCATCGGGCGCGAGTTCATCCGCACCTTCGAGGCCGCCCAGGTCCGGGTCTTCGGTGATGCGGTGGACGGCGAGACGGCGTACCTCGTCCAGGGCACGCTGTACCCCGACGTCGTGGAGTCCGGCGGCGGCGCCGGCACCTCCAACATCAAGTCCCACCACAACGTGGGCGGGCTGCCCGACGACCTGAAGTTCGAGCTGATCGAGCCGCTGCGCACCCTGTTCAAGGACGAGGTCCGGGCGGTCGGCGAGCAGCTCGGCCTGCCGTCGACGATGGTGTGGCGCCAGCCGTTCCCCGGCCCCGGCCTCGGCATCCGGATCATCGGCGAGGTCACCCGCGACCGGCTCGACCTGCTCCGCGAGGCCGACGCGATCGCCCGTGAGGAGCTCACCCGCGCGGGCCTCGACCGCGACATCTGGCAGATGCCCGTCGTGCTGCTGGCCGACGTCCGCTCGGTCGGCGTCCAGGGCGACGGCCGCACCTACGGCCACCCGGTCGTGATCCGCCCGGTCACCTCCGAGGACGCGATGACGGCCGACTGGGCGCGGCTTCCGTACGACGTCCTCGAGCGCATCTCGACCCGGATCACCAACGAGGTGCGCGACGTCAACCGGGTCACCCTCGACGTGACGTCGAAGCCGCCGGGCACCATCGAGTGGGAGTAGCCCGCTGCCGGTTCAGCCGGCGGTGGCGCTCAACGGCTCGATGACGTCGGCGGCGAAGCGCTGCATGCCCTCGAGCTTCTGCTCGACGGTGGCGTCCATGCCGAAGTAGTACGCCCAGGGCATGGTCATGCACTCGGTCACCCCGCCCTTCCGGGCCCGGTCGAAGTGCTCGGGCAGGAACGCGTCGGTGAGCGCGACGATGACCTCGAAGTCGCCGGTGGCACCCTGCTCGGCGCGGACCTCCGCGAGCCGGGTCGCCCACCCGATGGCCTCGTCGGTCTTGTACATGTCGCCGATCCAGCCGTCGTGCCGGGCGGCGCGGGCGAACGCGATCTCGGAGAGCCCGCCGACGAAGATCGGCGGCTGGACGGTCGGGGTCGGCTCCATGACGAGGCGCGGGGCGTCGTAGAACTCGCCGTGGAACTCCGTCCAGCCCGGCTCCCAGAGTGCCTTGACCAGGGCCAGGCCCTCGTCGGTACGCCGGCCGCGGGTGCGGAAGTTCTGCTCCAGCAGCGTGAACTCCTCCTCGCACCAGCCGATGCCGACCCCGAGGCTGACCCGGTTGCCGGACAGCACCGCCGCCGTACCGACCGACTTCGCGACCTGGAAGGGGTTGCGCATCGCCGGGACGTAGACGGAGGTGAAGAAGCGCAGCCGGGTGGTCACCGCGGCGAGCGCCCCGACGAGCACCCACGGGTCGGGCCACTGTGCGGAGTGGTCCCAGCGGCGCGCGCCGTCGGGCGTGTAGGGGTACGGCGTGCTCAGCGTCTCCAGGTCGACGACGTGGTCGGGCACCGCGATGCTGTGGTAGCCGAGCTCGTCGGCCGCCCGGGCGATGGGCAGCAGCTGGTCGGTCGGGATGAAGGCCGAGCTGATCGAGAAGCGCACGAGCGCCACCATAGAACGTGTTCTCGTTCTGCGGGTCGGCGTGGGACTACCGTGGCGTCATGATGCGCGCGCTGCACCACCTCGACCTGTGGGTGAGCGACCCGGACCTCGCGGCGGAGGAGTGGGGCTGGCTACTCGGCGAGCTCGGCTGGGAGGCCGACGACGCGGTCCTCTCCTGGGCGCACCCGGACGGCACCTACCTCTTCGTGGAGCGCTCGGCCGACCAGGTCGACGGGCCACACGACCGGCTCCGGTCGGGCGTCAACCACCTCGCCCTGCACGTCGGCGACCGCCGCGCGCTCGACCGGCTGCGAGCCGAGTCGAGTGCCCACGGCTGGCACGAGATGTTCGCCGACCGCTATCCGCACGCCGGGGGCGAGCAGCACACCGCGCTCTACCTCGAGAACGGCGAGGGCTTCGAGGTCGAGGTCGTCCTGGCCGACGAGCCGGAGGACTGACGGGCTGAAATGCCCGATCGCCCGTCCGACGAGGTCGGACGGGCGATCGGTGGTGCTGAGCGGGGGCTACTTGAAGATGCTGTAGCCGCCCGGGCCGACGGCGAAGCCGACGATGATCAGCACGACGCCCCAGAGGGTCTCGCCCTTGAACAGCTGGAAGATGCCAGCGATCACGAGGATGACGGCGATGATCCAGAAGATGAAGGCCATGGTGTGTTGCTCCTGTCGTAGGGGTCTGAGGGTCAAATCTGGTCGTCGGAGGAGTCGTCCTCGACGATGTGCATAGCCGCCTCTTCGGCGGATGCGGCGGCGCCGTCGATGCCGACGTCGGTGCCCACGAGCTCGGACTCGGTGTCCTCGCCGATCCCGGCGTTCGGGTCGACGAGCCGGCCGGCGCGACGGTCTCCGACCTCCCCGTCCTGGAGGTCCTCGGTGACCGACTCGTCGTACGGGTCGGGCTCCGGCTCCTCCTGGACGATCCGCTGGTCGATGGTCTCCCGGTGCTCCTCCTCCCAGGGCGTGTTGCCGTAGCCCTGGCCGGCGGAGTACTTCTCGGGCGGGCTGTAGCCCCGGTCCGCCTCGTCCTTGACGTCCTGGTCGAGCAGGAGGTCCTCCGCGCCGGGCTGGTCCTCGTCGTCGACGCTGTAGTCGCCGTACGTCTCGTGGTCCGCCGGGTCCGGGGTGTCGTCCCCCTGGGTCATGGCTGGCTCCTGTCTGTCGTGTTCGCCGGTCGTGTACCCGGCGGTCTCGAGACGCATGCCCCAGCGCCCTTGACTTTAGTTTGAGTCGCGTACTTAATGGACGGGGTGACCCTCGTGCTCGGTGTCGACTCCTCGACGCAGTCGACCAAGGCCGTGCTCGTGGACGCCGACGACGGCACCGTCGTCGAGAGTCGTACGGCGCCGCACCCGGCCGGCACCGAGGTCGACCCGCGCGCCTGGCTGGTCGCCTTCGACGCCGCCACCGGGGGCCTGCTGGAGCGGGCGGACGCGGTGGCGGTCGCCGGCCAGCAGCACGGGATGGTCGCGCTCGACGACGCCGGCGTCCCGGTGCGGGACGCCCTGCTCTGGAACGACACCCGCTCCGCCGATGCCGCCCGCGACCTCATTGCGGAGCTCGGCGGCCCGCAGGCCTGCGCCGACGCGATCGGCAGCGTCCTGGTCGCTTCCTTCACCGCCAGCAAGCTGCGCTGGCTCCGCGACCACGAGCCCGCGAACGCGGCCCGGGTCGCCCAGGTGCTGCTGCCCCACGACTACGTCTCGCGCCACGTCGCGGCGACCGGCACCGCCGCCTTCACCGACCGGGGCGACGCCTCCGGCACCGGCTACTTCGCCACCGCCGCGGGGGAGTGGCGCCCCGACCTGCTCGAGCTGGCGCTCGGTCGCGTCGTCGACCTGCCCACCGTGGTCGCGCCCGGGGCGGTCGCCGCCCGGACCGCCGGCGGAGCAGTGGTCGCCGCCGGCACCGGCGACAACATGGGCGCCTCGCTCGGCCTGGCGCTGGGCCCGGGCGACGTGCTCGTCTCGGTCGGGACCTCGGGGGTCGCGTCCGCGGTCAGCGCCGAGCCGGTCGCCGACGGCAGCGGCGTCGTCACCGGCTTCGCCGACGCCACCGGCGGCTTCCTGCCGATGGTCACGACCCTGAACGCCGCCGGCATCCTCGACCTGCAGGCCCGGCTGCTCGGGGTCGACCACGCCGGCCTCGCCGGGCTCGCGCTCGAGGCGCCCGCCGGATCGAACGGCGCGACCCTGCTGCCCTACTACGGCGGCGAGCGCAGCCCGAACCGGCCCGCCGCCGTCGGCACCTGGACCGGCCTGACCGGCGCGACCACCCGCGCCGACCTGGCCCGGGCGTCGTTCGAGGCGCTGCTCTGCTCGCTGGCCGACGCCGTCGACCAGGTCGCGGCCGTCACCGGCGACACCCCGCGCCGGGTGCTGGTCGTCGGGGGCGCGACCCGCAGCCCCGCGCTGCGAGCCCTGGCGCCCGCCGTCCTCGGGCGCCCCGTCGTACTCCCGCCGCCGGGGGAGTACGTCGCCCGCGGCGCCGCCCGCCAGGCCGCCTGGGCGCTGTCCGGCGCGGCCGGACCGCCCACCTGGCCGCTGGAGGGCGCCGAGACCCTCGAGGCCGACCCCACCCCCCACGTCCGCGAGGCCTACGCCCGGCTCCGCGACCGCACCGAGTCCTGGTCACGAGAGCAACGAGAGGTCGCACCATGAGCATCCAGATCCCCAGCCCCACCCCCGAGGACAAGTTCTCCTTCGGCCTGTGGACCGTCGGCTGGCAGGGCGTCGACCCGTTCGGCGGCGCCACCCGGCCACCGATGGACACCGTGCACGCGCTCGAGAAGCTCGCCGGGCTCGGGGCGTACGGCGTCAACTTCCACGACGACGACGTCATCCCGTTCGGTAGCGACGACACCGCCCGCGAGGCGATCATCGAGCGGTTCAAGAAGGGCCTGGCCGACACCGGGCTGGTCGTCACCACGGCGACGACGAACCTGTTCAGCCACCCGGTGTTCAAGGCCGGCGGCTTCACCAACAACAACCGGGAGATCCGCCGCTTCGCGCTGCGCAAGGTGCTGCGCAACATCGACCTGGCCGCCGAGCTCGGCGCAGGAGTCTACGTCGCCTGGGGTGGTCGGGAGGGCGCGGAGTTCGGCGCCTCGCAGGACACCGCCGTCGCGCTGGACCGGATGAAGGAGGCCTTCGACCTGCTCGGCCAGTACGTCGTCGACCAGGGCTACGACCTGCGGTTCGCGATCGAGCCCAAGCCCAACGAGCCCCGCGGCGACATCCTGCTGCCGACGATCGGCCACGCCCTGGCCTTCATCAACGAGCTCGAGCGTCCCGAGCTGGTCGGCGTGAACCCGGAGATCGGGCACGAGGAGATGGCCGGCATGAACGCCGCCGCGGGCTACGCCCAGGCGCTGTGGGCGGGCAAGCTCTACCACATCGACCTCAACGGCCAGAACGGTCCGAAGTACGACCAGGACCTGCGCTTCGGCGCCGGCAACGTGCGCGGAGCGTTCTGGGTGGTCGACACCCTGCTCGCCGGCGGGTACGACGGCCCGGTCCACTTCGACTTCAAGCCCTCGCGGATCGAGGACGAGGACGGCGTGTGGGTGAGCGCCGCGGCCAACATGCGCAACTACCTGATCCTGCGCGAGAAGGTGCAGGCCTTCCGTGCCGACCCGGAGGTGCGGTCGGCCCTCGAGGCGGCGAGGCTGCCCGAGCTCGCGCAGACCACGCTCGCGGCAGGAGAGGGTTGGCAGCAGCTGCTGGAGTGGCCGCTGCCCGACCCCGAGGTGCTGGCCCAGCACGGTGCCGCGGTCGAGCACCTCGACCAGCTCGCCCTCGAGCACCTCTACGGTGTCCGCTGACCGGCCGGCCGGCACCGAGGGTCTGCGGCGCCGGAACGCCGCCCTGGTGCTGCGCAGCCTGCGCCAGCTCGGACCCGCGACCCGGGCCGAGCTGGCGCAGCGCACCGCGCTCGCCAAGGCGACCGTGGGCGTCATCGTCGCCGGTCTCGAGGTCGCGGGCGCGGTCGCCGAGATTGCCTCCGGCGCCGAGTCCCGCACCGGTGCACGCGGCCGCCCGGGCCGGCCGGTGGCGCTGCGTGGCGACTCCTGGGTGGGCCTCGGCCTGGAGCTGAACGTCGACTACGTCGCAGCCGTCGTCCTCGACCTGGCCGGTGAGGTGCGGCTCAGCGAGAGTCGCCCCGTGGCGCTCGACGACGGCGTCGAGCAGGCGCTCACCGACCTCGTCCGCCAGGTGGCCGCCCGTTGCCGGGCCGCCGGTCAGGAGCTGGTCGGCGCGACCGTCGCCGTCCCCGGCCTGGTGCGCGGCGACAACCGCACGATCGCCTGGGCGCCCAACCTCGGTCTCGAGGGGCCGGGACTGGCCGACCTGGTGGCCGAGCTGCTCGGCGTCCCGGTGCGGGTCAGCAACGACGCCAACTGCGCGGCGTACGCCGAGTCGCACCACGGCGCGGCCGTCGGCGCCGAGCACGCGCTCTACCTCACGGGCACCGTCGGCATCGGCGCCGGGATCGTCGACCGCGGCGAGCTGGTCCGCGGGGCGGCGGGGTTCGCCGGCGAGGTCGGCCACATGCCGATCGGGGACTCGGCGGCCACCTGCGGCTGCGGTCGCCAGGGCTGCTGGGAGGCCTCGATCGGCCTGCATGCCGTGCTCGCAGCGGTCGGCATGCCGGAGCTGGACTCTCCGCTGGAGAGCGCGGCCGCCGTGGCCGAGCGGGCCGCCACCGACCCCGACGTGCGCGCGGTGCTGACCCGGGTGGGCGAGGACGTCGGCCTCGGGATCGCGATGCTCGCGGGGGTCCTGGACCCCGAGGTCGTGGTGCTGGGCGGCTACTTCGTGCCGCTCGGCGAGCTGGTCCTCGGCCCCGCCCGCACCGCCCTCGACCGGCGGCTCGCCTCGGCGGCCCAGGTCCGCCCCGAGCTGCGGCTGAGCACCCTCGGCATCCAGGCGGCGGCGCTCGGGGCCGCCGAGCAGGTGTTCGCCGACGTCTTCGCCGGCGAGCTGGACCTCACCTCGGGCTGACGGTGAGGCTGCCGGGTACGCCGAAGGCCCGACAGGCAGGACCTATCACCGGCACCGCCGTGGACTCGACGGCACCTGGCAGACTGGTTTAATAGCACTAAACCACTTGGGTTTAGTGAATTAGTCTTCAAGAAGGTCGCCATGAGCCTGCTCGGTACGCCGGCCCGCCGTACTGCCTCCGCCCGGGCCGGCACCGCCGCGGGCGGCGCGGACGCCGGCGCGCTGCGCTTCGAGGGCGTCGGGCGGACCTTCGGCGACGGGGCGGGCGCCCGGGACGTGCTGCGCGCCATCGACCTGGAGCTGGCGGCCGGTGAGGTCGTCGCCCTGCTGGGTCCCAGTGGCTGCGGGAAGTCCACCCTGCTGCGCGCCGCGGGCGGGCTCGACACGCCCACCACGGGCCGGGCGCTGATCGGGGGGAGCGCGGTGCGTCAGCACGACGAGCGCTGCGCGGTCGCCTTCCAGGAGCCCCGGCTGCTGCCGTGGCGCACCCTGCGCGCCAACGTCGCGCTGGGGTTGCCGACCGGCACCGAGCGACGCGCCGGGGCGGGACGGGTCGACGAGCTGCTCGAGCTGGTCGGGCTCGCCGACCACGCCGACCTGCGCCCGCGCGAGGTCTCCGGGGGCATGGCCCAGCGCACCTCGCTGGCCCGGGCCCTGGCCCGCCGGCCGGGCGTGCTGCTGCTCGACGAGCCCTTCGGAGCCCTCGACGCGCTCACCCGGATGAAGATGCAGGACCTGCTGCTCGCGGTGCACGCCGGGAGTCCGACCACCGTCCTGCTGGTCACCCACGACGTCGACGAGGCGCTCCAGCTCGCCGACCGGGTGGTGGTGCTCGGCCGGTCCGGCGACGACCCCGCCGCCACGGTGACCGAGCTCGTCCCCGTGCCCGGGGCACGTCCCCGCGACCGCGGCTCCGTCGAGCTCGCGCAGCTCCGCGGCCGGCTCCTGGAGAGCCTCGGCGTCGACGCGCACCGCCGCTGACGCCCCTCGATTCTCGGACCTTGACCTCCGCCCCGACCGGGTGCGGGGCCCGACACCAGAAGGAAGCTCCATGACGACGCACCACCTGCGCCCCACCGTCCGCCGTACCCTCGCCGCACTCGTGGCCACCAGCGCCGTGCTGGCGGGCGCCACCGCGTGCGCCGAGGGCGAGGCCGCCGGCGACGACGACGGCGGCACCCGTTCGCTCGAGCTCGACTACGCGACGTACAACCCGCTCAGCCTGGTCATCAAGGACCAGGGCTGGCTCGAGGACGAGGACGTCGAGGTCACCTGGGTGAAGTCCGAGGGATCCAACAAGGCCAACGAGGCGCTGCGCGCCGGCGCCATCGACGTCGGCTCGACGGCCGGCTCCGCCGCGCTGCTCGCCCGCGCCAACGGCTCGCCGATCCACGCCATCGACATCTACTCCCAGCCCGAGTGGGCCGCCGTCGTCGTCGGCGCCGACTCCGAGATCACCGAGCTGAGCCAGCTCGAGGGCAAGAAGGTCGCCGCCACCCAGGGCACCGACCCGTACTTCTTCCTCGTCCAGGCCCTCGAGGCCGAGGGCGTCGACCGCTCGAAGGTCTCGATCGAGAACCTCCAGCACGCCGACGGCGCCGCCGCCCTCCAGAACGGCGCGGTCGACGCGTGGGCCGGGCTGGACCCGATCATGGCGAACGCCGAGACCCAGGGCGCCGAGCTCATCTACCGCAACATCGACTTCAACACCTACGGCTTCCTCAACGCCACCGAGGACTTCCTGGAGGAGGAGCCGGAGCTCGCCCAGCTGGTCGTCGACGCCTACGCGAAGGCGCGTGACTGGGTGCAGGAGAACCCCGACGAGGCGGTCGCCATCCTCGCCGCCGAGGCCGGCATCGACGAGGCGGTCGCCCGCACCGTGCTGACCGAGCGCACCAACCTCGACTTCGACCACGTCCCCGGGACCGCCCAGCTCGACGTGCTGACCAAGGTCGGTCCGCTGTTCGTGGAGACCGGCGACGTCGAGGAGCAGGCCCAGATCGACGACGCGCTCGACACCCTGCTCGACGACACCTGGGCGGCGAAGGCCGACGGCTCGAAGGTCGGCTGATGGTCGGGGCGAGCAACACGAGCCAGGAGCCGGCCGGCTCGGTCGACGAGCCGCGCCTGGTGGCCCCGCCGACCCGCGCCTGGCACGACCGACGGGCGGTCCGCCTGCTCGGCGGCGCCCTGCTGCCGGTCGGCCTGCTGGTGGCCTGGCAGCTGGTGACCGCCGCCGAGGTGTTCAGCCCCGTCCAGCTCCCCGCCCCCGGCGCGGTGCTGGACGCAGCCCAGGGGCTGATCGAGCGCGACCTGCTCTGGCAGCACGTGCACATCTCGACGCAGCGGGTGCTCGTCGGCTTCGCCATCGGCGCCGCGATCGGCACCGCGCTCGGCGCCCTGGTCGGACTGTCCCGGGTCGCCGACGTACTGCTCGCCCCCACCATCGGTGCCCTGCGCGCCGTACCCTCGCTGGCCTGGGTGCCGCTGCTGATCCTGTGGCTGAAGATCGGCGAGGACTCCAAGCTCACCCTGATCGCCATCGGCGCGACCTTCCCGGTCTTCACCACGGTCTCGCTGGCCCTGCGCCACGTGGACCGACAGCTGGTCGAGGCGGCCCGGGCGTTCGGGCTCCGGGGGCTGCGGCTGTTCACCACCGTCCAGCTCCCGGCGGTGATCCCCTCGCTCTTCTCGGGCCTGCGGCTCGCGCTCGCCCAGTCGTGGCTGTTCCTGGTCGCCGCGGAGCTGATCGCCTCCTCGCAGGGCCTGGGCTACCTGCTCATCGAGTCGCAGAACAACGGCCGCACCGACCGGCTGCTGCTCGCGATCGTGCTGCTGGCCGTGATCGGCAAGCTCTCCGACGCGCTGCTCGGCATCGTCGAGCGCTGGGCCGTGCGCCGCTGGACCTAGGCCGGGTCAGCCCGCCAGTCGGGACCGGACGTCGACCAGGGCGGTGCCGAGGGCGGCGACCGGGTCGACGAAGAGGGGTTCGAACGCGATCTCCGCCGCGCCGAGCAGCACCGAGTCCTCGCCCAGACCCGGCAGGGCCAGGGTGACCGACTCCAGCGGCGCGGGCAGGGCCCGGTCGGCGAGCCCGGCCTGGACCTCGGCGCCGACCAGCGTGAACAGGGCGCGGAAGTAGCCGCCGAGCACGACCACGCGTGGGTTGAAGGCGTTGACGATGCTCGCGAGTCCGTGCCCGAGGGCGGTGCCGGTGGCGCGCAGCTCGCGGGTCGGCTTGTCGAAGGCGGCCAGCACCTCTCCGAGCTGGGCCACCTTGTCGGCGGGGCAGCGGATCGCCGCGGCGATGGCGTGCGCGCCCACCTCGGTCTCCCAGCAGCCGAGGTTCCCGCAGTGGCAGGGGTGGCCCTGCGGGTTGAAGCGGAGGTGGCCGACCTCGCCGGCGTACCCGCCCGCCCCCTCCAGGCGGTGTCCGCCGGTGATCACGCCGGCGCCGACGCCGACGTTGCCGGACACGTAGATCAGGTCGTCGATCCCCACGCCGGCGCCGCGCTGGTGCTCGGCGAGGGCGCCGAGGTCGGCGTCGTTGGCGATCGAGACGGGGATGTCGAGGCCGAGGGCGGCGAGCACGATCCCCCCGAAGGAGACGTCGTGCCACTCCAGGTTGGGGGCGAGCCGGACCAGGCCGTCGGTACGACGCACCAGGCCCGGGACGCTGACCCCGATGCCGACCAGGGGAGCGGACACCGGGGCGTCCTCGACGACCTCGCGGATCAGGGTGGCGACCGAGGAGCCGACCTGCCACGCCTCGCCGGCGGTGGCGTAGATCGGTGCCTCGGTGCGCTGCTCGATGACACCGCCGAGGCCGACCCGGGCCACGACCGCACGGTCGACCCCGAGGTCGACGCCGATGACGTACGGTCCGCTGTCGGTCAGCCGCACCCCCGCGGACGGCCGGCCGGCGCCCTGGCGCGCACCGACCGGCAGCGCGCGCTCGGTGACGCCGAGCGACTCCAGCTCGCCGACCAGACCGGCGATGGTGCTGCGGTTCAGCCCCATCATGCTGGTCAGCTCGGCGCGGGAGATGTGTCCGGCCCGGTGCACGTGCCGCAACAGCGTGCCGAGGTTGTGGCGGCGTACGGCTTCCTGGTTGGTGCCGAGGCCCGCCCGTTGGCGGCTCATGGTGATAGGTCCGGTCCCCGCCTAGACGCCTGCTGCGGAACGACGACGGCGCGAGATGGCGTCCACACTCGCGGCCAGCAGCAGCACGCCGCCGGTCACCAGGAAGTTTATGTAACTGGCCTGGTTGAGCAGGCCCAAACCGTTCGGAATGGTCGCGATGACCAGACCGCCGACGACCGCGTCGATCGCCCGGCCGCGGCCGCCGAACAGGCTGGTGCCGCCGATCACGGCGGCGCCCACGGCGTACAGGAGCTCGTTGCCGCCACCGGAGCCCGGCGAGACCTTGCCGGTGTACGACGCCGCCAGCAGACCGCTGATCGCGGCCATCGAGGAGCAGATCACGAAGGCGGTGATCTTGATCCGGGTGACGCTGATGCCGGCCCGGCGGGCGGCCTCGGCGTTGCCGCCGACGGCGTACAGGTGCCGGCCGAAGCGGGTCCGGGAGAGGACGAAGGTCCAGAAGAGCAGCAGTGCGACCACGACGGGCAGCACCCACGGGATGCCGCTGATGTTGAAGACGGCCGGGTTCGGCGCCCGGTTGGAGCTGAGCAGGGCGGTCAGGCCCAGCACGATCGCGCCGAGCACGACGATCTGGATGACCACGAGCGCGAGCGGCTTGTGCACCAGGCCGCGTGCGGAGCGGGAGCGGTAGCGCCACAGCGAGAGGGCCGCATAGCCGACGACGATCACCCCGGCGGCGATCCAGCCGGCCGTCACCGGCACGTTCTTGATCGACAGGCCGCGCAGCACCTCGTCGTTGAACCGGAGCGAGCCGCCGGAGCCGATCAGCTTCAGCGGCACCGCCTGCAGGGCGAGGAAGAAGGCCAGGGTCACGACGAAGGACGGGATGCCCAGGAACGAGACGAGCGAGCCGATCGCCAGCCCGATCACGGCTCCGACGGCGATGCCGGCGAGGGTCGCGAGCCACCAGGTCCAGTCGTAGTCGATCAGCGCCAGCGCGATGATCGTGGCCGAGGCGCCGCCCGCGACGCCCGCCGACAGGTCGATCTCGCCGAGCAGCAGGACGAAGACCAGGCCCATGGCCAGGACGCAGATGGAGCCGGCCTGGATGACCAGGTTGGCCATGTTGTACGTCGTGAGGAACCGGTCGTGGAGCGAGCTGAAGACGATGAACAGGACGACCAGGCCGAGGATGGCCGGCAGCGAGCCCATGTCGCCGCCCCGGAGGCGGTTGACGTAGTCGCGCGCCGAGTCGCCGATGGTCACGGCCTGGCGGTCGTCGATGGTGAAGTCGCTGCCGGTGACCTGCGAGGGGGTGTCGGATCCGACGGTCATGATGAGTCTCCGGTCCTTCTCAGACAGTCGCGGTCACGGGGTTCTCGGCGATGCCGAGGTCCCCGGAGCGTCCGGCGGTGATGAGCTCGACGATCTGGCTGTGCGTGACGTCCTCGACCCAGACGTCGGCGGCCACCCGGCCGAGGTAGAGGGCGGTGATCCGGTCGGCGACCTCGAAGACGTCACCCATGTTGTGCGAGATCAGCACGACGCCGAGACCGCGGTCCGCGAGCCGTCGTACCAGATCGAGGACCTGGCGGGTCTGCGCGACGCCGAGCGCGGCGGTCGGCTCATCGAGGAGGACGACCTTGGAGTTCCAGAGCACGGCCTTGGCGATCGCCACGGTCTGGCGCTGGCCGCCGGAGAGGCTCGCGACGCTCTGGCGCACCGACTTCACGGTGCGCACCGACAGGGAGGCGAGCGTCTCGCGGGCGCGCGACTCCATGGTGACCTCGTCGAGGCCGATGCGCCCGGTCTCCTCGCGGCCGAGGAACATGTTCTCGACGATGTCGAGGTTGTCGCAGAGTGCGAGGTCCTGGTAGACGACCTCGACGCCGAGGCCCGCGACGTCGCGCGGTCCGTGCACGTGGACGTCCTGGCCCTCGAACAGGTAGTCGCCGCTGTCGCGGCCGTAGATGCCCGCGATGATCTTGACCAGCGTGGACTTGCCGGCACCGTTGTCGCCCACCAGCGCGGTCACCTGACCGGGATAGACGGCGAAGTCGACGTCGTGCAGGACGTGCACCACGCCGAAGCTCTTGTTGACCCCGCGCAGTTCGAGCAGCGGCTGTGTCATGAGGTCCCACTCTCCTCAGGAGATTGTTGTCCGAGTGAACGAAAGGCGCCCGGGCCGAGGTGCGGCCCGGGCGCCGATCGGAGCAGAGTTGCCCGACGAGTCGGTCAGGTTGTCTGCCGGTGGTGCACGACGATCAGGAGATGCCGGCCTCGGTGCAGAGGGCGGCGTAGCTGCCGGTGCAGACGTCCTCCACCGTCTGGCCGCCGTCGGTGATGACGTCGCCGACGTTGTCCTTGGTGATGGACAGCGGCTCGAGCAGGATCGAGGGGACCTCGCGGCCGCTCTCGGAGTCCTTGGTGGTGCCGGTGGTCTGGGCGTCCTCGCCGTTCACCAGGGCGATCGCGGCGTCGGCCAGCGCGCCGGCCTCCTGCGTGGCGGACTTGTAGACCGTCATGCACTGGGTGCCGGCGAGGATGTTCTGCAGGCCCTCGACCGTGGCGTCCTGGCCGGTGACCGGGACCTTGCCGGCCTGGCCGTTGCCCTCGAGGATGCCGATGGCGGCGCCGCCGAGACCGTCGTTGGCCGCGAGCACGCCGTCGACCTTGCCGTCAGCAGCCGTGTACAGCTGCTGGAAGATCGTCGCCGCCTCCTCGTTGTCCCACTCCGGGACGGCCTGCTCCCCGACGACCGTGAAGTTGGTCATCGGGTCCAGGACGCTGTGGGCGCCGTCGGCGAACAGGGTCGCGTTGTTGTCGGTGGGCGAGCCGTTGAGGAAGACGATGTTCGCCTTCTTGTCACCCAGGCAGTCCGCCAGGCCCTGGCCCTGCAGCTCGCCGACCAAGGTGTTGTCGAACGAGACGTAGTACTGCGCGGTGCCGTTGAGGGTCAGGCGGTCGTAGTCGATGGTGGCCACGCCCTGCGACTCGGCCTTCTCCTGGATGGCCGCGCCCGACTCGGAGTCGAGGTTGACGATCGCCAGGACCGTGACGCCGTTGCCGATCATGGTGTCGGCGATCTGGGTCATCCGCTCCGCGTCGCCCTCGGCGTTCTGGATGTCGTACTCGACGCCGGCCTCCTTGAAGGCGGCCTCGAGGGCCGGGCGGTCCGCGCTCTCCCAGCGGACCGACGACTCGGTGTCGGGGAGGATGACGCCGATCTTGCCGGCCGCGGCCGAGCTGTCGCCGGTACTGCCCTCGCTGCCTTCGCTACCGGAGTCCGAGTCGTCACCACATGCGGTGAGCGACATCGCCACACCGAGCATCCCGACCAGGACCAAGCTGTGCTTCCGCTTCACGCGAACCGCCTCCTTGCGATCTCCACCGCGCCCGCCCGTCCGCCCATCGGAGGTTCACCGCGCGTTTGTTGTTCGCCACAACATATGGTGTGACCGCGATCACGTCCAGAGTCGACGCAGGCCCGTTTCGGCTTTGTTATCCCGTCGAGTCAGCAGAAATGGGGGCCGAGTCAGCACCAGTAGTGCTGACTCGGCCCCCCACTTCTGCTGACTCGGCGTCTGGGGGGAGAGATTCCCAGGGCGGGTCAGCGCAGGGTGTAGGTGGTGGTGCGCTCGCGCACCGGGCGGTCGATGCCGGCGCCGATCTCGATGAGCTCGGCGACCGTCTTGGCCGAGCCGTGCTCGGAGCCGGCCATCCGGGAGATGGTCTCCTCCATCAGGGTCCCGCCGACGTCGTTGGCGCCGGCGCCGAGCATCGCTCGGGTGCCCTCGACGCCGAGCTTGACCCACGAGGTCTGGATGTTCGGGATCCGGCCGTGCAGCAGGATCCGGGCCATCGCGTGTACGGCGAGGTTGTCGCGCAGGGTCGGTCCGGGGCGGGCCACGCCGGCGAGGTAGATCGGGGCGGAGGTGTGCACGAACGGCAGCGGCACGAACTCGGTGAACCCACCGGTCTCGTCCTGGATGCGCGACAGGACCCGGAGGTGACCGACCCAGTGCTTCGGGTTGTCGACGTGGCCGTACATCATCGTGCTCGTCGTCGGGATGCCCACGCGGTGCGCGGTGGAGACGACCTCGATCCAGGTGCGCGTCGGGAGCTTGCCCTTGGTCAGCACCCAGCGGACCTCGTCGTCGAGGATCTCCGCGGCGGTGCCGGGCAGCGACCCGAGTCCGGACTCGCGGGCCTTGATCAGGAAGTCCTCGATCGACAGCCCGGTGCGGGCGGTGCCGTTGACGACCTCCATGGGCGAGAAGGCGTGCACGTGCATCTCCGGCACCCGCTGCTTCACGGCCGCGACCAGGTCGAAGTACGCCGTGGCGGGCAGCTCGGGGTCGATGCCGCCCTGCATGCAGACCTCGGTCGCGCCGAGCTCCCAGGCCTCCTGGGCCCGGTCGGCGACGTCGTCGTACGACAGGGAGTAGGCGTCGGCGTCGGTGCGGCGCTGGGCGAAGGCGCAGAAGCGGCAGCCGACGTAGCAGACGTTGGTGAAGTTGATGTTCCGGTTGACGACGTAGGTCACGTCGTCGCCGACCGTCTCCTTGCGGAGTGCGTCGGCCAGTTGGACGACCTGCTCGAGCAGTGGCCCCTCGGCCGTCATCAGGGTCAGGGCGTGCTCGTCGGAGAGGTTGCCGGGGTCGGCCTCGGCCGCGGCCATCGCCTCGCGGCCCTCGGCGTGCAGCACCGCGGGGGCGCCGTCGATCATCGCGGTGCCGGAGGCGGCGGCCTTGACGGCGTCCCAGTCGCCGTACACGTCGGCGAAGTCCGAGCGCCGGTCCTCGGTGCGGCCGTCGGTGTCGACGGTCGCGAAGAGGTCGGTGCGGCCGGCCGAGGCGAACCCGCCGTCGGGCTCCTGCCACGGCAGTCCGACCGGTCGTACGCCGGGGCGCGCGAACCCGGCCAGCGGTCCGGACGGGATCGCCAGCGCCGCGACGTGGGCCGTGATCCGCGGGTCGAGCCACGGGCTCCCGCCGTCGAGGGCGGCCCGGACGTATTCGGGGTGCACGGTCAGCCGCGCCTGCAGCTCGAAGCCGCACTCGGCGGTGATCGCCCGCAGCCGATCGAGTGAGGGCCAGGGGCGCTCGGGGTTCACGTGGTCGGGGGTCAGCGGGGAGACCCCGCCCCAGTCGTCGACACCGGCGTCGAGGAGGGCCCGGCACTCGGCCGACCCGACGGCGTGGTCGACCAGGTTCGGCGGCGCCTGGATGCGCGCCTTGGGGCCGAGCACGAGCCGGGTGACCGCGATGGCGGCGCGGTACTCGTCGAGGTCGAGGTCGTCGGTGTGCCGCATCGCGGTGTCCGGCTTGGCCCGGAAGTTCTGGACGATCACCTCCTGCACGGCGCCGTACGCCCGCGAGGTCGCGCGCAGCGCGAAGATCGTCTCGGCGCGCTCGGTCAGCGTCTCGCCGATGCCGACCAGCAGGCCGGTGGTGAACGGGATCGAGAGTCGGCCCGCGTCCTCGAGCACCCGCAGCCGGACCTCGGGGTCCTTGTCGGGGGAGCCGAAGTGCGCCTCGCCCTTCGTGTCGAAGAGCCGGCGCGAGGTGGTCTCGAGCATCATCCCCATCGAGGGCGAGACCGGCTTGAGCCGGTTCATCTCCTCCCACGACATCACGCCGGGGTTGAGGTGGGGCAGCAGCCCGGTCTCCTCCAGCACCCGGATCGCCATCGCGCGGACGTAGGCCAGCGTCGAGTCGTAGCCGCGCTCGTCGAGCCACTCCCGGGCCTCGGGCCAGCGGTCCTCGGGCCGGTCGCCGAGTGTGAACAGCGCTTCCAGGCAGCCCATGGCCGCACCCTGGGAGGCGATCTCGAGGATCTCGTCGGGGGAGAGGTACGGCTCGCGGCCCTCGCGCCGGGCGTGGCCCGGCGTCTCGACGAAGGTGCAGTAGTGGCACTTGTCGCGGCACAGCTTGGTGACCGGGATGAAGACCTTCGGCGAGTACGTCACCATGCCGCGCCCGTCGACCACCCGGCCGGCGGCGACCAGGCTCGCGTCGCGGACCCGCGCAGCCGCGAGCGTCAGCCGGTCGAGCTCGTCCCCGGTCGCCGCGAGCAGCGCGGTCGCCTCAGGCACGTCGAGCGCCGCTCCCCGCTCGGCCCGAGCAAGGGCCCGGCGTACCTGCTGGGGAGTGGGCCTGTCCGTCATCTCGTCAGGCTAACCTCGCTGTCCTCGGAGGACGCCGGTGGCCCGCTCAGTGGTCCCCGGTCGAGCTTGGACGGCCACCAGATCCGCGAGCCGAGGTCGAGGTTGAGCGCCGTCACGAGCACCGACCGCACGATCAGGGTGTCGAGCAGTACGCCCAGGGCCACGGCGACGCCCAGCTGCACCAGGAAGACGAACGGCAGCGTCGCGAGGGCGAGGAACGTGGCCGCGAGCACCAGTCCGGCGGAGGTGATCACCCCACCGGTCGAGGCCAGCGCGATCAGCGAGCCGCGTCGGGTGCCGAAGGTGGCCGTCTCCTCCCGGACCCGGGTCATCAGGAAGATGTTGTAGTCGATGCCCAGGGCGACCAGGAACACGAACGCGAAGAGCGGGAAGCCGGCGTCGGAGCCCGCGAAGTCGAAGACGTACTCGAAGAGCAGGGCCGAGAGGCCGAGGGCGGCCCCGAAGGAGAGGACGACGGTCAGCATCAGCAGCAGCGGGGCGACCAGGGCGCGCAGCAGGATGATGAGGATCAGCAGCACCACGAGCAGGACCAGCGGGATGACGACCTTGTTGTCCCGCAGCGAGGCGGTCTTGGTGTCCAGGTAGAACGCCGCGCCGCCGCCGACCAGGGCATCCGCGCCGTCGACCGCGTGCGCGGCCGTCCGGGTCGCCTCCACGATCCCGAACGCCGTCTCCGAGGAGATGTCCGCCCTGATCGGCACCTCGAAGTAGGACCGACCGTTGCCCAGCGAGGTGGCGTCGGTCGGGCTGCCGAGGCCCTCGACGGCCGTGACGGCCTCCTCGACGGCGGCCAGCTGCTCGTCGGCGGCCACCACCTGGACGGTGTTGGAGTTGTCGCTCAGCCCGTGGTCGGTGAGCAGCTCCTGGGCGATGATCGAGTCGAACCGCTCGGTGAAGGAGTCCTCGGTCGACAGGCCCGACGCGTCGAGGCGCAGCATCCCGAGGCAGGCGACCAGCAGGGCGATCGTCGTACCGACCCACACGATCCGGGGCCGGACGGCGATCCGCTTGCCCACGCGGGACCAGAGCCCGGACTGGGTCGGCTCGGCGGAGGCGAAGGTGGGACGCACGGGCCAGAAGATCCAGCGACCGACGATCACCAGCAGCGCGGGCAGCAGGGTGACCATCACCAGGAAGGTCACGGCCACGCCCACGGCCAGCACCGGTCCGAGGCTCGCCGTGGAGTTCAGGTCGGCGAAGACCAGGCAGAGCAGGCCGACGACCACGGTGGCCGCGGAGGCCAGGATCGCCGGTGTCGCCCGGTGCAGCGCGTAGGCCATCGCCTCGTGGCGGTCCTCGTGGCGGCGCAGCTCCTCCCGGTAGCGCGCGACCAGCAGCAGCGCGTAGTCGGTGCCGGCGCCGATCACCAGGATGCTGAGGATGTACTGGCTCTGGTCGTTGACGGTCAGGTCGGCGTACTTGGCCAGGAGGTAGACGACGCCGCCGGCCATCGTGTTGGCCACGATGGCGCAGAGGATCGGCAGGATCCACAGCACCGGGCTGCGGTAGGTCACCAGCAGGATCAGGATGACGACCCCGAAGGTGATCATGAGCAGGGTCACGTGGGAGCCGTCGAAGGAGTTGATGAAGTCGTAGGCCTGGCCGCCGAAGCCGCCGACGTAGACGTCGACCCCGTCGATCGCGGTCAGGTCCTGGATCTCCTCCACCGGGTCGGCGATCTTGTTCCAGCCCTCGGAGCCGAGGTTGAAGACGAAGTAGAGGTAGGCGACCTGGCCGTCCTCGGAGACCAGCTCGGGAGCCTTGCCGCCCTGGGCCCGGATCTCCTCGGCCGTCTGCGGTGAGAGGACGCCGGCGTCGGTGACGCCCTCGAGGCCGGCGATCTCCTGGGCGTGCTCCTCCAGCGCGGCCAGGTCGGCCTCGGTGAGGCCGGACTCCCGGTGGTAGGCGACCAGGGTCGGGATGTCGTTGGGGTCGATCGCGTCCGAGAGCTGCTCGGACACCCGGGTCGACTCCGCCTCGGCGGGCACCCAGGACGCCTGCTCGTTGTCCTTGACGTCGGCGAGCTGACTGCCCAGCGAGCCGAGCGCACCGGTCAGGAGTACGACGACGGCGAGGACGATCCACTTCGTGACCGGGCTGGTGAGCCGGCCGGCGATCTGACGGTGCATGACGCGCTCCAGCGGGGAGAGGACGATAGGTCTCCTCGAGTCAGACCCGCCGTCCGCGCCGTACTCATCGGTGCCGGTGGCCGCGCCGTGCGCGGCGGCGGCCCGGTCAGCTGCCGATCAGCTGCCCGTCGTCAGCCGGCGACCGGTGATCTGGTCGACGACGACGGCGACGATGGTGTGCCGCGTCCCGCCCACCCACGGCTCGGGCGTGGGGCCGTCGTCCGCGCCGTACCGGACCTCGGCGCGGCCCCGGGCCACCACGCTCCAGCCGGAGTGGTCGGTCTCGTCGATCGAGTCCGCCTCGAATGCGACCCGCTCGGCGTCGACCTTCTGCACCAGGGCGGAGTACGCCGCGGTCCGGATCCGGATGGTGGAGCCGTCGGCGACGAAGTTGACCGGGACCACCTCGGGGCCGGACGCGGTGTTCCAGATGATCCGGCCCACCGGGGCCGTCGTCAGCAGCTCCCAGCACTCGGGGGCCGACAGGTCGCGCAGCTGTCCCGGCTTGTTCGTCATGCCCCCATCGTGCCCGGGCCGGTCCAGGACCGACAGGTCCCAGAGGCCCGAAGCGACGGGACGTACGGGCCTACGCCGTCTTCTGGGCGGTCGCCCGACGGGCCCGGCGGGCGCGGTTGCGGCGCAGGGTGGCCGGGAGGGTCAGCACGACGCCGACCGCGATCCCGATCACCGCGCCGGTCGTGTTGGCGGCGAGGTCGCGCTCGTCGGGCACCCGGCCGGGGATCGAGCGCTGCGCGGTCTCGATCGCCGAGGTCATCGCGAACGCCGCGGCCGCGGCGACCCACCAGAACCGGGTGCCGAACAGCAGCAGCAGGAACAGCCCGACGGGGACGAACAGCGCGATGTTGGCCAGGAACTCGGCCCGGTCGTAGGTGAGCCAGGACAGCTCGTCGTACCGCTGCAGCCGGGCGAGCACCCGCAGCACCAGGTCGCTCTGGGTGGGCGCAGCCGAGCCCGGGGTCAGGGTCAGCCAGGCGACGAAGCCGAGGTAGGCCAGGGTCGTCAGGCTCAGGAAGGGGTGCCGGTGCAGCATCTGCCCAGTGTGCCGAGGATGCGGTCGGGTCAGGCCGCCCGGGCCCGGCGGTTCTCCCACAGCTGGCACCCGACCAGCACCGCGAGCGCGACCAGGGCGCCGGCGATCGCGTCGACGACGTAGTGCTCGCCGGAGTACACCAGGCTCAGCGACATGGTCAGCGGGTAGATCAGCAGCAGCCAGCGGGCCGGGTGCCGGAACCGCTGGATGGCGTAGAAGACCAGCAGGAACGAGAACCCGGCGTGCAGCGACGGCATCGCGGCGACCTTGTTGGGCAGGCCGCCGAAGAAGATGCTCTGGCGGTGCAGGTCGATCTCGGACCAGCCCCGGCTGGTGATCCGGCTGACCGCGCCGATGAACCCGTCGCGACCGGCCATCCACGGCGGGGCCATCGGGTAGAGGAAGTAGATCGTCAGGCCGGCGAAGTTCATCGCGACGAACCGGCGGATCCAGCGCACCCACTCACCGCGGCTGCGCACCCACAGCACGCCCGCCAGTCCGAGGGAGGCCAGGAAGTGCGAGGCGTAGACGGTGGTGAACAGCGTGTCGTACCAGCGCGGCGAGGAGCCCGGCAGGCACGGGTCGCCGCACCAGGCGCTCTGCAGCAGCTCCGTCGGCGTGGTCCCGCCGCCGAGCCACTCGTCGAAGCGGATCGGAGCGGTGACGTTGACCGGGACGAAGGTCTGGTCGGCTACGCCGCGCAGCAGCGAGTACGCCACCAGCAGCACCATCGGCAGCCACCAGTCGCGCCACCAGGCCCGGGTCGTCTCGAGCGGCGCGTCGGCGTGCCAGGCCACGGTGCCGATCCAGATCCACAGGCACACGCCGAGGGTGTCGTTGGGGATGCCGATCGTCAGGCTCCACACGAGGAGGGCGACGACGTACGCCGCCATCGCGCGCCGCCGACTCGCCGGGCGGGTGGGGGTGGCGGCGACCTGGGTGGACGCGGACGTCACGGAGTGTGGTCCTTCCGGTGGTAGACGGTGAACCGGCCGGGGCTGCCGACGAGCTCGTAGTGCTGGTCGACGTGACCCTGCGCCGCCGAGGCATCGATGCCCCAGGTGTCGAGCGAGCGGCCCGCGACGACCAGCCAGGTCGGGCGCTCCGGCCCGGCCAGCACGCCCGCGAGCCGCTCCAGCCTCGGGTCGCGGACCCGGACCGGCAGGCTCCACAGGTCGGGGTAGGGGCTGCGCAGGCCGGAGGCCTGCAGGATGTTGGCCGCCCCGAACGCCACCATGCCGGTGTCGCCGGGACGGACCTTGTCCTGGAGGTAGGAGATGACCGGCTCCTCGGGCCGCTCCATGGGCCGCACGGCGACGAACGCGATCGCGATCGCCGTCGAGATCGCGGTGACGGCGTACGCGGTGGTCAGCAGGCGGGTACGTCGGGGGCGGCGCTGCGCGGCCGCGGCCGCCACCAGCACGACCCCGGGTACCAGGGCGGTCAGGTAATGGAGCCAGTAGCTGCCGCTCACGTAGGCGGCGAGCAGCTCCCAGGACAACACGGCCAACGCGGGCCAGCGCAGGTCGCCGGGTCCCGGCGAGTCTCCGGCTTCCCGCACCGGGCGCCGGGTGGCGAGGATGAGAGCCGCGATGAGGAACGGCGCCCCGCTGGCGAGGAGCGCGCCGATCATGCCGAGCAGTCGGCGGGTGGTCGTCTCGGTCGCGGCGGAGACGATCTTGGCGGCGGCCTCGCCCCGGAAGGAGACGACCGCCTCCCAGAGCGGTCCGGGGTCGGTGCCGCGGAGGGCGGCGAGCGAGACGGCGACGCCGACCGCGGCGAGTGCGCCGACGACGCTGCCGGCCAGCGTGCGGGACCCGACCGTCGACTCGCCCCGGCGCGGCCGCCACTGCAGCACGACCAGGGCGGCGAGGAGCACGAAGACGTCGACGAGGTTCTGCTTGACCATCGCGCCGCAGGCGCCCGCGACCCCGGCCAGCAGGGCCCAGCCGAACCCGCCGCGCCAGCTGGTCGCCATCCGGGAGCGCAGCACCGCGGCGATCCCGGCGAGCAGGAACGGCAGGCCCAGCAGCTCGCCGTTGACCGCGCCTCCACCGAAGAGCGGAGTGGCGACGAGCGCGGCCGCGGCGCCGGCGGTGAGCAGCGGGGCGCTGCGCGAGGAGGGTACGGCGAGCCGCCCCACCAGACCGGCCAGCGCGACGCTCGCCAGTACGGCGAGCACGCCCATGGTGCGCAGCGCCCACGCCCCGCCCGCGCCGTCGGCGAGCGCGAACAGTGCGACCAGCACCGGGGGCCGGTCGACCCAGTAGTCGCCGTACAGGGAGCTGCCGGGGGCCCACTGGCCACCCACGATCAGCATGCCGCCCTCGTCGGGGCTCAGCGTGCGGCCCATGAACGGCACCCAGCCCAGGCAGGCGAGGGCGGCCAGGAGACCGACGCGCGACCACACCGAGCGAACGGCCCGCGGGCTGGTGACGCGGCGGTGCACAAGATCCCCTTCACAGGTGTCGGACAGCTGAGACGAACTCTAGGGTGAAGAGGACTCTTGGAACACGTCAGATACCGGATGCGGTGTCGGCCGGCTGATGGATCGCGTGCCGCACCCGGTCGCAGAGCGCGGCGTACTCCGGCAGGGCCCGGATCTCGTCGGCCGGCACCCGGGCGCCGGCCTCGGTGAAGACGGCGGGCTCGTCGAAGACGATCCGGCCCGGCCGGGGGCTCATCACCAGGACCCGCGAGCCCAGGAAGACCGCCTCGTCCACGCTGTGGGTGATGAAGAGGATCGTGCGTCCGGTGGCCCGCCAGATCTCGAGGAGCTCCTCCTGCAGCCGCTCCCGGGTCAGGGCGTCCAGGGCGCCGAACGGCTCGTCCATGAGCACGATGTCGGGCTCGTTGGCCAGCACCCGCGCGATCTGGCAGCGCTGCTGCATCCCGCCGGACAGCTCGTAGGGCCGGTGCTTCCCGAAGTCCTGCAGGCCCACCAGGCGCAGGTACTTCTCGGCGAGCTCGGCTCGCTCCGCCGCCGGTACGCCGCGCAGCTTCGGGCCGAGCTCGACGTTGCGCCGCACCGACAGCCAGGGGAACAGCGTGGGCTGCTGGAAGACCACGCCACGCTCCTCGGCCGGGCCGCGGACCTGCTCGCCCCCGACCGTCACCGACCCGGTCGTCGGAGGCAGGAAGCCGGCGACCAGGCGCAGCAGCGTGGTCTTGCCGCACCCCGAGGGCCCGGCGAGCGTCACCAGCTCGCCGGGCTCCAGGGTCAGATCGATCCGGTCGAGTGCGGGCACGGGCGTGCCGCCCACGTCGAAGTGGTGCTCGACGCCCTCGAACGCGATGGCACGCCCGTGGCTCACTCCGCGGCCCGGGTCGCCGGTCCGGCGTCGACGTGCTCGGCGTACACCGCGGCGTCGCTGAGCGCCTCGATCTCGCCCTGCTCGAGCAGGAAGGTCGCGGTGGTCAGCAGATCCTCGGCGAACTTGCCGCCCAGGTAGTCCGCACCGGCCTGGTCGGCCGCGCGGACGTACTCCAGCCCGGCGAACTGGGCCTCGGCGGCGGCCGGGTCGATGCCCAGCACGACGGCGACGGACTCGGCCGCCTCGGCCGGGTCGTCCTGGATCAGCTGCACGGCGTGGTCCTGCGCCTTGGCCCACTGGGTGAGGAAGTCCTCGTTCTCGGCGGCGAAGGCGCGGTCGACGGTGCCGACGTCGAAGGTCGGGCGGCCGGCCTCCGCGGTGTCGGCGCTGGAGATCAGGCGGGCGCCGCCGCCCTCCAGCAGCTCGCTCTGCACCGGGTCCCACACCCAGGCGGCGTCGATCTCGTCGCCCTGCCAGGCCGCGGGCATCTTCTCGGGGTCGAGGTTGATGACCGTGACGTCCTTGGCGGGGTCCAGACCGGCCTCGGAGAGTGCCTGCAGCAGCGAGTAGTGGGCGGTGCTGCTGAACGGGGTGGCGATCGTGGCGCCCTTCAGCCCGGCGAGGTCGGTGACCCCGGGGTCCTTGACGATCAGCGACTCGGCGTCGCCGATGACGTCGTGGATCCAGATGGTGGCGATGTCGACGTCGCGGATCACCGGGGCGGAGGCGGAGCGGGCGGCCGGAGCCGAGCCCATCAGGCCGAGGTCGACCTCGTCGGCTCCGTAGTAGGTGATCACGTCGCCGCCCGAGGAGGCCTGGACCCAGGTGATCTTCGCGTTCGGCATGCACGCCTCGAGCAGGCCGAGGTCCTTGACGACGGCGTCGCCGTTGGGGATGGCCTGCCAGGCGATCCGGGCGGTCGTGGTGATCGACTCGTCGGGCGTCCAGGGGCAGTCGCTCCCGGTGGCGTCGGCGGCGTCGGCGGCCTTGCGCTCGTCGGCGGACTCGACGCACCCGCTGAGGGTCAGGGCGAGCGCGGCGGTTGCGAACAACGCGAAGCCGGTGGTCTTTCGGGTCATTCGGGTTTCTCCTTCGTACGCCGTGGCGGCGTGGTTCACGCCTTGCCCCGCCAGGGGACAAGGGCCTTCTCCAGGTACTTCAGACCGAGATCGAGGGCGATCGCCGCGAGGCCGATCACGAGGATGCAGGCGAGGACGAGCTCGGGGCGCAGCTTCTGGCCCGCCAGGTAGGCGAGCCCGCCGATGCCGGGGATGCCGTTGGCGATCTCGGCGGCCACGACCGTCGTCCAGGCGAAGCCGACCGCGACCCGGATGCCGGTGAGGATCTCGGGCAGCGTCGCGGGGAGCATCACCGACGTCAGCGCCTGGCGGCGCGAGGCGCCGAGGGAGAGGACCGCGTTGACCATGTCCTCGCGCACTCCGCGGATGCCGCCGATGGTGGCCATCGTGATGGGCGGGAACGCGGCCAGGAACAGCAGCCAGATCTTCGACGTGTCGCCGATGCCGAACCAGACGATCAGCAGGCCGATGTAGGCCAGTGGCGGCAGCGAGCGCACGAAGCTGAGGTAGGGCTCCAGGACGGTGCCGAGCCAGGTGGTGGCCATCAGCAGGCCGAGCGGGATGCCGAACGCGATGGCGGCGCCGACGCCGACCACGATCCGCTGGAGGCTGGCGAGCAGGTGCTCCCACAGGTAGTAGTTCTGCTCGCCGCGCACGATCCGGTCCGAGGTCGAGCTCAGCGGGTGGTCGGTGTTGGCGCGCACGAAGGCGTCCCAGACGTCGCCGGGGGGCGGCAGGATGAGCGGTCGCACCAGCTCCAGGCGGGTGACCAGCCACCACACGAACAGCAGCGCGAGGAGGGTCCCGACGTGCAACGGGATCCGGCGCCGGTGTTGGCGTCGTGCGGCCTGTGCGCGCACGGTGGAGGGGGTGGCCATGCCGGCGATCAAATCACAGTTGGTTGATCGACTTTACTGAGTGACTCGCTTTCGAGACGGCCGGTCCAGACAGGCGTACGTCCGGCGGGCGGGAAGGCCGGGTCAGATCCCCAGGCTGCGGCCGATGATCTCCTTCTGGATCTCCGTCGTCCCGCCGTAGATCGTCTGGATCCGGCTGTCCACATAGGCCTTCGCGATGGGGTACTCCATCATGTAGCCGTAGCCGCCGTGCAGCTGAACGCCCTGGTCGACGAGCTTCTTCTGCAGCTCGGTCGTCCACCACTTCGCCATCGACGCCAGGGTCGTGTCGACCTCGCCGGCGTTCAGCTTCGTCACGCAGTCGTTGACGAAGACCCGCGCGATGTGGACCTCGGTGGCCATCTCGGCGAGCAGGAACCGGTTGTGCTGGAACTTGCCGATCGGCTTGCCGAACGCCTCGCGCTCCTTGGCGTAGTCGAGGCAGAGCCGCAGCACGTGCTCGCAGGCGGCGACCGCGATCGAGGCGATCGAGATCCGCTCCTGGGGCAGGTTCACCATCAGCGAGATGAAGCCGGCGCCCTCCTCGCCGAGGAGGTTCTCCTTGGGCACGACGACGTTGTCGAAGAACAGCTCGGCGGTGTCCTGGGCCTTCAGGCCCATCTTGTCGAGGTTGCGGCCGCGCTCGAAGCCCTCCATGCCGCGCTCGACGACCAGCAGGCTGATGCCCTGGTGGCCGGCGTCGGGGTTGGTGCGCGCGACCACGATCACCAGGTCGGACAGGATGCCGTTGCTGATGAAGGTCTTGGAGCCGTTGAGGACGTAGTGGTCGCCCTTGTCGACGGCGCTGGTGCGGATGCCCTGCAGGTCCGAGCCGGCGCCCGGCTCGGTCATCGCGATCGCCGAGATCAGCTCGCCGCTGACCAGGCCGGGCAGCCAGCGCTGCTTCTGCTCCGGGGTCCCGAGCTGGCTGATGTAGGGGACGATGATGTCGGTGTGGACCGGGAAGCCGAGTCCGCTGGCGCCGACCCGGCCGATCTCGTCGGAGACGACCATGTTGTAGCGGAAGTCGGAGATGCCGGCGCCGCCGTACTCCTCCTCGACGTCGAAGCAGAGCAGCCCCTGCTCGCCGGCCCTGCGCCAGACCTCGCGGTCGACCTGGCCGTCCTTCTCCCACTGCTCGTGGAAGGGCACGACCTCCTTCTCGAGGAACGCGCGGACGGTACGACGGAAGTCCTCGTGCTCCTGCTCGAAGAACGGCTCGGTCTTGGACATGGGGCCTCCTGGGGCGTGACGGGCGGCCGGACGCTCGACCGTGTGGTCAAGCGCGCAGCACTACTGTGACAGCATCACTGTCACGTTAACGCAGATCCGATGACAGCACTACTGTGACAGTCATGAGTGTTCAGCCCGGGGCCCCCGACGACGGGCTGCTCACGATCGACGAGCTGGCGGCCGCCACCGGCATGACGGTGCGGACCACGCGCTACTACGCGAGCCTGGGCCTGCTTCCGGCTCCGGTCCGCCGCGGCCGGATGGCGTACTACGGCCCGGTGCACCGTTCGCGGCTCGACCTCGTGCGGGCACTGCAGGACCACGGGTTCACGCTGCAGGCCATCGAGCGCTTCCTCGCCGGACTGCCCGCGGACGCGACGGTCGAGGACCTCGCCCTCCAGCGGGCGATGATGACCTCCTGGACGCCCCGGCCGCCGGAGGAGCTGAGTCGCCGCCAGCTGGAGAAGAAGGCCGGTCGCCCGCTCAGCGACCGCGACGTCACCCTGCTGGAGAAGGCCGGCACCATCGAGCCGACCGGGTCGGGCTACCGGGTGCTGCCCAACTTCGCCGTCGGGGTCGAGCTGCTCGACCTCGACGTTCCCGAGGACGCGATGGGCGCCGCCGGGGAGGCGATCCGCCGGCACATGGAGGCGCTCGTCGAGGAGCTCACCCAGATCCTGCGCGAGGGGGTGCTCGCGCCGTACCGCCGCGAGCCGCACTCGCCCGAGGATGCCGAGCGCCTCGAGCGCACCGTGTCGCGGCTGCGTCAGCTGACCCTGGAGGCCGTGGTCACCGGCTTCCAGCGGGCCGCCAACGCCGTCATCACCCGGTCGCTGGCGCGGTAGGGGGAGGTAGCGCGCAGCCGCCCGACCGGTGCTCGGACTATCGTCCTGACTGCTAGAACGTGTTCTAGCATCGGGGCAGTCGTCGCACCGGACCGGCCCGGTGAGGGACCTCGAGAGGAAGTCGTGCGGTGGGCAACTACGTGGTGACCGGATCGGCCTCGGGCATGGGCGCAGAGGTCGTCGCCCGGCTTCGCGCCGACGAGCACCGGGTGATCACCGTCGATCTCCGCTCTGCCGACGTCGTCGCGGACCTCTCGACCGCACCGGGCCGCGAGTCGGCGGCGACCGAGGTCCTGCACCGGCTGGACGGCACGCTCCACGGTGCGGTCCTGGCGGCCGGGGTGGGTCCGCTTCCGGGACGGGAAGAGGTCATCGCCCAGGTCAACTACGTCGCACCGATCCAGCTCCTCGAGTCGTGGCGAGAGGCACTGGCGGCCGGGGCGGCGGCCGCGGGAGTCTCGAGCAAGGTGGTCGTCTTCGGCTCCAACTCGGCCAGCGTCACGCCCGGCATTCCCCAGTTGCTGGTGCGGTCGTTCCTCAACGACAGGCCGAGAACGCGAGCACGGGTCCTGAAGGCGTTCGGAGGCAGGAACGCTCCGGCATTCGCCTACGGCGCATCCAAGCTCGCCCTCAGCACCTGGGTCAGGCGTACGGCGGTCACCCCGGAATGGGCCGGAGCGGGCATCCGGCTCAACGCGATCGCGCCCGGCGCCATCATGACCCCCCTCCTCCAGAGCCAGCTGGACGGAGCCGAGAGGGAGCGGATCGAGACCTTCCCCGTCCCCGTCGGCGGGTACGGCGAAGCGGGCCACCTGGCCGACTGGGTGGCGTTCATGCTGTCGCCGGCAGCGGACTTCCTCTGCGGCAGCATCGTCTACGTCGACGGCGGCACCGACGCCTACTTCCGGGCCGACGCCTGGCCGGCGTCGTCGTCGCTGCTCAGCATCCCGCGGTGGCTGCTGCGTGCCCGAGCGTTCAGTCGGCCGTAGCGGCCTCGACGACGCCGTGTCGGGTCCGTCGAGCGACCGCAGCCCCTCCCGGCAGTCGTGCCGGGAGGGGCTGCGGTGGTCAGCCGGCCGGGGTGCGGCTACCGGTCACTTGACCCAGTAGATGTCCGCGCGGCGGTTGGCGGCCTCGTCCTTGCCGGCCGGGTTGCGCGAGCCCAGTGCGACAGTGGTCGTCTTGGCGTCCACACCGAGGTCGCGAAGGAACGCGGTGACGACGGCGGCCCGCTGACGCGACAGCTTCCGGTTGGCCGGGGTGTCACCGGCACCGAACGCCTGGGTGTTGCCGTAGACGGCGACGAGCTTGGCCTCGCGCAGCTTCGGCGCGAGACGCCGCAGCCGGGCCTTCGCGCGGTCGGTCAGCTCGGCCGACCGGTAGCCGAACCGGATCGAGCCGGCCAGGGACATGTCGCCCCGGTCGACCGCGCCGGTGCGGAGCTCGACGATCCTGACCTTCGCGGACCGGACCCGGTCGCCGCCCTTGGTGGTGACGGTGATGGTGCACCTGCCGGCGTCGGTCAGCGCGACCTGGCCGCCGCGAACGGCGCGGCACACGGTGGCCGGGGTGGCCGAGACGCGCAGGCTGCCCTCGCCCTTGCCGAGCACGTCCAGGACGCGGGTGGCCCGGGCCCTGGCGGGCAGCGCGGGGGTGCGCCACACCGTGAACGAGGCGGAGACCGGCTGGGCGGCGAGGTGACCGGCGTTTCCGGCCGCCGCACCGGTCAGAGTGCAGGTCCCGGCCTTGCGGAGACGGACGAGGCGGTTGGTCACCGAGCACACAGCCGGGGTCGTGGTCGTGACCTGGACCGGCAGGCCGGCCGAGGAGGCGAACGCGATCGGCGAGGTCCTGGACGACAGGGCGACGCCGTGGGCACCGGTGACCGCGATGGTCTGCGCGGCCGGCTCGACCTGCTCGACCGGCACGGCGGTGATCTCGAACGACTCGCTGACCTCGGGGGCCGGCGAGTAGGTGAGGTCGCCGGTGTCGCCGCCGTACTGGTTGGCGGTGACGGTGCACGTGCCCGGGGCCTTGGCCTCGACCTTCACCGGTGCGGGCGCGATCCCCCTGCCGTAGACGACGCCGGTGATCTCGCAGGTGCTCGGGGTGGCGGAGGCGTAGGAGATCTGGAGGCCGGACGTCGCGGTGGCCGCGGGCGCCTGGTTCTCACCGACGTGCAGGTCGTTCAGCTCGGGGAACGTGATGGACTGGGCGGCGATGTCCGGGCGGATGGTGAACGTCCGCTCCACGGGAGTCGCGGCGTTGTAGACCTGCTCCTCCCAGCTCCAGTCCGCGTTGCCGGGCTGGGTGGCGCGCACGGTGCACTCGCCGACGGCGACCGGTACGACGGTCGAGGTCCGGGGGGACGGGGCACGCTGCGCGACGGCGTTGCCGGCGGCACGGCCGGCCAGGCTGACGGTCTGCACGGCGCAGGTCGTGGGGGTCAGGGACTCGAAGCCGACCTGCAGGCGGGCGTCGGTGGTGGCGTCGAGGTTCTGGGGGGAATCGCTCAGCCGCATGTTCGCGGGCTGGGTGAAGCTGATGGACTGGCTGCCGGGCAGCGGCCAGACGGCGAAGTCGCGTTCGACCGGCGTCGCGGCGGCGTAGGTGGTGGCGGTGCTGGTGACGATGCCGCCGGGCTGGGTGGCCCGGACGGTGCAGGTGCCCTCACCGACGCCGGTGGCGACGCTCCCGGCGACGGTGCACACGGTCGGGGTCAGGGACTCGAAGGAGACGCCGAGGCCGCTGGTCGCGGTGGCGACCAGGTCACGGGTGCCGTTGAGGCGGACGTTGTCGGGGTAGTCGAACCCGATGGTCTGCTCGGTGGGCACCTCGGCGACGAAGCTGATGTCGCAGAGGTACGGGGTGTCGTAGGTGACCCTGGTCTGGTCGATGCCGTACGGGTAGACGCGGTAGTCGAGACGCTCGCTGCCCTGGTTGTCGGACAGGGCCCGAGCGTCGAGTGGCACGGTCCTGTCGAGGGTCAGGGCCCAGCCGCGGAAGTCGCCGTCGGCGAACGTGAACAGCCAGACCTCCGACTCGACGTCCAGGGCGGCGCTGGGGCGGCCGTCCTTGACGAGCTCGGTGAAGGAGCAGGAGAACGGCGGCTCCGCGTGGGCGGGTGCTGCGGCCACGGTGACGCCGGCGAGCGCGGCGAGGGTGGTCAGGAGGGCGGCAAGAATCGCGGGCAGACCACGACCCCGAGAAGTGGAGGGCATAGGAGCGAGTGTCACCCGTCCCGATCTGCCGTGTGGTCGTTACGAGTGAAACGAGGCGGGCGACACACCTGCCTCCACTCGCGCGACCTGCGACCCGCGTCGCCGGGCGAGGGGTCGATCAGTCCTCGATGACGTCGAGGCCCTGCTCCCGCAGCCGCGCGAGGTTGTCGAGCATGGTGCCCAGCACCTCGGGCGAGTGGCCCTCCCAGTCCTCGACCTCGCCGACGACGCGCAGGGGATGGCGGGTGCGGTAGGACCTCGTCGAGTTGCCGGGGAACTTCTTGTCGGTCACGTTCGGGTCGTCCTCGAACGGACCCAGCGGCTCCACGACGTAGATGCGTCCCCGCTCCTGGATCCCGGCCAGCGTGGTGGCGAGCTCGGCTCCCCACACGGCGGTCTCCAGCACCGCGGTGAAGTAGATGTTGTTCGACACCCGGCCCTCCTGGTAGTTGGAGCCGAAGCCGGGCACCAGCTCGTCGCCGACGGCGAGCGCGGCCTTCGTCCCATGGAAGAACGGGCCCTCGACGTGCTCGTAGCGCTCGAAGGTGACCGGCCCTCCGCCGGCGTCGCTCAAGACACCATCTCCTTGACCTGCGCGACGGTGGCCGCGGGGTCGGCGGAGGCGGGCACGAGGGACAGGTTGGTGACACCGGCCTCGCGGAACGCGGCGATCCGCTCCTCGACGTACGACTTCGGGCCGACCAGGTTGCCGGCCTCCAGCCACTCGAGCGGGACCTTGGCCTCCGCGTCGCGCTTGTTGCCGCCGAGGTAGAGGTCCTGGATCTCCTGGGCCTCCTTCTCGTAGCCGTACTGGCAGGCGACGTCGAAGTAGAAGTTCTTGCCGCGCGCGCCCATGCCGCCGACGTAGAGGGCGTATGTCGGCCGCGCGAAGTCGAGCAGTGCCTTGGTCTCGGGCCCCTCGCCGATCGCGACCATGCCGCCGGCGCTGATCTCGAGCGGGCCGAGGTCGGCGGAGCGCTTCGCCGCGCCGCGGGCCAGCGAGTCGCCCCAGACGCCCTGGGCCTTCTCGGGGTAGAACAGGTGCGGGAGCCAGCCGTCGGCCACCTCGGCGGTCATCTCGACGTTCTTGTCGCCGAGCGCCGCGATCCAGATCGGGACGTCCTTGCGCTCGGGCTTCGTGAGCAGCTTCAACGGCTTGCCGAGGCCGAGGCCCTGGTCGGCGGGGAGCGGGAGGGTGAAGTTGCGGCCCTCGTGCACGAGCGGCTCGCGGCGCAGGCCGCTGCGGAGGATCTCGACGACCTCGCGGGTGCGGCCCAGCGGGCGCTCGTAGGCCAAGCCGTGGAAGCCCTCGATGACCTGCGGGCCGGAGGCGCCGAGGCCGATCACGGCGCGGCCGCCGGAGACGTTGTCGAGGCCGGCCGCGGTCTGCAGCAGCGCGCCCGGCGTGCGGGAGAAGACGTTGAGGATCCCCGCGGCGATCTCGACCGTCTCGGTCTTGGCCGCGAGGTAGCCCATCAGCGTGGGGGAGTCGAAGCCGTACGCCTCGGCCACCCACACGGTGTCCAGCCCGGCCTTCTCCAGCGCCGCGACCTGGTCGGCGGACTCGCGCGGGTTGCCGGCGTACATCAGGGGGGTCGAGAGCTTCATGACGCGAGGTTACCAACTGGTAACGACCAGCGGGCGAGCGCTCGGCCGACGTCTCGGGGCGTGTGCGATCCTCGGGTCCGGACCATCTAGCCGGACCCCATCGGAGGAACAGTTGACGACGTACCGCATCGCCGTGATCGGCGGCACCGGACCGCAGGGCAAGGGGCTGGGCTACCGGTTCGCGAAGCACGGCCACGACGTGGTGCTGGGCTCGCGCGCGGCCGAGAAGGCCGAGCCGGTCGCCGCCGAGGTGGCCGAGCGGCTCGCGGGCGTCGCGGGTGCCGGGACGGTGACCGGGATGGCCAACGACGACGCCGTCGCCGCGGCCGACGTCGTACTCCTCGCGGTGCCGTACGACGGCCACGACGAGCTGGTCGCCACGCTCCCGCTCGCGGGCAAGACCGTGATCTCCTGCGTCAATCCGCTGGCCTTCGACAAGCGCGGCGCGCACGGCCGGGTCGTCGACGGCGGCGAGGGCTCCGCGGCCGAGTCGGCCCAGCGCCTCGCCCCCGAGGCCACCGTCGTGGGCGCGTTCCACAACGTCTCCGCGGTCCACCTGTGGGGCGACCACGACTACCTCGACGAGGACGTCCTGGTCGTCGGCGACGTGGTCGAGGCCAAGCAGGTCGCGATGGAGCTCGCCGCAGCGATCACCAGCCGGGTCGGCATCGACGCCGGCAAGCTGCGCCTGGCCCGTCAGCTCGAGCCGTTCACCGCCGTGCTGATCTCGATCAACCGCAAGTACAAGGTCAACTCCGGCATCCGGATCTCCGGCCTGGAGCACTGACCGTCGGGTCGTGTGCCTGAGGACGCGCCCCGCGGGGTCTCAGGCACACGACCGCTCAGTCCCGGGCCAGGAGCGCGGGTACGACGAGCAGCAGACCGACCATCACCGCGCCCATCACCCCACCGGCGACCAGCGCCGCGGCGAGGCTGACCACCACGTCGAAGATGAACGTGGTGATGCCGACGACCAGCAGCGCGAGGCAGGCCAGCACGCCGGACATCAGGCGGTGCGCAGCGGCGACCAGCCGGTCCTTGACGTGCCCGCCCACCAGCCGGCGGTGGATGGCGACGGGCGTCATCACCAGGGCGGTGGTGAGGCCGGCGAGCACCACGAGCACCAGGTAGAAGACCTCCTGGCCTCGGCCGAGCCGCTCCCAGAAGACGTCCTGGAAGGGCAGGGTGAGCAGGAAGCCGGCGGTCAGCTGGGCGCCGGTCTGCATCACCCGCAGCTCCTGGAGCAGGTCCTCCCACTTGCGGTCCTGCTGCTCGGCGCGGGTCTCGTGGCGGCCGGTCGGAGCCTCGTCCATCGCATCTCCTCGTTCAGGAGACCGGTACCCCCAGGCCCTCGACGACCTCCGCGCCCGGCAGCTCGGCGAGCAGTCGGCCGGGGACGAGCAGCTTGGAGCGGCGTACGCCGGAGCCGAGCACCGCGATCTCGATGTCGAGCACCCGGCTGTCGACCAGCACCCGCCATGGGTCCGGCAGGCCGACGGGCGTGATCCCGCCGTACTCCATCCCCGACTCCTCGACCGCGCGGTCCATGGCCAGAAACGAGCACTTGCGCACGTCGAGGGTCCGCTTCACCAGGCCGTTGACGTCGGCGCGGGTGTCGGCCCGGACCACGCACGCGGCGGCCCGCTCCTCGCCGTCGCGGCGGCCGGCGACCACGACGTAGTTGGCGCCGGTGTCCAGGGGCAGGTCGTAGGCCGCGCTCATCGCGGCGGTGTCGGCCAGGTCGGGGTCGATGGCGACGACGGCGATCTCTCCGGTGTGCGGCCAGGTCGCGAGCGCGGCCGCCACGCTGGGGCCGAGCAGGTCGGGGTGGTCGAGGACCGACAGCGAGGTGAGCCCGCCGAGCGAGGGGAGGGTCATGGGCCCATCATGTGGCATTCACCTGACGTCCACGGCGGAACCACCGCCGGGACGGGTCGGCGTGGGATCCATGACGTGTGAGCGTCCTGACCGCCGGGTCGATGTCCCGGCTGCACACCTCCCGCCTCGCCGTCACCCCGGCCGTGGTGGCCCACCGCGGGGCCAGCGGCTACCGCCCCGAGCACACCCTCGACGCCTACCGCACGGCGATCCGGATGGGCGCCGACGCCATCGAGCTCGACCTGGTGCCGACCGCCGACGGCGTCCTGCTGGCCCGCCACGAGAACGAGCTCAGCCTGACCACCGACGTCGCCGAGCACCCGGGGCTCGCCCACCTGCGCACGACCAAGGTGGTCGACGGCCACGCCATGACCGGCTGGTTCAGCGAGGACCTCACGCTGGCGGAGGTGCGGACCCTCGCCGCCCGGGAGCGCCGCCCCGGCCTGCGCCCCGGCAACACCGTCCACGACGGTCGCGAGGGGGTCCCCACCCTGGACGAGGTGCTGACGATGGTCGCCGCCGAGACGGTACGACGGGGGCGCGCCGTCGGCCTGCTGCTCGAGCTGAAGAGCTCGCCGTACTTCGACGCGCTGGACCGCTCCCTCGACGAGCCGCTGCTGGCCGACCTGCGCCGGCACGGCCTCGACCACGCCCGGTCGCGGGTGACGCTGATGTCCTTCGACACCGCGATCCTGCGCCGGCTCGCGCCGCGGACGAAGGTGCCGCTGGTGCAGCTGCTCGACGTCGGCGACCCGTTCGACGGGCCCGCCCTGGACGCGATCGAGGAGTACGCCGACGGCATCGGCGTCCACCAGGACCTGGTGCTGCCCCGGACCGCCGACGGTGCGCTGGACCTGCCCACCCGGCTGGTCCGCGACGCCCACCGGCGCTGGCTCGACGTCTACGTCTGGACGCTGCGCGCCGAGAACCACTACCTGCCGACGGACTTCCGGGTCGGGGAGGATCCGGCCGGGCTCGGGGACCTGGGTGGTCTGGCCGAGGCGTTCCTGGACGCCGGGGTCGACGGGCTGATCACCGACCACCCGGACCTGGCGGTCCGGGCGGTGGCCGCCGCCGCGTAGCGGCGGCGCCGCTCAGCCGAGCGGCTCGTCCTCGTCGCGCCGGGGCTCGGGCTCGGCGGCGTCGGACGGCTGGATCCAGCCGACCTGCGGCTGCTGGTGCCGATGCCCGGCGAGCACGCTGGCCAGCAGACCGGCACCGCCGGCGAGGACCCACGGGACCGGCAGCAGCCAGCGGATGTGCTCGTCGGCGACGGCGTCGCTGTGGACGACGGCCCAGACCGCGACCAGGCCCAGGAAGGCGATGCCCATCACCAGGTGGCCGACGTTGACGGGGTGGCGGCCGCTGCTGAGGCGGCCGGTCGGGTGCTCGCTCATCGGGTCCTCACCTGGATCTCGCCGAGGTCCATCTCGGCGGTGATGGTGAGCTCGGGGTGGTCCCCGAGCCCGGGGTCGTGGGTCTCGCTGGAGCTGGTGTCGATGCCGTCGCGCGTCTCGCCGAACAGGTCGATCGACCCGGGACCGTTGACGATCGCCTCGACGTCGACGCCGAGCTCCTCGGGCACGATGACCTCGATCCGCCCGACGTTCACGTCGAGATCGAGGGTGCGGCCGTCGAGGGCCTCGAGGTCCGCGACGTCGGTCAGGTCGAGGACCAGCTCGCCGGCGCCGAAGCTGTAGCTCTCGTCGAGGTCGGCGGCGATCGTCGGCCGTTCGGTCGTCGTCTCGTCGTCCCAGCGGTCGGCGGCGGTGGCTCCCGCCGTCGCCACGGCGGCGATCAGCCCGAGGAGGATCAGGCCGCCGGCGCGGCCGTAGAACGCGCCGACCAGGAGCATCACGCCGAAGGTCGCGAGGGCGAGGGCCGGGTACGCCGCGTCCGGCACGGGAGCGCCCGCCAGGTCGGCGATGCCGAGCACTCCCTCGAGCAGGGCGACCAGCGCGATCGTGAACCAGAACAGCAGCGGTCCGCGCCGACGCGGGTCGCGCTGCACCGGGCGCACGTAGACGGGCGGGGGGACGTAGCCCGGGGGCGGCGGGGCGTACGGCGGCGCACCCGGCACCCAGGGGGCCGGCCCGGGCTGACCCGGCTGACCACCTTGATAGGGCTGACCGGCTTGGTAGGCCTGACCGGGCTGATAGGCCTGGCCGGGCGGGGCGGGCTGGCCGTCGTACCCGGCGCCCGGCTTCGGCTTGTTGCGGGTCAGGAAGTAGAGCGCGATCACCCCGATGATCGCGACCGGCCACGGGAAGCCGATGAAGCCCCACGAGTCGCTGACCAGCGCCACCGCCGCGAGGAAGCCGACGACCACCAGCGCCACCGTGCGGTTGCGGTCGTCGAGGGTGATCGTCGCCTCGGTGCCGTCGTCCTCGGGCACGAGGAGCCAGCAGGCGCCGTACACCAGCAGGCCGGCCCCGCCGAAGAAGACCAGCACCACCAGGGCCACGCGCAGCAGCAGCGGGTCGATGTCGAGGTGTCGACCCAGGCCGCCGGCGACGCCGGCGATCTTGCGGTCGGTCGTGGAGCGGCGCAGCCGCCCGAGGTCACGGATCTCCTCGCGGGTGGTCCGCGGGCCCTCGTCCGGGCCGGGACCCGGCGCCGCGTCGGGTGGTGTCGTCGTCATGTCTCAACCCTCGCCGCGGGGACGCTGCAGAACCATCGGGGACGCCCCTGATCCTGCCGCACCTCGGACCCTCAGGTGGACCCGTACCGGACCGGGGTCCGGGTCGGGGGTCTCTCGGGGTCGATCCTCATGGTCCGGCCCCGGTCGCTGTGTGACGATTGTGGGGAGATGAGCGCCGCCACGACCCCCACGCCGTACGAGCCCCGGAAGGCCTACCGCGACTCCCAGGACTCCGTCCTCGGCGGCGTCGCGTCGGGGGTCGCCCGGCACCTCGCGGTGCCCGCGCTGTGGGTGCGCGCCGCCTTCCTGCTGATGTCCCTGCTGGGCGGCCTCGGCGTGATGCTGTACGCCGGCCTGTGGCTGATGCTGCCGAGCGACACCCGGTTCGACGAGAGCCCGCCCGGACTGGCCAGCGCGACCCGCGGCGGCCGGCGGCCCGGTCGGCTGCGGCGGCTCGGCGACGTCGGGCCCGCGATGGCGCTCGCCGCGCTCGGCCTCGGCGCGGTGCTCGCGCTGCAGGCCACCATCGGCGGGGGAGCGGTCTTCTGGCCCGCGTTCTTCGGGCTGGCCGGACTCGCCCTGCTGTGGAGGCAGGCCGACGAGGCGCAACGGGAGCGGTGGCTCGACCAGACGGGCCGGATCGACCCGGTCCGGATCGTGTTCGGCAGCGGCGGCTGGGCGTCGTACGCCCGGGTCCTGGCGGGTGCGCTCCTGGTCGTCTCCGCGGTCTTCATCGTCGGGTTCGAGGGCGCCTCCGCGAGCGACGCCCGCGCCGGGCTGCTCGCCGGCGGGCTGGTGCTGGTGGGGCTCGCGATCGTGATCGGCCCGTGGGTCTTCGGGCTGGCCTCGGACCTCAGCGCCGAGCGCGAGGAGCGGGTGCGCTCGCAGGAGCGCGCCGACGTCGCCGCGCACCTGCACGACTCGGTGCTGCAGACCCTCGCCCTGATCCAGAAGAGCGCGCACGACAGTACGACCGTCGCCCGTCTCGCCCGGGCCCAGGAGCGCGACCTGCGGGCGTGGCTCTACGCGGGGGAGTCCGCCGACGAGTCGTCCGTGGCGAGCGCGCTGCGTGGAGCCGCGGCCGAGGTGGAGGACACGCACGGGGTCTCGGTCGACGTCGTCGCCGTCGGCGACTGCGACCTCACCGAGTCGCTGCGGCCGATCGTCGCGGCGGCCCGCGAGGCCGTCACCAACGCCGCCAAGCACGCAGGCACCGGGCAGGTCGACGTGTACGCCGAGGTCACGCCCGGAGCCGTCGACGTCTTCGTCCGCGACCGCGGCGTCGGCTTCGACCCGGACGAGGTGGCGACCGACCGCTACGGCGTCCGCAACAGCATCGTGGACCGGATGCGTCGCCACGGTGGCAGCGCAGAGATCCGCACCGCGCCCGGCGAGGGCACCGAGGTGCGCCTGCACCTGTCCCGCACCCACCCCCAGGAGGACCCTTCATGATCTCCGGCCAGCTCGTCCGCGTCGTCGTCGTCGACGACCACGCCATGTTCCGTCGCGGCGTGATCGCCGAGCTCGAGGCCGCGGGGGCCGGCGAGATCGAGGTGCTCGCGCAGGCGGCCGACGTCGACGAGGCGGTGGCCGCGGTCGCTGCGCACCGGCCCGACGTCGTACTGCTCGACGTGCACCTGCCGGGCGGGGGCGGGGTCGAGGTGATGCGGCGCGGCCAGTCGCCGGAGACCCGCTACCTCGCGCTCAGCGTCTCCGACGCCGCCGAGGACGTCATCGGCACCATCCGCGGCGGCGCCCGGGGCTACGTCACCAAGACCATCACCGGCCCCGAGCTGGTCTCCGCGATCCGCCGGGTCGCCGACGGCGACGCGGTCTTCTCACCGCGGCTGGCCGGCTTCGTCCTCGACGCCTTCGCGGGCTCGATCGAGGTCGCGGCCGTCGACGAGGACCTCGACCGGCTCACCGAGCGGGAGCGGGAGGTGATGCGGCTGATCGCCCGTGGCTACGCCTACAAGGAGGTCGCGAAGGAGCTGTTCATCTCCATCAAGACCGTCGAGACCCACATGTCGAGCGTGCTGCGCAAGCTGCAGCTCTCCTCGCGTCACGAGCTCAGCCGCTGGGCCTCGGACCGCCGGCTGCTCTGAGGTCTCGTTTCCTCCCGGGTGGGAGGGGGTACCTCGGCCGGTGCCCGCGTGGATCCCCCGGCTGGAGGCACCGATGCCCGCGACGATCGAACACGAGAAGCTCGACGACACCGATCTCAAGCGCACGATCACCGGACGGCTGCTCTTCTTCTACGTCCTCGGCGACGTGCTCGGCTCGGGCATCTACGTCCTGATCGGTGCCGTCGCCGCGGCGGTGGGCGGCGCGTTCTGGATCGCCTTCCTCATCGGCATCTCGGTCGCGACCCTCACCGGTCTCGCGTACGCCGAGCTGGTCACGAAGTACCCCCGCGCCGCGGGCTCGTCGCTCTACGCGAACAAGGCGTTCGGGAAGCCGGCGCTGACCTTCTTCGTCACCGTCGCGATGCTCTCCTCCAGCTTCGCGGCGGCCGGCTCCCTGGCGGCCGGTTTCGCCGGCTACTTCGCCGAGATCTGGTCGGCGCCGCCCGCGCTGCTCGTCTCGCTCGCCTTCGTGATCATGCTCAGCGTCGTCAACTTCATCGGCATCACCGAGTCCGTGCTCGCCAACCTCGCGATGACCGTCGTCGAGGTCACCGGCCTGCTGATCGTGATGCTCGTCGGCGTCATCGTGATCGCGCAGGGCGACGCCGACTTCGGTGTCCTCGGGCAGTTCGACACCAGCGGCAGCCCGATCCTGGCGATCGTCTCCGGCGTGGCGCTCGGGTTCTTCGCGATGACCGGCTTCGAGAACGCCGCCAACGTCGCCGAGGAGTGCACCCACCCCCGTCGTACCTTCCCGAAGGCGCTGGTCGGGGGCATGGTCGGCGCCGGGATCATCTACGTCCTGGTCTCGATGTCGGCCGCCCTCGCGCTGCCCATCCCGGAGCTGGCCGCCTCCACCGCGCCGCTGCTCGACGTCGTCGAGTCCGGGGTGCTGCCGCTCCCGGTCGGCGTCATCACCATCGTCTTCGCGCTGATCGCGATGACCGCGATCACCAACACCACCCTGGTCGCGGTGGTCACCCAGTCGCGGATCCTCTACGGCATGGCCAAGGAGGACGTCGTCCCGAACGTCTTCTCCAAGCTGCACTCCTCGCGTCGCAGCCCGTGGGTCGGCCTGGTGTTCTCCGCCGTGGTCGTCGCCGGACTGCTCGTGGTCGGCGCCGTGCTGCCGAAGGTCGGCATCGACGTCAACGTGGTGGAGCGGCTCGCCGCCGTGACCGTCGTCCTGCTGCTGTTCGTGTACGGCATGGTGATCGTCTCCGCCCTCAAGCTGCGCGGCCAGGACGAGACCGACGAGACCTACCGCGCACCGACGGTGCTGCTCGGCGTCGGCCTGGTCGGCAACGCCGCGCTGCTGGCCTACGTCGTGTACGACGACCCCGCGTCCCTGGTCTGGTCGGCCGGACTGATCGCCGTCGGCGGGGTGCTGTTCGTGCTGGAGTACTTCTTCGGTTCCACGGACCGGCCCGCCGACAAGCGCCGGGGCGACCCGGTAGCGACCCGGTAGCGACCCGGTCGGCGTCGGCGTCCTAGGCTTCGCCCGTGGACACGTTGCGCCTGATCCTGCTGTTCCTGCACGTTCTGGGCTTCGCCGCCCTGATCGGCGGGCTGATCGCCCAGAGCTCGGAGCCCGTCAAGCGGGTCAACGCCGCCATGCGCGACGGCGCCGGCACCGCCTTCGTCGCGGGCCTCGCCCTCGTCGGCGTACTCGAGGCCGGCGACGGCGACGTCAACCACGCCAAGGTCGGCGTCAAGCTGGCCATCGGCCTGGTCATCCTGGTCCTGGTGATGGCGAACCTCCGCAAGGAGCGCATCCCGCAGGGACTCTGGATCGGCCTGCTCGCGCTGAGCGTCCTGAACGTCGCCGTCGCGGTCTTCTGGTCCCCGACCCACGCCTGAGTCCGGCCCCCGAGGGCTGCTGTAACGCGGTGTCCACCGGACTCCTGCGGTGCAGTGGAGCCGCGGAAGATCGGTGGACACCGCGTTACAGCCAGGTCCGGCGCCGGGGGCGCGGGACGATGTACGGCGCCAGGTCGGTGATGTCGGTGCCGAAGCGGGCCTCGGTGTCCGAGACCTCGCGCTCCAGCCGCACCAGTGCCGCCGCCTGGCCGGGTCCGTACACGTCGGTCCACGTGAGCCGGCTCATGCCGAGCTTGAAGCCGCACAGCCAGTCCTGACGCAGCTTCTCGTCCCAGACGACCTCGTCGGCCGTGCGGCCGGCCGGGCCGTCGCGCTGGTACTTCACCTTGCCGTCGACCTCGATCAGGTGCCGCCCGATCCGCAGGTCGACGTAGGCGACCTTGCCGTCGCTGGCGAGGCCGAACTGGGTCTGGGGCCGGCCACGGCCCAACCTGGCCACCAAGAGTCGGCCGAGGCTCTCGGCGACCGAGTCCGATCGGGGGTCGCAGTGGTCGAGGGCAGCGCGCACCTCGGTGCTGTAGGGCCAGCAGCGCATCTCGGAGAACGCCTGGCACAGGTCGTCTCGGCTCACCCCTCGCCGCAACGCGGAGTCCATCGCGACGACGCCGCGGACGGCACCGTGCTCCCGGGCGATGTCGAGGGCGGTGCGGGCCGGGTCGAGGACCCGGATCCCGTCGATCTCGCGGACCTGGTCGGGACGGTACGGCGCCCCGTGGTGCTTGACCCCGTGCTCATGCCGCGAGCCGTGGACGTCGGCCCGGGTCACGTGGGTCACGGGTGCGCCGGGCAGGAGAACCGGCATCCCGAGCACCACTGCGGCGCTCTCGTGGCTGCGCACGTGCGACCCGGAGATCCGCAGGCACGCCGCGTCGTCGTGGAGTCGCTGCCGGTCGTCCCGTGTGACCCGAGCATCGACGTACGCACGTCGGGCGTAGACCCCACGGCGGACCGCCACCCACTCACCCCGGCGCACCAGCCGGTCCACCGTCTCGGCGGCGATCCCCTGATCCAGCGCGGCCCGCCGGGTCACCAGGCCCGTGCTGCCGAAGAGGATCTCGCTCGCGAACTCGTCCATTCCCTCAGGCTGACCCCGCGCCCGGCCCGCTCACCGACGGTCCAACGCCACCTGGGGACAACCCAGCGACAGCCGCAAATGTGGACGCCAGATGGCCCCCGGGGCCTGACCCGGTGGCTGTAACGCGGTGTCCACCCACCTACCGCGGCCCCGTGTGACCGCACCAGGTAGGTGGACACCGCGTTACAGCCCCGCCGACCCCCGGACCGTCGGCACCGGACCGTAGGCTGGACGCAGCATGAGCACCCCCTCCCTTCCCGGCTTCGAGCACCTCACCGACGCGCCGCCCGCCGAGCCGCGCACGACCCGCCGCGGGCCGACCCGCGAGGAGCTGCTCGAGGGGCTCAACGACCCCCAGCGGGCCGCCGTGATCCACGAGGGCGCACCGCTGCTCGTCGTCGCGGGCGCCGGCTCGGGCAAGACCCGGGTGCTGACCCGGCGGATCGCCTGGCTGATCCAGGAGCGCCGGGCGCACCCCGGGTCGATCCTGGCGATCACCTTCACCAACAAGGCCGCCGCGGAGATGAAGGAGCGCGTCGAGGACCTGGTCGGCAAGCGCGCCCGGATCATGTGGGTCAGCACCTTCCACTCCGCCTGCGTCCGGATCCTGCGCAAGGAGATCGAGCGCTTCGGCTACAAGTCCAGCTTCTCGATCTACGACGCCGCCGACCAGAAGCGGTTGATGGGACTGGTGCTGAAGGACCTCGACCTCGACCCGAAGCAGTTCCAGCCGGGTCCGGTCCTGCACTGGGTGTCCAACCACAAGAACGAGCTCCGCGACGCCGAGGAGGCGACGAAGGACGCGCAGAACAAGCTGGAGCAGCAGTACGCCGCGGCGTACACGCTCTATCAGCGGCGGTTGCGCGAGGCCAACGCCCTCGACTTCGACGACCTCATCATGAGCACGGTCCACCTGTTCCAGGCGTTCCCGGACGTGCGCGAGGTCTATCGGCGCCGCTTCCGGCACGTGTTGGTCGACGAGTACCAGGACACCAACCACGCCCAGTACGCCCTGATCCACCAGCTGTGTGCGGAGCAGCTGGAGGAGACCGGGGCCCCCGAGCACAGCGGCGGCGAGCGGGTCGAGCCGGCGGAGCTGATGGTCGTCGGCGACGCCGACCAGTCCATCTACGCCTTCCGCGGCGCCAACATCCGCAACATCCTCGACTTCGAGCAGGACTTCCCGAACGCCACGTCCATCCTGCTGGAGCAGAACTACCGCTCCACCCAGACCATCCTCACCGCCGCCAACTCCGTGATCGGCCACAACAAGGGCCGCAAGGAGAAGCGGTTGTGGTCCGAGGCTGGCGACGGTGAGCGGATCGTCGGGTACGTCGCCGACGACGAGCACGACGAGGCCCGGTTCGTCTCCGACGAGATCGACAAGCTCGTCGACACCGGCGTGCGGGCCGCCGACGTCGCGGTGTTCTACCGCACCAACGCCCAGTCGCGGGTGTTCGAGGAGATCTTCATCCGCACCGGTCAGCCGTACAAGGTGGTCGGCGGCGTGCGGTTCTACGAGCGGCGGGAGGTCCGCGACGCCCTGGCCTACCTGCGGATGCTGGCCAACCCCGACGACCAGGTCTCGCTCCGCCGGATCCTCAACACGCCCAAGCGCGGCATCGGCGATCGGGCCGTGGCGTGCGTGTCGGTGCTGGGCGAGCGCGACGGCCTGACCTTCTGGGAGGCACTGCGCCGCGCTGACCAGGCGCCCGGTCTCGCGACCCGCTCGCTCACCAACATCCGCGGCTTCGTCGCGCTGGTCGAGGAGCTCCAGTCGATGGTCGAGGCGGGGGAGCGCGCCGACGTGGTCCTCGAGACGGTGCTGGCCCGGTCGGGCTACCTCACCGAGCTCGAGGAGTCCGACGACCCGCAGGACGCGACCCGGCTGGAGAACCTCGCCGAGCTGGTCGCGGTCGCGCGGGAGTTCAGCGACGACCCGGTCGCGGGTCCGTCCGCCGACCCCGCCGACGTCGACGCCGGCATCGTGGCACCCGGCCTCACCGACTTCCTGGAGCGGGTCGCGCTGGTGGCCGACACCGACCAGCTCCCCGAGACCGACGAGGGCGTCGTCACCCTGATGACGCTGCACACCGCGAAGGGGCTGGAGTTCCCGGTCGTCTTCCTCACCGGCCTCGAGGACGGCGTCTTCCCGCACTCGCGGTCGCTGGGCGACCAGAAGGAGCTCGAGGAGGAGCGTCGACTGGCGTACGTCGGCGTCACGCGGGCCCGCGAGCGCCTCTACATCTCGCGCGCCGTGGTCCGCTCCGCCTGGGGCGCCCCCTCCCACAACCCGGCCTCGCGCTTCCTCGACGAGCTGCCGATCGACCTCGTCGACTGGCGTCGTACGGAGGCGGCCCAGACCCGGTGGGGCCGCCCCGACCTGGCCAGCGGCTCGCCGGCCCGGCTCGGCAGCCCGACGGCGGCCGGCCGTCGCAACTTCTCCTCGGCGGCTGCTCGTGCCGACGCCGCCTCGAAGGCGAAGCCGGCCCGCGAGGTGCCGTCGCTCGAGCCCGGCGACCGGGTCCAGCACGACACCTTCGGCCTCGGCACGGTCGTCGCGCTCGAAGGAGCCGCCGACAAGTCCGTGGCGTCGATCGACTTCGGCACCGAGGGCGTCAAGCGCCTGCTCCTGCGCTACGCGCCGGTGGAGAAGCTGTAGGCCGGAGCGCAGCGACGGCCAACAGCTTGATGGTGGTCGAGCGAGCGGCGCGACTGAGGAACGAAGTCGCGACCCGCCTGTCGAGACCTCATCCAGCTCTCGCAAGCAGAGTCGACGCGACCGTGTCGAGACCTCAACCGGGTCTCGCGAACAGCGTCTCTGCTACGGCTGCAGGCCGTTGACGACCATCGCGCTGAACGGGTCGACCGGGTCGCCGGCGCCGGGCCGGACCTCGAGGTGCAGGTGCGGGCCGGTGACGTTGCCGGTGGAGCCGACGGTGCCGATCCGCTCGCCGGCGCGCACGGCCTGGCCGGCCGTGACCTCGATCGAGGTCTGGTGGCAGAACCACAGCTCGGTGCCGTCCTCGAGCGTGACGACCGTCTTGTTGCCGTAGGCGCCGTCGTAGCCGGTCTCGGTCACGACGCCGTTGGCGATCGCGCGGATCTCGGTGCCGGTGGGCGCGGCGAAGTCGAGGCCGGTGTGGTAGCTCGACCAGAGGCCGTACTCACCGAAGCGGGCGGTCAGCCGGTAGCCGTCGAGCGGCGAGACCCACTGGTTCTCCTCGATGACCGCGGAGCGCTTCTCCGCCTTCTGAGCCAGGCTCATCACCGCGCCCTCGCGGATCTCGTACTGCTTCTCGACCGCCGCCTGGAGCTCCTGGTCGGCCGCGCCCTCCAGCGCGTCACGGCGCGAGTCGCGGCTGACCACCTGCCGGCGCTTGTCCTTGAGCAGGTTGACCGTCGAACCGGCACTCGCGCCGCTGAGGGCACTGGCCTGGCTCAGTCGGGGCGCCTCGGCGTCGGTGATGCCCGTGCCGCCGGCCAGCAGCGCGCCGCCGGCGGAGACGGCCAGGGCGGCGATGCCGACCAGGACCGGGGCAGACGGCAGGCCGCGGAACAGGGGGCCGCGGTTGCCGACGTGCTTGACGGCCTTCCGCTTGCCGGGGGCCGAGACGAGGGGGAGTCGTTCGGTGGCGTCGGAGTGGAACGAGGTCGTCGTGTCCAGCTCGGCGGCCGGGACGGGCGGACCTGCGAGGACGATCGGCTCGGAGACGTGCAGGACCGGCTCCACGACCACAGCGGCCTCGGTGGCGAGCGCGGTCGACGAGGTGCTGGGAACCGGTCGACCGGCGACCCGACGACCGACGTACGTCGAGGGGATCTCCTGTCGCGTCTCCGAGGGTCCACGGCGAGAGCCGCGGTGGTCCGCTCGGTGATTACCCATGGATCAAGTCGCTCCGGAGATGTCGTTTCGCGAGGTCTGACAAGCGCCCCAGACTGTAACGGATGGGTCTCGGTCGTTGAAACTGGGCGCACCTCGGATTGTGGAGGAAGTGGCGACCGACGGGAGGCGGTTTGAGTGTTTTCGCAGGTCAGCGAGGTGGTCCCGTGAGCGCGATCACGGGTACGACGTGTTGTGGGTCATCCGGGACCGTCCCACTCGCGGCCTCGGGGGCCTCCGGTGCGCCGCCCTGAACAGGGTGACTGGGAAAGCTGCTGGGTCCGCGCCGCCCGGCTCGGAAGACGGCTGAGCCGTCTGCCCTCCGGATCTGACCAAGAGCTCCGGACCCGGCGGTCTTCCCACCCGCCGACCGAGCACCGCCAGGTGCGTACGACGGCGGCCGGGCGGTTACCCGGCCTGGGTATGTCCTCTATCACGTCGGTGCCTCCGGCCTTATCGAGGACGACCCGACAGGGCTATCGTCCCGTGGGATATCCGCGACTAGAGACTGGTGGATCAGTGGACCTGATGGAGTACCAGGCGAAGGAGCTCTTCGCCAAGCATGGTGTGGCAACGACTCTGGGAGTCGTCGTCGAGACCGCGGAGGCCGCCAAGGCCGCTGCCGAGAAGCTGGGCGGCGTGACGGTCATCAAGGCGCAGGTCAAGGCCGGCGGCCGCGGCAAGGCTGGCGGCGTCAAGCTCGCCAAGACCGCCGACGAGGCCTTCGAGCACGCCTCCAACATCCTCGGCATGGAGATCAAGGGCCTCACGGTCAACCGGGTGCTGGTCACGCCGGCCACCCCGCCGGTGGAGGAGTACTACTTCTCCTTCCTGCTCGACCGCTCGAACCGATCGCACCTGTGCATCGCGTCGGTCGAGGGCGGCGTGGAGATCGAGGAGGTCGCCAAGACCAACCCCGAGGCCGTCCGCCAGATCCCGATCAACGCGCTCGAGGGGGTCACCCCCGAGAAGGCTGCGGCGATCGTCGACGAGGCCAAGTTCCCCGCGGAGCTGCGCGACCAGGCCATCGAGATGGTCCAGAAGCTGTGGCAGGTCTACGTCGAGGAGGACGCCACCCTCGTCGAGGTCAACCCGCTGGCTCGCCTGGAGGGCGACAAGCTGGAGGCTCTCGACGGCAAGGTCTCGCTCGACGAGAACGCCTCCGAGTTCCGGCACCCCCACCACGCGGAGTTCGAGATCCGCGAGGAGGCCGACCCGCTCGAGGCGAAGGCCAAGGACCTCGGCCTCAACTACGTCAAGCTCGACGGTGCCGTCGGCATCATCGGCAACGGCGCGGGCCTGGTCATGTCGACCCTGGACGTCGTCGCGTACGCCGGTGAGGCGCACGGCGGCGTGAAGCCGGCCAACTTCCTCGACATCGGCGGCGGCGCCAACGCCACCGTGATGGCGAACGGCCTCGACGTGATCCTCAACGACCCGCAGGTCAAGAGCGTGTTCGTGAACGTCTTCGGTGGCATCACCTCGTGCGACGAGGTCGCCAACGGCATCAAGGGTGCCCTGGAGATCCTCGGCGACAGCGCCACCAAGCCGCTGGTCGTCCGCCTCGACGGCAACAACGTCGAGGAGGGTCGCGCGATCCTGAACGAGCTGAACCACCCGCTCGTGACGCAGGTCGACACCATGGATGGCGCGGCCGACAAGGCCGCCGAGCTGGCGAACGTCTGAGAAACGGAGACCTGACAACATGACGATCTACCTCAACAAGGACTCCAAGATCATCGTCCAGGGCATCACCGGTGGGATGGGCTCCAAGCACACCACCCTGATGCTCCAGGCCGACTCGAACATCGTCGGCGGTGTCAACGCTCGCAAGGCGGGCACCACCGTGGAGCTGAACGGCAAGGAGCTGCCGGTCTTCGGCACCGTCAAGGAGGCCATCGAGGCCACGGGCGCCGACGTGTCGGTCGCCTTCGTGCCCCCCGCCTTCACCAAGGACGCCTGCATCGAGGCCATCGACGCGGAGATCCCGCTGCTCGTGGTCATCACCGAGGGCGTCCCGGTCCAGGACAGCGCCGAGGTCTTCGCCTACCTCGACGGCAAGAAGACCCGGATGATCGGCCCGAACTGCCCCGGCATCATCTCGCCGGAGGAGTCGCTGGCCGGCATCACCCCGCACACCATCGCGGGCAAGGGCCCCATCGGCCTGGTCTCCAAGTCGGGCACCCTGACCTACCAGATGATGTACGAGCTGCGGGACTACGGCTTCTCGACCGCCATCGGCATCGGCGGCGACCCGATCATCGGCACCACGCACATCGACGCCCTCGCCGCCTTCGAGGCGGACCCCGAGACCAAGGCGATCGTGATGATCGGCGAGATCGGCGGCGACGCCGAGGAGCGCGCCGCGGCGTACATCAAGGACAACATCACCAAGCCGGTCGTCGGCTACGTCGCGGGCTTCACCGCCCCCGAGGGCAAGACGATGGGTCACGCCGGGGCGATCGTGTCGGGTTCCTCCGGCACCGCGCAGGCGAAGAAGGAGGCCCTCGAGGCCGTCGGCGTGAAGGTCGGCAAGACGCCGTCCGAGACCGCCGAGCTAATGCGAGAGATCCTCAAGACTCTCTGATCCACGAGCCCGTACGACGGCCCCCGGCGAGCGATCGCCGGGGGCCGTCGTGCTTCGTCGAGTGACATGTGGTGGCCCCCAGAACCCGGGTTCTGGGGGCCATTCCATGTCACTCGACGGGGTCAGTCGGCCTCGGGGGAGAAGGCCGACATCGTCGCCACCAGGTCGGCGACCGCGTCCTGCTCGGCCTGCACCTGCTGGTCGTTGGCGGCGACGCCCTCGGTGAGGGTGACCAGCAGCGCGTTGCCCGTTCGGGCCACCACGTAGTGGTCCACCCCCTGGGTCGGGAAGTCGTCGCCGGCGCCGTAGACGCCCCGGGTCACCACGAACGACTCGTCGGCCGCGAGCTGACCGCCGGACACCTCGAAGCGCACGGTGTCGCCCTCTCCCGTGCCGGGCGCAGAGGTGCAGCGGTCGGCCGCGTCGCGTAGCCGGGCGGCCGCCTCCTGCGCCGCCGTGCCGTCGGGGTAGACGGCGAGGGTGCGGCCCACGGAGTGCTCGGTGCCGAGCTCCACGTACGTCGCGCCCGCCACGTCGACCGTTCCGGCCGCGGCGGCGAAGGCGGTCTCGCCGCACACCTCGATGTCGATGACGCCGGGCTGGTCGGTCGGCTCCGGGTCCTGGGCGGCATTGGCGCCCTGGATGCCCAGCGAGACGTCCACCGTCCCGGGGATCTCCTGGAGCCAGTCGACCTGGGTCGGCTGGGTGGCGATCGGGGGATCGGGCTTCTCCGGGGAGGACTGGTTGGCGACCACCGCGAGCGGCGTCGCGATCACGACGAGGGCGGCGGCGACACCGCCGACCGCGGCCAGGGTGTTGTTGCGTCGCCGCATCCGGTCGCCGCGTCGGCGTACCTCGGAAGCGGGCAGGGGGTTCACGGGGGATCCTTGGGTCTTGAAGGTGGCGAAGAGGTCGTCGTCGAGGTCAGGCATGACTGGCTCCTTCCTGGAGGCCCCCGTCGTCGGAGAGCAGCGCGGCGAGGGCAGCCCGGCCGCGGCTGAGCCGAGCCTTGATGGTGCCTTCGGGGACGCCGACCTCACGGGCGACGTCGTGCACGGACATGTCCGCGATGTGGTGCAGCACCAGCGCCTGGCGCTGGGCCTCGGGCAGCTGCTTGAGCGCCGTCACGAGCGCGACGTGGCTCTCGCTCGGTGCCGCGGTCTCGGTGAGCGCGCCCAGCGCCCGGTCCTCCGGGCGGCGGGCCCGGACGGTACGGCGCCAGCGGCTGACCGCGAGGCGGTACGCCGTGGTCCGCACCCAGGCCTCGGGGTGCTCGGCCCGTTCGAGCTTGCGGCGGTGGGCCCAGGCGCGCACGAATGCCTCCTGGACGCACTCCTGAGCCTCGTCGCGGCTCCCGATCATCGCGTAGAGCTGGCCGACGATGCGGGTGAACGACGCGGTGTAGAAGTCGTCGAACTCGCGTTCGTCCATCTCCTCGTTCCCGTCTGTGGGGGTCCTCGTGGTGCTTGTCGGAGTGGATACGCCCCAGGTGGCGCCACGGTTGCACACGACCGGGGCGTCTAGACCGCACCGCGCGGTCGGTAGGTTCACGGGGTGCAGAGCGACGAGGTGCTGACCCTGCTGCGGGACGTGTCCGCCGAGGTGATCGAGCCGAGGTTCCGGGCGCTGGACGACGACCAGGTCTCGGAGAAGGGGCCGGGCGACCTGGTGACGGTGGCCGACCGGGAGGCGGAGGTGCTGATCACCGCGGCGCTGACCGCGGCGTACCCGGACGCCCTGGTCCTCGGCGAGGAGGCCGCCGCCGAGGACCCCGGACTGCTGGAGCGCTTCCGCACCGCCGAGCACGCGTTCACCGTCGACCCCGTCGACGGCACCCGCAACTTCGTGCACGGCTCGCCCGACCACGCCGTGATGGCGGCCGAGCTCCGCGCCGGCGTCGTGGTCCGGAGCTGGATCTGGCAGCCGCAGCACCGCGTCGCGTACGTCGCCGAGCGCGGCGCGGGCGCCTGGCGCGACGGCGTACGCCTCCAGCGCCCGCCGCTGGGGGACGGCCTGCGCGGCGTGACCTCGCGGCGCAGCTGGCTGGGTCGCGCCCTCGGCACGCTGCGGGAGCTGGAGCTCACCTGGGTCTGCTGCGGGGTGGACTACCCGAAGCTGGTCGAGGGCGAGGCCGACTACGCGCTCTACCGTGGCACCAAGCCGTGGGACCACGCGCCGGGGTCGCTGCTGCTCTCGGAGGCCGGCGGCTTCGTCGGCACCTTCGCCGGCGAGGCGTACGACGCCCAGGCGCCGCTCCCGTCCGGGCTGGTCGCCGCGGCCGACCGGGCGACGTACGACCTCGTCCAGGGTCTGCTGCCCGGGCTGCCTGGGCTGCTCGGGCGCTGAGGGCTCAGCGGCCGGGTCGGGGGAGCCGCGGCAGCCGCTGGAGCGCACGCTCGGCCAGGGCGACGAACGCGTCGTCGGTCATCCGCACGTCCGCTGACGGGATGTAGGCGATCTGTGCGACCGCCGTGCCGGTCCGGATGATCGCCATCCGGTACTCCACCGAGCGGTCGTCGGAGACCTCCGTCGACACCTGCCACGCGGTGAGGTCCTCGTCGGCGGAGCGTCGGTCGGCGACCTGCCGGACGTCGGTGCCCAGCTGCTCCTCGGGGCAGGCGCGCACCGACTGGCGGACGTCCTCCACGAACGCCCGCGCCCGTCGCTTCGACAGGGCACCGACGGTCTGCGTGAGCCCGAACTCCGCCGGCAGCTTCGCGCCCGGGATCAGGAAGGTGCGGGTGAGGTTGGTCGACCAGCCGGCGCCGCGGAACCTCGCGTCGTCGCACCGGGTCGCCGCGAGGTTCGTCCGGGCCTGGCGCGGCTCCGTGCCGGCCCAGGTGCGCCGCCTGACGTTGCTCACCGGCGGCAGGTCGACCGTGTCGAGCATGGCGGGCACCACCCCGACCGGCAGCGGCGGCACGTCCTTCAGCTCGGGAGCGGAGCCGCACCCGCCGGCGTCGGGGAGGGTGCACAGGTCGGCGACCGCCGTGCCCAGCAGTTGCGCCGCCGAGCGGGGCCGCGCCCGTTCGGTGCCGGCGACGGAGGTCACCGTCGTGGTGGTCAGCTGCCCGGTCCGGGCGACCGCGGCGACCAGGGTCGTCGCCCCAGCGCCCCAGCGTCGCAGGGTCAGCACCATCGCCTCGTCGCCGACGCCGAGGACCCGCTGGGTGGTCAGCAGCTGGGTGCGGTCCTCGGTGCAGCCGGCGAACCAGCGCAGGCTGGTGCGGAACGCTCGGTGGGCCGCCTCCTCGGACGCGGAGGCCTCGGCCAGCTGGGTGGTCGAGCGGGCGGGCTCGCGGGGCAGCGGGGCGGTGGCGAAGTCGCGGACCAGGGCGGTCGAGCCGCGGGAGTCGGCGTACCGCGCGAGCTGGCAGGGCAGCACCAGGCCGTCGCCGGCGGTGTTGTCGTGGGTGCTGCCCTCGGTCCACGCGCGACCGGGCACCACGTCGGCGACCTGCTCGACGGAGAGCAGCGCCTCCTCCGAGAGGGGCGGCGGGGGTGGCGGCGCCTCGGTCCGCGGCCCCTGCTGGCCGGCCGTCTGCAGATCGCGGTCCAGGGTGGGGTGGACGCCGTCGGTGTCGGTCACGACGGTGCCGGTCACGACCAGGGCGGCGACGGCCACGACCACGCCGACGGCGGTGTGGGTACGGCGCCGCGCGGCGCCGGCCCGCCGCAGGATCGACGCCCGGGGGAGCCGTACGTCGGCGACGATGTCGGCGAGCGGGTCGAACAGGGCCCGCGCGACCGGGGTGCCGAGGTCGAGGTGGATCGCCAGCTGGGAGGTGGCCGTCTGCAGCTCCCGCTCGGCGTCCTCGCGGGTCAGCCCCACCTCGCGGGCGAAGTCGGCCAGGGTGCCGGTGGCGAGGACGGTCAGCAGCAGGATCTTGCGCTGGTCGACGCTCAGCTTCCCCAGGGCCTCGAGGGTGGCCTGGGCCTCCGGGGCCAGGCCCTTCTCGCGGTGCCAGATCCGGGCGCTGTGCCGCCGCTGGGCGTGCGACCAGGCGATCGGCCGGATCCAGGACTCGGGGTCGCCGTGCCGGTTCGCCTTGCGCCAGTGGTGCCACGCGACGGCGAACGCGTCGTTGACCGCGGACCGGGCCGCAGGGAGGTCACCGGTGAGCGCGTAGGTCTGCAGCAGCAGCCTGGTCCGGGCGGCCTGGTAGCACGCGTCGAACTCCTCTGGGTCCCTCATGGCCAGACCACGGTACGCGACGGCGTGGCGGCTCCGAAGCCCCGGATCGGACGGTCATGATGGATCGACCATGACCTCCGTGCTTCCCGACCTGACCCGCAGCCGGGACGACCTGCGACACCGCCGCCCACTCGCCCTGCTGGCCACCCTCGGCGGAGTGATTGCCGCCGCGTCGACCCTCGTCGTCTGCCTGGCCGTCGGGGTCGCCGGCTGGTTCCTGACCGACGCGGGGGCGCACGGGGAGCCTCGTGACGCCCTGCAGGTCGGTGCGCTCGGCTGGCTGATGGGCCACGGGTCGGGCATCACGGTGCAGGGCACGCCGGTGAGCGTCGTACCTCTCGGTCTGACGCTGGTGGTCGCGTGGACCATCTGGCGGCTCGGGATCCGGGTGGGGGACTCGGTCTCCGGGCACGGTCCCGACGCGGACGCGATCGCCGACGGTGAGCGGGACCTGACGGTGCCGGTGGCCGCCTCGCTCTTCGCCGCCGGGTACGCCGTCGTGGTCGCCGTCACCCACACGCTCGCCGCCACTCCCGCCACGTCGCCGTCGCTCGCCCGGCCGATCGTGTGGTCGGTGCTGCTGTGCCTCGTCGTCGGCGGCGCGGCCGTCGCGGTCGGCTCCGGGCGGGCGGCGATCTGGGCGGCGTTCGTCCCGATCGCGCTCCGCGAGGCCGCCGCCACCTGTCGGCGGATCCTCCTCGGCTGGTTCCTCGTGGCCGGCCTGGTGCTGGTCGCGGCGCTCGTCGTCGATCTCGACACCGCCGTCAACGTGATGTCGCAGCTGCACACCGACGCGGGCGACGCCACCGTCTTCACGCTGCTCAGCCTCACCGTGCTGCCGAACGCGGTCGCGTTCTCCGGCGCCTACCTGCTCGGACCGGGCTTCGCCGTCGGCGTGGGCACCCTGGTGTCGCCGGCGGCGGTGGCCCTGGGCCCGCTGCCGATGTTCCCGCTGCTCGCGGCGCTGCCCGACGACGGCACGCCGCCGGTCTGGACGGCGTACCTCATGGTCCTGCCGCCGCTGGTCGCCCTCGCCGCGACGATGCGCTCGCAGCGGCAGGCGCCGACCTCGCGCTGGGACGAGGGGATCATCCGCGGCCTGGCCGGCGGGGTGCTCGCGGGCCTGCTGTTCGGGCTGTTCGCGGCGATGGCGGGCGGTGCGGTCGGACCGGGCCGGATGGCCGACGTCGGGCCGCTGGTCCTCGACACCACGGTGTATGCCGTCACCGCCTTCGGCCTCGGCGGCCTGCTCGGCGGGGTGCTCGCGACCGCTCTCCAGCGGCGCCGGGCCCGCCAGGCCGAGAACCCCTAGACTGCGCCGCGTGCCAGACGAACCCGCCTCCGTCGTCGTCCTCGTGTCGGGCTCCGGCACCAACCTCCAGGCGCTGATCGAGGCCTGCCGCGACCCCGCGTTCGGCGCGCGCATCGTCGCCGTCGGCGCGGACCGCGACGACATCGAGGGACTCGCGCGTGCCGAGCGCGCCGGCATCCCGACCTTCACGCTGAAGGTCGGGGACTTCGAGACCCGCGAGGAGTGGGACGCCGCCCTGGCCGGCGCCGTCGCGGCCTGGGACCCCGAGCTGGTGGTGCTGGCCGGCTTCATGAAGCTGGTCGGACCGGTCTTCCTGGGCCTGTACGGCGGTCGCGTGGTCAACACCCACCCGGCGCTGTCGCCGTCCTTCCCGGGCATGCATGGCCCCGAGGAGGCGCTGGCGTACGGCGTGAAGGTCACCGGCGCGACCCTGTTCGTCGTCGACCCGGGGGTCGACACCGGGCCGATCGTGGCGCAGACGTCGGTGCCGGTGGAGGACTACGACACCGTCGAGACCCTGCACGAGCGGATCAAGGTCGCGGAGCGCGCGATGCTGGTCGAGACCGTGGGCCGGATGGCCCGCGAGGGCTTCACCGTCGAGGGTCGCCGGGTCCGCTTCAACGCTTGACAGCCGGTATGCTGGGGCCACACGACTGGCGCAGGTGGGTGACCACCAGGGAGTGATCTGCGGGAGCATCGACCGCCTGGGTGCCCCGGCCACCCGAGCCCACCCCTCAGGAGATTTCCGTGTCTGATGCCCGTGTCCCGATCAAGCGAGCGCTGGTCTCCGTCTACGACAAGGCCGGCCTCGAGGACCTCGTCCGCGGGCTGCACGACGCCGGCGTCGCGCTGGTCTCCACCGGCGGGTCCGCGAAGCTCATCGAGGGCCTCGGCCTGCCGGTGACGAAGGTCGAGGACCTGACCGGCTTCCCCGAGTGCCTCGACGGCCGGGTCAAGACGCTGCACCCGCGCGTGCACGCCGGCATCCTCGCCGACCGCCGCCTGGACTCCCACGTCGCCCAGCTCGCCGAGCTCGGCGTCGAGCCGTTCGACCTGGTCGTCTCGAACCTCTACCCGTTCACCCAGACGGTCGACTCCGGCGCCGGCCCCGACGAGTGCGTCGAGCAGATCGACATCGGCGGGCCGTCGATGGTCCGGGCCGCGGCGAAGAACCACCCGTCGGTCGCCATCGTCACCTCGCCGGCGCGGTACGCCGACGTCCTGGCCGCCGTCGCGGACGGCGGCTTCACGCTGGCCCAGCGCCAGACGCTGGCCGCCGAGGCGTTCGTGCACACCGCGTCGTACGACGTCGCCGTGGCCTCCTGGATGGGCAGCGTGCTCACCGACTCCTCCGAGGGCACCGGCTTCCCCGCGTGGGCCGGGGCGACCTGGGAGAAGAAGTCCGTCCTGCGCTACGGCGAGAACCCGCACCAGCCGGCCGCGCTCTACGCCAGCGGCTACGGCCCCGGTGGCCTGGCCGCCGCCGAGCAGCTGCACGGCAAGGAGATGTCGTACAACAACTACGTCGACACCGACGCCGCCCGCCGCGCCGCCAACGACTTCGCCGAGCCGGCCGTCGCGATCATCAAGCACGCCAACCCCTGCGGCATCGCGGTCGGTGCCGACGTCGCCGAGGCGCACCGACGGGCGCACGCCTGCGACCCGACCTCTGCGTTCGGCGGCGTGATCGCGGTCAACCGCCCGGTGTCGGTCGAGCTGGCCCAGCAGGTGGCCGAGATCTTCACCGAGGTGATCGTGGCGCCGTCGTACGACGAGGGCGCCGTCGAGGTGCTGCAGGGCAAGAAGAACATCCGGATCCTGGTCTGCCCCGTCGACGGCGGCGCGGCCGTCGAGACCCGGCCGATCAGCGGCGGCCTGCTGATGCAGCACGTCGACCACGTCGATGCCGAGGGCGACGACCCGGCCACGTGGACGCTGGCGACCGGCGAGGCCGCCTCGCCCGAGCTGCTCGCGGACCTCGCGTTCGCCTGGAAGGCCTGCCGCTCGGTGAAGTCGAACGCCATCCTGCTGGCCAAGGACGGCGCCTCGGTCGGCGTCGGCATGGGCCAGGTCAACCGGGTCGACTCCTGCAAGCTCGCGGTCCAGCGGGCGGGGGAGCGCTCGATCGGCTCGGTCGCCGCCTCCGACGCCTTCTTCCCGTTCGAGGACGGTCCGCAGATCCTGATCGAGGCCGGCGTCGCCGCGATCGTGCAGCCGGGCGGCTCGGTGCGTGACGAGCTCACGATCGAGGCGGCGAAGGCCGCGGGCGTGACGATGTACTTCACCGGCACCCGTCACTTTTTTCACTAGGGGACGCGTCAGCGGACCCGCAAGTGAAAAGGTCGAGTGCGCCCGCGGCTGAGGAACGAAGCCGCGACGGCGTGTATCGAGACCCGGTGACCCAAGAAGCAGCAGCAGCCCCTGACAGGATGAAGAAGTGACCGCACAGAAGCTCGACGGCAGCGCCACCCTCAAGGCCATCAAGGCCGAGCTCGCGGCGCGGGTGGCCGTGCTTAAGGAGCAGGGGATCACCCCCGGCCTCGGCACCGTCCTGGTGGGCGACGACCCCGGCTCGCACTGGTACGTCGGCGCCAAGCACAAGGACTGCGCCGAGATCGGGATCGAGTCGATCCGCGTCGACCTGCCGGCGAGCGCCACCCAGGCCGAGGTCGAGGCGGAGATCGACCGCCTCAACGCCGACCCCGCCTGCACCGGCTTCCTCGTCCAGCAGCCCACCGGCCTGGACGAGTACGCCCTGCTCTCGCGCGTCGACCCCGACAAGGACGTCGACGGCCTGCACCCGGTCAGCCTCGGCCGGCTGGTGCTCGGCGAGGCCGGGTCGCTGCCGTGCACCCCGATCGGCTGCATCGAGCTGCTGCGCCGCCACGGCGTGGAGCTGAACGGCGCCGAGGTGGTCGTGGTCGGCCGCGGGCTCACGGTCGGCCGGCCGATGGGCCTGCTGCTCACCCGACGCAGCGAGAACTCGACGGTCACCCTGTGCCACACCGGCACGCGCGACCTGGCGGCCCACACCCGCCGGGCGGACGTGGTCGTCGCGGCAGCCGGCGTACCCGGGATCATCACCGCCGACATGGTCAAGCCCGGCGCCGCGGTCCTCGACGTGGGCGTGTCCCGGGTCGACGGCAAGATCGCCGGCGACGTCGCCGCCGACGTGTGGGACGTCGCGGGCTGGGTCTCGCCGAACCCCGGCGGGGTCGGCCCGATGACCCGCGCGATGCTGCTGTCCAACATCGTGTCGATGGCCGAGCAGTCGGCCGCGGTCGCGGTCTGACGTCGAGACCGTCCGTGAGCGACCGCGGCGACGAGCCCGCCGAGCAGCCGGAGGAGACGCCTGTCCCGACCCCGGACGAGGTCGCGGCGGAGCTCGAGCGGGCCGCCGCCGTCGAGGAGATCCGGCGCTACCCCTCGACGATCGGCGGCGTGTTCTACCTGGTCATCCTGATCGGGACCGCGATCGGCCTCGGCATCACCTGGTCGGGCAACTGGCGGCTGGGCGTGCAGTGGATGGCCGGCGCACTGATCGTCGCGGCGGTGCTGCGGCTGGTGCTGCCCCGCCGCGACGCCGGCATGCTGGCCGTGCGGCACCGGATCTTCGACTGCCTGCTGCTCGGTGCTGTCGGCGGTGCGTTGATCTTCCTGGCGCAGACGATTCCGGACCAGCCGGGGTTCTGAGGGGGCGGTGAGTTTCTCCGCCTGGGCGGAGAAACTCGTTGTTCTGTGGTGAAGCATCTCGACACAGGCGTGAGTTCCTCGACATCGGTGTGACGTCAGGTGCCGCAGTGACGGCGGTGAGGGCCGGATCGGCCGGGAGTGTGACCGGGCGGTGAGTTTCTCCGCCTGGGCGGAGAAACTCGTTGGTCTGTCGTGAAGCATCTCGACACAAGCGCGAGTTCCTCACCACCAGTGTGACGCCAGGGTCTGCAGGGATCACCCCGCCTGCGACGGCCGCGAGCCCCGGGTACGACGGGCGCAGCGAGGCGCAGGTACGACGACGGCCCGCCACCCTCGGGGTGGCGGGCCGTCCTGCGGGCCCGGCTCAGATCAGGCCGAGCTCGGTGACCGCGTCCCGCTCCTCGGCGAGCTCGGCGGTCGTGGCGTCGATCCGGCCGCGGGAGAAGTCGTCGATCTCCAGGCCCTCGACGATCGACCAGTCGCCACCGGAGGTGGTGACGGGGAAGGAGGAGATGAGGCCCTCGGGTACGCCGTACTCGCCCTGGGAGCGGACCGCCATCGAGACCCAGTCGCCCTCGGCGGAGCCGAAGAGCCAGTCGCGGGCGGCGTCGATGGTGGCGGAGGCGGCGGAGGCGGCCGAGGAGGAGCCGCGGGCGTCGATGATGGCCGCGCCGCGCTTGGCGACGGTGGGGATGAAGTAGCTCTCCAGCCACTCCTGGTCGCCCACCACCTCGGCGGCGTTGCGGCCGCCGACCTCGGCGTGGAAGAGGTCGGGGTACTGCGTCGCCGAGTGGTTGCCCCAGATCGTCATCTTGGTGATGTCGGTGACGGGGGCGCCGGTCTTGGCGGCCAGCTGCGAGATCGCCCGGTTGTGGTCGAGGCGGGTGAGTGCCGAGAACCGCTCCTGCGGGATGTCGGGGGCGTTGGTCATCGCGATCAGCGCGTTGGTGTTGGCCGGGTTGCCGGTGACGCCGATGCGCACGTCGTCGGCCGCCGCCTTGTTGAGCGCCTTGCCCTGGGCGGTGAAGATCGCGCCGTTGGCCGAGAGCAGGTCACTGCGCTCCATGCCCGGGCCGCGCGGGCGGGCGCCGACGAGCAGGGCGAGGTTGACGCCGTCGAAGATCTTCTCGGCGTCGTCGCCGATCTCGACGCCGGCGAGGTTCGGGAACGCGCAGTCGTCGAGCTCCATGACGACCCCCTCGAGCGCCTTCAGCGCCGGCGTGATCTCCAGCAGGCGCAGCTCGATCGGCCGGTCACCCGCCAGGGCGCCGCTCGCGAGGCGGAAGAGGAGGCTGTAGCCGATCTGGCCGGCAGCGCCGGTGACAGCGACCTTCAGGGGGGTAGAACTCACGACGACTCCTAGTCGGTTCTGGTCCGATGGTGGGACGTTCGTCACGGACGCTAGCAGCGCCGAGAGCATGCTCGCGGCGGGGGCGGTACCCGGTGGGGGATGCTTCCCCCATGCAGACAGGAGTACGCCGGCTCGCGGCGTCCGTGGCGACGGCGCTCCTCCTCACCGGCTGCGCGTCCGACCCGGACCCCAGTCCGCCCGCCGGAGTCGACGAGCTGACGATCCCGACGCCGTCACCCGACCCCGACGACTTCGTGGCCCGGGTCGACAACCCCTGGCTCGCCCTGGAACCGGGGACGAGTACGACGCTGACCGGTCCCCGAGGAGAGCTGGTCCTCGCGGTCGACGAGGCGCCGACGACGCTCGGCGGCGTGAGCGTCACGAGCCTGAGGGTCGGCGACGCGTCGTACCTCCTCGCCCAGGACGACGAGGGCAACGTGTGGCGCTTCGTCGAGGGGGCCGAGCCGGGGCTGTTCGTGCCCGCCACCCCGCGCTTCGGCGACGGCTACCGCACGGCGTACGACGAGGGCGTCGTCGAGGAGCGGGCCGAGATCACCGCGCTGGAGGGCGACACCGTCGAGATCACGACCAGCGACCCGGCCCGACCCGGCGCCGACACGGTGGCGACGTACGAGAAGGGCACGGGGCTGGTGCGGATCGTGACCGCCACCGGGACCTACGAGCGGTAGCTCCCAGCGGAACCTAGGCCGGCGGCGGCCGGAACTGGGTGTGACCGTCGTCGGGACCCGACTCGTCCGTCGACGGCGGCGTGGCGGTGGAGCCGGGACTCTGGTCGGGAGTCTGGCCGGGAGCCGAGCCGGGCGTCTGGCTGCTCGGGTCGGCAGGCGCCGCCGGTGCGGCGCCGGGCTGCGGGGCGGGGATCCACTGCTGGGCGTAGGGGTCCCACTGCCAGCCGTCCTGGATGATCGGCTCGCCGCTCCAGACCTGCTGGTTCCACTGCTGCTGGTACTGGTCGGTCGCGCCGTACCCGGGCACCGCGGCGGGGGTGGTGCGGGTCGGGAAGCGGAGCCCGGAGCCGGGGACCGGGTCGCCGGCGTGGCCGAACACCGCGGGGTAGGCGAAACCGGCGACGAGGGCGCCGAGCAGCGGGGCCAGGATGAAGAGCCAGAGCTGGAGGATCGCGTCGCCGCCGGCGAACAGGGCCGGGCCGATCGAGCGGGCCGGGTTGACCGAGGTGCCGGTGGCCGGGATCGCGACCAGGTGCACGGCGGTCAGCGTGAAGCCGATGACCAGCGGTGCCAGCGCCGGGTGCTCGTTGCGGGCGTCGGTGACGGCGAGGATCACGAAGACGAAGATGGCGGTCAGCACCAACTCCAGCAGGAACGCCGCCCACCAGGCGTAGCCGCTGCCCTCGTCGCCGAAGGAGTTCTGGCCGAGCCCGAACCGGTCGACGTCGTAGAAGTCGAAGCCCTGGACCAGCGCGAGCAGCACCGCGCCGCCGACGACGGCCCCGGCGAGCTGGGCGCCGACGTACACGGGCACCTCGCGCCAGGAGATCCGGCCGCCGACGGCGGCGGCCACCGAGACGGCCGGGTTGAAGTGGCCGCCGGAGATCCGACCGACGGCGTAGGCCATCACCAGCACGGCCAGGCCGAAGGCCAGGGCGGTGCCGACGATGGTGAAGGAGTCGCTTGCGTTGGCGTAGGCGACGGCGCCGCAGCCGAAGAGGACGAGCACGAAGGTGCCGATCACCTCGGCGACCACCTTCTGCAGGACGGTCGGCGCCGGCGGCGCCTCGGCGACGTCGTTGACGTCGGGGGCGGGATCGGTCATGGCTGGCTCCTCGAGACGGTTCCCGGCAGGTCCGGGCGGGAAGAACTCTATCGATTCGACCGACGTTTGCCGCGGTGCCGGACGGATGTCAAGGTGAAGGAGACGGACCAGTCAGGTATCTTGACGTCGAGAAACTTCCTCCCAGTTCAGGAGTCGCTGCACCATGGCCACGATCATCTACACCCACACCGACGAGGCGCCGCTTCTCGCGACGTACTCCTTCCTGCCGATCATCCAGGCGTACGCCGCTCAGGCAGGCGTGGAGGTGGAGACCCGCGACATCTCGGTCGCGGCGCGCATCCTGGCCCAGTTCGGGCTGGCCGACGACGCGCTGGGCGAGCTCGGTGAGCTGGCCACCAAGCCCGAGGCCAACATCATCAAGCTGCCCAACGTCTCCGCCTCCGTCCCGCAGCTCCGCGCCGCGATCAAGGAGCTGCAGGAGAAGGGCTACGACCTGCCCGACTACCCCGAGAATGCGCAGAGCGACGAGGAGAAGGCGGTCGTCGCCAAGTACGACAAGGTCAAGGGCTCCGCCGTCAACCCGGTGCTGCGCGAGGGCAACTCCGACCGCCGCGCGCCGCTCTCGGTCAAGAACTACGCCAAGGCCCACCCGCACCGGATGGGGAAGTGGACCGCCGACTCGAAGACCAACGTCGCGACCATGGGTGAGCACGACTTCTTCTCCAACGAGCTGTCCGTCGTGATCCCCACCGACGACACCCTCACGATCACCCTGGTCGGTGTCGACGGCACCGAGACCGTGCTCAAGAGCGGCGTCAAGGTGCTGGCCGGCGAGGTCGTCGACGGCACGTTCATGGACGTCGCCGCGTTGCGCCGCTTCCTCACCGAGCAGATCGCCCGGGCCAAGGCCGAGGGCGTGCTCTTCTCCGCCCACCTGAAGGCCACGATGATGAAGGTCTCCGACCCGATCATCTTCGGCCACGTCGTGCAGGCGTTCTTCCCCACCCTCTTCGAGCAGTACGGCGAGCAGCTGGCCGCGGCCGGCATCTCCCCGAACGACGGCCTGGGCGCGCTGCTGGACGCGGTCGGCAGCCTGCCCGAGGGCGACGCGATCAAGGCCGCCGTCCAGCAGGGCCTCGCCGACGGCCCGGCGATCGCGATGGTCGACTCCGACAAGGGGATCACCAACCTGCACGTCCCGAGCGACGTCATCATCGACGCCTCGATGCCGGCCATGATCCGCAGCTCGGGCCACATGTGGGGCCCCGACGGCGAGGAGGCCGACACCCTCGCGGTGATCCCGGACTCCTCCTACGCCGGCGTCTACCAGACCGTCCTCGACGACTGCCGCGCCAACGGCGCCTTCGACCCGGCCACCATGGGCTCGGTGCCCAACGTCGGCCTGATGGCCAAGGCGGCCGAGGAGTACGGCTCCCACGACAAGACCTTCGAGATCCCGGCCGCCGGCACCGTCCAGGTGACCAACGGCGCCGGCGAGGTGCTGATCTCCCACGACGTGCAGCCCGGTGACATCTGGCGCGCCTGCCAGACCAAGGACGCGCCGATCCGCGACTGGGTCAAGCTCGCCGTCACCCGCGCCCGCGCGACCGGCGTACCGGCCGTGTTCTGGCTCGACGAGTCCCGCGCCCACGACGCCAACCTGATCGGGCTGGTGAAGAAGTACCTGCCCGAGCACGACACGGACGGCCTGACCATCGAGATCATGGCGCCGGCCGCTGCGACGGCGTACTCCCTGGAGCGGATCCGCAAGGGCGAGGACACCATCTCGGTCACCGGCAACGTGCTGCGCGACTACAACACCGACCTGTTCCCGATCCTCGAGCTCGGCACCTCGGCCAAGATGCTCTCGGTCGTCCCGCTGATGAACGGCGGCGGCCTCTTCGAGACCGGCGCCGGCGGCTCGGCGCCCAAGCACGTGCAGCAGCTGGTCAAGGAGAACTACCTGCGCTGGGACAGCCTCGGCGAGTTCTTCGCCCTGGCGGCGTCGTTCGAGCACCTCGCGGGCTTCGACAGCAACCCGCGTGCGCAGGTGCTGGCCGACACCCTCGACCGCGCGACCGGCACGTTCCTGGAGAACGACAAGTCCCCGACGCGGCGCATCGGCGGCATCGACAACCGCGGCTCGCACTTCTACCTGGCGCTCTACTGGGCCCAGGAGCTCGCGCAGCAGTCCGACGACGCCGCGCTGGCCGCGACGTTCAAGCCCTTCGCCGAGGCGCTGACCTCGCAGGAGGAGAAGATCGTCGGCGAGCTCAACGGCGTGCAGGGCAGCCCGGTCGACATCGGTGGCTACTACCAGCCCGACGACGCCAAGGCCGAGGCCGTCATGCGCCCGTCGTCGACGCTCAACGAGGCGCTCGCGACGCTAGCCTGATGACCTCCCAGCACGCCGACCAGCAGGCCGAGGGGCCGTATCGCCCCGACCCGTCGTACGGGCGGCGTGCCCTCTCCACCAGGGGGTACGTCGCCGCGGTGGTCGTGCCGGTCCTGATCGCGGCCGGGCTCTTCGGGCTCGTGGTGTGGAACTACGACGACAGCGACATCCAGGGCAGCACGGCCCCGTTGCTGGTCTCCTCGTGGCGGTCCGGCCAGCCGGCTGGCGCCGAGCAGATCATCGGGGTCCTGGAGAAGGGTGAGGGGGACTGTCCGGTGCTGAGGTCCGCCGACGGCCTCGCCTCGGTGGCGTGGCCCGCGGGCTACGCGGCCCGGGTCAGCGCCGGCGGCACGCTGACGGTCTACGACCCCGACAACGACGCGGCCGTCCGGGCCGGCCAGGAGGTCCGGGCGACCGGCAGCCTGGTCGAGGTGGCCGGGTCGGAGTACGCCGGTCGCCCCTGCGCGCCCGGCTCGGGCGGGTTGCTGGCGATCCAGTCGGAGGTCCAGGTCGTCGGCTGACGGGTCGTGCGACGATGTGGGCCGTGCCCACGTTTCCGCCCACCTTCGCCGAGGACGTGATCGACGCTCCGGCCCAGCGCCAGTTCGAGTTCTTCGTCGATGAGCACCGGGCCGCCCTCGCCTCCTGCCTGGACGGGCTGAGCGAGGAGCAGGCCCGGCGCTCGCTGGTGCCGTCGCGTACGACGCTGCTCGGCCTGGTCAAGCACGTCACCTTCGTCGAGCAGGTCTGGTTCGACGAGGCGATCACCTCCCGCTCGCGCGCCGAGATCGGGATCCCGGCGACCCCGGACGAGTCGTTCGTGCTGGCCGCGGACGACACGATCGCGGCGGTGCGCGAGCGCTACCTCGCGGTGTGCGCGGCCTCGCGGCGGGCCACCGCCGACCTCGGGCTCGACGACCGCGTGCCCGGCAACCGGCGCGGGCCGCTGCCGCTGCGCTGGGTCTACCTCCACGTGCTCCGCGAGCTCGCCCAGCACTGCGGGCACGCCGACATCCTGCGCGAGCAGCTGCTGGCCGACGGCTGAGGACGTCGTCCGGCGAGTCGCTGCCGGCGCCGGACGTCATCCGCCCTGGCTATCAGGGGCGCCAGATCGTATGACGTGCGCCACATGACACGCGAAAACCCGTCGTGGACGGTCGGTGGGGCGTCGTACCGTCGTCGGTGATGAGCACCGCAGCCCTCACCGAGGTCTCCCACCCCGCCGCACCGGTCCTGTCGACGCCGGATCCGCGGCGCCGCGTCGGCTGGCGACGGCTCCGCTCCGGCATCGCGATCGCCGCGCTCGTGGCCTCGATGATCTCCGCGATCGGGCAGACCCTCGGCACCGTCGTGGCGGGTCGCCTCGCCGAGGACCCCACCGGACGGCTGGTCGGGATGCTCGCCCTCTGTGTGGTCGGCGCCGCCGTGCTCGACACCATCGGCCGCACCGCCTGGGCGGGGGTGTCCGACCGGGCCGAGGGGCAGCTGCGCGCCGACCTGCTCGAAGCGGCGCTGCACCAACCGCTGGCCATGCTCTCCGAGCAGGCCGTCGGCGAGGTGCTCGACCGCGTCGACGACGACACCCACGAGGTCGGCACCCTGGTCCGTCGCCAGCTCTGGGACGCCATGCGCACCGCCTTCACTACGGTGCCGATGTGGATCGTCGCGGGCGTGACGTGGTGGCCGGCGTGGTTCCTCTTCCCGGTCGTGGGCGCCGTGACCTTCGTGGTGGTCCGGCCCCTGCTCGGTGAGATCTCCCGTCGCAAGGTCGTCGAGGAGATGGCCTGGACCGACCACGCGGCGGCGATGGAGGAGGGCGTCACCGGCCGCGACGACCTGCGCACCAGCCTCGGCCAGGCCCACGTCGTACGCCGCCTCAGCGAGCTGTCGGCGCGCGTGCACGACCTGTTCGCCCGGGTGCTCGCCGTCGAGACCCGGCTGGCCCGCCGGGCCGGGCTCCTGCTGCACGGCCTGCTCGCGGGCGTCGGGGTGGTCGGCGTCGCCCTGACCGCGGCCGGCGACCTGTCGGTGCCGCGCCTGGTGACGCTGTTCCTGGTGACGACGATGTTCGTCGGCCAGATCGACCAGGTCGCCCGACACCTGCCCGATCTGCAGGCCGGGGTCGGCGCGCTCGTGCGGCTGCGCCAGATGCTCGGCGCCGAGCCGGAGCCGGCCGGCGGGCGGCCGCTGCCCGACGGCAGCCTGGGTGTCGAGCTGCGCGACCTGCACTTCGCCTACACGGAGGGCACCTTCGCGCTGCGGGAGGTCGACCTGAGCGTGCCGGCCGGCCAGACCGTCGCGCTGGTGGGGCGCACCGGCTCCGGCAAGTCCACGCTGGCCTCGCTGCTCTCCCGCGCCGTCGACCCGGAGCCCGGGAGCGTCCTGCTCGGCGGCGTCGACGTACTCGACCTCGACCTCCAGCAGCTGCGGGCCGCGGTCGGGGTGGTCACCCAGCGCACGGAGATCCTCGCCGGCACGCTCGCCGAGAACATCGCCCTCTTCTCCGACCTGCCGCGGACCACGATCGCGGACGCGGTGGCCGAGCTCGGGCTCGCCGACTGGGTCGCCGGTCTCCCGGACGGTCTCGACACCGTGCTCGGACCCGGTGGCACGACCCTGTCGGCGGGGGAGGAGCAGCTGGTCGCCTTCGCGCGGCTGCTCGTGCGCGACGTGCGGGTGGTGGTCCTCGACGAGGCGACGGCGCGGATGGATCCGCTCACCGAGGCGCGCGTGGTCCGGGCCTCCGACCGCCTGCTGGCCGGTCGCACCGGCGTCCTGGTCGCGCACCGGCTCTCGACGGTGAGCCGGGCCGACCTGGTGGCGGTGCTCGAGTCCGGTCGCGTGGTCCAGCAGGGACCCCGTCAGCTGCTCGCCTCGCGTCCCGGTCACTTCCGCGACCTGCTCGACGCAGGCGGCCCCGAGCAGGTCGAAGACCCCACCGACGAGCCCGCGAGCGCCGTCGGCGGCGTACGCCGCTCCGGCCCGCCGCCGGTCCTGCCCGAGGTGCCGGACGGCTCGACGCTGACCCACGGCATCACCCGGGCCCTGCTGGTCGAGCCGCGCTGGGGCGTGGTGGGTGCGGTGCTGTTCCTGATGGCCGCCGTCGTCGGGGCGTACGGCGCGGTCACCGGCCTGGTCTGGGGCCGCATCGTCGAGGACCTGCAGGCCGGCCGGGAGCCGGTGCTGCTCACCGTGGGCCTGGTCGTCTCCCTGCTCGCGGCCCCGCTGCTGCTCGCCGGCGCGTTCGTCCGCTACCCCCGCTGGTGGGTCGAGGTGATGCTCCGGGTCCGGATGTCGGTCCTCGCCGGCCAGACCGAGCAGCACCGGCTCGCCCGCACCCCGCCCGGCGAGGTCGTCGCTCGGGCCATGGACGCCGACCGGTTCGCCCGTTATGCCGACCGGTGGGTCGACTTCCTCAACGGCCTCGCGATCGTGGTGGTCACCGCGATCCTCGGCGGCAGCCTGCTGGCCGGTGGAGTGCTGCTGGCCGTGATGGTCGCCTCCGCCCTGGCCTCCACGGCCGGCCGGCCGGTCGCCGGTCGCTCGGCCACGGCGTCGTCCGCGGCCCGGGCCCGGTTCGGCCGCTCCCTGGTCTCCGCGCTGGAGTCGGCGCGCACGGTCAAGCTGGCCGCCGCCACCCCCGACGTGCACGCCCACCTGCGCCGGGTCGACGGCGGCCGGGTGGACGCCGCGGTCCGCGAGCACCGGGTCCAGGCCGTCCTCGACGGGGTCCCCGTCGTGATGGTGCAGGCGGGCGTGGTCGCCGCCTGGGCACTCTTCTTCTCCGGCGGTTGGGGCCTGGCCACCGCGCTGCTGGTGGCCAACGCCGTCAACGGCTTCGACTGGTTCGGCCGGGTCGCCGGCGCGGTGATCACCGAGGCCCCCGGCACCCGCTCCTGGCAGCAGGCCACCAGCCGGCTGGCCGGTGGGGTCGACCTGATGGACCTGCCGCCGGGAGTCGACCTGGTGAGCGGTGCCGCGCCCACACCGGCTCCGACCGAGCGGGTGCCGCTGCGCGAGCTGACCCTGCAGGGGGTCGCGGCGGTCCACGACGACGGCACCCGCGGGGTGGTCGGCGTCGACCTGACGCTGCGCTCCGGTGAGCTGGTGCTGCTCCTCGGCCAGGTCGGCTCCGGCAAGTCCAGCCTGCTCGCCGCGCTCGCCGGGCTGGTCGAGCACACCGGCTCGATCCGGTGGAACGGCTCCGAGGTCGAGGACGCCCAGACGTTCCTGCGCCCGGGCCAGGTCGCCCACATCGCCCAGGTGCCCCGGGTGCTCTCCGGCACCTTCGCCGACAACGTGCGGCTCGGTCACGAGCGTCCTCTCGGGCGGGCCATCGCCGACGCCCGGCTGGAGGCCGACGTCGCCGAGGCCGGTGGTCCGGACGCGATCGTCGGGCACCGCGGCGTCCGGCTCTCGGGCGGCCAGGTGCAGCGGCTGGCGCTCGCCCGGGCGCTCGCGGCCGACACCGAGCTGCTGCTCGCCGACGACGTGTCCAGCGCCCTCGACGCCGGCACCGAGATCGAGCTCTGGAAGGCCCTGCGCGAGCGCGGCACCACGGTCCTCGGCGCCACGTCCAAGCAGGCCGCGCTGGCCCAGGCGGACCGGGTGGTGGTGCTCGTCGACGGCGAGGTCGCCGCCATCGGCCCGTGGCGCGACCTGTCCTCCGCCTGGGCCCACCTAGCCGGTTGAGTCGTGTCCCCTGACCGTTGAGTAGGGAGTTCTGGTGGTCGAGTCCGTCACGGATTCCCGACTCGACCGCCAGGGGACACGACTCGACCGCGTAGCGTCGCGCGGGTGCTGGAGCTGAGGGTCACCATGTCTGACGGCTTCGAGCTGGCGGTCCAGGTGGCCGGGCCGGCCGACGGCCCGACCCTGCTGCTGCTGGCCGGGCAGGCCAACAACCACCACTGGTGGGACCTGGTCCGCGGCGGCTTCGAGGACCGGTGGCGCACGGTCACGATCGACCAGCGCGGCACCGGTGACAGCCGCGGGACCGTGGGGGAGTGGTCGACGCGGCTCTTCGCCGACGACGCGGCCGCGGTCGTCGAGCACCTCGGGGGCGGGCCGGTCGCGGTGTACGGCACCTCGATGGGCGGCCGGGTCGCCCAGGTGCTGGCGGCCGAGCACCCGGAGCTGGTCGGCCGGCTGGTGCTGGCCTGCACCTCGCCCGGCGGCAAGCACGCGCAGGAGCGCGACAGCGTCGTACGACGCGAGCTCGCGCACCCCGACCCGGCCCACCGGCGCGCGACCCTGCGCGAGCTCTTCTACACCGACGCCTGGCCGCACCGGCCCGAGGAGAGCCTGCTGTTCGGCGACCGCACGACGACCGCGGCGGAGAGTCGCGCGCACCTGCGGGCCAGCGGCCGGCACGACGCCTGGGACCTGCTGCCCCGGATCGCCGCGCCGACGCTGGTGCTGCACGGCACCGACGACCGGATGGTGGCCACCGCGAACGCGCCGCTGCTGGCCGAGCGGATTCCCGGTGCCGTGCTGCACCTGCACGAGGGTGGTCGGCACGGCTTCTTCGAGGAGTTCGCGACGAACGTCACCCCGCGCGTGCGGGACTTCCTGGAATAGCCGATCGACGGGTGCTGGTTGGACGATGAGCCCGCCCGCTCCCGACCGAAAGCGATCATGACGACGACCGCGCCCGCCACGACCGCAGCACCGACCCCCGAGCTCGGTGGTCGAAGGTTCGTGCTGGCGGTGCTCGCGCTCGCGGTCGGCGGGTTCGCGATCGGCACGACGGAGTTCGTGACCATGGGCCTGCTCCCGCAGATCGCCGAGGGCATCGGCGTCTCGGAGCCGAAGGCCGGCCACGTGATCTCGGCGTACGCCCTCGGCGTCGTCGTCGGCGTCCCGATCCTGTCGTTCTTCGCAGCGAGGCTGCCGCGGCGCGGGCTGCTGGTCGGCCTGATGGCGGCGTACGGCCTCTTCAACCTGCTCAGCGCGGCCGCCACCGGCTACGGCATGCTCACCTTCGCCCGCTTCCTCGACGGGCTGCCGCACGGCGCGTACTTCGGCGTCGCCAGCCTGGTCGCCGCCGGCCTCGCCGAGCCCCGGCACCGCGGTCGGGCGGTGGCCAGCGTGATGCTCGGGCTGTCCTTCGCCAACGTGGTCGGCGTGCCCGCCGCGACCTGGGTCGGTCAGGGCCTCGGCTGGCGCGCGGCGTACCTGATGACCTCCGGCATCGCGCTGGTGACGATCGTGCTGGTCCTGGCGTTCGTGCCGTCGGTGCCGGGCGACAAGGAGGCCACCGGCCGCAAGGAGGCCCGCGAGTTCTTCGCCCGCCGGCAGGTCTGGCTGACGATGGCCGCGGGCGCGATCGGCTTCGGTGGGCTGTTCGCCGTCTACTCCTACATCGCCACCACGGTCACCGACGTCGCCGGGCTGAGCGAGGGCGACGTACCGATCTTCCTGCTCGCCTTCGGTCTCGGCATGGTCGGCGGCACCTGGCTCGCGGGCGAGCTCGCGGCCTGGTCGGTCTTCCGGTCGCTGCTGTGGTCCGGCATCGGATCCGCCGTCATCATGCTGGTCTTCTGGGCGGTCGCGCCCTACGGCTGGTGGCTGCTGCCGGTCGTCTTCTCGATCACCGCGATCGGCTCGATCCTCGTCACCAACCTGCAGCTGCGGTTGATGGACGTCGCCGGCGACGCCATCACGCTCGGCGCCGCGATGAACCATGCCGCGCTCAACACGGCCAACGCCCTCGGCGCCTGGCTCGGCGGCGTCGTGATCGCGGCCGGGTACGGCTACCGCTCGCCGGCCCTCGTCGGCGCCGCACTGTCGGTCCTCGGCGTGGGGATCCTGCTGTGGTCGGCGCTCAGCCACCGGCGCGAGCACGCCCCAGCCTGACCCGTCAGCGGGCCGCCCACTCCGCGGCCAGCACGTCGTACAGCGCCAGGTCGGCACGGCCGCCGCGGACCATCGCGCCGAGGCGCTCGACGCCGTACTGGCGGAAGCCGTTGGCCTCGATGACGTGGCGCGACGCGGTGTTCTCGACGGCTGCGAAGCAGGTGACCCGCTGCACGCCGAGGGTGGCGAAGACGTGGTCGGTGACGACCGCGAGCGCGCGGGTGGTGATCCCGCGGCCCCGGGCGTCGGGATGGGCCCAGTAGCCGATCTCGCACGCCACACCCACGGTGTGGTTGAACCACCCGATGTCGGCGAGGATCCGGTCGTCGCCGGCCTCGGTCACCGCCCAGGTCTCGCCGCGGCCGTCGGCGAGCATCGCGGTGCGGGCCTCGACGTAGGCCTCCGCCTCCTCGAGCGTGTACGGCGCCGGCAGCTGGCCGAGCCAGTGCTGGGTGCGCTCCTCGCTGCAGGCCTCCTGGATGCGAGGCGCGTCGGCGGCGGTGATCGGCCGCAGCCGCAGCCCGCGCGACTCGATGACCGGACAGGGCAGCCAGGTGGTGCGCGGCTCGCGCGGGTCGTCGCGGTGCAGGGTGCCGACCCACACGTCGCGGAGCTCGCCGCGCTGCGGCGCCCAGTGCCGCAGCGTGCCGTCGCAGGAGAAGCCGAGCCGCCAGGCGACCTTGCGGGAGGCCCAGTCGCCGGTGTGCGCCATCCAGAAGACGGTCCGCAGCCCCCGCTCGGCGAAGCCCCACTCCAGGAGCAGCCGCAGCGCCCGCTCGACGACCCCGGTGCCGCGGACGGCCGGGTGGGCGCCGTACGCGATCTCCGCCCGGCCCTGCCCCTCGTCGCGCAGCGAGACGGTCCCGGCGTAGCGGCCGTCGTACTCGATCGCGAAGCCCCACTCGGACCCGTCGGCCCAGCCTCGCGGCATGATCTCGCCGACGAACGTCTCCGCGTCGCTCATCGCGTACGGCACCGGCACGGTCGTCCACCGCTGCGACTCCGGGTCCTGGCTCTGCTCGAAGGAGCCCGGCGCGTCGTCGGGGCGGTGGGCGCGGATCGTCACGGTGCCGTCGGTGAGGGTGGGGGCGGGCATGGGCCCAACCCTCACCGACGACGGGGGCGTCGGCAAACCGGATTCGGACCGGTCAGCGCGGCTCGACGAGCCGGCGCTGCGCGGCGGTGGTACGGCGCACGACACCCACCCAGGGGACCAGCGCGACCACCAGGGCGACCGCCGCCATCGTCTCCAGCACCGGCAGCGCGCTCGCGAGGGTCTCGTCGATGGCGTCCGAGGAGCTCGTCAGGGGAGCCGTGCCCTGTGACAGGAACAAGAAACCGAGCCAGCCGGCCCACCACCAGCCGAGCCACACCCGCGGCGCGGTCGAGTGGTCGTGCTGCGCGTCGCGCACGACCTGGTAGGGGAACCAGAGCGACACCACCGGCACCCACCAGCCCAGCCACGTCCAGATGGGGCTGCGCGCGTGGTCGAGGTGCGGGGCGAACCGGTCGAGGTTGGCGCGACACCGCTGGAGCCACAGGCAGCTCACCACGTAGCAGCCCACCAGCGTGGGGAACAGCAGGACGGTGAGACCGTCGTACACCGTGAAGACGTCCGACGGAGCCAGCCCGTCGCGCGCCGCCTGCCGGTAGGTCTCGCCAGCCGGCCAAGCAGCGACGGCGATCGACACCTGCACGGCGGTCAGGAGCAGGGCGAGGACGATGACGCCCACCGCCAAGGTGCTCGGGGCCTGGGGCGGCGGGCCGCTGTGCGACCAGGCGCCGGGGTCGCCGTGCTCCGGGGGATGGCACCGGTCGGCGGGCCGGGGGTACGGCGGTGGCCACGGCGGCTGCGGGACGCTCACGGGTGCTCCGTTGTCGGGGAGGCGCCAGCGTAGGGCCCGTGCACGCCTCGGCGGGTGCGATCGGGAAGAATGCCTCCCATGTCCACCACCACCCAGCCGGACGTCGCCGTACCCACGCAGGCCTCGGGCGGCGCCCGGCCGCGCGTGCTCTCCGGCATCCAGCCGACGGCCGACTCGTTCCACTTCGGCAACTACCTCGGCGCGCTGCGTCAGTGGGTGGACCTGCAGCGCGACCACGAGCCGTTCTTCTTCATCGCCGACCTGCACGCGATCACCCTCGAGCAGGACCCGAAGGTGCTGCGGGAGCGGTGCCTGCGCGCGGCCGCGCAGCTGCTGGCGATGGGCATCGACCCGGAGCGCTCCGCGATCTTCATCCAGTCCCAGGTGCCGGCCCACCCGCAGCTCGGCTGGGTGCTGCAGTGCCTGACCGGCTTCGGCGAGGCCCGCCGGATGACCCAGTTCAAGGACAAGTCCGCCAAGGGCGGCGAGGGCGCCGCGAGCGTCGGGCTGTTCACCTACCCGATCCTCCAGGCGGCCGACATCCTGCTCTACCGGCCGCACTACGTGCCGGTCGGCGAGGACCAGCGCCAGCACCTCGAGCTCACCCGCGACCTGGCCCAGCGGTTCAACCACCGCTACAAGAAGACCTTCCGGCTGCCCGAGCCGTACATCCTGAAGTCGACCGCCAAGATCGCCGACCTCCAGGACCCCACCTCGAAGATGTCGAAGTCGGCGTCGTCGCCGGCCGGGATCGTGGAGATGCTCGACGACCCCAAGGTCAGCGCCAAGAAGATCCGCTCGGCGGTCACCGACTCCGAGGCCGAGGTCCGCTTCGACCCCGAGACCAAGCCCGGGGTCTCCAACCTGCTGACGATCTTCTCCGCGCTGACCGGCACCGGCGTACAGGACCTCGCCGAGCAGTACGCCGGCAAGGGGTACGGCGACCTGAAGAAGGACCTCGCCGAGGCCGTGGTCGAGTTCGTCACGCCGTTCCGCGAGCGGACCCTGGAGCTGCTCGACGACCAGGCCCACCTGAGCGCCGTCCTGAAGCAGGGCGCCGAGCGGGCGGGCGAGGTTGCGGAGGCGACGCTGCGCGACGTCTACCAGCGGGTCGGGTTCGTCGCCCCGGCTCAGTAGGGTCGAGCCATGCCGACCATCGGTGTTGCCGTCGCGATCCCCGAGCCCTGGGCCACTGAGCTCCAGGACTACCGCACGGCCCTGGGCGACCGCACCGCCACGATGATCCCCACGCACGTCACCCTGGTGCCGCCCACCGAGGTGAGCGACACGGAGCGGCGTGACATCGAGGGCCACCTCGCTGATGTCGCCGCGGACTTCGACGGCTTCCGCGTGCACCTGCGCGGCACCGGCACCTTCCGGCCGGTCTCGCCGGTGGTGTTCGTGACCCTGGCCGAGGGCATCTCGCACTGCGAGCAGCTGGCCTCCGCCGTACGCCGCGGCCCGCTCGACGTACCCCTGGACTTCCCGTACCACCCGCACGTGACCGTCGCCCATCACCTGGACGACGAGCTGCTCGACCAGGCCTTCCGCGAGCTCGCGGGGTTCGAGTGCGAGTTCGCGGTCGACGAGTTCCACCTCTACGTGCATGACCAGGACAGCGGCTGGCAACCCACCAGTCAGTTCACCCTGAAGCATCCCCATCCCACGAGGCGGTAGCCAGCCATGCCGGCGATCTCAGCGCGCGTCACCGCGAAGGTCGCCGACGTACGCCGGCGGCGGCCGGGCATCGACCACGTGGTGCTCATGCAGGAGCACTTCGGTGCCGTGAAGGCCGCCCAGCAGGCCGGCGCCGTCACCTACTTCGCCTTCCTGTCGTTCTTCCCGATCCTGGCGCTCGCCGTCTTCGTTCTCGGCCGGCTCTCGAGCCTGTACGACGGCCCGGACCCCGACCTGGCCCAGACGATCAACTCGGTGGTGCCGGGCATCGTCGGGAACCGTGAGGACCAGGTCTCCCTCGACGACATCCGCACCTTCTCCGGGTGGGCGGCGATCCTCGGTCTCGTCGGCGTCCTCTACTCCGGGCTCGGCTGGATCTCGGCGCTGCGCGACGCGCTGCTGGTCGTCTTCGAGACGCCGGACCGCGAGCAGCCCGGGTTCGTGGCCGGCAAGCTGCGGGACCTGGTCGCGCTGGTGGTGCTCGGCGTCGTACTGCTCGTCGCCGTGGCGGCCACGGGGTTCCTGGCGGGCTTCTCCGACGACGTGCTCGCCTGGCTCGGCCTCGGTGCCGAGCTCGGCTGGCTGGTCAAGCTGCTCACGATCGGGCTGGGCCTGGCGGCCAACGCCGCCCTGTTCTTCTTGATGTTCCGGCTGCTCGCCGACCCGCGGGTGCCGCGCCGCTCGCTCTGGTCCGGCGCGCTGGTCGGTGGCGTCGTCTTCGAGCTGCTCAAGCAGCTGTCCGGGGTGCTGCTGGAGGCGACCAGGAACCAGCCGGCCTTCCAGGCGTTCGGCATCGCGCTGGTCCTGGTGGTGTGGATGAACTACACCTCGCGGGTCATCCTGTACGCCGCGTCCTGGGCCTACACCACCGTCGAGGCGCGGGAGTCGCGCTGGGTCGAGCCGGCGGAGCCCGTGCAGGGCCCCCGGATGCCGTCGCTCGACGAGGTGGACAATGGTGACGACGGCCGGCCGACCGGCCGAGCGGCCTTCGCCGCGGGGGCCGTCGCGGGGGCTGCGGTCGCCGCCGTCGTACGCAAGGTCAAGGAGAACGACTCGTGAAGCTCGAACGCCGGCACGGCTGGCTGCTCGTCGGGGTGGCGGTGTGGAACTTCGTCACCTACGCCACCTTCACCCGCAACCTCTGGAACGCCCACTCCTCGGGCGAGGACCGGCCCACCGGCTACTGGGTCGCGCACACCGTGCTGATCGTCGTGAACGTCGTGATCGGCGTCGTCCTCGGCCGCCTGGGCCTGAAGTCCCTCCGCGAGCGCAACCGCTCCTGAAACGCCGAGTCAGCAGAAACAGCGGGCCGAGTCAGCACTTGTAGTGCTGACTCGGCCCGCTGTTTCTGCTGACTCGGCGTGGGATCAGCGGCCCTGCTTCATCGCGGTCCGCAGGTCCTTGTTGAGCTGGGAGATCACGTCGAGCGGGATCTCCTTCGGGCAGGCGGCGGTGCACTCGCCGATGTTGGTGCAGCCGCCGAAGCCCTCGTGGTCGTGCTGGGCCACCATGTCGACGACCCGGGTGTAGCGCTCCGGCTGGCCCTGGGGGAGCTCGCCGAGGTGGGTGATCTTGGCGCCCATGAACAGCGAGGCCGAGCCGTTGGGGCAGGCCGCCACGCAGGCGCCGCAGCCGATGCAGGTCGCGACGTTGAACGCCCGCATCGCCTTCTCGCGGGGGGCCGGGACCGAGTTGGCCTCGGGGGCCGAGCCGGTGTTGGCCGAGATGTAGCCGCCGGACTGGATGATCCGGTCGAAGGCGCTCCGGTCGGTGACCAGGTCCTTGAGCACCGGGAACGCGTCGGCGCGCCAGGGCTCGACGGTGATGGTGTCGCCGTCCTTGAACGAGCGCATGTGCAGCTGGCAGGTCGTGGTGACCTCCGGGCCGTGCGCCTGACCGTTGATCATCAGGCTGCAGGTGCCGCAGATGCCCTCGCGACAGTCGGAGTCGAACGCCACCGGGTCCTCGCCGGTAGCGTTGAGCTGCTCGTTGAGGACGTCGAGCATCTCCAGGAAGCTCATGTCCTCCGAGATGCCGGCGAGCTGGTAGGTGTGCATGGCACCAGCGGTGACCGCGTCGGGCTGCCGCCAGATGTTGAGGGTGAGGTTCACTTGTAGCTCCGCTGCTTCATCTCGATGGCGGTGTAGATCAGGTCTTCCTTGTGCAGCACGGGCTGACCTTCGTCGCCGCCCCACTCCCAGGCCGCGACGTAGGCGAACTCGGCGTCCTGGCGCAGCGCCTCGCCGTCCTCGGTCTGCGACTCCGCCCGGAAGTGGCCACCGCAGGACTCGCGCCGGTTCAGGGCGTCGATGCACATCAGCTCGCCGAGCTCGATGAAGTCGACCACCCGGCCGGCCTTCTCGAGGCTCTGGTTGAGGCTGTCGGCGGTGCCGAGGACCTTCAGGTCGGACCAGAAGGCCGCCTTCAGCTCCCGGATCAGGTCGATCGCCTTGCGCAGACCCGGTTCGGTGCGCTCCATGCCGCAGTACTCCCACATGATGGTGCCGAGCTCCTTGTGGAAGGAGTCGGCGCTGCGGGTGCCGTTGATGGAGAGGAACTTCGTGACCCGGTCCTCGACCTGGGCGCGTGCCTCGACAACCGCCGGGTGCGACTCGTCGATCTTCTCGAACGGGCCGTCCGCCATGTACTCGCGGATGGTGTTCGGGAGCACGAAGTAGCCGTCGGCCAGACCCTGCATCAGCGCCGAGGCACCGAGGCGGTTGGCGCCGTGGTCGGAGAAGTTCGCCTCACCGGTCACGAACAGGCCCGGGATGCTCGACTGCAGGTGATAGTCGACCCACAGGCCGCCCATCACGTAGTGGACCGCGGGGTAGATCCGCATCGGCGTCTCGTACGGGTTCTCGCCGGTGATCCGGGCGTACATGTCGAAGAGGTTGTCGTACTTCTCGCGGATGCCGTCCTCGCCGAGCCGGGCGATGGCGTCGGCGAAGTCGAGGTAGACGCCGCGGCGCACGAACTTCTCGTTGCCGTCCTTGTCGATCTCGCGGACGGCCGGGCCGACCCCCTTGCCGTCGTCGCACTGGTACTTCGCGGCGCGCGAGGCGATGTCGCGGGGGACCAGGTTGCCGAAGGAGGGGTAGATCCGCTCCAGGTAGTAGTCGCGGTCCTCCTCGGGGATGTCGCGCGGGTCCTTCTCGGCGTCGGCCGGGTTCTTGGGGACCCAGATCCGCCCGTCGTTGCGCAGCGACTCCGACATCAGGGTCAGCTTCGACTGGTGGTCGCCGGAGACCGGGATGCAGGTCGGGTGGATCTGCGTGTAGCAGGGGTTCGCCATGTAGGCGCCCTTGCGGTGCGCACGCCAGGCCGCGGTGACGTTGGAGCCCATCGCGTTGGTCGAGAGGAAGAAGACGTTGCCGTAGCCACCGGTGGCGAGTACGACGACGTCGGCCAGGTGGGTCTCGACCTCGCCGGTGACGAGGTCGCGGGCGATGATGCCGCGCGCCTTCCCGTCGACCACGATGACCTCGAGCATCTCGTGCCGGGTGTACTGCTTGACCGTGCCGGCGGCTACCTGGCGCTCCATGGCCTGGTAGGCGCCGATCAGCAGCTGCTGGCCGGTCTGGCCACGCGCGTAGAACGTGCGGGAGACCTGCACGCCGCCGAAGGAGCGGTTGTCGAGCAGGCCGCCGTACTCGCGGGCGAACGGGACGCCCTGCGCGACGCACTGGTCGATGATGTTCACGCTCACCTCGGCGAGCCGGTGGACGTTCGACTCCCGCGAGCGGTAGTCGCCGCCCTTGACGGTGTCGTAGAAGAGACGGAACGTCGAGTCGCCGTCCTCCTTGTAGTTCTTCGCGGCGTTGATGCCGCCCTGGGCCGCGATCGAGTGGGCGCGGCGCGGGGAGTCCTGGTAGCAGAAGGACTTCACGTTGTAGCCGGCCTCGCCCATGGTCGCGGCGGCGGCGCCGCCGGCGAGGCCGGTGCCGACGATGATGACCTCGAGCTTTCGGCGGTTCGCCGGGTTGACCAGGCGGTTGTCGAACTTGCGCTGGGTCCAGCGCTCCCCGATCGGGCCGGTCGGCGCGACGGGGTCGACGAGCGGCTCACCCAGGGTGTAGTAGCCGCGTGCGTCGTCGGAGATCTGCGTCGGCGCCGAGTTCAGGGGCGTGGTGTGCGACGGATCGGAGGCTGCCATGAGGGTTCGATCCCTTCCCTTACTTGGTGATGACGCCGAAGAGTACGAACAGGGGGACGAGCGAGAAGCCGCCGGCGACGACGACCGCCACGACCCAGCCGGCCTCGCGGGCGCGGGCGCGGGACTTCTCGGTGTTGGTGAAGCCGAGGGTCTGGATGGCGCTGAACGTGCCGTGGTGCAGGTGCATGCCGAGGGCGAGCATCGCCACGAGGTAGATGAGCGTCATCCACCACAGGTCGAAGGTGTCGACGATCAGGGCGTAGGGGTTCTCGCCACCGGTGTCGCCGTTGCTCGGGTTGACCTTGACGATCGTGAAGTTCAGCAGGTGCCACACGATGAAGGCCAGCAGCGTCAGCCCGCCCCAGCGCATGGTGCGTGAGGAGAGCGACGACTTCTGGTTCTTCTTCACCGCGTACTTCACCGTGCGGGCCTTGTTGGCGCGCCGCCACAGGGCCGCCGCGCAGGCGACGTGGACGACGACCGCGGCGATCAGGCCGAGACGCAGGATCCACAGCAGCCCGCTGTGCGGAAGCATCGGCTCACCGATCTCGCGGAGGTGGTGGGCGTACTCGTTGAACGCCTCCTCACCCGAGAACGCCTTGAGGTTGCCGTACATGTGCGCGAGTACGAAGCCGATGAAGAGCAGGCCGCTGACGGCCATGGCCAGCTTCAGCGCGATCGTGGAGCGGGTCGAGCGCGCTCCCTTGACGAGTGTCGGAGTTGCCACGGCGGCCACGCTACCGCCCCGCTCGCCCGCGAATGACAGGAGGCGGTGTGACAAACACCGCTACGAGACGCAACTTAGGGCAGCCTCACCATCCTACGTGCGGGGGCCAAGGGGGACCCTCCCAGGCGGCTCAGCCCGGACGGCGGGGCACGGGGGTGGTGGCCCGGAGGCCGAGCGGACCGTAGTGCTGCTCCACCAGCTCGTCGACCGCGCTGCGCCAGTCGCGGGTGGCCAGCTCGCGGGCCCGGACGCCGAGCAGGGCCCGCCGGCTGTCGGCGGCTACCGCCTCGACCGCGCGGGCCAGCGCGTGCGGTGCCTCCGGGTCGTAGAGCAGTCCGGACTCCAGCGGTCGGACCAGGTCGCGCGCGCCGCCGGCCCGCGGCGCGACGACGGGTACGCCGCTCGCCGCGGCCTCGCGCAGTGCGTGGCAGCAGGTCTCCTCGGTGCCCGGGTGCACGAGCACGTCGAGAGTCGCCAGGGCCACCGTCAGGTCGCCGGTGGCCAGGGTCCCGGTCAGCTTGGCCTGCGGCATCCGTGCTCGCAGCCACGCCCGCTGCGGGCCGTCGCCGATCAGCACCGGACGGATCCCCGGGACCGCGTTCAGCTCCGGCAGCCGTCGTACTCCGTGGCGACGGTGCAGGCTGCCGACGTACCCGACGGTCACGAGCGGGCCCTGCGGCGAGCGAGCCCGCGACCAGGAGCCGTGCAGCCAGGCGTCACGCAGGGCGGGGGTGAACGCGTCGGTGTCGACGCCGGGCTCCCACAACGCCGCCTCGACGCCGAGGGCGGCGACCCGGTCGAGCATCCACGGTGCCGTGACGAGGACCCGGTCGGCGCGGTCGGCGACCTTCGTCCGCCAGCGTTCGGCCGCCAGGTCCGCGACGGGGGCCTGCTGGACGACCACGCTCGGGATGCCCAGGCGCCCGGCGTGCTTGAGCGCCTTGCGGCCGACGGTTCCGGGGCTCGTCACGTGCACCAGGTCCGGGCGGTACGACGCCAGTGCGTCGCGCACCTGCCCGCCGGGCTTGTCCAGCGTCCGGAGCCGGACCACCTCGCTGCGGCGGTAGCAGGACAGCCCCGGCCCGGGCGCGATGATCCGCACCTCGTGGCCGATGTCGATCAGCCGGTCGGCGACCGCCTTGACCGTGGTCGTGGTGCCGTCGACCGCGGGATAGAACGACTCGGTGACCAGGGCGACCCTCATAGCCCCACGATCGCCCGCCCGGCGGTCCCTCCGGTGGCGCGGAGGTTGACGTCGTGTGAACGGTCTGCGCGTGGCTGCCGTCCGTTACCGTTCTGTCCTGGTAGGTGTTCTAAAGCAATCAAGCAACACGACTTCGATCGGGTGCTGCGGTGGACGGGTGGGAACGGGTGCGGCGACGGCCCGCGCGGGCGCTGCTGGCGACGCTCGCCGTGGGTGCCCTGGCGGTGACGGGGATCGAGGGTTCGACGGGCGGCGCCGGCGACCCGAGTGGCTCAGGTGAGCCGGCCGACCCGTCGACCTCCGTGCGGATCGCGCCGACTCCGACGCCGGCGTACCAGCGGCCGGCCGGCCGGCCGAACGTCCTGCTCGTCACGGTCGACGACCTGGCCGTGCGGGACCTGCCGTACCTGCCGAACGTCCTCCGGCTGATGGGGAAGGGCGGCGTCGCGTTCGCCGACGCGATCGCGCCGACGCCGATCTGCGTCCCGGCCCGGGCCTCGCTGCTGACCGGCCAGTACGCCCACAACCACGGTGCCGTCACGGTCGAGGGTGCGCGCGGCGGGTACGCCGCGTTCGACGACCACGCCACCCTGGCCACCTCGCTCCAGGACGCCGGCTACGACACGCTCTTCACCGGGAAGTACCTCAACGGCTACGGCAAGGACGGCACCGAGCTCGACGTACCGCCGGGCTGGACGGAATGGCGCGCGACGATCGACCCCTCGACGTACCACTTCACGCGGCGGCGGATGAACATCGACGGCTCGGTGGTCCGCTCGCCGGGCTACGCCACCGACGTGATGACCCGGCACGCGCAGGCGATGATCCGCCGCGACCGCGGGAGCACGCCCTGGTTCGCCTGGGTCAACTACGTCGCCCCGCACGTCGGCGGGCCGAAGCTGGCCGACGATCCGGTGCGCCTGTACGAGGGCACCGATGCCGGCAACCTGAAGACGACGGTGCCGGCACCGGAGGACCGCGGGCGCCACCGCCGCGTCAAGATCCCGAAGCTGCCGTACTCCTTCCCCGACGACACCAGCTCGCTGCCCGCGGCGGACGCGCCCGCGCACCGGCGGTTCAGCAAGCTGGAGAAGAAGGCGCTGCGGATCGTCTACCAGCGGCGGATCGAGGCGGCTCACGGCCTCGACCGGGGTGTCGAACAGCTCTTCACGACCCTGCGGGCGACCGGCCAGCTGGACCGGACCCTGGTCATCTTCACCTCCGACAACGGCTTCGCCGTCGACGCCCACAACCTCAACGGCAAGCTCTACCACTGGGACGACTCGCTCCGGATCCCCGTGCTGATGCGCGGGCCCGGCCTGCCCGCGGGTCGGGAGGTCCGGACGGCGGTCACCAACCCGGATCTCGCCGCGACCATCCTCGGCGTCGCTGGTGCCCGCCCGCCCCGCCCGCTCGACGGCGTCGACATCCTGCCGTGGGTCACCGCACCCGACCAGGTGCGCGTGGTCCCGATCGCCGGCTGGCCGGGCAGGGACGGTCGCCGCCGCTTCTACGCCGGGGTCCGGGTGGGCGGGTGGACCTACGTCCGCTTCCGCCGCGGGGGAGAGGAGCTGTACGACCGAGGTCGCGATCCCTACGAGATGCGCAACCTGGTCGACGACCCGGACTCGCAGGCGGTGCTCGGCGCGCTGCGGCGGCTCACCCTGCGCTATCGCGACTGCGCGGCCGCGACCTGTCCGCAGGAGTTCTACCCGGCGTCGGCCGCCTCCGACCCCACCCGGATCGTGGGCGCGGGATGAGCACGTCCGACGACGTCTTCTGGCGCGGCTTCCGCCACGATCCGCGGCAGCGCGAGCACGCCGGGCTGCGGACCTCCGACGCCGACCGCGAGCTGGTGCTCGGCCTGTTCGTCGAGGCGTACGCCGAGGGCCGGATCGGCGTCGACGACCTGGAGTCGCGGGCGGCCGCGCTGACCTCGGCGTCCACCCTGGCCGAGCTGCTGGGGCTGCTCGCCGACCTGGTCCCGGCGGCCGAGCCGACTCGGGCGCCCGATGCTCCGTCCGGAGCCCTCGACGTGCGGGTCGCGCGCGAACTGGCCGTCGCCGGCGTCCGACGGCAGCTGGTCGGTGACCTGGCGATCTTCGTCGTACCCGGGGCGGCGTGCGTCCTGCTGTGGTGGCTGGCCGGCAGCGGCTTCTTCTGGCCGGTCTGGGTGCTCGTCTACACCGGCATCCCGCCGGTGCTCACGCTGGGCTCGGCGCGCTCGCGGATCGCCGAGCGGGAGCGCGAGCTGGTGCAGGCGCGGCTGCCGGACCTGGCGGCGTAGCGAGGCGGTGCTCCTGCGGCTTCATCACGGTATGCAGACGAGCCGGCACCTCCCACGGTGGGTACGCCGTGGGACCTGCCAACTGGCCTGCATACCGTGATGAACCTGCGTCGCCTGGGACCCGCCCTCCAATCGAAAAAGTCACACTTCATGGCCGACCCCACGCAACGCTCCTAAGGTGCCCTCCATGACCGAGGTGGAAGGTGGGCTCCCCGAGCCCGAGGAGCTCGAGCCCGCGCAGGGCACGCTCGATCTGGCGGCTCCCGAGGACCGGCACACCCGCGAGGAGTGGGAGGCGGCCACCGCCGCCGTGCTCCGCAAGTCGCGGCGGATCGGCGACGACGCCCCCGACAGCGTGGTGTGGGAGAAGCTGAGCCGCACCACCCTCGACGGCATCGCGGTCACCCCGCTCGGCACCTCCGAGCTCCTCGACGACCTGGTGACGAGCGGCCGGCCGACCCGGGCCGGCGCCTGGGACATCCGGGCGCACCACGGGGCGGGCGAGGCGAAGGCCGTGAACGAGGCGGCCCTGGTCGACCTCGACGGCGGCGTGAGCTCGCTGTGGCTCGATACCGACGGCACCGACCTCGCGACGCTCCTCGACGGTGTCCTCCTCGACCTGGCGCCCGTCGTCCTCGACGCCCCGGCAGCCCCGCTCGACGCCGCCCGCGCGTTCCTCGAGTACGCCGGTGGCCGCGAGCTCGCCGCCGGCACCAACCTCGGTGTCGACGCCTCGGCAGCCGACGACGTACTCGTCGCCGCCGCGACCCTGGCCCGCGACGCGGGCACCCTCGCCCTGGTCGTCGACGGCACCACGGTGCACGACCGCGGCGCCTCCGACGGGCAGGAGCTCGCGCACTCGCTCGCGGTCGGGGTCCGGGCGCTCCGGGCGCTCACCGGCGCCGGGATCCCGGTCGACGAGGCCGCCGCCCTGGTGGAGTTCCGCTACGCCGCGACCGACGAGCAGTTCCCGACCATCGCCAAGCTGCGCGCCGCGCGCCGGCTCTGGGCGCGGGTGCTGGAGCTGAGCGAGGCGGGCGACGACCTGACGCAACGCCAGCACGTCGTCACCAGCCGGCCGATGATGACCCGCTACGACCCCTACGTGAACATGCTCCGCACCACCGTCGCCGCGTTCGCCGCGGGCGTCGGGGGAGCGGACGCGGTCACGGTGCTGCCCTTCGACAGCCCGCTCGGTCGCCCCGAGGGCCTCGGCCGCCGGATCGCCCGCAACACCTCGCACCTGCTCGTCGACGAGTCGCACGTCGCGAAGGTCGCCGACCCGGCCGGCGGCTCGTACGCCGTCGAGAAGCTGACCGACGACCTCGCCCGCGCGGCCTGGGACCTGTTCGGCCGCCTTGAGGAGGGCGCCGACCTCGACGCCGAGATCGCCGCGACCGTCGAGCGCCGCGAGCGCGAGGTCGCCACGCGCAAGCGCCCGCTCACCGGGCTCACGGAGTTCCCGAACCTCGCCGAGACCCTGCCCGAGCGGGCGGGCGACGACGCGTTCGCGGACGTGCGGCCGTACGGCGCCAGCTTCGAGGCGTTGCGCGACGACCCGCCGGCCGACCACGTGTTCCTCGCGACCCTCGGCCCGATCGCGCAGCACACGGCACGGGCCACGTTCGCGACCAACCTGTTCGCCGCCGGGGGTGTCGCGGTCGACGTCGCCGGCCCGACCAAGGACGCCGACGAGCTCGTCGCCGCCTACGCCGGTCAGCGGGTGGTCTGCCTGGCCGGGGCCGACGGCGTGTACGCCGACTGGGGCGCGGCCGCCGCCGAGGCGCTGCGCGGCGCCGGCGCGTCGTACGTCATCGTCGCGGGGAAGCCGATCGACGGCGTCACCGACGACTCCTGCGCGATGGGCCTCGACGCCCTCGCCTTCCTCACCCGAGTCAGGGAGCAGCTGGCATGAGCGTTCCGAAGTCCTTCTCCGGTCTGTCCCTCGCGAGTGACGGGGTGCCGCGGCTCGATGCCCCGGCGCCGTCCGACGCCTGGACCTCCCCCGAGGGGATCGCGATCCGGCCGTCGTACGGCCCCGAGGACCTCGCGGGCCTCGACGCGCTCGACACCTGGCCGGGGCTGAGCCCGTTCCTGCGCGGGCCGTACCCGACGATGTACACCACCCAGCCCTGGACCGTCCGCCAGTACGCCGGGTTCTCGACCGCCGAGGAGTCCAACGCCTTCTACCGCCGCAACCTCGCGGCCGGCCAGAAGGGCCTCTCGGTCGCGTTCGACCTGGCCACCCACCGCGGCTACGACTCCGACCACCCGCGGGTGCGCGGCGACGTCGGCATGGCGGGCGTGGCGATCGACTCGATCTACGACGCGCGCACCCTCTTCGACGGCATCCCGCTCGACGAGATGTCGGTGTCGATGACGATGAACGGCGCCGTGCTGCCGGTGCTGGCGCTCTACATCGCGGCGGCCGAGGAGCAGGGGGTGAAGCCGGAGCAGCTCGCGGGGACGATCCAGAACGACATCCTCAAGGAGTTCATGGTCCGCAACACCTACATCTACCCGCCGGCGCCGTCGATGCGGATCATCTCCGACATCTTCAGCTACACCTCGGCGAAGATGCCGCGCTTCAACTCGATCTCGATCTCCGGCTACCACATCCAGGAGGCCGGGGCGACGGCTGACCTGGAGCTCGCCTACACGCTGGCCGACGGCGTCGAGTACATCCGCGCGGGCCTCGAGACCGGCATGACGATCGACCAGTTCGCGCCGCGGCTCAGCTTCTTCTGGGCGATCGGCATGAACTTCTACATGGAGATCGCCAAGATGCGCGCGGCCCGCGCGCTCTGGTCGCGACTCGTGCGGCAGTTCGACCCGCAGAACCCCAAGTCGCTCAGCCTGCGCACGCACAGCCAGACCTCCGGCTGGTCGCTCACCGCCCAGGACGTGTTCAACAACGTCGGGCGCACGGCGATCGAGGCGATGGCCGCGACGCAGGGTCACACCCAGTCGCTGCACACCAACGCCCTCGACGAGGCGATCGCGCTGCCGACCGACTTCTCGGCGCGGATCGCCCGCAACACCCAGCTGCTGCTGCAGCAGGAGAGCGGTACGACGGGCACGATCGACCCGTGGGCCGGCTCCTACTACGTCGAGCGGCTGACCCACGACCTCGCCGAGAAGGCCTGGGCGCACATCATGGAGGCCGAGCAGGCCGGCGGGATGGCCAAGGCGATCGAGCAGGGCATCCCGAAGATGCGCATCGAGGAGGCCGCCGCCCGCACGCAGGCCCGGATCGACTCGGGTGCGCAGAAGGTCATCGGCGTCAACACCTTCCGGCTCGCGGCCGAGGACAAGCTCGACGTGCTCCGGGTCGACAACGACGACGTCTACCGTCAGCAGATCGCCAAGCTGGAGCGGCTGCGCGCCGAGCGTGACGACGACGAGGTACGCCGCACCCTGGAGGCGCTGACCAACAGCGCCGACCGCGGTGCCGAGCGTGGCTCCCTCGACGGCAACCTGCTCGCGCTGGCCGTCGACGCGGCCCGCGCCAAGGCGACCGTCGGCGAGATCTCCGATGCGCTCGAGAAGGTCTACGGTCGCCACCAGGCGGTGATCCGTACGATCAGCGGCGTGTACCGCGACACCGCCGGCGAGGGCGACACCACCCTGATCCAGCAGGTCCTCGACGCCACCGACGAGTTCGAGGAGGCCGAGGGCCGGCGCCCGCGGATCCTGGTCGCCAAGATGGGCCAGGACGGCCACGACCGCGGCCAGAAGGTGGTCGTCTCCGCCTTCGCCGACCTGGGCTTCGACGTCGACGTGGGCCCGCTGTTCTCGACGCCCGAGGAGGTCGCCCTGCAGGCGGTCGACGCCGACGTGCACATCGTCGGCGTCAGCTCGCTCGCGGCCGGCCACCTCGCCCTGCTGCCCGCGCTGCGGCAGGCACTGGCCGACCAGGGACGGCCGGACATCATGGTCGTGATCGGCGGGGTGATCCCGCCCGACGACGTCCCGACCCTGCGGGAGATGGGCGCCGCCGCGGTGTTCCTGCCCGGCACGGTCATCGCGGAGTCGGCGCTCGACCTGCTCGCGGCGCTCCGGGAGCAGCTCGGCCACGACGGCGCCTGATGGCGCCGCCTGACGTCGACGCCCTGCTCGACGGCGTCCGATCCGGGCGCCGGGCGGCGGTCTCGCAGGCCATCACGCTGGTCGAGTCCTCCCGCCCGCAGCACCGCGAGCGGGCCCGCGAGCTGCTCACCCGGCTCGCCGAGGCCGGCGACGCCGGGGTCCGCTCGCCCGCCGTACGGGTCGGGATCTCGGGCGTCCCGGGGGTCGGGAAGTCGACGTTCATCGAGGCGCTCGGCAGCCGGTTGACCGCCGCCGGCCACCGCGTCGGGGTGCTCGCGGTCGACCCGTCCAGTGTCCGCACCGGCGGCTCGGTGCTGGGCGACAAGACCCGGATGGCGCGCCTCAGCGTCGACCCGCAGGCGTTCATCCGCCCCTCGCCGAGCGCGGGCACGCTCGGCGGCGTCGCCCGCGCGACGGTGCAGGCGATGTCGGTGCTGGAGGCGGCGTCGTACGACGTGGTGCTGGTGGAGACCGTCGGCGTCGGCCAGTCCGAGGTGACGGTGGCCGGGATGGTCGACACGTTCCTCTTCCTGACCCTGGCCCGCACCGGCGACCAGCTGCAGGGCATCAAGAAGGGCATCCTCGAGATCGCCGACGTGATCGCGGTCAACAAGGCCGACGGCGACCGGGAGCAGGAGGCGCGCGGGGCCGCCCGCGAGCTGGCGGGCGCGCTGCGGCTGGTCCGCGGCCACGACGAGTGGGCGCCGCCCGTCGTCACCTGCTCCGGCCTCACCGACGTGGGGGTCGACGACCTCTGGGAGCGGGTCCGGGCGCACCGCGATCACCTCGGCGCCGACGGGCTCGCCGCGAAGCGCGCGGGACAGCAGCTCGACTTCACCTGGGCGCTGGTCCGCGACGAGCTCGACCAGAGGCTGCGGCACTCGCCGGCGGTCCGGGCGATCCGGGACCGGGTGCGGGCCGAGGTGCTCGCCGGCGACCTGCCGGCCCCCGTCGCGGCCGACCAGATCCTCGCGGCGTACGACGAGCGCTGAGCCGCCGCGGGGGTGCGACCGGCCGAGCTGTAACGCGACGTTCGCCGCACTACCCGCACGCTGCAGCAGGCGGGTAGTGCGGCGAACATCGCGTTACAGCTGGGGGCGCGCGCCCCCGCCGGTCGCAGCTCCCGGGCCGGGCGGGACAACGCACCCTGTCGCTCGGGACACCGGGACCGCGAGCCTCGTCGTGTTCACCCACGACTGGAGGCACCACCGATGCGTCACACCCCGTTGGCCGGCAAGATGGCCGGCAAGATGGCCGGCAAGGTCGCCGGCACCCTCACCGGCCTGACCGCCCTCGCCCTGCTTGGCTCGACCGCGCCTGCCACCGCGGCCCCGCCCCCCGAGAGGGCGGCCGAGGAGGTGGCCGAGCGGGCCGTCGCGAAGGGGCTGCTCAGCCCGCTGAGCCTGGCCGTCGCCTCCGACGGCACCGTCTACTACTCCCAGAACTTCGCCGGCAGCCTGCACGCGCGCCAGCCCGGGAAGAAGGCGAGGACGATCTTCACCGCGAAGAAGCGCGGCGACGAGGTCGGTGCGGTCTCCGAGCGCGACGGCGTGGTCACCTTCGCGACGACCGGCGGCACCGGCCAGACCACCCTCCGACAGCGCACCGCGGCGGGGCGGACCCGCACCCTCGCCGACCTCGATGCGTTCGAGCGGAAGCGCAACCCCGACCGGGCCGTGACCTACGGCATCTCCGACCTGGCGACGGACTGCGCGGCACAGTTCCCCGCCGACGGCCTGCCGGCGTCGTACGGCGGCATCGTCGAGTCGCACCCCTACGCCACCGCGACGACCGCGCGCGCGGTGTACGTCGCCGACGCCGCGGCCAACGCCGTCCTCCAGGTCCGCGGCGGCAAGGTCAGCACCGTGGCCGTGCTCCCGCCGGTGCCGGTGGAGGTCACGGCCTCGGTGGCGGGGGCGATGAAGCTGCCGACGTGCGCGGTGGGGAAGACCTATCGCTTCGAGCCAGTCCCGACCGACGTGGAGGTCGCCCGGAACGGCGACCTGTACGTCTCCACGCTGCCGGGCGGGCCCGAGGACGGCACCATGGCCGGCCACGCGGCCGTCTACCGGATCGACCCCGACGCGAAGCGGCCGCGGGCGAGGAAGGTCATCGGCGGCCTGACCAGCGCCACCGGCCTGGCCGTCTCGCCGAAGGGGACCGTGTACGTCGCCCAGCTGTTCGCCGGCTCGGTCGTCAAGATCGCGAAGGGCTCGACGAGGGCCAGGCCGGTCCGCAGGGCGATGCTCCCGGGCGACGTGGAGTGGACGCCGCAGGCGCTCCTCGCCACCACGGCGGTGCTGACCGGGCTCGAGCCCGGCACCTCGCCGGCCGGCCGGGTCGAGCGCTGGCGGCACTGAGCGGGTCGCCGGTGGGCCACAGGGCCCGGCCGCCGCGCCCGACCGGCCCCTGCGGTGGACCGCAGGGGCCGGCAGGGCCCCGCGTGAACTAACCTCGCTCACGATGCCTGCGGACGACTTCCTCCCCTCACTCCTGGCCGGTGTCGTGGAGAAGCACGACGCCGAGCTGGTCGGGCTGCGCCGTGACCTGCACGCCCATCCCGAGCTGTCGTGGGACGAGGTGCGCACGACCCGGCTGGTCGCCCGGCGCCTGGAGGAGGCCGGCTGGCGGGTCACCCGGCTGCCCCGCACCGGGCTCGTGGCGGAGCTCGGCACGGGCGAGCGGGTGGTCGCGCTGAGGGCGGACATCGACGCCCTGCCCATCCAGGACGCGACCGACGACCCGTGGAGCAGCACCGTCGCCGGGGTGGCGCACGCGTGCGGGCACGACGTGCACACGACGGCCCTCGTCGGCGCGGCCCTCGCGCTGGCCGAGGCCCACGACCGCGGCCTGCTCGAAGGTCGGGTGCGGCTGTTCTTCCAGCCCGCCGAGGAGGTGATGCCCGGCGGCGCCGTGTACCTCATGGGGCTGGGCGCCCTCGACGACGTCGAGCGGATCTTCGCCCTGCACTGCGACCCGGGCGTCGACGTGGGCCAGGTGGGTCTGCGCCTGGGCCCGCTGACCAGCGCCGCCGACCGGGTCGAGGTCCGCCTGGAGGGTAGCGGCGGGCACACGTCCCGACCGCACCTCACCGGGGACCTGACCTTCGCGCTCGCGAAGGTCACGACCGAGCTCCCGGCCGTGCTGTCGCGCCGGATGGACCCGCGGGCCGGGGTGAGCGTGGTCTGGGGCATCCTCAGCGCCGGCGCCGCTCCCAACGTCATCCCCGACCAGGGACTGGTCGCGGGCACGGTGCGGATCCTGGACGCCGTCGCGTGGGCCGACTGCGAGACCCTGGTCCGCGAGCTCGTCCACGACATCGTCAGGCCGTACGGCGTGAGCGCGCACGTCGACTACCAGCGCGGGGTCCCGCCGGTCGTCAACGAGCCGGTGTCCAACCGGATCCTGGCCCGCGCCGTGCTCGAGGTGCTCGGTCAGGACGGCCAGGTCGTGGCCCCGCAGAGCCTCGGCGGCGAGGACTTCGGGTGGTACCTCGACCAGGTCCCCGGCGCCATGATGCGGCTCGGCACCCGCACGCCGGGCGGCCCGACGTACGACCTGCACCAAGGCAACCTGCGCATCGACGAGCGGGCGATCGGGATCGGTGCCCGGATGCTCGCCGGTGCGGCGCTCGGAGCGCTCTCCGAGGCCTGACCCGAGGCCTGAGCCGAGGCTCGACCCGAGGTTTGATCCGAGGGGTCCACGGGCAGGACGCGGCCATGGGACTGGCGGATCCGGGTGCGCTGGAGCAGCTCGCCACCAAGCTCGACGGGCGGGCGGACGAGGTGCGGGAGCAGACCCGCGCCTTTCGCTCGGAGGTCGGTCTCGTGGCGTGGCAGTCCGCGGGTGCGGACCGCTACCGCGAGCGGTGCTCGGGGCTGTGCGAGGACCTCGAGGGCAACGCCCAGCAGCTCAACGACGCGGCCGACGACCTGCGTGCCCACGCCCAGGCGGTCCGGGAGCGGATCGAGTGGATGCACCACATGGTCGACAAGATGCGCGCCACGGCCGAGGAGGCCTGGGACGAGACCCAGGGTGCCTTCGAGTGGGGCCAGGACAAGGCCTCGGACGCGTGGGACAAGGTGACGGGATGGCTGTGATCCGCCTCGGCGAGCGGCGGCCGGTCGCGTCCGCCCGCCGTGTGCGGCTCGGCCTGCCCGGGCTGAGCGCGCTGGACCGGGCGCTCGTGGAGTCCGGCGACCTGCGGTTGCCCGCCGACCTGGTGCCGGAGCCGTCGCCGACGGTGGCGGCCCTCGCCGGCGTCGACCTCGACCTGCTGCTCGCCGAGGCCGGGATCGCGCTGCACGGCCACGGCGTCCTCGACGACGTCGGAGTGACCCCGGCCGTTGCGGCCAACCTGGCCGGCCTGGTCGCGGCGCCGCGGCGGGTGCGGGTCTCCCTGGCCGGCGTGGGCCTCGACCTGCTGGCCTACCACTGGGTCGATGCCGCGGTCGGCGGGTCCGTGGTGCGCGACGGGGCCGAGGCCGTGCTCTCCCTGTACGACGCCCGCTCGTTCGGCCAGGAGGTGCTCGACGCGCTGCCCGACCCGGGTCCGGGCCGGCGCGGGCGCAGCCCGGTGGACGTCCCCCTGGAGGCGCTGACGACGCTGCCCGCGGCGGCCGACGACCCCGCCCTGCGTCCCGAGCTCGGTGCCCTGCTCGGGGTCGAGGCCGACGTCGTACGCCTGGTCCAGGAGTGGAGCGACAGCGTCCAGGGCGTGCTCCACCTCACCGTGCTGCCGAGTGAGCCCGACCGGCTGCCGGGGATGCTCGTGTGGTTCCTCGACCAGCACGGCTGGTGGAGCGCCCGCACGCACCTCGGGGGCGACGGGGTTCGCCGGGTGCGCCTGGAGCCGTGCGAGCGCCGCGACCTGGTGCCGCGGCTCGCGGTCCTCATCGAGGGGGCCTGGGCGTGAGCGACCGCGACTACACCGTCGTCGGCGGCAGCCACGGGGTGGAGGCCGACCTCGACGACATGGACGCCACCGGCGACCTGATCCGCAGCAAGGGCTGGAACGTCGGCGAGACCGCCCTGGCCACCCACAAGTACGTCGTCGACCCCGACCTGCTCAGCAGCGCAGTCCTCGCCCCGACGACGTTCGCGACGTTCGAGGGCGCCGTGCTCGGCGCGCTCGACGGCCCGGGGGGCCTCAGTGCCAACGCCGTGCGGATGACCGCCACCGGGTCCTTCCTCCAGGCCAAGGCCACCGCCCTCGCGGCGACCGACCGGGCCCTGGAGTACGTCGAGGACGTCCGCCAGCACACCCAGGGCCTGGTCTTCGGGTTCGGCCTCACCGTGGCACCGGTGCCGACCGCGGCGGTGACCGCGCTGGCGTTGTGGCAGAGCGACTTCTTCGACGACCCGAACCGGTGGGTGCTGGAGCACCCCGACGTGGTCGAGGAGCTGGTCGCCAGCACGCCCGGGCTGCTCGACTACTTCATGCCCGGCGCCGGCTTCCCCGCCGACGCCGAGCAGGGCGCCGCGCTGCTCGCCCTCCTCTACGACCAGGACCTGGGGGGCCTGACCTCCGAGCAGGCCGAGGAGAAGGCTCCGGCGAACCTCGCCGAGGCGATGGAGAAGCTCGACGAGATGGCCAACCAGCCTGACGCGTTCAAGATCGAGAAGGTGGGCTCACCTCCCCACGAGGCCTACAACATCTACCTCCCGGGCACGAAGGCGTTCGACGGCCCGTTCCCCGCGGGGACTCCCGGCCTGCCCGAGCAGCTCACCGACAGCGGGCTCGTGCAGAACCTCGGCACCAACTTCGCGGGCGTCGCCGGCACCGACAACGCCTACGTCGAGGCGGTCCTGCGGGCGATGCGCGAGGCGGGCATCCCGCCGGACGCGCCGGTGAACCTGCTCGGCCACAGCCAGGGAGGCATCGTCGCGGCCCGGGTCGCGGAGGCGATCGCCGACACGGAGGGCGGACGGCCCTACCGGGTGGACAACGTCGTCACCGCCGGATCGCCGATCGACAGCATCGCGTTGCCGGACGACATGAAGGTGCTCTCGTTCGTCAACGAGTACGACATCGTGCCGCGCCTCGACGGCGAGGCGTACGACGACGCCAGCAACCACACCACGATCGTCACCCACCAGCAGGAGGGTGCGGTTGAGCTCAACCACTCGATGACCGACCTGTACCTCCCGATGGTCGAGGCCGTCGAGGCACAGGCCGCCGACGACCCGGCCCTGCACGATGCCCTGCAGCCGCTCGCCAGCATCCACCCGGGAGGCCAGGACGCGACGACGGCCTGGACCTTCCACATGGAGCGCTAGTGAGGCGGCTGCTGGGGACGGCAGCCCTGGTGGTGGTTCTCGCGGCCTGTGGTCCCGCGACGTCCCCGGAAGAGGCCGAGGCCAACCAGGGGCTCCTCGACGAGGTCGCCGAGCAGGTCGCCGCGGAGGACGGTGTCACCGACGTCGTCGCGCGCTATGTCGACGATGCGGAGAACCAGGCGCGGGCCGCGCTCACGGTCGAGTGTCGTCGCTGCGACGTACCGGCCCTGCTCGACTCGACCGTCCGCGCGGTGTGGGCCTCGGAGGTGACACCGCTGTACGGCATCAGCGTCCGGGTCTCCGACCTCGAGCGGGTCGAGTCCGACTACGTCAGCCTCAGCGTCCGCACGGACGAGGCCGAGCTGGGCGAGAAGTACGGCGAGCGCCCCGTCCCGAGCCTCCCCGAGGACGAGTGACCCACGAGGCACCGCGGTGTTTGGCACCGTGCAGCCCGGGAATGAGTGGAACGCGACCGGGGCTCTCGCCCCGGTCGCTGGAGCGAGCGACGAGGAGTGCAGTTGATGGTGGTCGCCCGGGTGGCTGTCCTGGCCTGCGTGGGAGTCCTGGCGCTGACGGGCTGCGGCGACGACGGCGGGAGCGAGGCGAAGACGCTCACCCTCGACGAGACACCCGCCGCGACCGAGTCCGGTGCGGCGACGGAGCCCGCGGACGACGGCGCGATCCCCGAGGACCCGCTCGACGGCGAGGTGGCCCGCGGCACCTCGGTGGCCGCAAGCCCCGACGAGCAGGCCGCCGCCGAGGTCTGGTTCTCCTACTGGACCGAGGTCGTGCGGATGTACCACGACGGCGAGGCGGACCGCGACGCGCTGTACGCGCTGGCCGACCGGGACGCCGCCACCGGCCCGCTGGAGTACCTCGAGCGGATGAAGTCGCGTGGGGAGACCCAGACCGGTGGCGTGGTCGCGGCGATCTCGAAGATCCGGGTCACCGGGGACGAGGCGGTCGTCGAGGGCTGTTTCCGCGACACGACCGTCACGCTGGCCCGCAACGGCAACCCGGCCGAGACCGGGCTGAGCTTCTTCACGACCAAGGGCACGCTGGTCCGCGAAGGACCCGACTGGCGGGTCGTCGAGGCCAACACCACGAGCGAGAACCAGGAGTGTGACTACCGATGAGGCTCTCACGGATGCTGGTCGCCCCGGCAGCGGCGGCGACTCTCGTGCTGGGCACGGTGGGGCCGGCATCGGCCGGCGGCGCCAGCGGCGGCACCGGCGACGACAACGGTGATGGCTACGGGGCGGGTGCCACCCACGTGACGGTGACCGGCGACGTCAGCCAGGCGCTGCGCGCCTCCGTTCCCTCGCCGCCGCCGCTGTGCTGGTGGGAGCCGGTCTCCGCGCTCGGCTGGGAGGTCGACCCCGAGGACCCCGAGGCCGTCAAGAAGTACTGGGAGGACGAGGTCAGGCCCTGGCTGACCGGACACGCGGCCGAAGGCGCCCTGGCGGTGGACTACGACCGCTTCGTCGAGGCCGTCAAGGCGCAAGCCAGCGGCACCGACATCACCTGGTACGCCCTCGAGATCAACGACGACCTGCGCCCCGAGGGCGACGGCTACGAGCAGGCCGCGGAGCTGAACGCGCGCGGCTGCGGCAGCGGTACCCAGCCGGGGCGCGAGGGCCCGATCCTGGTCACGATCAACTGGTTCCCGACCGGTCAGCAGCCCGACCCGGTGGTGGACCCCGAGATCCTCGCCGAGTACGCCTACGAGGTGATGGACCTCGTCGAGCCGACCCTGGACTGGAACCCCAAGATCGGCGACACCGCCAACGCCTCTCTGGTCAATCTTCCGACCTGGATGTGGGTCGACGACCTCGACGCGGTCGGGGAGCGCAGCGTCACCGCGTCCGCCGGACCGGTCAGCGCCACGGTCACCGCGAGCACCGACGGGCTGTCGGTCACCTCGCCGGCCGGCACCACCCGGTGTGACACCACCCAGGCGCGTCAGGCGTACGCCGCCGGCGTCGACGAGTCGAGCGGCTGCGTGCTCTCCTTCGGCCGGGCCTCGTGGGGCTACGCCAACGGATTCCCCGTGAGCACCTCGGCGATCTGGCAGGCCACCTGGACCTCCAACCAGGGCGAGGGCGGCGAGCTCGAGAACAAGACGAGCGGTGCCACGACGTACATCCCGGTGGCCGAGTCGCAGGCCCTGGTCAGCGCGGTCGACTGACCGGCGTCGATCCACGACACCGACCCACAAAGCGACGAGGGGGCGTGACCGTCACGGTCACGCCCCCTCTGCACGTCCTAGGGAACCTAGCTTCACTAGCCTTTTCGGTACGGAACCCCGACCGCGGCCGGGCCGCGGGAGCGGCCGACCAGGCCCGCGACGGCGAAGATCGTCACGACGTACGGCAGCATCAGCATGAACTCGCTCGGCACCGGCGACCCGATCACCGACAGCACGCCCTGCAGGTTGGAGGCGAAGCCGAAGAGCAGGGCCGCCAGCGTCGCCCGGATCGGGTCCCACTTGCCGAAGATGACGGCGGCCAGCGCGATGTAGCCGGCGCCACCGGTCATCTCGCGGTTGAACTGCTGGACCGAGACGAGGGTGTAGAACGCGCCGCCGGCCCCCGCGATCGCGCCGGCGATGAGCACGGTGCGGTAGCGGGTGCGCACGACGTTGATGCCGACGGTGTCCGCGGCCTTGGGGTGCTCCCCGACCGCGCGGACCCGCAGGCCCCACCGGGTGCGGTAGAGCGCCCAGGCGACGACCACGACGGCGACGTAGAGCAGGTAGACGAGGGGGGACTGCCGGAAGAAGATCGGGCCGATGACGGGGATGTCGCCCAGCACCGGGATCGCCACCGGGCCCAGCCGCGGCGGGCTGTTCAGCGACTCGGTGTTGGGGGCCAGCACCTGGGAGAACATGAAGCTGGTGAAGCCGATGACCAGCACGTTCAGAACGACGCCGACGATGACCTGGTCGACGAAGTAGGTGATCGCGAAGACGCCCAGCACCAGGGCGACCAGGGCGCCGGCCGCCATGGCGCCCAGCACGCCGGCCCACGCCGAGCCGGCGATCGAGCCGACGATCGCGGCGGCGAAGGCACCCGCCAGGAGCTGGCCGTCGATGGCGATGTTGACGACACCGGCCCGCTCACCCAGGACCCCGCCGAGCGCCCCGAAGACGAGGGGTACGGCGAGGGTCAGCGCCCCGGCCAGCAGGCCGACGACCGGGATCGACCCGCCCGCGGCCGCCCAGGAGAGGAAGCCGGTCATGCCGACCACGGAGAAGACCGCGGTCAGCCACAGCGGAGTGGTCCGACGAGCGCGGTAGCGGCGTACCGACTCGGCCGTGCACAGCGACATCAGCGCCACCATCACCCAGGCGGTCGCCTCGGCGGGGACGGTGATCGCCGGCAGCTTGTAGACGTCGTGACGCGTGGCCAGCCGGAAGGTGGTGTCGCCCGCCTGGGAGCTGAAGCCGACGGCCGCGGCCAGCGCGAGGGTCAGCACGGCGTACATCACCGGGACCTTCTTGCTGACCAGGGTGATGACCTGCGGCTGGTCGGTGACCCCCGGGGCGGGGACCGACGGGATGGTGGTGCTCACTTGGCCTCCTTCGCGGGCAGCCGGAAGACGGCCCGCACCAGCGGCGGCGCCGCGATGAACAGCACGATGAGCGACTGGATGACCAGGACGATGTCGACGGGGATCCCCTCCGAGGCCTGCATGGAGAAACCGCCGGCCTTGAACGCGCCGAACAGCAGACCGGCGGCGAGGATCCCGAACGGGTTCGACCGCCCGAGCAGGGCCACGGTGATGGCGTCGAAGCCGATGCCGGCGTCGAGGTCGACGGTGACGCCGCTGGTGACCGTGCCCAGCACCTGGTTGCTGCCGGCGAGGCCGACCAGCGCGCCGGCGATGAGCATCACGATCACGTAGGTGCGGCCGACGTCGATGCCGGCCGTGCGGGCGGCGCTCGGGTTCACGCCGACCGCGCGGAAGCGGTAGCCGAGCGAGGAGCGGCTGAGCAGCCACCACACGACCACCACCGCGACCAGGGCCAGCAGGAAGCCGAGGTGCAGGTTGTAGCGCTCGCCCACCAGCTTGGGCAGCACCGCACTGTCGTCCATCGGCAGCGACTTCGGGTTGATCGAGCCGGGAGCCTGGAGGATGCCCTGGGTCGAGAGCGCGTAGAAGACGAGGTAGAACCCGACGTAGTTGAGCATGATCGTCACGATCACCTCGTGGGCGCCGGTGCGGGCCTTCAGCAGGCCAGCGAGGCCCGCCCAGAGCGCTCCGGCGAGCATGCCGGCGGCGACGGCGACCAGCAGGTGGAGCGGGAACGGCAGGTCGACCTGGGTGCCGACCCACCCGGCGGCGGCACCCGCGAGCAGCATCTGGCCGCGGCCACCGATGTTGAACAGGCCGGCCCGGAACGCGAGGCCGATGCCGAGGCCGGCCGTGATCAGCGGTGCGGCGAACTTCAGGGTCTCGGTCAGGGGCCGGATCCCGGTCTCGAAGTCCTCGGCTCGGGTGTTGTAGACCGACCCGCGGAAGAGGGCGCCGTACGCACCGGTGATGGCGTCGCGCGCGGCGCCGAAGAAGTCACCGGGGCGGGCCGTGATGTAGCCCGCCGCCTCGCGGACCTCCTCGTCGGTCGCCAGGATCAGGATCGACCCGACGATCATGGCGAGCAGCACGGAGAGGAAGGCCACCAGCGCGTTGCCGGTCGTGATCGAGCGGAGCACGTGGTGCCACCGGTCCTCGGTGGGGTCTCGCCGCGTCCCGTCGTCCTCGGGGGGTGGGGACGCCGGCGCCTGCGTCGGCTGTTCGTCGGCGTGCGTCATGCGACAGCTCCTGCGGGTCGTTCTCCGGTCATCATCAGGCCGAGCACCTCGCGTGGGGTGTCGGCCGGCACGATACCGACGACCTGACCCCGGTAGAGCACCATGATCCGGTCGGCCAGCGCCACGACCTCGTCGAGCTCGGTGGAGACGACCAGGACGGGGACGCCGGAGTCGCGGGTCGCCACGACCTGCTGGTGGATGAACTCGATCGAGCCGACGTCCACGCCGCGGGTGGGCTGGGCGGCCACCAGGAGCCGCAGGTCCCGGGAGAGCTCGCGGGCCACGACCACCTTCTGCTGGTTGCCGCCCGACAGCTGGCCGGCGGGGGTGCTGATGCCGGGGGCGCGGATGTCGTACTCCTCGAGCTTCTCGCGGGCGAAGGTGTCGCGCGTGGTGACCTGCAGGGTGCCGTTGCGAACGAAAGGGCGGTCGAAGCTGCGGTCGAGCATCAGGTTCTCGGCGATGGAGAACTCCCCGACCAGTCCGTCCTCCTGCCGGTCCTCGGGGATGAAGCCCACGCCGGCGTCGAGGATCTTGCGGACCGGGCGACCGGCCAGCTCGTGCCCGTCGAGCACGATCGAGCCGAGCACGTGCTCCTGGAGCCCGAGCAGGGCCTCGGTGAGCTCGGTCTGGCCGTTGCCCTGGACCCCCGCGACGGCGAGCACCTCGCCGCGGCGGATGGTGAAGCTGACGTTGTCGACGTGGACGAGGCCGTTGCTGTCGGCGACGGTGAGCCCGGAGACGACCAGGGCGTCCTCCCCGAGCGTCGGGGCACCCTTGTGCACGGTCAGCTCGACGGGGCGGCCGACCATGAGGGAGGCGAGCTCGGCGTTGCTGGCGGTGGGATCGGCCTCGCCGACGACCTGGCCGCGGCGGATCACGGTGATCCGGTCGGCGACCTCGCGGACCTCGCGGAGCTTGTGGGTGATGAAGACGATGGCGGCCCCGGACTCGCGGAGCTGGCGCATGGTCTGCATCAGCTCGTCGGTCTCCTGGGGCGTGAGGACGGCGGTCGGCTCGTCGAAGACCAGGATCCGGGCGTCCCGGGAGAGCGCCTTGATGATCTCGACGCGCTGCTGGACGCCGACCGGGAGGTTCTCGACGACCGCGTCGGGGTCGACGTGGAAGCCGAACCGGGCCGAGATCTCCCGGACCCGCTCCCGGGCGGCCTCGAGGTCGAGGGAGCCGGCGAACCCGGTCTGCTCGTTGCCGAGCATGACGTTCTCCGCGACCGTGAAGACCGGGACGAGCATGAAGTGCTGGTGGACCATGCCGATGCCGGCCGCGATGGCGTCGCCCGGGTTGGCGAAGCTCATGACCTCCCCGTTGACGAGGATCTCGCCCTCGTCGGCCTGGTAGAGGCCGTAGAGGACGTTCATCAGCGTCGACTTGCCCGCGCCGTTCTCACCCAGGAGGCAGTGGATCTCGCCCTGGTCGACGGTCAGGGAGATGTGGTCGTTGGCGATGAGACTGCCGAAGCGCTTGGTCACGTTGCGCAGAGCCAGTTGCATGGTGGCGATCCTAGGAGAGGGCGACGGGGAGGCGTCGAGGGCGCACGCGGGCACCGATGCGGAAGGGAGGCCGACCGAGCCGGTCGACCTCCCTTCGCGGGGGTGTCACTTCTTGAGGTAGGACTCCACCGTGATCGAGCCGTCGATGATGCCGGCCCGGATCTCGTCGAGCTCGCCCTGGAGGGTCTCGGAGACCTCGCCCTCGAAGTTGTGGAACGGCGCGATGCCGACGCCGTCGTTCTCGAGCGTGCCGACGTAGGGCTCGCCGTCGAACTTGTCGTCGGCGGCGGCCAGGATGACCTCCTGCGTGGAGATGTCCATGCCCTTGAGGATCGAGGTCAGGATGACCTCCTGGGTCCGCGGGTCGGACTCGAACACGTCGGCGTCGGTGCCGATCATGACGGCCTCGACACCCGAGTCGGCGATGGCGGTCAGCGCGCCTTCGTAGATCGGGCCGCCGACGGGCAGCAGGACGTCGGCGTCCTGGTCGAGCAGCTGCTGAGCGGCGTTGGTGGCCTTCTCGTTGGCCTCGAAGCCGCCGGTGAAGGTGCCGTTCTCGCCGTCCCAGCCGACGACCTTGACGGCCTTGCCCTTCTGCTCGTTGTAGTACTCGACGCCCTGGCGGAAGCCGTCCATGAAGATCGTCACGGTCGGGAACGGCTCGCCGCCGTAGGTGCCGACGGTGCCGGTCTTGGTGAAGTCGGCGGCCGCGTAGCCGGCCATGAAGGCCGCCTGAGCGGTGTCGTAGAGGAGCGGCTTGACGTTGTCGGCGTCCTTCTTGCCGTCGAAGTCGTTGTCGGCCGCGTCGTCGATCAGGGCGTAGTGGAGGTCGGGGTTCGCGGTCGCGGACTCGACGGTGGCCGCGGAGAGGGCGAAACCGACGGCCACGATGATGTTGCAGCCCTCGGAGACCAGGCTCTCCAGGTTGGGGGCGTAGTCGTTCTCGCTGTTGGACTCGACGCCCTTGAACTCCGCGCCGAGCTCCTTGGCGGCCGCCTCGACGCCCTCGTAGCCGAGCTGGTTGAACGACTTGTCGTCGAAGCCGCCCGCGTCGGAGACGATGCACGGGAGGAAGTCACTCTTGGCCTCGGTCCCACCCGACGAGCCGGACTCGTCGGGGGCGTCCCCGCACGCGACCAGCGCGCTGGACGCCGCCAGGACGGCGATACCGCCGACGATGACCTTCCGCATCTTCTTCACATCTGCCTCCAAATCCTTGCCCCGCCTCTGGGGGCGACGACCGGTCACCGTAGTGCGTCCTGGAGCTTCGCGGGGCAACTCCGAGGGTCGGTGGCGAAAGGGTTATCGACTTGGGACCTAAGGACGGGCATATCTGGCGTCTGTGGCAGGCTCGGCGCGGACGAAGGAGGCGCGATGACCGAGCTGGACGAGACGTGGGAGGGCCTGCGTCGGGCCGCGATCGAGGTCGCGCAGCGGGCCTACGCGCCGTACAGCGGGTTCCCCGTGGGTGCCGCCGCCCTCGTCGACGACGGCCGGGTGGTCGTCGGCTGCAACGTCGAGAACGCCGGGTACGGCGTGACCCTGTGTGCCGAGTGCGGGCTGGTGTCGTCGCTGGTGGCCGGAGGTGGTGGTCGGCTGACCCGCTTCGTGTGCGTGAACGGCGACGACGACGTGATCATGCCGTGCGGTCGGTGCCGCCAGCTGTTGTGGGAGCACGGGGGAGCGGAGCTGCTCGTCTGGACCCCCACCGGCGTGCTGACGATGGACCAGGTGCTGCCCCAGGCCTTCGGTCCCGAGGCGCTGGAGCGCTGAGGATGCCATTAGCCTGACGCGGTGACACTCCACGATGCGGTCGAGGTGATCCTCGCCAAGCGGGACGGCGGCGCGCTGTCCGACAGCCAGATCGAGTGGGTGATCGACGCCTACACCCGCGGCGAGGTCGCCGACGAGCAGATGTCGGCGCTGGCGATGGCCATCCTGCTCAACGGCATGGACCGCCGCGAGATCTCCCGCTGGACGGGCGCGATGATCGCGTCGGGCGAGCGGATGGACTTCTCGGGACTCTCCCGGCCCACGGCCGACAAGCACTCCACCGGTGGCGTGGGCGACAAGATCACCCTGCCGCTGGCCCCCCTGGTGGCGGCCTGCGGCGTCGCGGTGCCGCAGCTGTCGGGCCGCGGGCTCGGTCACACCGGCGGCACGCTCGACAAGCTGGAGTCGATCCCGGGCTGGCGGGCCGCGCTCAGCAACGAGGAGCTGTTCGCCCAGCTCGAGGGGGTCGGCGCGGTGATCTGCGCCGCCGGCGACGGTCTCGCGCCCGCCGACAAGAAGCTCTACGCCCTGCGCGACGTCACCGGCACCGTCGAGGCGATCCCGCTGATCGCCTCCTCGATCATGAGCAAGAAGATCGCCGAGGGGACCGGCGCGCTGGTGCTCGACGTGAAGGTCGGGTCCGGGGCGTTCATGAAGGACGAGGCCAGCGCCCGTGAGCTGGCCGAGACGATGGTGGCCCTGGGCCAGGACGCCGGCGTGCACACCGTCGCCCTGCTCACCGACATGTCCACCCCCCTCGGCCTGACGGCCGGCAACGCGCTGGAGGTGGAGGAGTCCGTCGAGGTCCTCGCCGGCGGCGGTCCGGCCGACGTCGTCGAGCTGACTCTGGCCCTCGCCCGCGAGATGCTCGCCGGGGCGGGCGTGACCGACGTCGACCCCGCCGACCGGCTCGCCGACGGCTCCGCGATGGACGCCTGGAAGGCGATGATCCGGGCGCAGGGCGGCGACCCCGACGCCACCCTCCCCGTCGCGCGCGAGACCCACGTCGTCGCCGCGCCCGCCACCGGCGTGCTGACCCGGCTCGACGCGATGGCCGTCGGCCTGGCCGCCTGGCGGCTCGGAGCGGGCCGAGCCCGCAAGGAGGACCCCGTGCAGGCGGCGGCCGGGGTCCGCTGGCACGCGCGTCCCGGCGACCGGGTCACCGAGGGCGAGCCGCTGCTGACGCTGTGCACCGACGAGACCGGGCGCTTCGACCGGGCGCTCGCCGCCCTCGAGGGTGGGTACGACGTCGCGCCCGCCGGCACGTCGTACGCCCCGGCTCCGCTGGTGATCGACAGGATCGGCTGACCCGCGCCGTACCCGTCCGGCAGGCACGCGATGTCGGGTGTGTGGAGGTTTGGTCCCGGGCCGAGAGGGCAGAACGGGGTTTGTCCAGGCACCACATCATCTCGAGGAGTGACGCATGTCCGACGGCAAGATTTCCGTATCCCACGGCGATATCGAGAGCCAGGCGAAGAACCTGGCCGACATCAAGAACCAGGTCGAGTCGATCCTGACCACGGCCAAGGGCCAGGTCGACAACCTGCGCGAGAGCGGCGGCTTCAAGTCCGTCGCGGGTGACTCCTTCAACGGCACCTACGAGGAGTGGAACGCCGCCAACATGAAGAGCGTCGGCCTCCTCGAGGAGATGTCGACCTACCTCACCAAGGCCTCCGGCGCGTTCGCCGAGATCGACGCGGCCTACACCATCAAGTGACCACCCGGTGAGTTGGGCGCGGCAACGCGCTTCCTCGGGTCGATGACCGCACGAGGCCCGGCCCCCTCTCGGGGGGCCGGGCCTCGTCGCGTCGTGCGGCCTGCTCGGCTCAGCCGACCAGCGGCACCTGGACCCCGACCTGGTCGCCGTTCCCGGGAAAGAGCACGCCGCGGCCGGGCTGTACCCGCGCGACCAGCGAGGTGCGGGCGACCCGCCCGCCGAAGATGTCGGCCTGGAGCGCCTCCTGGGGCGAGAGCAGCAGGCCCTTGCGGCCCTTGCGCGCCTCGGTGATCCAGCCGGAGAAGCCCGAGCCCAGCTCGCTGATGCCGCCGGCCACCACCACGGTGAACCCGCGCTCGCGGGCCTGTCGCACCACGGCCAGCAGCACGGGGGCGAGCGGCCCCTCGCGGAGCGCCTCCCCGTCGTCGACGAGCACCACCGAGCCGTCGGTGAGGCTGCGGAGCCGCTCGACCACAGCAGTGGGCTCGGCGTCGGTCCCGACGACCGCTCGGTCGCCGAGCGCCGTGCTGAGGGCGTTGGCCACCGGGGTCACGCCGAGTACGTCGCGCCCGGTGGCCTCCGCCCAGCGGTGGAGGAAGAGCAGGGTGCTGGTACGACCGCTGCGGGGTGGGCCGACGACGAGGGCCGGCGAGCTGCCGGCCTCGACGCTCAGCAGGTCCAGGAGGTCGCCGCCGACGCCGAGCGGCACGTAGCCCGCCGGCACCGACGCCGCGTGGGCGGCCAGGGTCGCAGCGGCGTCGATCTCGGTCGGGAGCGCGGCCAGCCGCACCGGTCGGAGGTCGGCGGGAGCCGACGGGAGCGCCGCCTCACGGGCCGCGAGCTCCGCGCCGAGGTCGCGCACGTAGGCGCTCTGGGCCGCGCCCGACACGTCGTCGGTGAGGACGGCGACCTGCGCCTCGATCCCCGACTCGCCCCACAGCCCGCGTCCGTCGGCGAGGTTCTCCGGCACGTCCTTGGGGCGCAGGCCGGCGCTGGAGTAGTCGGAGCGATCGGGCAGCCGCAGCATCAGCTTGTGCTCGACCAGCGCCGCCACCCGGCCGCTCAACAGCGAGCGGTCGCCGGTCACCACGACCTGGATGCCGACGCTGGCGCCCTCGCGCAGCAGCGAGAAGACCCGGTCGTTGAGCCGACCCAGGTCGACCTCCGCCAGGTCGGAGACGAAGCCCTCCCAGCGGTCGATCAGCAGCACGACGTACGGCATCCGGTCGTCCGGGGCGGCGGCCGCGCGCTGCTCGTCGATGTCGGCGAAGCCCGACCGGCCCAGCACGTCCTGACGCCGCTTCACCTCCTCGCCGAGTCGGTCCAGCAGTCGGCCGGCGCGCTCGACCTCGGTGCGCTGCACGACGGCGCCGGTGTGGGGGAGGGCGGTGAGCGGGAGCAGTGCCCCGTTGCCGCAGTCGAGGCCGTAGAGGTGCAGGTCGCGGGAGGTGGTCGCCTCGGCCAGACCGGCGGCGATCGTGCGCATGGCGGTGGAGCGGCCCGAGCGTGCACCGCCGACGACGTACAGGTGGCCGGAGCTGCCGAGGGTGAACTCGCGGGTGCGCTGCGCCTGATCGGCGGGGTGGTCCTCCAGCACCCACGGGGTCGACCAGCCGGTCACGCGGCCGGAGTCGGTCGCGTCCGCGGTCCGGGACCGGAGCTCGTCGAGCCGGACGGGGGCGGGCAGCTCGGGCAACCACGGCGAGTGCTGGCTCTGGATCCGGAGCCGCTCGGCGGCGCCGTTGACCGCCTCGACCAGCACCGACAGGTCGGTCTCGCCCTCGTCGGTGTCGCTGCCGACGGCCTTCGGCCGGCCCGGTGCCGGGTGCCCGACCACCGACCAGGCGATCGGCCAGGCCAGCGGAGCCGCCCGCTCGAGCAGGTCGGTCGCCCCGATCCGTGGACGCGCGCCACCGACCCGGCCGGACTGGAACGGCAGCAGCGAGGAGTGGCCGAGCCGGGCGTAGCCGCGACCCGGCTGGTCGGGCCCGATGGTCGCCGACTCGACGGCGTCGATCACGTCGCGCGACTCCGACTCGTCGGTGACCCGCAGGGCGATCCGCAGGTTGGTGTTGGCCCGGATGTCGTTGGAGATGACGCCCGAAGGTCGCTGGGTGGCCAGCACCAGGTGGATGCCGAGCGAGCGGCCGCGCTGGGCGATGGTGACCAGCCCGGTCACGAAGTCGGGCAGCTCGGCCTTCAGGCTCGCGAACTCGTCGATCACGATCGCGAGCCGCGGGATCACCGGCAGCGAGGGGTCGCGCCGCTGCATCGCCCAGTAGTCCTCGAGGTCCTTGGCGCCCGGACCCGCCAGCAGGTGCTCGCGCCGGCGCAGCTCGGCACCCAGGGAGGTGAGCGCCCGGCTGACCAGGTGGGTGTCGAGGTCGGTCACCATGCCGACGGTGTGCGGCAGCTGGGCGCAGTCCTTGAACGCCGAGCCGCCCTTGTAGTCGACGAGCACGAAGGTGAGCTGCTCGGGGCTGTTGGCCACCGCCAGGGAGGCGACGAGGGTCTGCAGGAGCTCGGACTTGCCGGAGCCCGTCGTACCGGCGATCAGGGCGTGCGGGCCGTCCTTGCGGATGTCGAGGCGGAACGGACCGTCGAAGCCCACGCCGATCACGACGTCGGTGCGAGCCTCGGGGCCCCAGCGCCGGGCGACCAGCTCGGCGGTCGGGTCCTCCAGGCCCAGGACCTCCAGCAGCCGCGCGGACGACGGCAGGCCGGACGACTCGACGCTCGGGGTGGTGTCGCGCACCGGGGCGAGGGCGCGGCCGACGAGCTCTCCCCAGGCCGGCTCCACCAGGTCGGGCCGGATCCGCGCGACCACCTCACTGCCGGTACGACGCAGCTCGACCACCCCCTCGCGCAGGTCGAGCACGGCCCCGCACTCCTCGGGCAGCGAGCGCTGGTCCTCGTCGAGGCAGAGCAGGTGGATGCCGACCGCCGGGCCGTCCCGCAGCAGGCTGACCACACCGGGCAGGGTGCGCAGCCGCCGCGCCCCGTCGAGGACGACGAGGACGTCGGGCCCGGGCGGGAGGGCGTTGCGGATGGAGGCCGCCGGGCCGGAGGCCTGGGTCCGCTGGGCCAGCAGCTGGCCGAGCTCCCCGACCCGTCGTGCGACCGAGTCCTGGTCGGTGCCGAGCAGCGCGCCGACCGGCTCGCCCTCGAGTCGGCAGTGCGGCAGCCAGCGCAGCCACCCCCACTGGTCCTCACGCTCGGCACCGGTCAGGACGAAGAGCCGCAGGTCGGTCGGTGAGTGCAGCACCGCGGCCTGACCCAGGAACCAGCGCGCCACGGCGTCGACGCCGGCCTGGTCGCCGCAGGCGCCGATGATCGGGACGTCGCGCACCGAGATCGAGACGGGGACATCGGAGAGGACGTTGGGCTCCCGGGGCTCGTCGGTCTCCTTGCGCGACTTGTCCCGGACCGCCAGCGCCGAGGGACGGTCGGCGACCCCCACCCGGAGCGTGAGGTAGTCGGGGTCGGGTCGCCGACGCATCCAGAGCCGCTGGCCCGGGCCGATCGCCTCCAGCAGCACGGCGGCGGGGTCGGGGTGGTCCTGACGCAGCTCGTCGCGCTCGAGTGCCTCGGCGACGGCGAGCCGGTGGCGCACCGAACGGAGCTCGTGGCGGTACTCGACCAGCCGCTCGCGGTAGTCGCGGACGGTCCCGCGGCGCTGGGAGAGGAAGTTGAACAGCGCCATGAACGGCGAGAGCAGGGCGAACATCAGGAACCGGGGGCCGAAGAAGAGGGCCATCGGACCGGCCATCAGCAACGGCGCGATGATGAGCGGCCAGGGCAGGCTCGCCCGCCGCGGGGCCTTCGGCTCGTCGGGGATCACGAAGGACCGCTCGCGCTCGGCGCGGAGCATCCGCGGGGGTCGGTTGAAGTCGATGCCGAGCAGCTCCTCGCTGGGGCTGGTGTCGGCGTCCGGGACCCAGACCTGGCGCCACTGCAGGAGGGTGTCGCCGACCCGCAGGTCGGTCCCCTCCGGCCAGACGACCTCGGCGGACTCCTCGACCACGGTGCCCCGGCTCGTCGCGCGCTGCCGCGCCCGCGCCCGCCGGCGCTTGAGGCGTCGCTCCCGGCGGGTCAGTGCGGCGTCGGGGAGGGTGTCGAGGAAGTCCGGGTCGTCGTGGTCGACGTCCGCCTCGGCTGCGCTCAGGTCGTCCGCCGCCGGGTCGGGGTCGCCCGGTTGACGGCCGTCGACCGTCACGGGCAGGTCGCACGCCACGACCTCGACCTCGGCAGCGGTCGTGACGCGGACGGTGAGCGCGTCCGTGGGGAGCAGCAGGTCGGGCAGCGACATGCCGGCGGCGCCGTTGCCGAGCGTGTGCTCGCCGATCCCGAGCCGGTGCACCCGGCCGGCGCCCGGCCCGGAGACCACGCGGACCTCGACCACGCCGCGCGGGAGGCCGCGGGAGGAACCGGCGGGCTCGTGCAGCGCGACCACGGCCCCCGGTCGCAACCCGGCCGTGCGGAGGGTGAGGTCGTTCTCGACGCGGCCGCCGTCGACGTACACGGCGACCTGCCGGGCGAAGGACTCGTGCATCTCGACGCCGAGGGTGCGGAGCAGGACCGGGAGGAGCTCGGCGACCGTGCTCTGGGGGTCGGCGTCGATGAGCACGTCGTGCTGGAGGTCCGAGGTGCCGTCGACCACGCTGAGGCTGAATCTCACCCGGGTGTCCTTCCACCGCCGGTCTCGAATCATGCGCGCCCGGGACCGGACCAGACCACATCACACGCGCACCCGATGTGACCGAGACGGGTGGTTAGAGCACCGGTCTCAGGGGAAACAACCCCCACGTGAGCACCGACATCCAGCCCGCGGCCGCCGATCGCCAGCGCGCCCGGGCCTTCCGGCGGAACACCCCGGCGGGTTCCGCGGCCAACCGTCCCACCGAGCCGCCCCGTCAGCGCCGCCCCGCGCTGGCCGCCCTGGCGCTGCTCCTGATCGTGGGCGGCGCCCTGGCGGCCGGTCTGCTCGCCGTCCGGATGGACGAGCGCGAGACGGTCCTGGGTGCCGCGCGCGACATCCCGGCGGGCACGCTGATCACCGAGGACGACCTGCGCGAGGTGCAGGTGGCGAGCGAGGACGTGCCCACGATCTCGGTCGACCTGGTCGAGCAGGTCCTCGGCACCTACGCCAAGGTCCCGATCCCCGCGAAGTCCTTGGTCGGCGAGAACGTGATCACCAAGACGAGCCCCGTGACCGACGGCCGCGCCGAGGTCGCGATCCCGCTCAACCCGGCGCTGACGCCCGCGGGGCTGTCCAGCGGCGACCTGGTCCAGGTCATCCGGATCTCGGGCGCGGCCGGCGACGGCGGTGCCGAGGTGCTCGGGGAGGGGCTGGTCATGAAGGTGGACTCCGGCAAGTCCGAGCAGCTCGGGGGCAGCTCGGCCGGCTCGCTGAACCTGCTGGTGCCGGCCGAGGCCGCCGCGGCCATCGTCAACGCGGCCGGGTCGAACACCGCCGGCCTGGCGATCCTCGAGCGTGGCCAGTCCACCGACGTCGAGCTCTCCGGAGCCGAGCAGTGAGTGTCATCGCGCTCGCCTCGGCCAAGGGCTCGCCCGGCACCACGATCACCGGCCTGGCCCTGGCCAGCACCTGGCCGGGCGACGTCGCCCTGGCGGAGGTCGACCCCGCCGGAGGCGACCTCGGCTGGCGCTGCCGCGACCGCTCCGGCGACCCGCTCGACCCCGACCGGGGCCTGCTCTCGCTGGGCGCGGCCGCCCGCCGGGGCGCGTCCGAGACCACGCTCGGCGAGCACCTCCAGGAGGCCGCGTTCGGCCGACCGGTGCTGACCGGCGTCTCCTCGCCCGACCAGCTCGCCGGCCTCGGCGGCGCCTGGAGCCAGCTGTCGGCGATCTTCAGCGCCCACCCCGGCGACGTCCTGGTCGACGTCGGCAGGGTCACGCCCGGCTCGCCCGCGCTGCCCGTCCTGGTCCGGTCCGACGTCGTGCTCTTCGTGGTCCGACCCGACCTTGAGGGCGTGGCCCATCTGAGGGAGCGGCTGCAGTCGCTGCGCAGCGCCCTGCGCCTGGGGGAGTACGACGGCCCGCCCGTCGGCGTCGTCGTCGTGACCTCCTACCGCGACACCAACGTGGTCACCGACCTCCAGAAGCTGCTCGACTCCGAGAAGCTCGGCGTGCAGGTGCTCGGCATCGTGGCCGACGACGCCAAGGCGGCCCGCATCCTCTCTTCCAGCCGACTCGGCGACCCGCGCAAGACGCTGCTGGGCCGCTCGGCGAAGACGATCGCGGAGCGCGTCGTCCAGCTGGCCGGCGACGACCGGCTCGCGGGGGTGAGGTGAGCATGGATCAGCAGCTCGTGCGGCGGCTCCGCGAGGAGGTCGCCGAGGTCCTGTCCCGGCAGCGACGCGAGGACGCGCTCAACGGCGTCCCCCCGATGTCGGCCGAGGACGAGCGCCAGTTCGCCCGGGCCGTCGTGGCCCGGGTGCTCGACGGCTACGCCCGCGAGGAGGTCCGCGCCGGGCGCACCCCTCCGTCGCCCGACGAGGAGACCGCACTCGCCGAGGGCGTGCACGCGGCGCTCTTCGGCGTCGGTCGGCTGCAGCCGCTGCTGGACAACCCCGAGATCGAGAACATCGACATCAACGGTCACGACCACGTCTTCATCGGCTACGCCGACGGCCGCGAGGAGCGCGGCCAGCCGGTCGCCGAGTCCGACGACGAGCTGGTCGAGCTGGTCCAGACGCTCGGTGCCTACAGCGGCCTGACCAGCCGGCCCTTCGACTCCGCCAACCCGCAGCTCGACATCCGGCTGCCCGACGGCTCGCGTCTCTCGGCGGTGATGGGCGTGTGCCGGCGCCCGTCGCTGTCCATCCGGCGTGCGCGGCTCTCGCGGGTCTCGCTCGACACCCTGGTCGGCTACGGCACCATGTCGCCGGAGCTGGCGGCGTTCCTCTCGGCCGCCGTGCGGGCCCGCAAGAACATCATGATCGCGGGCGCCACCAACGCCGGGAAGACCACCCTGCTGCGGGCGCTGGCCAACGAGATCGATCCGGTGGAGCGGCTGATCACCGTCGAGCGCGCCCTCGAGCTGGGCCTCGGCGAATTCCCCGACCTGCACCCGAACGTCGTCGCCTTCGAGGAGCGGCTGCCCAACTCCGAGGGCAGCGGGGCGATCCAGATGGGCGAGCTGGTCCGTCGCTCGCTGCGGATGAACCCCAGCCGGGTCATCGTCGGCGAGGTCCTGGGCGACGAGATCGTCACCATGCTCAACGCGATGAGCCAGGGCAACGACGGGTCGCTGTCGACCATCCACGCCAACTCCTCGGCCGAGGTGTTCAACCGGATCTGCACCTACGCCATCCAGTCAGCCGAGCGGCTGCCGTCCGAGGCGACGATGATGCTCATCGGCGGTGCCATCGACTTCGTGGTCTACGTCGACCGGATCAACACCTTCGCCCAGGGCGGCCAGCTGCGCCGGATGATCACCTCGGTGCGCGAGGTCAACGGTGTGGACGGCCGGGTGCTGTCCAGCGAGGTCTTCGCGGTCGGGTCGGACGGGGTGGCCGTGCCGGCGGCCTCGGTCTCCTGCCAGGCCGACCTGGAGGCCGTCGGGTACGTCCCGGGCGCAGCAGCGACCTGGCTGGAGCCGGCCTCGTGACCCTCACTCCCGAGCTGGCCCTGGTCGTCCTGATCGGCGCGCTGGTCGGCGGCGGTCTCGTCGTACTGGTCCTGGCGCTGATCCCGCGCGAGCCGAGTCCCGTGGCCGAGGCGCCCTCGACGGTGCTCGAGCAGCTCCGCGGACTCGGGCGCCGGGTCCCGTTCGGCGTCGGCGCGGGCGTGCTGGTGCTGCTGCTCACCCAGTGGCTGGTGGCCGCCCTCGCGGTGGGCGCCCTGGTGGCGTTCTGGGGACGGCTCTTCGGCGGTGGCCGGGAGACCCGCGACGGGGTCGCCCGCATCGAGGGCCTGGCCGCGTGGACCGAGTCGCTGCGCGACACCGTGGCCGGCGCGGTCGGCCTCGAGCAGGCGATCCCGGCCACGGCGTACGCCGCCTCCCCGGCGATCTCGGCCGACCTGCAGACCCTGGCCGACCGGCTGCGCGTGCGGGTCCCGCTGCCCGAGGCGCTGCAGCGCTTCGCCGACGACATGGACGACGCCGGCGCCGACCTGATCATCGCCGCCCTGATTCTCAACGCCCGGCTGCGCGGGCCCGGCCTGCGCGAGGTGCTGACGTCGCTCGCCGAGTCGGCTCGCGCCGAGCTGGAGATGCGCCAGCGGATCAACGCCGGCCGGCGCAGCACCCAGCGCAGCGTGCAGATCGTCGTCGGTGTGACGATCGCCTTCGTCGTCGGCCTGTCCATCTTCAACCCGACGTACGTCGAGCCCTACGACAGCCCGGTCGGACAGATCGTGCTGCTGTTCATCCTGGGCCTGTTCGCTGCGGGATTCGCCTGGATGCGGGCGCTGGCCAAGTTCGAGACGCCCGAGCGCTTCCTCCGCTCCCGGGCCGCGGGGGTGGTGCGCTGATGTGGCTGCTGCTCGTCATGACCGCGGGTGCGATCGTGGGCGGTGGACTGCTGCTCGCCGGGATGCTCGTCGCCCAGCCGGGCACCTCCGGTCCGGTGGCGCTGGCCCAGCTCGATGCCCGGCTCGCCCGGGGTCGGCGGCAGGCCAGCGTCACCGCCGACCGGCGCCACCAGGAGGAGTCGGCCCGGCTGCGCAAGTTCGGAGCCGAGATCTCCGACAGCCTGGAGAACCGGGGCATCCGGCTGCCGCGCTCGCTGCGCGCGAGCCTGGCGATGGTCGGTCAGTCCCGCGAGATGTTCCTGGCCCAGACCGTCCTGTGCGGCCTGCTCGGCCTCCTGATGCCCGCGGTGCTGCTGGGCGCGCTCAGCGCGATGGGCGTGCTCGGTGCCACCATCCCGTTCTGGCTCAGCCTGATCGGCGCGGTGCTGGGCTTCGCTGTGCCCTACCTGCAGGTGAACGGCCAGGCCGCGGAGCGCCGTCGGGGCTTCCGGCACGTGGTCAGTTCGTTCCTCGACCTGGTCGCCATGAACCTCGCCGGCGGTCGCGGCGTACCGGAGGCCCTCCAGGCGGCGTCGAACATCTCCGACGGGTGGGCCATGGTGCGCATCCGGGACGCGCTGGAGGCGGCCCGCCTGCAGGGTCGTACACCCTGGGCCGCGCTGGGCGACCTCGGCGACGAGCTCGACGTCGACGAGCTGCGCGATCTCTCGGCCGCGCTCGCCCTGGTGGCCGAGGACGGCGCCAAGGTGCGCGACTCCCTGACCGCGCGCGCCGCGTCCATGCGTCGCAAGGAGCTGGCTGACGCCGAGGGCCGGGCGGCGGCACGCTCGCAGTCGATGCTGGTCGCCCAGCTGCTGCTCTGCGTGGGTTTCCTCGTCTTCCTCGGCTATCCGGCGGTCGCCCAGATCCTGGGTTGAAATCACGCCGCAGCGAGGATTCATCCGCCGAGGCCGGGGAAACCTGACCACCAGTCGTTCAATCTCAAGGAGACATCGCCATGACCGAGTTCCACCAGTACCTCCGCATCCTGCTGGCCGGCCACCTGGCCAAGGCCCGCAGCGAGCGGGGCGCGTCGGCCGTCGAGTGGGTCGTCATCACCGGTCTGGTGATCGGCATCTGCATCGCGGTCGGGGCCGTCTTGATGAGCAAGATCAAGGGTGGCGCCGACGGCATCAACCTCAACGGCGGCGGCGGCGGCAACTGAGATCATGCGGCGGACCCGACGGCGTGACGAGCGCGGTGCCTCGGCGGTGGAGATGGTCTTCTTCCTGCCGATCCTGTTCACCGTCGTGCTGATCGCGGTCCAGTTCGCCATGGTCTACCTCGGCAACCAGGCCGCCAGTGCGATCGCCCGGGAGACGGCCCGGGTGGCGCGTGCGACGGCCGACGAGGGGAAGGCCCGTCTCGCCGGCGAACGCTACGCCGACAACATGAGCACCGGCATCCTCAACGGCCACCGGATCACCATCACGCCGCTCGGGAGCGACCGGGTGCGGGTGACGGTGACGGGCGAGGCCCAGAAGATCTCGCCGATCGGCGTCCCGCAGGTCTCCCAGACCGTCGAGGGTCCGATCGAGCAGTTCGTCGGGAACGACTGATGCGCCGACTGCTGGCCCGACTGAAGGGTCGGGTGCGCGGCGAGCGCGGCTCGATGGCCGTCGAGATGGTGCTGCTGACCCCGGTGCTGATGGGCTTCGTGATGCTGATCGTGGCCTTCGGTCGCTACGTCTCGGTCCAGGGCGACGTCGAGGCCGCGGCCCGCGACGCGGCGCGGACCGCCTCGCTGCAGACCTCCAGCTCGGCGGCGGACAGTGCCGCCCGGTCCACGGTCGCAGCCTCGCTCGACGACCTGACCTCCTGCTCGACGGTCGACGTCGGCGGCACCTGGGAGGCGGGCGGCGACGTCGTCGTGCGCCTGGAGTGCTCGGTCTCGATGTCGGGCCTCGGCCTGATCGGGGTGCCGATCCGCGTCGACGTCGACGCCGAGAGCTCGGTGCCGCTCGACCCCTACCGGAGGTACGAATGAGAGCGGTCCGACGCCGCCGCGACGAGCGCGGGGCCGCCGCCACCACCTTCGTCGTCGGCATGACCGTCGTCCTGCTCGCCTGCGCCGGCCTGGTCGTCGACGGCGGTGGCGCCCTGAACGCCCGGATGAAGCTGGCCGACGAGGTCGAGCAGGCCGCTCGCGCGGGCGCCCAGATGATCGACGAGACCCAGCTGCGCGAGAACGGCGTGGTCCGGCTGAACGAGCTCGCAGCCGAGCAGCGGGCCCTGGAGTACCTGCGCGAGCGCGGTCACCCGAATCCGTACGCCGATGCCGGTCTGACCAGCATCGTCGTCACCTCGGACGACATGGTCGAGCCGACGCTGCTGAGCCTGATCGCCGTCCCTCCCTTCGACATCCACGCCACAGCCACCGCGGAGGCGGAAACCCAATGACCACGACCAGCCCCGCCCCCACCGGTCCCGAGGGAGTTCGCGGGCCCGAGCGGTTCGCCGCTCCCGCCGCAGAGGACGAGCGGCCCTCCTGGGGCAAGGTGCTCGGGTCCATCGTCGTGCTGCTGGCGCTGCTCGTCGGCCTGCCTGCCCTGCTCGTGCTGCTCACCGGCGCCCCGCCACTGCCCGACGGTCTCCCCACGAAGGAGACGCTGACCGAGCCGCTCAGCATCGACGCCGTGTTCGCGGTGCTCCGGGTCGTCGTCTGGCTGGCCTGGCTGCAGTTCGCGCTCTGCACCGCGGTCGAGGTGGTCAGCCTGCTCCGGGGCGGCGGACTGCCGCGGCCGGTGCCGCTCTCGGGGCACTCCCAGGCGCTGGCCCGCGCCCTGGTCGGCACCATCCTGATCGGTGCCTCCGTCCTCGGCAGCTCCGGTGCCGCGAGCGCGGCCGACGACGCGCGAGCGGTCGAGCGCGCGAGCACGGTCGCCGTGCAGCAGACCCAGGACACCGACCAGGCCCAGGACGGCGCCGTCGCGCAGGACCAGGTCGCCGAGGCCGAGGCCGAGGTGGACGACGCGCCGCGGATGAAGCACGTGCCCGGCGTGCCGCGCGACATGACCGACGTCATCGGCAAGAAGGTCGCGATCGTCCAACCCCCGTCGGGTCATTACCACGACAACCTCTGGGACATCGCCGAGCGTCATCTCGACGACGGCCGGCGCTGGAAGGAGATCTTCGACCTGAACAAGGGCCGGGCCCAGCCCGACGGCCTGCAGCTCGAGCTCGGCCGGCTGATCCAGCCCGGTTGGGTGCTGATCATGCCGGGCGACGCGCACGGCGTGCAGCGGGTGCAGGCGCTCGAGCAGCACGCGCCCGAGCAGGACCAGGGTGGCTCCGGTGGCGCGAGCACGGTCGTCGACCGGGACCAGGTCGAGGAGACCGGCGCCGACGAGAGCGCCGTCCAGGAGGCCGCGCCGCTGCTGCTCGGCGGGCTGCTCTCGGCGATGCTCGCCGGTGCGGCGATCGCGGAGCGCCGTCGCCGTCGTGGCCTCGCGCTCGGCGACGACGACCTCGAGGCCGAGGTGACGCTCCGGATCGGCTCCGACGAGGAGCGGGTCCGCTGGCTAGACCGCGCGCTGCGGGGCCTGAGTGCCACGTGTCGCGCCGAGCGGGTGCCGCTGCCACAGGTGTACGCCGCGACCGTCTCCGACGACGCCGTCGAGCTGCGGGTCGCCCCGCCCGTCGCGGTCGCGCCGGCGCCCTGGTCGGTCCTGGACGGTGGCAGTCGCTGGCGCCTGGACCGCGACGCGGAGGAGCCCGCCGAGAGCGGCCACGCGCCGTACCCCGGCCTGGTGTGCCTCGGCCGGGACGACCACGGGACCGACGTCCTGCTCGACCTGGAGTCCGTGGCCGGCGCGGTGACGGTGACCGGCTCGCCGACGGTGGCCCGCGAGGTCGTGTCGGCACTGGCCGTGCAGCTGGCGACCGCACCGTGGGCCGACGACCAGCGGATCTGGGCCTACGACCTCGCGCCGGTGCTCGCCGACGTCGCGGGCTCGCCGCTGCTGATGGTCGACGACCTGACCGGCCACCTCAACGCCTGGCAGCGCAGCTCGCCCGCGCGGCGGGCCCAGGAGGTCCTCGGGGGGCGGCTCGGACGCCACCCGGGCGCGGCGCCCGAGTACCTCGTGCTCGGTGGGCTGCCCGGCATCGCGGCCGGCGCCCAGCTCGACGCGCTCGGCCCGGCCGACACCCGGGGCCTGGGCGTGCTGTCCGCGGTCCCGGTGCCCGGTGCCCGGTGGCGGCTCGGCATCGACGACTCCGGTCGGCTCTCGATCCCGCTGCTCGACCTCGAGGTCGACGCGGTCCGGCTGACCGCCGACGCGGCCGACGACCTGGCCGCCCTGTTCACGAAGGTGCGCACGGACACGCCCCTCGACGTGCGCGACCGGATCTCCGTGCCGGTCCCGCCGCACGACCACGACGACAGCCACTGGCGCTCCGCGCCGATCCGGGTGGGCGTGCTCGGCCCGCTCGAGCTGCGCAGCGCGGGCCAGCTCGACCCGGCCCGCCTCGACCTCGCGACCGAGGTCGTCGTCTTCCTGGCCCTGCAGAGCGCTCCGGTGCACCCGAGCGTCGTCGGGGCCTCGGTGTGGCCGCGAGGCGTCACCGCCGAGGTCCGCGACGCGACCATCGCCCGGGTCCGCGACTGGCTCGGCGACGATCGCGACGGCAACGCGCTGCTGCGCGAGACCCCCGAGGGCCGGCTGCACCTGGCCCCCGATGTCGCCGTCGACTGGCACGCGTTCTGCGTGCTGGCCCGACGGGCGCGCGAGAGCGACGTCGGCACCGAGCGCGAGCTGCTGCGCCGGGCTCTCCAGCTGGTGCGGGGCGAGCTGATCGCCCGCCGCCCGGTGTCGCGCTACAGCTGGCTGCCGCGGACCCGTCTGGAGCGCCAGGCCGTCGACGTGGTGGTCGACGCCGCCCACCGGCTCGCCGAGCTCTCCTTCGACGACGACCCCGCGGGGGCGACGGCCGCCTGCCAGGCCGGGCTCCGGCTCGCGCCGACGTCGCAGGTGCTGTGGCGCGATCTGCTGATCGCGGAGGACCGCAACCCCGACGGCCCCGGCACGTCCGCCGTGGTCGACGAGATGGTGCGGGCGCTGCAGACGGCCAAGGCCCCGCTCGAGGCGGAGACGGAGGCGCTGGTCATCGAGCTGCTGCCGCACCGCCCCGAGGGCGAGGTCTCGGCCTGACCCACCCGGCCTGCGGGTCGACTCGCCGAGTCAGCACTACTGGTGCTGACTCGGCCCGCTACTTCTGCTGACTCGGCGAGTCTGATCGTCGGGGTCAGTCGGCGAGCAGGAGTACGACGGTCTCCGCGACGCAGGCGGGCTTGGTCTCGCCCTCGATCTCGACGGTGTAGCGGATGATCAGCTGCTTGCCGGCCGGCAGGTAGGTGACGTCGCCGAACGCAGCGTGGCCGCGGACCCGCTTGCCCACGAGCAGCGGGTTCGGGAAGCGCACCTTGTTGACCCCGTAGTTGAGCTTCGCCCCCGGGGTGTCGAGGCTGAAGATCTGGCTGCCGAGCCACGGGACCAGCGAGAGGGTGAGGTAGCCGTGCGCGATGGTGGCGCCGAAGGGCCCGTCCTTCGCGCGCTCGACGTCGACGTGGATCCACTGGTCATCGCCGGTCGCCTCGGCGAAGGTGTCGACCCGGGCCTGGTCGATGGTGACCCAGTCGGTGCTGCCGAGGTCCTCGCCGGCAGCGGCGGCGACGTCGTCGAAGCTGGTGAACACGCGCAAGACAGGCTCCTGTCGTCCGAGATCCGTCCGAGAGATCCGGGGAGAGATCTGTGATGGGATGACGCCATGAGCGCCGTCGCCGAACCTACCGGTCTGACTCGTGACGTGGTCCTGCGCGCCCCGAAGGTGCTGCTGCACGACCACCTCGACGGAGGGCTGCGCCCGCAGACGATCATCGAGCTCGCGGCCGAGTGCGGGCACGAGCTGCCGGCGTACGACGCCGACGCACTCGGCGCCTGGTTCGCCGAGTCCGCGGACTCCGGCTCGTTGGAGCGCTACCTGGAGACCTTCGACCACACCGTCGCCGTGATGCAGAGCGGGCCCGCGATCAGCCGGGTCGCGCGCGAGTGCGTCGAGGACCTCGCGGTCGACGGAGTCGTGTACGCCGAGGTCCGCTACGCACCCGAGCAGCACGTCGAGGGCGGACTGACCCTCGACGAGGTCGTCGCCGCCGTCCAGGAGGGCTTCGACGCCGGCGTCGAGGCGGCGGGCGGACGGATCGTCGTACGCCAGCTGCTCACGGCGATGCGCCACCAGGCGCGCTCCATGGAGATCGCCGAGCTGGCCGTCGCGTGGCGCGACCGCGGGGTCGCGGGCTTCGACATCGCCGGCGCCGAGGCGGGCTACCCGCCCACCCGACACCTGGACGCGTTCGAGTACCTCCAGCGCGAGAACTCCCACTTCACCATCCACGCCGGCGAGGGCTTCGGGCTGCCGTCGATCTGGCAGGCCATCCAGTGGTGCGGCGCCGACCGGCTCGGCCACGGCGTCCGGATCATCGACGACATCACCGTCGGCGACGACGGCGAGGTCACCTTGGGTCGGCTGGCGGCGTACGTCCGCGACAAGCGGATCCCGCTGGAGATGTGCCCGGCCTCCAACGTGCAGACCGGCGCGGCGGCCTCGATCGCCGAGCACCCGATCGGGCTGCTGAAGAAGCTCCGCTTCCGGGTCACGGTCAACACCGACAACCGGCTGATGAGCCGGACCTCGATGACCGCCGAGCTGTGGGACCTCGCCCAGGCCTTCGGGTACGGCGTCCGCGACCTGGAGTGGTTCACGGTCAACGCGATGAAGTCGGCGTTCCTGCCGTTCGACGAGCGGTTCGACCTGATCTCGCGGGTGATCAAGCCGGCGTACGCCGAGCTGGCCGGGGAGCCCGGGCTGCGCTCGTGACCGTCCACCCGGGGCCGAGCATCGTCCTGCTCGTGGGCGTCCTGCTGCTGCTCGCCGGCGCGGCGGCGATGGCGGCCCGCGGGCTGCGGCAGCGGCGTACGGCGGTGCAGCTCGGCGAGCGGGCCGTCGCGGCGACGGCGGTGGTGCTGGAGCTGTCCGCCAAGGACGTGAGCATCGCCGGCGATCCCACGACGCTCTACTACCCGCGGGTCCGCTTCACCTCCGAGGGCGGCGAGGTGGTGGAGGCGGAGTGCCTCACCGGCGTCGAGCCCCCACTCCCGCACGCGGGGGACGTCGTCGAGGTCCGCTACGACCCGGAGCACCCCACCGACGTGGAGATCGCCGGCGTCGACCCCCTGGTCTCTGCCGGGCGGAGCTCCTTCGTCATCGCCCGGGGACTGGTCGTCGTCGCGCTGGCGCTGCCGGTCGCGTGGTTGCTGCTGGCGCTGTTCGTCTGGGAGTGACCCCGGCCGGGGCCGCTAGCGCGGGAGGGCGGAGCGGGCCAGCTCGCGGCTGGCGGCGTACGCCTCGTCGCCGGTGACCGGCACACAGCCCAGGGCGACGGCGTGCCCGACGACCCGGCGCTGGTCGCGCAGCAGGGCGAGGCCGCGGCGTACGAGCACCAGCGGAGGCTTGCGGTGCTCGCGCAGGTCGCGGGTGAGCCGTCGCCAGAAGGTCAGCACGGGATGCTGGCGCACGCAGTACGCCGCGGCCAGCAGGTCGGCCTCGCGCGCGTGCGGCACGACCTCCTGGGCGAAGATCCCCTCCGCCACGAACAGCGGGCTGCCCGCGAGGTCGAGCACCCGCGACCCGCAGCGGCCGTCGTGGGCGATGTCGTAGATCGGCACGTCCGCGCGGCCGGAGCGACACAGCTCGTCGAGCGTGGCCATGGCGTCGTCGAGGAGCCAGGAGGCCGGATCGTCCCAGTCGACGATCCCGGTGTTCGCGCCCTCGCTGATGACGGGCAGCGTGGGGTCGCCGGCGCTCTTGTAGAAGTCGTCGAGGCGCAGCACCGGCAGCCCGATGCGTTCGGCGAGGCGGGACTTGCCGGCCCCGGAGGGTCCGGCGAGGACGATCACCCGCGCGCGCACCGGAACATTCTGCCGCAGGGTCGGCGGGCCGCCGGCCTCAGGTCGCGTCGCCCACCCTGGTGGACAGCTCACGCAGGCGGTCGCGGAGCTCGTCGGGTCCCTCGGCCTCGACCTGGTCGTCGTACCGGGTCAGGGCGTCGGAGCCGTCCTCCAGGTCGTTCGTGGTCAGGAACTCCTGGTAGCCGGGCAGCCCGTCGGTGCCCTCGACGATGCCGAGGGCGGCGACCCGTCCCAGGGTGCGGTCGTCCCCGCTCGGGGCGGCGCTGAGGACCCGGCCCGCGGCGCTCACGGCCTCGTCCTCCCCGTCAGCGGCCGCGACGTCGGCGGCCAGCTGCCGCACGGCCGCCTGCTGTGCCTGGGCGACGGCGACGGTGTCGTCGACGTCGTCGGGGTCGACGAACGCGTCGGCCAGCGCCTCCTCGAGCTCGTCGTCGCCGAGCTGGTCCGCCGCGCAGGCCAGTACACCGGGCTCGACCCAGAACCGCAGCTGCTCGTCGATGTCCCAGTCGCTGCCGCCCTCGGTGCTCGCCCCGGCGTCCTCGACGCACGTCGAGAAGCCGTCGTTCTCGGTCACGGCCCCGATCCCGGAGCCGCCGCACCCGGCGAGGAGGAGCACGGCGAGCACGGCCGGCACCAGCAGTCGACGACCTGCGGTCACTGCTCGTCCCGGGTCTCGTCGATCGTGGTGATGAGCAGGCGCATCTTCTCCCAGTCCGCCCCGGGGTGCCTGCGCATCTCGTCGAGGAACCGGTTGACCAGCTGGTGGTCGGGGACGCTGCCGTTGTTGGCGACCACGAACTCGTCGAAGCCCTCCGGGACGCCGTAGGCCTGGACGTAGAGCGAGAAGGCCAGCAGCTCCTGGGCGGCGTTCTTCTCCGCTGCCGAGTCCCAGGCCTGGTCCAGCTCCTCGATTCGCTCGATCTCCGAGAGCACCGCGTCCAGGACGCCGAGCACCGGCCCGGCCGCCTTGCCGAGCGCCCCGAGGGCGTCCTTGACGACCGACTTCACGACCCCGTCCCACTTGAAGTCCTCGCCGAGGATGTCGTCGGCGCGCAGCAGCAGGCCGATGTTCGCGGCCACCGCCTCGGGGTCGTCGCCCTGGCTGAGCTGGTGGTTGATGATGCTCTCGATGATGTCCTTGACCTTGACGCCGGAGTCCCCGATGACGTCCTTGAGGTCGCTGGGCTTGATCCGGCTGTCCTCGGCGTCGGCGAGGAGCTGGACCATCAGGGCAGGATCGTTGACGATCTGCTCGGTGAGGCCGTCCAGCATGTCGTCGTAGGGCGGTTGGCCGGCGTTGGCGTTGCGGGCCTTCAGCGCCTCGATGAGGGGAGCCAGGTCGTAGCTCTTCCCGTCGGCCTGCGCGGCGTGGAAGCGGTCCTGCATCGCCTGGATCGTCTCGCCCCACAGGTCGGCGATGAGCTGATAGTCGTCCTCGTTCATGGTGCCGCCCGGCGTCTGCACGTTGTGCATCCGGAACATGATCTCCTGGATCTCCTCCGGCGAGCAGTTCTCCAGGATCCGGGCCAGGTCGTCACCGGAGGAGCGGTCGGCCCACTGCTCCATCTGGTCGGTGTCCGGGTAGGCGTAGTTGAACACCTGCGGGAACAGCCCCGGCATGCCGAGGCCGCCGTCGCTGAGCGAGGAGTTGTAGATCTCGGACTGGTGGGCCATGGCGGCGGCGTTGATGCGCCCGTCGGCGGCATCGGCGGAGGCGAGCAGGGCCCACATCTTGGGGCCGTAGTCCTCCTTCATCCACTCGTTGAGGTAGTCGGCGAAGTCGTCGTCGGGCAGCTGGCTGACGCCGTTGGCCACCGTCTCGTTGAAGCCGGAGAGGTGCGGCCAGATCTCCTCGATGTAGAGGTCGCTGTTCTTCAGGCCGTCGTCGATCTTGAGGTAGAGGTCCTGCATGCCGCCGGGGCCAAGCGCGCGGGCGAGGGCCTCGGACCAGACCGGGTCGTCGGCATGCTCGGCGATGGCGTCCAGGGCGTCGTTGACCGCGTCCTGGTCCCCCTCGTCGAGGGCGTCGTTGAGAGCGTCCACGGCCTCCTCGACGTCGGGAGTGACCAGCTCGATGTCGCGCTGCCGGCTCAGGATCAGCGAGCTGAACAGGGGGGAGCGGTCGAGCTGGGGGCCTTCCCCGCTGCGCCACGCCTCGATCTGGGAGTCGCTGACGTCGAGCGGACCGGAGTCACGCAGTGCGGTGCCGAGGGCCCGGGTCTGCTGACCGAGCCACTGCTTGAGGTAGCCGAAGTCGACCTCCAGGTTGTGCTGGGTGGTCTGCCGGGTGTCCGCGGCGCCGGAGACGGCGTTGTCGCGGGCCCGGCGGAGGTCGGACGCGTCCGCCTCGGGGACCTTGCCGTCGTCGCCCGTGGCGTCCTCGCGGCCCTGGGTCAGCGCGGTGCCGGCCGCGGTCACGGCGTCCTGGTAGTCCTGCTCGGCCTGCTCCCACTTCTGGTTGAGCTCGGGCAGCCGCTCCAGGGCGTCGTCGTAGTCCGTGGCGAGCGATCGGAGCGCCTCGGGCAGCTCGGCCATGGCGGTCTGGAAGCTGGTCAGGTGGGCGCCCAGCGCCGTCATCTCGTGCTGGATGTCGGTGGCCGCGGTGCCGGTCCAGCGGTTGGCGATCTCGCCGGGGGTGCCGGTCACCTTGGTGGCCTGACCTCCCAGGGTCTCGGCCAGGTTGCCGAGCTTCGTGGCGGCGCTGCGCAGGCCTTCGGGATCGATGTCGAGGGTGAAGTGCTTCTCGCTCACGAGTCAGCCTCCCGAGATGTCCGGGATCACGGCGAGCTCGGCGTCGACCCGCTGCAGCTCGACCTCGAAGACGTTGGTGTTGGCGCCGATGAGCCCCGCGGTCACCCCGCAGGTGTCGAACGCCTGGCGCCACGACATGTGGAAGGCGTCGGTCGCGTCGGCGACCGCCGCCTTGAACTCGCCGCACGCGTTGTCGACGGAGGTCGCCACGCTGATCGGCTTGTGGCGCATCTCTTCGAGGATGCCCTGCAAGGTCGCGAAGCGCTCGATGATCGGCGCCGCGACATCGGCCTCCATCGCGATGTCGACCATGCTGCTCCTCGGGGGAATCGACCGGCGGGACGACGAGGGTCTACCCCCCGGAGTCCGGCGCGAAACGACCGGCGCCCGACTCAGTAGCCGGAAGGCGCGGCCCCGTCGCCGGCCAGCAGCTGGCGGCTGCCCGAGACACCGAGCCGGCTGGCACCGGCGGCCATCATGGCGCGGGCCTGCTCCAGGGTGCGGACCCCGCCGGACGCCTTCACCTGCACGGCCGGACCGACGGTCTCGGCCATCAGCCGCACGGCGTGCTCGGAGGCGCCGCCGGCCGGGTGGAAGCCGGTCGAGGTCTTGACGAAGTCGGCGCCGGCCGCGGCCGCGGCCCGGCACACGCCGACGATCTGCTCGTCGTCGAGGGCGGCGGACTCGATGATCACCTTCAGCACCGTCGGCGCGGGGACGGCGGCGCGGACGGCCGCGACGTCGGCGCGGACGTCGTCGTACCGACCCTCGCGGGCGGCACCGACGTCGATGACCATGTCGATCTCGTCGGCCCCTTCGCGGACGGCGCCGGCGGCCTCGGCGGCCTTGACGGCAGAGGTGTGCTTGCCGCTGGGGAAGCCGCAGACCGCCGCGACCAACAGGTCGCTGCCGGCGGGCACCGCCACCGGGAGCATCGAGGGGGAGACACAGACGGAGTACGTCCCGAGCTCGGCGGCCTCGACGACCAGCGCCTCGACGTCGGCGCGGGTGGCCTCCGGCTTGAGCAGGGTGTGGTCGATCGCGCGGGCGACCTCGGCGGGCGTCGGGGAAGGGGTGGTCACGCTCGCCAGGATAGGCTCACCGGGTCTGTCAGCCGCACTCTGAGGGAGGGCCCGTGCCGTCAGGGACGGTCGAGAGATTTCGGCCGACGAGCGGCCAGCTGCTCGGGTGGACCGGCCTCGTGCTCGCCGCGGTGGCCGTCGTCGGCGGTCTGGTCGAGGGCCCGTCGTGGTCAGTCGTCAGCGGTGCGCTGGCGTTCGCGGTGCTCGACTGGGCCGCCCTGCTGAAGCCGCGGTTGATCGTGTCGGGCCGCTGGCTGGTGCTGCGCAACATGCTGGAGACGATCCATCTCCCGCTCGCGGCGGTCGAGGAGCTCGCCGTGCGGCAGGTGTTCGCCGTCCGGGTGGGTGAGAAGCGGTACGTCTCCCCGGCCGTCGGACGCTCCTTCCGGCAGACGTTGAAGAGCAACCGCCGCGGCGCCAGCGCGGACACCGCGGCCGCCAAGACCGGCACCGACCTCGCGGACCAGGCCTACGCCGACTTCGTCGAGCAGCGGATCCGCCACCTCGCCGCCGAGGCGCGAGAGCTGGAGTCGGTCGGGCGCTACTCGGCCGCGCAGGACGCGCTGGCCGGCGAGGTCCGGCGGGTGCCTGCCTGGCTGGAGATCGGCCTGCTCGTCGTCACGGTCGCCGCGTTCGTGGTGTCGCTGGTCGTCTGAGGCCTCGCGGGTGCCGGACGTCGTACGACGTGGCGACCCGGGCGACCACAGGTGGATGGCGTCGCGGGGGACTCAGATGCCCGCGGCGGCCTGCACGTCCGCGCGGATGGCGTCCAGGCGGCCGGCGGCGGCGATCCGGGCGGCGTCGACCTCGTCCTCGGGGTGCACCGGCACGACCACCTCCAGGTAGCACTTCAGCTTCGGCTCCGTGCCACTCGGGCGGACGACGACCCGCGCCCCCTCGGCGAGCACGTAGCGCAGCCCCTCGGTCGGGGGGAGGTCGGCGCTGCCGAGGGACAGGTCGTCGACGCGCTCGACGGCGAGGCCGCCGAGAGTGGCGGGCCGAGCACCGCGCAGCCGCTCCATGGCGGCGCCGATCTCGGCGAGGTCGCGCACCCGCACCGACAGCTGGTCGGTGGCGTGCAGCCCGTGCTCGCGGGCCAGGTCGTCGAGCACGTCGACGAGACCGCGGCCCTCGGCCTTGGTGGCCGCCGCCAGCTCGCACAGCAGCAGCAGGGCGGAGACGCCGTCCTTGTCCTTCACGTGCTCAGGGTCGACGCAGTAGCCCAGCGCCTCCTCGTAGCCGTAGGCCAGCCCCTCCACCCGGCCGATCCACTTGAAGCCGGTGAGCGTCTCGACGTACGGGCGACCGGCCGCGCGGGCCATGGTGCCGAGCAGGCTGGAGGAGACGATCGTGGTCGCGAAGGTGCCCTCCTTGCCGGCGGTCAGCAGCGCGTGGGCGAGCAGCGCGCCGACCTCGTCGCCGCGGAGCATCCGCCAGCCGTGCGGCCCGGGGACGGCGGCGGCGCAGCGGTCGGCGTCGGGGTCGTTGGCCACCACCAGGTCGGCGCCGTACTTCTCCGCCAGGGCCATGGCCAGGTCCATCGCGCCCGGCTCCTCGGGGTTCGGGAACGCGACCGTCGGGAACTCCGGGTCGGGGTGCTCCTGCTCGGCCACCACCCGCGGCGTCGAGAAGCCGGCCGTCTCCAGGACCTGGACGACCGAGGTGCCACCGACACCGTGCAGCGGGGTGTAGACGATGTCGAGGTCGCGCGGCCCGTCGCCGGCGAGCCCCGCCACCGTGTCGTAGTAGGTGTCGACGATCTCCTCCTCGAGGACCTTCCCGGGGGCGCCGCGGGGTACGTCGGCCACCGACCCGACGGCCGCGATCCGCTCCGCGATCTCCGCGTCGGCGGGCGGGACGATCTGGCTGCCGTCGCCGAGGTAGACCTTGTAGCCGTTGTCCTGCGGCGGGTTGTGGCTCGCGGTGACCATCACGCCGGCCGCGCAGCCGAGCTCGCGGATCGCGAACGCGACCAGCGGCGTGGGCAGCGGCCGCGGCAGCAGCAGCGCACCGATCCCGGCGCCGGTCATCACCTCGGCGGTGTCGCGTGCGAAGACGTCGGAGTTGTGGCGGGCGTCGTACCCGATCACGACCGGGCCGCGCGCGCCGGTGTCGCGGAGGTACGCCGCCAGGCCGGCCGCCGCGCGGATCACGACGACCCGGTTCATCCGGTTCGGGCCGGCGCCGAGCGCGCCGCGGAGCCCGGCGGTGCCGAACTCCAGGGTGCCGTCGAACCGGTCGGCGAGATCGGTGGCGTCGCCGCCGGACTCGACGGAGGCGACGACCCGCTCCAGCTCGGCGCGCGTCGCCTCGTCAGGGTCCTCGGCGATCCAGGCGCGGGCGGACGCGAGCAGCTCGTCGTGGGTCATGGAGGGCACGATACGAGGGTGATCGCGCTGTCGCCGCCTCGAGACACCGCCCTGCCGGGGACCGAGGCGTGGTGAGCGCGTCGTACTCCTTCGCCGCCGCCTGGCACCTGGACGCGAGCCCGGAGGCGGTGCGCGACGTCGTGGTCGACCTGGAGCGCTACCCCGAGTGGTGGCCGCAGGTCGTCGCGGTCGCCAAGCTCGGAGCCGACGACGCCTGGGTGCGCTGCCGCTCGACGCTGCCGTACACGCTCGACCTGGTGCTGCACGCCGTCGCCCGCGAGCTGCCGGTGCTGGAGGTCGCGGTGAGCGGCGACCTGTCCGGGGAGGTGCGCTTCGTGCTGTCCCCGTCGTACGACGGGACGATGCTGCGCCTGGAGCAGGAGGTGAGCGTGACCGGGCTGCTCGGCGTGCTGTCGCCGCTCGCCCGGCCGGTCCTCGAGTGGAACCACGACCGGATGATGCGTGGCTGCGTCAGCGGGCTGCGCCGTCGGCTCGCGTGCGGGCCACCACGCCCAGCACGATGAGCAGCTGCGCGAGCGTGTAGGTCGCCATCACCGCGGCCGAGCCCAGCGTGGTCTCCTCGAACCCGTCCGCGAAGGCACCCAGCGCGATCAGCGCGTCCGAGACGGCGAAGACCGCCCCGCCCGCCCAGGCGAGCGGGTGCACGCCAGAGGCGAGCAGGGCCATCGCGAGCAGGCAGCCGCCGTAGACCAGGACCGCCGGCGCCAGCACGCCCGCCCCGGGCAGGGTCAGCGCCATCAGCGCCGCCGTCGGGATGAGGTACGCCGCCAGCACCGGTCGCGGACCGGTCAGCACGCTGCGGCCGGCGTACGGGCGGAACGCGACGATGTACGTCGCCTGCGCCAGCAGGAAGAAGCCCACCATCGCCAGGAACGCCGGGTCGCCGTCGAGGAGCCGGGGCACCGAGTCGCCGAGCCACGAGAAGGCCAGGGCGACCAGGGTCAGCCGGACCAGCCGCGGGCCGGTCCCGGCCAGCAGCACCAGGGCGACCGCCAGGAGCGGCATCAGCAGCACCTGGGTCGCGTTCGCCGTCTTCTCGGCCTCCGCGAGCTGGGCGGTGACGTGGACTGCGGCGAGTGCGACGTAACCGCCCAATGCCACTAGTGGGGGTCGTGACATGGGTGCACCGTAGTGGCCACGTGCGCCGAGTCGGCGCGAATGTCGTTCCCCCGCTGCGCTCCTCCACGACATTCGCGCCGACTCGGCGATATCGACGCTTACGCGTCGATGGAGCTCATGTCGCCGTAGCGGTCGCCGACGACGGCGTCGCGCGGGACGGCGTCGGTGAGCCGCCTCAGCTCGTCGTCGGTGAGTACGACGTCGGCGGCGGCGGCGTTCTCCTCGAGGTAGCGGACCCGCTTGGTGCCGGGGATGGGCGCGACGTCCTCGCCCTGGGCCAGCACCCAGGCGAGGGCGAGCTGGCCGGGGGTGCAGCCCTTCTCCTCGGCGATCGCGCGGACCGCGTCGACGAGCCGCAGGTTGGCGGCCAGCCCCTCGCCGTTGAGCCGGGGGAAGTACGCCGAGCGACGCGAGTCGCCCTCCTCCAGCACCGACTCGGAGGTGATCGTGCCGGTGAGGATGCCGCGGCCGAGCGGGGAGTACGGAACCAGGCCGATGCCGAGCTCGCGGAGCGTCGGGAGGATCTCGTCCTCGAGGTCGCGGGTGAACAGCGAGTACTCGGTCTGCAGGGCGGTGATCGGATGCGTCGCGTGCGCGCGGCGGATCGTCGCGGGAGAGGCCTCCGACAGACCCAGGTGACGGACCTTGCCGGCGGCGACGAGCTCGGCCATCGCACCGACGGTCTCCTCGATCGGGACCTGCGGGTCGACGCGGTGCTGGTAGTAGAGGTCGAGGTGGTCGACGCCGAGCCGCTGCAACGACGCGTCGCACGCCGAGCGGACGTACTCCGGCCGCCCGTCGATGTGACGGGTGCCGTCGGGGAGGGTGACGTTGCCGAACTTGGTCGCGAGCTGGACCTCGTCGCGCCGGCCCGCGATGGCCCGGCCGACGAGGCGCTCGTTGGTGTGCGGGCCGTACATGTCGGCGGTGTCGAGGAAGGTGGCACCCAGGTCGAGGGCGCGGCGGATGGTGGCGAGACCGCCCTCCTCGTCGGGAGTGCCGTAGAAGGCGGACATGCCCATGCAGCCGAGGCCGAGGGCGGAGACGGTCAGGGGGGAGGTGGTGCCGAGAGTGCGCTGGTCGATGCTCATGACACCCACTCAAACGGTTGGAGTGCGCTCCAGGTCAAGCCCGCGCCGGGTCAGGCCGTCGGTGTAGATCCCGATCTTCATGTCGATGGCGCCGAGGTGACGCTGCACCTCGGCGAGCTGGGCCAGCACCTGCTGCCGGTGGGCCTGCAGCAGGGCCAGCCGCTCCTCCTCGTTGCCGTCCCCCGCGCGGACCAGCTCGGCGTAGCGGCGTACGTCGCGGATCGGCATCCCGGTCGCCCGCAGCCGGTTGACCATCTCGATCCAGCGCAGCGCGTCGTCGTCGTACTGCCGGTGGCCGGAGGCGGAGCGGCGGACGGGACGGATCAGCAGCCCGTCGCGCTCGTAGTAGCGCAGGGTGTCGGGGGTCAGGCCGGTGCGCTCGGCCGCCTCGGCGATGGAGAGGCTCATCGGCTCAGTGTGGCCCTTGGAGTGCGCTCCAGGTCAAGGGTGCGGTCGGGTCATCAGTCGCGACGGTCCAGCGCGGGACGGTGGTACGTCGAGGTGGCGAACGGCCCGCCGACGTGCGCCCCGTCCCAGTCGTCCTCGGGCGAGGGGCTGATCGAGGCGGCGAACGCCTCGGCGTCGTCCTGCGGCTCGTAGCCGAGCGCCCGGCCCGGCTCGAGGTCCCACCAGGCGCGGGTGTTGGCGGAGATGCCGTAGAGCGCGGCGAAGCCTGGGGCGGTCGCGGTCAGGGCGGCCTCCACCATCCGGACGCAGTCGTCGGGGGAGAGCCAGGTCGAGAGGTGGCGGATCGTCTCCGGACGAGGCAGGAACGAGCCGATCCGGCAGGCCACGGTGTCGAGCCCGTAGCGATCGGCGTACAGGCTCATCAGGGCCTCGGCGGCGACCTTGCCGACGCCGTAGAAGGTGTCGGGTCGCGGCCGGGTGTCGATCGGGAGCAGCTCGCGCCGCGGGGTGCGGCCGACGGCGTGGTTGGACGAGGCGTAGACCAGCCGACTGACGTCGTGCTCGACCATCGCATCCAGCAGCGCCGCGGTCGTGTGCACGTGCGAGGTGAGGGAGTCGGGCAGGCTCGCCTCGTCGGGGTGGCCGGCGAGGTGGACGACACCGTCGAGCCGCTCCTCGGCGAAGACCGCGGCCACCGCGTCGGCGTCGGCGCAGTCGACGGTGTGGAACCGGGTCTCGTTGCCGTCGGGCTCCGGCACCCGGTCGAGCGAGACCACCTCGTGCCCGCGGGCGGCGAGCGCGACGGTGACGACGCGGCCGATGCTCCCGGCCGCGCCGGTCACGAGGACTCTCACGAGTCCCTCACGTGAGAGCCCGGCGAGGTCGGGTCAGCGGCGGTACCCATCGATGTCCTGCCCCAGCTCGACGAAGACGGCCTGGTTCAGGTGGAACGCTACCTTCACCTCGGCCACGATCCGAGCCTTGTCCTCGACCGAGAGGCCGAGACCGTCGAGGCGGGCGCGGTAGGCGTCCTTGTAGGGCTTCGGCTTGGGGATCTCGGCGAAGTCGTAGAACGCGACGCCGGCGCCGTCGAGCTCGTAGGTGCGCTCGAGGATCCGGCCGATCGCCTGACCGCCCGACAGGTCCCCGAGGTAGCGGGTGTAGTGGTGGGCGACCAGCAGTCCGCCCCACTCCGTCGCCGCCTCGACTCGCTCGCGGTACGCCGCGACCGCGGGCGAGTCCGTCGTGCGCGGACCGCCGGGGGACCAGTGGTCGAGGTCGGCGTCGATCGTGGCCAGCCGCTCCAGGGCCGGGTCGTACAGGGCCGCGACGAGCGGGTCGTCGAGCCGCGAGCGGAGCGCGGTCTCCAGCGCGTCGTACACGGCGCGGAAGCGCAGCAGGTAGTCGGCGTACGCCTGCTCGTTGAGCTTGCCGCCCATCAGCTCGCTCATGAACGACGAGTGCTCGGCGGCCTCGTGCTCGGCCATCGAGCCCTCGCGCATCGCGGCGGAGAGGGGGGTGTCGAGGAGGGTGTGGTCGAGCACGGTCATAGCGGTCTCCTGGGAGTCAGGGTGGTCAGGAGCAATAGCGGGATCGTAGGCGTGCTCCGGGGGTCGGTGCGCGTCAGGTGCTCACTTTGTGGACAAAGTGTCGAAATCGAGATGACACGTTGTCAACATCTGTCTGGACCACTTCTAAGGTCAGGCTCCCCAATGTTAGGCTCCCCTAAGTTTATCGTGAGAGGACTCTTCATGCCCGCCGCACTTCGACCACCCGCTCTCGGGGTGCTCGCCGTTCTGCTCGCCCTCGCCCTGGGGGCCTGTGGCATCAGCACCGGCGGGACCGGCGCTGCGGGCGACGGCGAGGCGGCCGGGTCGGTCGCGCCGCCGCTGGCGGACGTGGAGCCGCTCGCCGACGTCCGGTCCTGGGACGGCGCGACGCTCGCCGTCCCGAACGACGAGGTCGACCCCGTCGCGGAGGACCCCGAGCAGGACCTGCCGGTCACGGTGACGGACTCGCAGGGCACCCGGGTCGAGGTGACCGACGCCAGCCGCGTCCTGGCCCTCGACGTCTACGGCACCCTCGCGCGCACCGTCCACGAGCTCGGCCTGGGTGACCGGCTGGTCGGGCGGGACGTGTCGACCCAGTTCGACGGGGCCGCCGACCTGCCCCTCGTCACCCAGAACGGCCACGACCTCAACGCGGAGGCGATCCTCGAGCTCGACCCGACCCTGATCATCACCGACACCTCGCTGGGCCCCTGGGACGTCGTACTCCAGATGCGCGACGCGGGGATCCCGGTCGTCGTCGTCGACTCCCACCGCGGCCTCGACAACGTCGCGAGCCTGACCCACGAGGTGGCCGCCGCCCTCGGCGTGCCCGCGCAGGGCGAGAAGCTGGCCGAGCGGACCCAGGCCGAGATCGACGCCGTGGTCGCCCAGATCGCGAAGGTCGCCCCGGCCGAGGAGGGCCAGCGGCTGCGCACGGTGTTCCTCTACGTGCGCGGCCAGTCCGGCGTCTACTACATGTTCGGAGGGGGCTCGGGCGCCGACTCCCTGATCGACGCGATCGGTGGGTACGACGTCGCGGAGGAGATCGGCTGGAACGGCATGAAGCCGCTCACCGACGAGGGCCTGGTCGCCGCCCAGCCCGACCTGGTGCTGATGATGACCGGCGGGCTGGACTCCGCCGGCGGCGTCGACGGGCTGCTCGAGCGGCTCCCCGCGCTGGCCGAGACCCCGGCCGGGCAGCACCAGCGGTTCGTGTCGATGGAGGACTCCGAGATCCTCGGGTTCGGCCCCGCGACCGCCTCGGTCCTCGACGCGCTCGCCGTCGCCGTCTACGCCCCGGACGCGGTCTCTTGAGCGCGACCACAGCCCCGGTCACGCCGGTGCGGGCCACCCTGCGAGGCGTCGCGGCCCGGGTCGGGCTGCTCGGCGGGCTGACGGTGGCGCTGGCCGTGATCCTGGTCGCGGCCGCCGGCACCGGGCAGCTCGACATCCCTCGCGACGAGGTGCTGGGTTCGCTGCTGCACAAGATCGGTCTCGACCTCGGTCCGCTGCCCAGCCACCCGCAGGGCGAGAACACGCTCTGGCAGGTCCGCTTCCCCCGGGTCGTGATGGCGGCGATCGCGGGCGCGGCGCTGGCCACCGCCGGTGCCTTGATGCAGGGCGTGTTCGGCAACCCGCTCGCCGAGCCCGGCGTGGTCGGTGTCTCGTCCGGCGCCGCCGTGGCGGCCGCCAGCGTCATCGTCTTCGAGTGGACCTTCGCCGGCACCTGGACCGTCGCGATCTGCGCGTTCCTGGGCGGTCTGATCACCACCACGCTCGTCTACGTCATGTCCCGCGACGGCGGCCGCACCGAGGTCGTCACCCTGGTGCTCACCGGCATCGCCCTGAACGCGATGACCAGCGCCGGGCTGGCGTTCCTGATGTTCCTCGGCGACACCCAGGCCCGCGAGGAGATCGTCTTCTGGACCCTGGGCAGCCTCAACGGCTCGCGCTGGGAGTACGTCGGCGTCGTCGCCCCGCTCGCCGGACTCGGGATCGTCGCCGCGATGTTCCTGGCGCCCAAGCTCGACCTCCTCGCCCTCGGCGACCGAGCCGCGCGTCACGTCGGCGTCGACGTCGAGCGGCTCCGGGTCGGCACCATCGTGGTGGTCGCGGTGCTCACCGCCGCGGCCGTCAGCTTCTGCGGGATCATCGCGTTCGTCGGGCTCGTCGTCCCGCACCTGATCCGGCTGATCGCCGGCCCCGGGCACCGGCTGCTGGTGCCCGCGAGCGCGCTCGGCGGCGCCGTACTGCTGGTCGCGGCCGACCTGTGGGCGCGGACGGCGGTCGAGTACGCCGACCTGCCGATCGGCATGCTGACCTCGCTGATCGGCGGCCCGTTCTTCTTCTGGCTGCTGCGCCGCGCCCGTCGTACCGCGGGAGGTTGGGCATGAGCGTCCTGTTGTCCGCGCACGGCGTGAGCGTGACCATCGACGGTCAACCGATCGTCGCCGACGTCGACCTCGAGGTGACCGCCGGCGAGGTGGTCGTCCTCGTCGGGCCCAACGGCGCCGGCAAGTCGACCCTGCTCTCCGTGCTGTCCGGCGACGTCGGTCCGACCACGGGTCACGTCGAGCTGGTCGGCAAGCACTTCGGGCACCGGCACGCCCGGGACCTGGCCCGGCTGCGGGGTGTCCAGCTGCAGAAGCAGGGGCTGGCCTTCGGGTTCCGGGTGCGCGAGGTGGTCCGGATGGGCCGCTCCCCGTGGCACCGCACCGAGGCTGCGGAGCGCGACGACGCCGCCGTCGACGACGCCCTAGCCCGTGCCGACGTCACCGAGCTCGCGGACCGACTCTTCCCGACCCTCTCCGGCGGGGAGCAGGCACGCACCTCCTTCGCCCGGCTGCTGGCTCAGGAGACGCCGGTGCTGCTCCTCGACGAGCCCACCGCCGCGCTCGACATCCGCCACCAGGAGCAGCTCCTCGGGGTGGTCCGCGACGTCGCCGCGGCCGGGGCGGCGGTCGTGGTGGTGTTGCACGACCTGTCGCTCGCCGCGGCGTACGCCGACCGCGTCTGCGTCCTCGCCGGCGGCCGGGTCCGCGCCGACGGGCCACCCGTGGAGGTGCTGACCGGCGAGCTCCTCACCGAGGTCTACGGCCACCCGGTGGACGTCTTCCACCACGAGGGCGCGCTGCTCGTCGTACCCGTTCGTCCTCGGCCGGTGGGCACCCCGACCGGCCCGAGCGCGGAGGAGGCACCGTGCTCCGCCGGCTGATGCTCGCGGCCGCCGCGCTGCTGCCGGCGGCGCTGGTCGTGTTGCCCACGCCGGCCCAGGCCGCCTCCCGGGTGAGCGTGGTCAACGACCGCGGCGGCCAGGTCGTCGACGGCACGTACGCCACGAAGCTGACCGTGCGGGGGAGCGGCTTCCAGTCGGTCCGCGGCGGCCACGGCGGCGTCTACGTCTGGTTCGGCACCACCTCGGGGAAGTGGCAGCCCAGCAAGGGCGGGGCCTCCGGCGAGGACTACGCCTACGTCCCCGACAGCGAGGCGCGCGAGAACGCCGGCTACCAGCGCTTCGTCGCGTTCCCCGGCTCGGACACCGCCTCGTCGGCCAACGGCGGGACGATGAGTGCGGCCGGGGCCTGGTCGGTGGAGCTGACCGTCCCGGGGCCGGTCTTCGAGGCCGTCGGCCGCAACGGCTCGGTCCGCAGCGTCGACTGCCGCAAGGTCACCTGCGGGATCATCACCATCGGTGCCCACGGCGTGAAGAACGCCCGCAACGAGACGTTCACCCCGGTGCGGGTCGGCCAGGTGTACGACGCCGAGCCCGCCTCGCCTGCGCCGAGCGCCCAGCCGACCTCTGCTCCCACCGCTGCTCCCTCCGCGGGATCCGCCCCGACCAAGGCGGGCGGCCCGGCGACCGCGCCCGCCCTGGAGGTGGACCGGGCCTCGGCGCAGGCCGGCAACGCCCTCGCCTTCACCGGGTCCGGCCTTCCGGCCGGTCGACAGGTGAGCGTGGTCTTCGACGACGGCCGGGCCGCCTCCGGACCCTTCCTGGTCGGCAGCGACGGCGGCATCGCCGGCGTCGTGCTGCTCCCGGGTGACACCGCGGCCGGCACCCACGAGCTTCGGGTCTTCGGCGTCGAGAGCCCCCCGGTGGTCAACTTCGCGGTCACGGCGGCCGCACCAGCCGAGTCGGCAGAAGTTGCCGCCGCATCGGACGCCGACGGCGACGACGACCGCGCCGCGCTGGTCTTCGCCGGCGTGTCCGCGCTGGTGCTGCTGGCCGCCCTGGGGCAGCTCGCCTGGAGGTTCCGGAGGTCGCGCCGTGCAGCGGCCTGACCGGGGAGCCCGCACCGGAGCCGCTGCCGCGTTGCTGGTCGCCGGCCTGGTGAGCCTGATCGTGGGGGTGTTCGCAACCCTCCCGGCGGGTGCCGCGGGGGAGGGGCCGGACGACGAGATCACCACCACCGCGACGAGCCCGGCGACCGCCACGGCGACCCCCACTGTCGAGCCGACCGACCCCAGTGACCCCAGCGATACTGCCTCGCCGACGACCAGCCCGTCGCCGAGCGAGACTCCCAGCGAGTCGCCGACCGAGACCTCCGGCCCGACCACCGGTCCCACCCCCTCGCCGACCGCCACTGGCGGACCGGTCGAGGTCGCGGGCGCGGTGCTCCGCTGGGGCGTCAGCGACCAGACCAACGCGCGGTCGCACAACCCCGCCGCCATCAACTTCCTGGCCGCCGGCGTCGCCGACCCCGGCCGCGGCGGTGTCGCGCTCCGCGAGTCGCAGTGGCGGGCGGTCCAGGGCAACGTCACCATCGAGAAGGCCACTCCCGCCGGTGGCTGGAGCACCGCCACCTGGGCGGGTCTCGGCACCTCGCCGGCCGGAGCCCCGATCGGCGTCTACGGCCCGTTCAGCGAGCACGCCGTGGTCCTGAGGAAGGGCACCGGGACCGTGGACCGTGCCGCCGGGACGGCCACCGTGTCGTGGCAGGGGACCTTCACGGTCGTCTACTACGGCGGCAACACCATCTTCACGGTGACCGACCCGACGCTCGAGGTCGCCGGCGGCTCCGGATCACTGACCGCGACGCTCGGCGGCTTCCTCGCGGACCGCGACGACCCGACGATCTGGACCGCGGCCGTCCCGAAGCGGGTACGCCTCGCGGACTTGCCCACCGTCGACCTCGGCGCGCTCGGACTCACCGCCCAGCCGGCGTACGACGACGTGGCCGTCACCGGCTCGGAGCCCCAGGACCGCACCGGCTCGGGCTGGGGGGCGTTCCCGCAGGCCTTCGTGAGCTACCTCCAGCCGTTCGGCGTCGACCAGTTCTGGTACTCCACCGGCCTCCAGTCCGACTCCACCAAGCGCCCGCTGCCGCTGACGATCAGCTACTCGGCGAAGGAGATCGCGGCGCCGGCCCCGACGAAGGCTCCGTCCGCGACGCCCGACGTCGACAACTCCGCGCCGGCCGCTCCGACGCCCGTCGCCGCCCCGGTGCCGCCAGTGACGGCACCGCTCGCGGTCGCCGGCGTACCCGCAGGCACCACCCCGCTGGCGCTCGCCGCTCCGGCCCCGCTGCCGGCGACCGTCCAGCTCGCGTCCGCTCCCGTCGCCGGTTCGACGCCTGCGGCCTCCGCTGCCGCGGCCAGCGCCGGGTGGTTCGTCGGCGGCGCGCTCCTGCTCGCTGCCGCGTTCCTTCTTCTCCTCCCCGCTCCGGGCTCGGGCCCGCGCCGGACACCCTCCTGAGAATGCACGACGAAAGGAACACCATGTCCATGCTCACCCGAGGCGGGTCGCGGCTCGCGGCCCTCGGCACGGCCGGCGCGCTCGCCGCGTCCGCGCTCGTCCTCTCCGCACCCGCGGCCCAGGCGGCAGAGATTGGAGGGCGCATGGATGGCTCCATGACCTGGGGCCTCTCCGACTACCTGACGACTCCGGCGATGGGCAGCATCACGTCTCTGGCGTCCGGCTACGCGGCCCCGGCCAGCTACGACGGCACCACGAAGCTGAGCACGTTCGAGGTCGAGTCCGCGACGATCGCCCCCGACGGCGGCGCCGTCATCGCCTTCGACGGCGCCTCGCTCAAGTACGCCCCCACCGGCAACCGCTGGCTCAAGTTCGAGGACCCGATCGTCGACGTGGGCGCCGACGGGAATGGCCAGCTCAGCGCCCTGGTCTCCTACGGCCCGGGCGTCGGCTCCTACCCGACGAGCTCCTACGACCCGGCGGTCGCGGCGTACCGCGGTCCGACGCGCACGCCCCTCGTCGACCTCGTCGGCAATACCAGCGCCGCCGTCGACACGGGCACGTACCTCTCCACCTGGACCGGCCTCGCCGGCACCTGGGCTCCCGAGCTGGTCACCTTCCTCGCCGGCGACGCCGCTGCGGTTCCCCCGGTGCCCGGGCTCTCCTACCGGTCGCAGCTGACCAACGACGCAGGCAAGGCTCCGAAGCCCCTGAGCATCACCGTCGAGCGCCTTCCCGAGGTTGCGGTCGCGGTGACCAAGTTCGACAAGAACTACCTCGACCTGTCGATCTCCGGCGCCGGCTTCAATCCCGACTCGGGCGTGCAGCCGATGTCCAACGGCGTCTACATCGGCGTCGCGGCCGCGGGTGGCATCCTCGGTCTCGGTGGCGGCGGCGCCGCCGAGGGCATGGCCCAGTTCGCCGGCTCCGACCACGTGGCCGGCGGTGCGATCGTCGACGGCGCGTTCACCCGGGGGCTGGCGGTCGAGACCGCCAAGCTGACCAAGGGGCGTGCCTACTCGCTCTACACTTGGAGCGCCCACGGCAACCCGGTCGCTGGCGACTCGCAGATGACCGAGACCCCGCTCGCCATCGACTGGAACGCGCTCACCCCGCCGGTGACCCCGGCGCCCACCAAGGTCGTCCCGAAGCTGACCGTCAAGGTCGCCAAGGCCCCGACCACCCGCAAGGCGGGTCGTGCCGTGATCACGGTCAAGGGCAGCAAGGGTGCCGCCACCGGCAAGGTCAAGGTGCAGATCCTCAAGGGCAAGAAGGTCGTCAAGAACCTCGGCGCCAAGGCCCTGAAGAACGGCAAGCTCACCGTCACCCTGCCGAAGCGGGCCAAGGGGACCTACAAGGTCAAGGTCACCTACGCCGGCAGCACGGCGTACAAGAGCGCCTCGAAGACGAAGGCGTTCAAGGTCCGCAAGCGCTGACCTGAGCAGTCCCGCCCTCAGCCCGCGGCACCCACCGCGCCGAGCACGAACGTCTCGATCGTGCCGGCCGGAAGGTGCCGCGGGCTGAGGCACGCGTGGACCAGCGACAGGGTGCCGTCGAGGTCGTCGATCCGGAACGCGCCCGCGTCGACCCCGCTGCGCAGGATCTCCCGCAGCACGTCCTCGACCGCGACGACGTGCTCCCGGATCGCCTGGCGCGACGAGGGCGGCAGGATGCCGTACAGCTGTGGACCGAGGCCCATGTGGAACTGCTCCCCGGCCTCGAGGTGGTGGCGCAGGTAGGTGCGCAGCTGGGCGACCGGGTCGGAGCTGCCCTGCATGGCCTCGCGCAGCTGGGCGACGTACTGCTCGGTCTCGTGGGTGGCGAACGCGACGACCACCGCTTCCTTGTCGCGGAAGTGGTGGTAGATCGCGGTGCGGCCGAGCTCGGCGCGCTCGGCGATCAAGGCCATCGTGATGGCGTCGAAGCTCCGCTCGGCCATCAGCTCGGCGAACGCGACGAAGACCCGACGCTGAAGCTGCTCGCGGTGCTGCTGCAGGTTCTCGCCGGAGATGCGGGGCACGCGAGCAGGCTAGCGGCTCACGGGACCGGTGCGGTCACCATCGCGGTGACCATGGAGATCAGGTTCCGGATGAAGTCCTCGGTCGACAGCTGGGCGCGCCCGGGGGTCTCCCGGTCGCGGGCCCGGGCCCGGTCGGCGATCGAGCGCAGCAGGAAGCTCGTCGCGAGCGCGGTCCGCTCGATCTGGAGCGCCTCGGGCATCGGCGGCATCCGCTGGTCCAGCAGGTCGTAGACCTCGAAGCCGCCCGTGCGGCCGAGCACCTCCTGGACCGCCGGATCGGTGCTGCCCGGCCCGTCGTCGACGAGCTGGGCGACGATCTGCAGGAAGCACCTGCCCCGCCAGCCGGTCTCGGCGAGCTCGACGGCGGGGCGTACGACGGCCTCGAACACGCTCGCGAGATCCTCACGGGGCCGGCTCTGCGCGACCGCCAGCAGCTCGCGCTCGCGGGGACCGAGGAACTCGGCCTCCCGCGCGAGGACCGCGACGAGCATCCCCTCCCGGGACCCGAAGTGGTAGTGCACAGCCCCGCGATTGCGCTGCCCGGCCTGCCTGGTGATCTCGAGCAGTGACGCGTTGTGCACGCCGTGCTCGGCGAACGCTCGGGTGGCTGCGTCGATCAGCAGCTGCCGGGTGTCGTCTGCGCTCATCTGGTTCCCCTCGTCCTAGATCCTCGGCACGATCCGTCCCAGCAGGTCCCCCATCCGGGACGCCGCAGACCGCCCGGCCTCGAGAACCTCGGCGTGATCGAGGGGCGCACCGCTGATGCCGGCGGCGAGGTTGGTGACCAGGCTGATGCCGAGCACCTCCAGGCCTGCCTCGCGTGCGGCGATCGCCTCCAGGGTGGTGCTCATGCCGACCAGGTGGCCGCCGATCACGCCGGCCATGCGCACCTCGGCCGGAGTCTCGTAGTGCGGGCCCGGGAACTGGACGTACACGCCCTCGTCGAGGGAGGGGTCGATCTCGCGGCACAGGGCGCGCAGCCGCGGGGAGTACAGGTCGGTCAGGTCGACGAAGCGGGCGCCCACGATCGGCGAGCGGCCGGTGAGGTTGATGTGGTCGCTGATCAGGACCGGGGTCCCCGGCGTCCAGCTCTCCTTCAGCCCCCCGCAGCCGTTGGTCAACACGATGGTGCGGCAGCCCGCCGCGGCCGCGGTGCGGACCCCGTGGACGACGGCCTCGACACCCTTGCCCTCGTAGTAGTGGGTGCGGCTCAGGAAGACCAGCAGCTGCTTGTCACCCGCCGCGATCGAGCGGATCTTGCCCGAGTGCCCCGCGACCGCCGCCGCCGAGAAGCCCGGCAGGTCGGTCGTGTCGATCTCGGCCGTCGCCGTCCCGAGCGCGTCGACCGCCGGCAGCCAGCCCGACCCCAGGACCAGCGCCACGTCGTGGCTGGCCACCCCGGTCAGCTCCGCAAGGGTCGCGGCGGCCTCCTCGGCCAGGTCATACGGGGTCTGCGGATCCGTCACGGGGCGGACTCTAGTCCTCCGGGTGGCTTGGCAGCAGCGACGCGCGGCGGGTGGGGGTGCGTTGGGAAATTCCCCGGTTCACCGGGGAAGTTGGACCTTCTCAGCCATCGCGACGGCCCAGAACGTCAGGAAAGGCCCGAGAAGTCAGGGCCGCCCGGGGCATCGGGGGCCAGGAATCGTGCACAGCCGGCGCTCCCCGGGGGCTGTCCCCAGCCGACGAGACTGGTGGGGTGGGCAGCGTCGTACGCCGGGCACGACCCGGCCATGATGATTCCGCCCCGTGAGCCAGACGACCCCCGCAACAGCGATGTGCTCCTGCGTCGCCGTCTCCTGGAGGAGGGCTGGAACGACCGGGCGATCAGACGCCGGCTCGCCGACCGGTCCTGGGTGAAGCTGCGTCACGGCGCCTACCTCCCCACGCCGATCTGGGACCAGCTGGACGAGTCGGGCCGCCACGGGCTCCTGGCCCGGGCCGTCCAGCTCCAGGCGAGCACCGAGGTCGTGCTGTCCCATGTGTCGGGTCTCCCGGAGTACGACGCTCCCACCTGGGGCCTCGATCTCTCAGAGGTGCACGTGACCCGGAAGGACGACCGCACGGGCCGGCGCGAGGCCGGGGTGTGCCAGCACTGCGGGACCATCGAGGAGGGCGACGTCGTCACCCGCAACGGCGTCGAGGTCATGAGCGCCACTCGATTGGCGCTGGAGGTGACGACGATCGCCAGCGTGGAGGCGAGCCTGTGCGTCGTGAACTACCTGCTGCACGCGGGGGCCACGACCCCGGAGGCTCTCGCGCGCCGGAACGAGAAGATGACGCACTGGCCGCACACCCTGAGCACGGACCTGGTGCTGCGTCTCGCGGATCCTCGGATCGAGTCGGTGGGCGAGTCACGGAGCTTCCACCTGTGCTTCCGCTACCGGCTCCCGATGCCGAAGTCGCAGTACGAGGTGCGGGACGAGTCGGGTCAACTGCTCGGCAGGGTCGACTTCGCGTGGCCGGAGCACAAGGTGTTCCTGGAGTTCGACGGGAAGGTGAAGTACGAGAAGCTGCTGAAGCCGGGGGAGCGGGCGAGCGATGTCGTCATCCGGGAGAAGCGTCGCGAGGAGCTGATCTGCCGGCGCACGGGCTGGCGCTGCATCCGGATCACCTGGGCCGATCTGGAGGACCCGGAGCGGACCGCCGCCGCGATCCGGTCGTTGCTGTTCCCGTCGCTCGGGGCCTGACCCCGTCGTACCTCTCGGGCATTCCCGGACGTTCTCGGCCGAAGTTTCGGCGCAGAAGGTCCAAATTCCCCGGTAAACCGGGGAATTTGCCCGCCCCCGCCCTACAGCCCCGTCGAACGGCAGGGCCGCTGGCGCAGGGCGGCGACGTAGTCGTCGGGGGCGTCGGCGGCCTCCGCGGCATTGGCCAGGACGCCGAGGTGCAGCGCGGAGGGGAGACCGCCCTCGTAGGCGTCCAGCACGTAGGTCCAGGCGACCAGCTCACCGGTCATCGTGGCGACCCGCACCTTGGTCTTGCGGTAGAGGCCCGAGTCCGCGGACTCCCAGCCGTCGAGCAGCGTCTCGTCCTCGCGGGTGACGTCGTACACCGCGACGAAGACCTGCTCGAAGGGGTCCTGGACGATCGTCGGGAGCGCGCCGTCCCAGCCGTGCTCCTCGCCGCCGAAGGTGAGTCGCCAGCCCTCCAGCCAGCCGGTGGTGTGCAGCGGGGAGTGGGGGCAGCGCTCGCCCATCCGGGTCGGGTCCATGTTGGTCCCGTAGGCGGCATAGAGCGTCACGGGGAGCAGGCTACTGCCGAGAGTGCTCCCGGCTTGGGGTGACCTGCGCGACAGTCCTAGGCTGGAGGCCGTGACCACCCACTTCGATGTCCTCGTCCTCGGCGCCGGCCCCGGTGGCTACGTCGCCGCGATCCGCGCCGCTCAGCTCGGCAAGACCGTCGCCGTCGTGGAGGACAAGTACTGGGGCGGTGTCTGCCTCAACGTCGGCTGCATCCCGTCCAAGGCGCTGCTGAAGAACGCCGAGCTGGCGCACACCCTGACCCACGAGAAGGCCAAGTACGGCATCGAGGGCGACGCGACCATGTCCTTCGGCCCGACCCACAAACGGTCGCGCCAGGTGAGCGCCGGCATCGTCAAGGGCGTCCACTTCCTGATGAAGAAGAACAAGATCACCGAGATCGACGGCTGGGGCACCCTGACCGGCTCGAAGGGGATCGACGTCAAGGACAAGGACGGCGGTACGACGTCGTACACGTTCGACAACCTGATCCTCGCCGCGGGCGCCCAGGTGCGGATGCTGCCGGGCATGCAGAAGAGCGCCAACGTGGTGACCTACGAGGAGCAGATCCTCGACGAGAACCTTCCCGGCTCGGTGATCATCGGCGGCTCCGGCGCGATCGGGGTCGAGTTCGCCTACGTGATGAAGAACTTCGGCGTCGACGTGACGATCGTGGAGTTCCTCGACCGGATGGTGCCGACCGAGGACGCCGACGTGTCCAAGGAGCTGCTGAAGCACTACAAGAAGCTCGGCGTGAAGGTGCTGCTCTCGACCAAGGTCGAGAACGTCGAGGACACCGGCTCCGGCGTGAAGGTCACCGTCAGCCCGGCCGGCGGCGGCGACAGCCAGGTGCTGGAGGCCGACAAGATGCTGGCGGCCTTCGGGTTCGCCCCGCGAGTGGAGGGCTACGGCCTGGACGCGGCCGGCGTGGAGCTCACCGACCGTGGCGCGATCGCGATCGACGACTTCGGCCGCACCAACGTCGAGGGCGTCTACGCCATCGGTGACGTCACCGGGAAGATGATGCTCGCCCACGTCGCCGAGGCGATGGGCATCGTGGCCGCCGAGACGATCGCCGGCGCCGAGACCATGCCGGTCGACTACGTCATGGTGCCGCGCGCGACGTACTGCCAGCCCCAGGTGGCGTCGTTCGGCTACACCGAGGCCCAGGCCGAGGAGAAGGGGTACGACGTCAAGACGGCCACCTTCCCGTTCTCGGCCAACGGCAAGGCCCAGGGCCTCGGCGAGGCGGTCGGCTTCGTCAAGGTCGTCGCCGACGCCGAGCACAACGAGATCATCGGTGCGCACCTGATCGGCCCCGACGTGACCGAGCTGCTGCCGGTCCTGACGCTGGCCCAGAAGTGGGACCTGACCGCCGACGAGGTCGCCCGCAACGTCTTCGCCCACCCGACGCTCGGTGAGTCCGTGAAGGAAGCCGTCCACGGCATCGCCGGCCACATGATCAACTTTTAGAGGCCTGCGTCGGCCGAGAAGGTCGAGTGGCGCCGCGGCTGAGGAACGAAGCCGCGACGCGGCGTATCGAGACCCCGTTACCGAGAGGAACAAGATGAGCGACCGCGTCGTCATCGTCGGCGGTGGCCCCGGCGGCTACGAGGCCGCCCACGTGGCTGCCCAGCTCGGGGCCGAGGTGACCATCGTCGACTCCGACGGGATCGGCGGCTCGGCCGTGCTCACCGACTGCGTGCCCAGCAAGACCCTGATCGCCACGGCCGAGGTGATGAGCGAGCTCTCCGGGGCCGCCGAGCTCGGGGTCAGCTTCCTCGACCTCGAGGGCGACCCCGCGGAGCTGATCCGGGTCGACCTCGCCCGGGTCAACGCCCGGGTCAAGCAGCTCGCCACCGACCAGTCCTCCGACATCGCGCGCCGGCTGGTGCGCGACGGGGTGCGGATCGTCAGCGGCCGGGCCCGGCTGGACGGGACCAACCGGGTCGTGGCGGCGCTCGCCGACGGCGGCGAGGAGACCCTCGAGGCCGACGCCGTCCTGGTCGCCACCGGCGCCGCGCCGCGCACGCTTCCCTCCGCGGTGCCCGACGGCGAGCGGATCCTGACCTGGGAGCAGGTCTACGACCTCACCGAGGTGCCCTCCGAGATGATCGTGGTCGGCTCCGGGGTCACCGGCGCCGAGTTCGCCAGCGCCTACCTCAACCTCGGCATCCCGGTCACCCTCGTCTCGAGCCGCGACCGGGTGCTGCCCGGCGAGGACGCCGACGCGGCGGGCGTGCTGGAGGAGGTGCTCCGGCGGCGGGGCATGACCGTGCTCTCCAAGTCGCGGATGGAGTCGGTGACCCGCTCCGGCGACACGGTCACGGTCACCCTGACCGACGGCCGGACCGTCGAGGGGTCGCACTGCATCCTGGCGCTCGGCTCGGTCCCCAACACCGCCGACATGGGCCTCGAGGAGGCCGGGGTGGTCCTCAAGGACGGCGGCTTCGTCAACGTCGACCGGGTCTCTCGTACGTCGGCCCGCGGCGTCTACTCCGCCGGCGACTGCACCGGCGTGCTGATGCTCGCCTCGGTCGCCGCGATGCAGGGTCGGATCGCGATGTGGCACTTCCTCGGCGACACCGTGCACCCGCTGGACCTGAAGAAGGTCTCCTCCAACGTCTTCACCGCGCCCGAGATCGCCACCGTCGGCTGGTCCCAGCAGGCCGTCGACGCGGGGGAGATGCAGGCCGAGGTCGTGATGCTGCCGCTGTCGGGCAACCCGCGCGCGAAGATGCAGGGGGTCCGCGACGGCTTCGTGAAGCTGTTCTGCCGCCCCGGTACCGGCATCGTCGTCGGCGGGGTGATCGTCGGCCCGCGGGCCAGCGAGCTGATCCATCCGGTCTCGATCGCCGTCGCCGAGTCGCTGACCGCCGACCAGTTGGCCCAGGCGTTCACGGTGTACCCGTCGATGAGCGGATCGGTCGCCGAGGCTGCTCGGCGCCTGCACCGCTTCTGAGCCGGCTCACTCCAGCTCGGCGAGGATCCGCTCCATCCGGGTGACCTCGGCGCCCTGACCGGCGGCGACCTTCTCGGCGATCTCGGCGACCCGCGGGTCGGTCCCGTCGGCCAGGACGTCGCCCGCCATCGCGATTGCGCCCCGGTGGTGGCGCACCAGCGCGCCGAGGAACAACCGGTCGAAGGCGGCCCCGTCCGCGGCGGCCAGCTCGGCCAGCTCGTCGTCGTCCAGCAGGCCGCGCATCGGGTGGTGCCCGTGGTCGCCGTGGTCGTAGTCGTGCGGATCGTCCTGGGGCGACGGTACGTCGATCCCGCGCTCGGCCAGCCAGCCCGCCATCAGCCAGGTCTCCGGTCCCCGGGCGGCCTGGACCCGGGTGGCGAGCGCCCGCACCCGTCGGTCCGCGGCCCGGGTCGCCGCCAGCTCGGCCAGGTCCAGCGCCTGGCCGTGGTGGGGGATCGTCATCTGCAGGTAGGACACGTCGTCGTGGTTCCACGCGGGCGCAGCGGACCCGGCCGGCGACACGGCATCCGCGGGTGCGGAGGTCGACGGGTGGGTGTGGTCGGCCTGGCCCGGGAGGTGCTCGTGGCCGGCCGGCGGGGAAGTGGAACCGGCGCCCGAGCAGCCCGCGACCGCGCCGTACCCCACGACCAGGGCGGCGGCGAGCAGCGGACGGAGGGGACGCACCCGCTCAGCACATCACGGGACGGCCTCGTTCGGACGGCGGCTAGCCTGGACGACTCACCGACCTCGGGAGCTGATCCATGCGCCACCTCGTCCTGCCCGCCGCACTCGCCGCCGTGCTGGCCCTCGTCCCGGGGGCGTCTTCCGCGGCGGAGGCCGCGTCCGCCGCGGAGGCCGGGCCCGCCCGGCTGGTCCTGCAGGGGCACGGCTGGGGGCACGGTCACGGGATGTCGCAGTACGGCGCGCAGGGCGCGGCACTGCAGGGCCGCAGCCACCGCCAGATCCTCGGCTTCTACTACCCGGGCACGAAGTGGGGCCGGGCGGGCGGCCGGGTCCGGGTGCTGATCTCGGCCGACACCTCCGCCGACGTGGTGGTCCGCGCCCGCGCGGGCCTGCAGGTGCGTTCGCTGACCAACGGGAACCAGATCGACCTGGCCGAGCGCCGGCCCGCGGCCCGGGCCTGGCGGATCACCGCCCCCTCGCCGACCCGGAGCCTGGTCTCGTGGAAGGGACGCTCCGGCGGCTGGCACCCGCTGCGGACATTGAAGGGCGACGCGCAGTTCCAGGCGACCGGCCCGATCACCCTGGTCACGCCGGCGGGCTCGGTCGCCTACCGGGGCGCGCTGCGCTCGGCGACGGTGAAGCCTGGTCGTACCGCTCGCGACACGGTCAACGTCGTCTCCCTGGAGAGCTACCTGCGCGGCGTGGTCCCTGCGGAGGTCATCGCCTCCTCCTGGCGACCGGCCGCGCTCCGGGCCCAGAGCGTCGCGGCCCGCACGTACGCCGCGTACGAGCGCCGTCAGCCGCTCGCCCGGCACTACCAGATCTGCGACACCGCCCAGTGCCAGGTCTACACGGGGACCGCCAACGAGCATCCCCGCACCGACGACGCCATCCGCAGGACCCGGGCGCGGGTGCTCACCCACCGCGGGCGGCCGGCGTTCACCCAGTTCTCTTCCAGCAACGGCGGTTGGACGTCGGCCGGCGGGTTCCCCTACCTCCCCGCGAAGCGGGACCCGTACGACGCGACGCCCTCGAACCCGAACCACACCTGGCGCCACGTGGTGCGGGCGACCGCGATCGAGGCGGCCTGGCCGGCGCTCGGCGCCTTCCGCCGGATCCGGGTGCTGGAGCGCGACGGCCACGGCGCCTGGGGCGGCCGGGTGGAGCGGGTCCGGGTGGTCGGATCGCGGACCAGTACGACGGTCTCCGGGGACACCTTCCGCAGTTACCTGGGGCTGAAGTCGGACTGGTTCCGGGCGCGCTGAGAACTACAGATCTGTAGTTCGCCCGACCTCGTTGCGGGGCTGCTGGGACGCGTGATGCGATGGGTGTTCCCACTGGTCACGGATGCAACTCGATGCACCCCAGCCACACCTCCTCGCCCGGAAGCTCGGCCCTCCATGCGCCTGCGCCTGCTCGTCGTCCCTGTCCTGACCGGGGTGTTCCTGGCCCCCTCCGCCGCCCAGGCCGTCGACCGGTGGGCGGTGCCCGCGGGTGCGACCGTCACCATCTCCGGGCACGGCTACGGGCACGGCCACGGGATGTCGCAGCACGGCGCGCAGGGCGCGGCCAAGCAGGGGCTGAGCCACGAGCAGATCCTCGACTTCTACTACGCCGGGACGACGCCGGGCCGGGCCGCCGGCCGGGTGAGCGTGCTGATCTCCGCCGACACCACCGACGACCTCCTCGTCCGGGCGCGCCCCGGACTCACCGTCACCGACCGGGCGAGCGGCCGGCGCTGGGTGCTGCCCCAGAACGGCGCCCGGCTGTGGCGCGTCGCCACCTCCCGCAAGGGCGTCACCCGGGTCGCGTTCCGGACCGACCGGTGGCGCCGGTGGCGGGTCCTGAGGGGCGACGGCGAGATCGCCGCCGGCGGCCGGCCCGTCACCGTGGTGACCCCGTCGGGCGACCGTCCCTACCGCGGCCGACTGCGGCACGCCACCGCGCCCGGTGGCGGCCACGACACGGTGAACGTGCTGTCGCTCGAGGCCTACCTGCGGGGCGTCGTACCTCTCGAGATGCCGGCGACCTGGAGTCCCGCGGCGGTCCGCGCGCAGGCGGTCGCGGCGCGCACCTACGCGGCGTACGAACGCGCCCACCCGCGCTCGCGGCACGCGCAGCTGTGTGACACGACGTCCTGCCAGGTCTACGGCGGGTATGCCGCCGAGCACCCCGCGTCGAACGCCGCGATCGCCGCCACCCGAGGCAGCGTCCTGCTCGACGGCGGGCAACCGGCGTTCACGCAGTTCTCCTCCAGCAGCGGCGGCTGGACCTCGGCCGGCTCGGTGCCCTACCTGCGCGCGGTCGAGGACGTCTACGACGCCTGGTCCGGCAACCCGGTGCACGCCTGGACCGTCCGGCTCGCCCCCGCGCGCCTGGAGCAGGCCTGGCCGAGGATCGGCGTCCTGAGCGACATCCAGGTCACCGCCCGCGACGGCAACGGCGACTGGGGCGGCCGGGTCCGCTCGGTCACGCTGACCGGCAGCGCCGGCGCGGTCACGGTCTCCGGTGACACCTTCCGAAGCGTGCTGGGGCTTCGGTCGACGTACCTGACGTTCGGGGTCTCCTGAGCGCCGATCTCCCGTCCCCGAGTCCGTAGGGTGGGGGTCGGGGACAGCGGAGGGACGACGAATGCAGCACGGGTCACCGGCCGATCGCGACCGCAACGAGCAGGGGCGGGCCCAGCAGGCTCGGCCGCGCGACGCGCTCGGACGCCCCCTGCCGTACGGCGTTGTCGGCGTCGAGCCCATCTCCGAGGAGCCGCTCCCGCCCGCGGAGACCCTGGCCTACGCCCGCCGCCTGCTCGACGAGGGACGCCCCTTCGCGGCGCACGAGGCGCTCGAGGTCAGGTGGAAGTCGGGCCCCGACGAGGAGCGCGAGCTCTGGCAGGGCCTGGCCCAGCTGTGCGTGGGCCTGACCCATCACGAGCGCGGCAACGGCGTCGGCGCGGCCCGGTTGGTCGAGCGCGCAGCGGGCCGACTGGCGTCATACGAGCGGGGCGGGGGGCCGGCGTACGACCTCGACCTCGCCGCACTCGTGGCGTGCGCCCGGGGTCGGGTGCAGGGCGGTTGAGGACGTGGTCGGAGATCATCGTCACCGACCTACAAGGCGAGGTCCTCGCCGAATACATCCGACCCGCCCCGGGGTGACCTACGCCGGCAACGGCCGACTCCCGGGACCCGCCCGAAGAACCCGGAAGTGTCACCGAAGTCCTGAGACATCACAGTGCGAGGGCCTGTGGAGGATTCAAGCGTTCGAACGTGCGTTCGACTAGAATTGGGGCATCATCCCGCACCGTTGTGGAGCTCTCGGAGGCTCGCATGGACCACCCGATCCGGGTCGCCGCCCAGGTCATCGACGGTGCCCTGAAGTCGGTCGCGGACGTGAATCCGGCGTTCATGACCACCACCGACAAGGCCGCCGCGCTGGTGGAGCTGGCCGCGATCGAGGACCGGGTGGGCGAGCTGCGGCTGCGGGTCACCGCCGACGCTTCTGACGTGGCCGAGGAGTCGGGTGCGCGGGATGTCGGGGCATGGACCGCGGCCGCGACGCGGCGTCGTCGTGGTGACTGTGCTGCCGATCTTCGCGTCGCGTTGGCGTTGGCCGACCGCCCGGTGTTGGCGACGGCGGTGCGTGAGGGTGAGGTGAACCTCGACCAGGCCCGGGCCATCGCGGTGTCCCTCGCGGGGCTGCCGGCCGACGTCGACGCCTGCGTTACCGACCGGGCCGAGGCCGCGTTGGTGGCGTACGCCGCCCGCTTCGACCCGATCGAGCTGGGGCGCCTGGGTCGTCGGATCCTCGACGTCGTCGCCCCCGATATCGCGGAGGCCGTCGAGGCCCGCCATCTGGCCGACCTCGAAGCCTCCGCGCGGCAGCGGATGCGCCTCGGACTCCGCCCGATGGGCGATGGGACCACGCGGATCAGTGGCCTGATCCCGGACGCCTCCGCGGCCCGGCTCGCGACCTACCTACACGCCTTCACCAACCCTCGCCGCGACGACGCCGACCCGGAGCCGGCCCGAGCACCGCGGACTCCGCACGGGCGGAAGACCGCGCGGGCGTTCTGCCAGCTCCTGGAGACCCTCGACCCGGGCCGGCTCCCGATCCACGGTGGCGACGCCACCACCCTCGTCGTGACCATGTCGCTGGAGTCGCTCCGCGCGGAGCTCGGCACGGCGACCCTCGGCAACGCGGCCCCGGGTGACTCGGTCGACCGGATCACCGCCGAGGAGGCCCGGCGGCTGGCCTGCACCGCGCACCTCGTCCCGGCTGTCCTCGGCGGGAAGGGTGAGGTCCTCGATCTCGGCCGCTCCCAGCGCCTCTTCACCCGGGCCCAACGCCGCGCCCTCGCCCTGACCGATCGCGAGTGCCGCGCGGAGGGCTGCCGGGTCCCGGCTCCGTGGTGCGAGGCTCATCACGCCGGCACCCCCTGGGCCGCCGGCGGGCGCACCGACCTGGCCGACGGGATGCTGCTCTGCTCGCATCATCACCATCGAGCCCACGACCCGACTTACTCGCCCCAGCGGCTCCCCGACGGCGGCGTCCGATTCCACCGACGAACGTAGGCCGACGTGCACCGTTGGCGGCGGAATGCCGCGAGTTCCGGACATCGCCGTGACACAGCGCGGCGACAGATCCGGTGGTGGCTCCGCGGTGTCACGTGAGGCGAAACGTGGTCCGGTACGTCGTGGGGGTGACGCCCAGGGCGCGGTGGAAGTGCCGACGCAGGGTGGTGGCGGTGCCCATGCCGCAGCTGACCGCGACCTGGTCGATCGTGGCGTCGGTGCGCTCGAGGAGCTCCTGGGCGCGGGTGATCCGCTGGTGGTGGAGCCAGTCGAGGGGCCCGGCCTGGACCTCGGCCTGCATGCGGCGGGCGAGCTGGCGGGTGCTGAGGTTGGCGTGCCCGGCGAGGTCGCGCACGGTCAGGGGCTGGTCGAGGCGGGCACGTGCCCACTCGAGGGTGGGTGCGAGACCGTCCGGGCTGCGCGGCTCGGCGGGCGGGGTGATGAACTGCGCCTGACCGCCACTGCGGTGGGCCGGCACGACGAGCCGCCTGGCGATCGCGTTGGCGGCCGCGGCGCCGAGGTCGCGGCGTACCAGGTGGACGCAGAGGTCGAGCGCCGCGGTCTTGCCGGCCGAGGTCAGCACGTCGCCCTCGTCGACGTAGAGCACGTCGGGCCGGACATCGATCTGGGGGTAGCGGCGTGCGAGATCCTCGGCGTGCATCCAGTGCGTCGTCGCGACCCGGCCGTCGAGCAGGCCGGCCGCGGCGAGGACGAACGCTCCGGTGCACAGGGAGGCGATGCGGGTGCCGCGGTCGTGGGCGGCACGCAGCGCATCGACGAGCGCTGGGTCGGGGTTGTCGTCGAGGTCGTCGGACGACGGTACGACGACGGTGTCGACGCGGGCGATCTCGGCGTACGACGCGGTCGGCAGGTGCGTCAGCCAGGGGTGTGGGGCGCCGTCGGGGGTGCAGACCACGAGGTCGTACCACTCGCCGGTGGGCGACAGCTCCGAGCGGTCGGTGCCGAAGATCTCGGAAGCGATCGCGACCTCGTAGAGCATGGCGGAGCCGTGCATGACGAGGGCGATCCGGGGCATGTCCGAAACTGTACGACCCAGGTCGTTTCAGACGCTCGTCCCGGACCGGCGCAGCGCCTGACGATGGGCTCGTGAACGCAACCGATCGAGTCCTTGTCTATGGCGCCACCGGTCACACGGGGCGCTTCGTCGTCGACGAGCTGCTGCGCCGCGGGCTCACGCCCGTACTGGCCGGCCGCAGTGCCGAACGCCTGGCCGCCGTCCCTCCCCGGCACGCCGGCCTGGACCGGCGGGTGGTCGGCGTCGACGATCCCGGCCTGCTGCGGCAGGCGGTGGCCGGTGCCGGGGCCGTCGTCAACTGCGCCGGGCCGTTCCTCGACACCGCTGTGCCTCTCGCTCAGGCTGCGGTCGATTCCGGCGCCCACTATCTTGACGTCACCGCCGAGCAGCCGGTCGTGCAGGCGCTCTACCGCGACCTCGACGGCCCTGCGCGAGCCGCGGGCGTTGTCGTCGTCCCCGCCATGGCCTTCTACGGGGGTCTTGCCGACCTGCTGGTCACGGCCGCGCTCGACGGTGGCTCGCGCGCCGACGAGGTCGAGGTCGCCATCGGCCTGGACCGCTGGTGGCCGACCGCCGGCACCCGAGCCACCGGGGCGCGCAACACTGCGACCCGCCTGGTGATCCGCGGCGGGGTGCTCACCGCGCTGGAGAGTCCCGCACCATCCTGCACCTGGTCCTACCCGTCGCCCCTCGGCGACCAGTCGGTCGTGGAGCTGCCGTTCTCCGAGGTGATCACGATCGATCACCACCTCGACGTGGGCGAGCTTCGTTCCTACCTCAACACCGCCCCGCTCGACGACCTCCACGACTCCGCGACGCCGGGGCCGGCCGCCACCGACGAGCACGGACGATCGGCCCAGCAGTTCGTCGTGGACGTCGTCGTACGCCGCGGCTCCGACACCCGCCGGACGAGTGCGACCGGGCGCGACATCTACGCGGTCACCGCGCCGATCGTCGTCGAAGGCGCCGTCCGACTCCTCGACGGTCGCCACCGGGGCTCTGGCGTCGCCGCGCCCGGTGAGGCGTTCGACGCCGCCGCCGTACTCGCCACCCTGGAGCGAGAGGCCGGTGCCATCGCGATCCGGTCCGACCGGCAAGGGTGGGCAACACGGCGATAGCCGATCCATGGTCCTGCGCCCCCGGAGGTCGCCAGCGAGGTCGAGCCGACCCGGACAGCGACGCCCCGGCCACGCGGCCGGGGCGTCGGTGCTGGCGACCTCCTAGGAGAGCACCAGCACCAAGTCCCCACCGTCCACGGCCTGGGTCCCGGAGAGCGCGAGTCGCTCGACGGTGCCGTCGACGGGGGCCGTGATCGAGGCCTCCATCTTCATGGCCTCGATGGTGGCGACCGTGTCGCCGGCGGCGACCTTGTCGCCCTCGGCGACCACGATGGTGACGACGCCCTGGAACGGGGCGGCGACGTGGCCGGGCTTGGCGGTGTCGGCCTTCTCGGCGGCGGCGACCTCGGCGGCGATGTTCTTGTCGCGCACGCTGACCGGGCGCATCTGGCCGTTGAGCAGCGTCATCACGGTGCGGAACCCGCGCTCGTCGGGCTCGCTGATCGACTGCAGGCCGACCAGCAGGGTCTTGCCCTCGTCGAGCTCGACCTCGTGCTCGTCGCCGCGGCGCAGGCCGTAGAGGTAGTCCATCGTGGGCAGTACCGAGGTGTCGCCGTACGCCGACCGCGCCTCGGCGAACGTCTTCGTCGGGCCGGGGAACAGCAGCTCGTTGAGAGTCCGACGGCGGGTCTCGGAGGAGCCCGCCAGGCTCTCGGAGGCCTCCGCGGTGAGCTCCTCGGCCGGCGCCTTCCAGGTGCGGCCCTCGAGCGCCTTGGTGCGGAACGGCTCGGGCCAGCCACCGGGCGGGTCACCGAGCTCGCCGTTGAGGAAGCCGATGACGGAGTCGGGGATGTCGAAGGAGCCGGGGTTCTCGGCGAACTCGGCCGGGTCGGCGCCGACGGCCACCAGGTGCAGGGCCAGGTCGCCGATCACCTTCGAGGACGGGGTCACCTTGGGGACGTTGCCGAGGATGTCGTTCGCCGCGGCGTACATGTCCTCGATCTGCTCGAACTTCTCGCCGAGGCCGAGCGCGATCGCCTGCTGGCGCAGGTTGGAGAGCTGGCCGCCGGGGATCTCGTGGCGGTAGACCCGGCCGGTGGGGGAGGTCAGGCCGGACTCGAACGGCGCGTAGACGCGGCGTACGGCCTCCCAGTACGGCTCGAGTGCGTTGACCGCGGCCAGGGAGAGGCCGGTCTCGCGGTCGCTGTGGTCGGTGGCGGACACGAGCGCCGAGAGCGGCGGCTGCGACGTCGTACCGGCCATCGAGGCGGTCGCGGCGTCGACGGCGTCGACCCCCGCGTCGATCGCGGCGGACAGGGTCGCGAGCTGGCCGCCGGTGGTGTCGTGGGTGTGCAGGTGCACCGGCAGGTCGAAGTTGGACCGGAGCGCGGTGACCAGGGTGCGGGCGGCGGGCGCGCGGAGCAGGCCGGCCATGTCCTTGATGCACAGCACGTGCGCGCCGGCCTCGACGATCCGCTCGGCCAGCTTCAGGTAGTAGTCGAGCGTGTAGAGCCGCTCGCCCGGGTCGGACAGGTCGCCGGTGTAGCAGAGCGCCACCTCGGCCAGCGTCGTGCCGGTCGCGCGCACCGCCTCGATCGCCGGGCGCATCTGCTCGACGTCGTTGAGGGCGTCGAAGATCCGGAACACGTCGAGCCCGGTGGCGGCCGCCTCCTCGACGAAGGCGTCGGTCACCCGGGTGGGGTACGGCGTGTAGCCGACGGTGTTGCGCCCGCGCAGCAGCATCTGCAGCTGGATGTTCGGCACCGCCTGGCGCAGCGCGGCGAGCCGCTCCCACGGGTCCTCGGCCAGGAAGCGGAGCGCCACGTCGTACGTCGCGCCGCCCCAGGCTTCCAGCGACCACAGCTCGGGCGTCGTACGGGCGACGTGGGGAGCGACCGCGAGCAGGTCCTTGGTGCGGACCCGGGTGGCGAGCAGCGACTGGTGGGCGTCGCGGAACGTGGTGTCGGTGACGGCCACGTCGTTCTGCTCCCGCAGCCGCCGGGCGAACGCCTCCGGGCCGAGCTCCAGCAGCAGCTGGCGGGTGCCGGACGGCGCGGGGACCTCGAGGTTGGTCGGCGGCAGCTTGGACGCGGGGTCGAGGCTGACCGGTGCCTTGCCGTGCGGCTGGTTGACCGTCACCTCGGCGAGGTAGGTCAGCAGCTTGCTGCCGCGGTCGCCGGAGCCGCGCGCCTGGAGCAGCTGCGGGTGGGTCTCGATGAACGAGGTGGTGACGTTGCCCGAGGCGAAGTCGGGGTCGTCGAGCACGGCCTGCAGGAACGGGATGTTCGTGGAGACGCCCCGGATCCGGAACTCGGCGACGGCGCGGCGGGCCTTCTCGACGGCCTTGTCGAAGGTGCGGCCGCGACAGGTGAGCTTGGCCAGCATCGAGTCGAAGTGGGCCGAGACCTCGGCGCCGGTGTAGACGGTGCCGCCGTCCAGGCGAACGCCGCCGCCGCCGGGGGAGCGGTACGTCGTGATCACGCCGGTGTCGGGGCGGAAGTTGTTGGCCGGGTCCTCGGTGGTGATCCGGCACTGCAGGGCGGCGCCGCGGAGCACGATGCTCTCCTGGGTGAGCCCGAGGTCGGCGAGCGTCTCGCCCGAGGCGATCCGCAGCTGCGACTGGACCAGGTCGACGTCGGTGACCTCCTCGGTCACCGTGTGCTCGACCTGGATGCGCGGGTTCATCTCGATGAAGACGTAGTTGCCGTGCGGGTCGAGCAGGAACTCCACCGTGCCGGCGTTGCGGTAGCCGATCTCCTTCGCGAACCGCACGGCGTCGGCGCACATCCGCATCCGGAGCTCGGGGTCGAGGTTGGGGGCGGGCGCGATCTCGATGACCTTCTGGTGGCGGCGCTGCACCGAGCAGTCGCGCTCGAAGAGGTGGATCACGTTGCCCTCGCCGTCGGCGAGGATCTGCACCTCGATGTGGCGCGGGTCGACGACGGCCTGCTCGATGAAGACGGTCGGGTCGCCGAAGGCGGCCTCCCCCTCGCGCATGCAGGTCTCGACGGCCTCGGGCAGCTGCTTCGGGTCGTCCACGCGGCGCATGCCGCGCCCGCCGCCGCCGGCGACGGCCTTGACGAACAGCGGGTACGGCATGCCCTCGGTCGCGGCCACCAGGGTCGCGACGTCGGTGCCGGGCTCGACCGAGGCCAGGGTCGGTACGCCGGCCGCCTTGGCCGCCGCGATCGCCCGGGCCTTGTTGCCGGTCAGCTCCAGCACCTCGGAGGTCGGGCCGACGAAGGTGATGCCGGCGTTGGCGCACGCCTCGGCCAGGCCGGGGTTCTCCGAGAGGAACCCGTAGCCGGGGTAGACCGCGTCCGCGCCCGCGCGGACCGCCGTGGCGACGATCGCCTCGGCGTCGAGGTAGTTGCGCACCGGGTGGCCCCGCTCGCCGATCTCGTAGGCCTCGTCGGCCTTCAACCGGTGCTCGGACCAACGGTCCTCGTAGGGGAAGACCGCCACCGTGCGCGCCCCGAGCTCGTACGCCGCCCGGAACGCCCGGACCGCGATCTCGCCGCGGTTCGCTACCAGCACCTTGGAGAACATGGGCGCAACGCTATCCGGACGGCAGGGGGTTGCCGCCACCTCGTGACACCCGTCTCACAGGATGTTCAGCCCTGCGGGACGACCCCGTGTCGAGGAACTGCGCGACCAGCCCGGGGATCGCCGCGTCCGCGACCCGCACCGCCTCCTCGTGGGGCACATCGGGCAGCGTGACCGCCTGGCGTCCCCCCGCGGTCGTGGCGACCAGCGTCGTCAGCCCGGACCGGCGCTGGAACCAGGTGTCGCGGAAGGTCCAGCCGATGACGTGCCCGGTCCCCAGCACCTCCCGGCGCCGGGTCAGGCTGCCGGAGCGGGCGACCAGCCGACCGTCGACCAGTGCGTGGCCGAGGGCACGCGCCCGGTCGGCGGCCAGCGCGGCGGCGACCGGCAGGGCGAGCAACGGCGCGGCGAGCAGCCACGTCGGCGCCCCGGTCGCGACCGCCGCGGCGGTCCCGGCCAGCACGAGCAGCACGGGGCTGAGCGCTCGGCTCCAGCGGCGTCGTACCGCCTGGGGGCCGTGCGGCACCAGGGGCCCGGAGATCGGGCCGGCCGTGCCCAGCACCCGCGCGGCGACGTCGGCCACGACGGCGTACGGGGCGGGCGGGACGAGCAGCGCGCTGCCCCGCTCGCCGCGGTCGACGCCGGTCACGATCGCGCTGAGTCGGCTGCCTCCGGCGAGCCGCAGCCCGACGGGCTCGCCCAGCGTGACGCCGGCCAGCCGGCTGTCGTCGATGGTCGTCTCGCGGGTGGTGACCAGGCCGCGGGACAGGTGCCAGGACCGGCCGGTGTGGCGCAGCGTGAGGCCCCAGCACGTGACCAGGTAACCGCCGACCGCCAGCGCCGACATCGTCACCAGGACGGCCGCGGCCAGGATCGGCACCGCGGCCCAGACCGAGGCCCGGGCCGCGCCGTCGGCCAGGTCGTCGACGTCCACGACGACCGGTCCGCCGAGGACGTTCCACCCCTGGGCCGCGACACCGAGGACGCCCGCGCCGATCACCACGCCGGTGCTCGTCAGCGGGGCGAAGCGTGCCCACCGCGGGTCGAACCGGAGGGTGTCGGACGCGGCGGACGGCGGTGCGGTGTCCGCAGCGGCCGGGGCCTCGCGGAGCAGCTCGGCGCGCAGCCCGCGCGCCCGCTCCACCGGCAGGCCGTCGAGGTCGAGGCCGCCGTCGTCGGCGGTCCCGGCGCCGATCCGCACGGTGGTCAGGCCGAGCAGCCGGTGGGTCAGGGGCGAGGTGAGGTCGACGGTGCGGACCCGGTCGAGCGGGGTGGACGCCACGTGCCGGCTGAGCAGGCCGCGCCGCAGCTCGACCCGACCGTGGCTGATCCGGAAGCTGGTGGTCAGGTAGCGCAGCACGCCGAGGGCCACCGGCACCAGCACGCCGAGGTACTGCCAGGCGGCGCCGTCGGTCGCCGAACCGGCCACGAAGAGCGCGAGCAGGGCCGGCAGGAAGCGCACCACCTCGCGGATCGGGTGCACCAGCAGCATCCGAGGGTCCAGGCGCTGCCAGTCGTCGGCCTCGGGCTGGCTCACGTCGCGTCGCCCTCGACGGCGTCCGCCTTCAGGGTCAGCTCGTCGACCAGCTCCCGGGCCCGCTCGGCGTCGAGGCCGGCGATCTCCAGCGCCCCCGCCGCCGACGCGGTGGTCACCGTGACCGTCGCCAGCCCGAGCAGCCGGGCGAGGGCGCCCTCGACGTGGTCGACGGTCTGGATCCGCGACATCGGCGCGATCCGGCGCTCGCGGGCCCACCAGCCGGTCTGGGTGTAGACCGCACTCTCGGTGATCTCCCACCGGTGCACGAGGAAGCGCCACTGCGGCATCACGAGGACGTACGACGCCAGCGCGACGCCGACCAGCGCCCAGACCCACCAGGTCAGGTCGAGCGCCGTCACGGCCTCGAGGACCACCAGCGCCACCACCACGACCGCCACCTGGGCGAGTGCGCCCGCGGCCCACAACCAGCGCGCCCGCGGACTGACCCGGTGGGAGGGCGCGCGCAGGGTCACGCTGTGACCCTACGGGTCACGGCCGACGGTGCAGCGCGCTCACCAGGCTGGTGCCGAGGGCGCCGTAGGCGGACGACGCCCACGGCTCGACGCCGGAGTCGACGTAGAGGACCGCCCGCCGGCTGCGCTCGACCCGCAGCGCGTCCGGGTCGCGGCCGGCCTTCAGGTCGGCGCGGCAGGAGCGGCACACGGGTACGTCGAGGGTGTGGCCGCCCTGCTCCAGGCGCATGGGGGTCCGGCCCGGACTCTCGTGGAGCGGGTTCAGGTAGCACAGCCGCAGCGGCTGGAACGCGTTCCCGGAGTTCGCCGCGTCGAGGGCCGCCCGGCCCTGGCGCGCCAGGACGAGGGCGCCGACCGCGTCGAGCAGCGCGAGGTCGTCGGCCCCGTCGAGCACCCGGGTCGCGCCGTCGTAGTGGTCGAGGGCGGCCTGCCACGCCTCGGTGTCGTCGCTCTTGTCCAGGTCGGAGCTGCGGACCGCCTCGCCGAGCTCGAGCACCAGGCCCCGGGCCTGCTGCTCGATCCGGTCGGCCTGCGCCTCGCGCACCTGGGAGACCACCGAGGCCGGCAGGGTGAACGTGCGCGGCGTACGGCGCCGGCGTACGGCGAGCGCGACCGCCACCAGCGCGAGGGCCAGCACCAGGCCTGCGCCCACCACGCCCGCGGCGGGCAGGCCGTCCCCGGAGTCGGCCGGGCCGGTGGGCTCGGGCGAGGACGGCGCGGTGCTCGTGTAGGTCGGCACCACCTCCTCCTCGTAGGCGGCTGCGGCGGTGCCGTCGGCGAGCAGCCGGGTGGTGTCGGCGAGGAACACACCGAGGTCGTCGACCTTCCCCTCGCCGTCGCCGTGCCGGTGCTCGGCCACGGAGACGGCGTCGCGCGCTTCGAGGGCGGTGCCCCAGGAGCGGTCGACGAGGGTGAGCTGGTCGGTGCCGCTGCCGTAGAACCGGGGCGCGAGGTAGAGGCCGTCGGCGTCGTAGCGGTCGTGCAGCTGGGTGAGGAGCTCCTCGGGCTCACCGCCGAAGGCGTCCCCGTCGGCCAGCCGCTGGACGACCACGAAGATCGGCACCGGGGAGTCGGCCACCGCGTCCTCGATCGCGGCCAGGTCGGCCGGCGAGATCGCGGGGGCGAGCTCGGGGGAGACCCACACCCCGGTGCTGTCCAGGGCCGACCAGATGGTCGCCAGCAGGTCGTCGGTCGTCGTCACCACCATGTCACCACCATGTCCCCACCATCCGGAATCTGCGCCCGAGCGCCAGCCGGACCAGCCCGACCAGGAGCAGGATGACCGAGATCACCCCGCCGGCGATGATCGCCCCCGCCGCCGCGACGCCCAGCGGGCCGCCCCAGTAGCTCCAGTCGTCCCCGGGACTGCGACGGACCTCCCCGATCGCGGTCAGGATCTCCTCCAGCCGGCGCGCCGCGTCGCCGTTGAAGTCGTCGGGGACGTCACCCTCGAGCCCGCCGTCGACGTTGTCGGTGATCAGCCCGTCCCCGGGCCCCCGGTAGATCACGTAGACGGCCTCCTCGTCGACCAGCCGCTGCAGCTGGCCGGCGGCGTCCCAGATCCCGCCGTAGCCCGCCTCCCGGCTGGCCTCCCAGGCCACCAGGTAGACGGGGATGGCCGAATCGGCCGCCAGGGTCTCCAGCCGCTCCTCCACGTCGGGCGGGACCAGGTCGTGGGCGTCCGCCGCGACGTAGACCCGGTCCCCGTCCGCCAGCGCGTCGGCGGCGCGCTGCACACGATCGCCGACCGGCGCGAGCGCGGGCGCGCGCTGGTCGCGCCAGACGTCGTACGCCGCCAGCCCGGCGACGGCGCCCAGAGCGCCGATGAGCACGGCCACGACCAGGTCGCGCAGCCGCCCGGTCATCGAGCGCCCTCCGTGACGAGGCGCCACAGCTCGGGGTCGAGGGAGCCGAGGCCGGTCTCGGCCCAGATCGAGTCGTCGCGCCAGTAGGGCCGGGTGCCCCGGTCCACGCTCAGCGACTCGGGCTCCCGACCGGCGGCGACCGCCGCCGCGCAGGCCGCGCAGGCGGGCAGCGAGACGCCGGAGACCGTGGCGGTCCGTGCCCGCGGGCCGTGCCGCGGGTCGAAGTAGCACCGGACCGGCAGCGCGTCACCGCGGAGCCGGGCCGATCCCTGCTCGGCCAGCACCAGCGCGCCGAGGACCTCCAGGCGCGAGGACGAGCCGACCAGGTCCTCGGCGGCCTCGAGACACCCGTAGGCCTCGTCGGGCACCAGCGTGAGGTTGCGGTCGATCTCGCGACGCAGGGCCTTGACCGCGGACCGCGCCTCCCGGGCGACGGACGCGACCGACGCGACCGTGGCGTCGGCGCGCGCGCCGCGCTCGGGGCGCGCTGCGCGCTCGGGGCGCTTCCCGCGGGGCTCGGGGCGCTCGGTGGCCAGCGCGGCCCGGGCGCGCAGCAGCCGCCATCCGACGGTGGCCGCGGTGAGGGCGCAGGCGATGGCCACGACGGCCGTGGTCAGGGGCTCCCCGTGGGCCTCGGCGAGCTCGTAGCCCATCGGCTCCTCGCCGTACTCCGCCAGCCAGGGACCGCCGGCGACCAGGTCGCCGACCTGGTCGGCGCTGAGGGACTGGTCGTCGTCGGCGGCCACGCTCAGCAACACCGCCGCCTGCCCGGCCGCGGAGACGAAGTCGCCCTCCGCCAGGGGCGCCACGGCGTGCTCCAGGGCGTCGTAGCGGCCCAGGCTCAGGTAGACGGCCTCCAGCGGCACGCCGTAGGTCCCCACAGCGGTCTGCCCCGCCGGGGTGCTGACCACGTAGACGCCGGGCTCGTCGAGCTCGGCGTGGACCAGCCGGAGCAGGTCGTCGCTCGAGTCCTGGCCGGCGAGCTGGACGTTCGGGGTCTGCACGAGAGCGACGTACGCCGGCACGCCGGCGTCCGCGAGGTCGCCGACGAGGTCGCTCAGGCCGGCGTGGACCTCCTCGGTCCGCCCGTTGCCCAGCGCCTCGTGGACCAGCACCGGGTCGTCGCGGAGCGCGGCGGCGATGCCCTCGACGGTGTCGGCCTCGGCTGGGCGGTCGGTCGAGGCGGCGGGCACGGCGGGTTCCTTCCCCGTCCTGACGGTGGTCAGTCCTGGTTGCGACGCGCCTCACGAGACGGCCGAGTCAGCCGATCCAGTGAATCCAGCTGGGGGAGCCGGGTCGGTTTCGACTCGCCGTCACGGCTTCGCGGGCTCAGCCGTGGGCTCGCTCAACCTGCGCGAGCCCACGCAGCGAGCTCGTTCCTCGCTCGCTGCTGCTCACTTGATCTCGCAGATGACCGCTCCGTTGGTGACCGTCGCGCCGACCTCGGCCTGCAGGCCGGTGACGGTGCCGGCCTTGTGGGCCTTCAGCGGCTGCTCCATCTTCATGGCCTCCATGACCACGACGACGTCGCCCTCCGCGACCTCCTGGCCCTCCTCGACGGCGATCTTCACGATCGTGCCCTGCATCGGGCTGGTGACCGCGTCGCCCGACGCCGCGGCGCCGGCCTTCTTGCCGCCCGCCCGCTTGGGCTTCTTGGCGCTCGCCGCGGGACCGGCGGAGAGGCCGCCGAGACCGGCGGGGATGACGACCTCGAGCCGCTTGCCGCCGACCTCGACGACGACCGTCTGCCGCTCGGCGGCCTCGTCGGGCTCGCCCGCGTCGCCGGAGTAGGGCTCGATGGTGTTGTCGAAGTCGGTCTCGATCCAGGTGGTGTAGACCGTGAACTCGCCCTCGCCGGACGGTGTCGAGGCGCCGACGTACGCCGGGTCCCTGACGATCGTGCGGTGGAACGGGATGACCGTGGGCATGCCGTCAACGACGAACTCGTCGAGGGCCCGGCGGCTGCGCTCCAGCGCCTGGGTGCGGTCGCGGCCGGTGACGATCAGCTTGGCGATCAGGGAGTCGAACGAGCCCGGGATCGTCTCGCCGTTCTCGTAGCCGCCGTCGAGGCGGACGCCCGGGCCCTGCGGCGGGCTCCACGCGGAGAGGGTGCCCGGGGCGGGCATGAAGTTGCGGCCGCCGTCCTCGGCGTTGATCCGGAACTCGATCGAGTGGCCGTGGATCTCGGGGTCGTCGTACCCGAGCTCCTCGCCGGCGGCGATGCGGAACATCTCGCGCACCAGGTCGATGCCGGTGACCTCCTCGGACACGCAGTGCTCGACCTGGAGGCGGGTGTTGACCTCGAGGAAGGAGATGGTGCCGTCCTTGGCGACCAGGAACTCGCAGGTGCCGGCGCCGACGTACCCGGCCTCCTTCAGGATCGCCTTGGAGGAGGCGTAGAGGCGCTGCACCTGGTCCTCGGTGAGGAACGGCGCGGGCGCCTCCTCGACCAGCTTCTGGTGGCGGCGCTGCAGCGAGCAGTCGCGGGTCGAGACGACCACGACGTTGCCGTGCTGGTCGGCCAGGCACTGGGTCTCGACGTGGCGCGGCTGGTCGAGGAACTTCTCGACGAGGCACTCGCCGCGACCGAAGGCGGTGACCGCCTCGCGGACCGCGGACTCGTAGGCGTCGGGGATCTCCTCCAGCGTGCGGGCGACCTTCAGGCCACGACCGCCGCCGCCGAAGACGGCCTTGATCGCGACCGGCAGGCCGTTGGCCTTCGCGAACTCGACCACCTCGTCGGCGTCCTTGACCGGGTCCTTGGTGCCGGGGGCCAGCGGGGCGTTCGCCTTCTGGGCGATGTGCTTGGCCTTGGCCTTGTCGCCCAGGGCCTCGATGGCCGCGGGCGGGGGGCCGATCCAGGTCAGCCCGGCGTCGATGACGGCCTGGGCGAAGTCGGCGTTCTCGGCGAGGAAGCCGTAGCCGGGGTGCACCGAGTCCGCGCCGGTCTTCTCGGCGAGCGCGATGATCTTGGCGATGTCGAGGTAGGACTCGGCCGGGGTCGCGCCGCCGAGGGAGTGCGCCTCGTCGGCGAGCCGGACGAACATGGCGTCGCGGTCGGGGTCGGCGTACACCGCCACGCTCCCGATGCCGGCGTCCTTGCACGCCCGGATCACCCGGACCGCGATCTCGCCGCGGTTGGCGATGAGGACCTTCTGCAGAGGCTTCGTTCCCGGCACTGTGACACTCCTGTGAGGTGGCGCTGCGAGGCTGATCGTCGCGGGCAGGCTATCGCCCGCCCGCCGGAGGCTAGCCGGGTCTCGGGGGTGCTCGCCGTCACGGATCTCACACAGCATGGCCTTGCCCGGGGACAATCCGGTCCGCGGGAGCAGCCGGAAGCGGTCGTCTCCGGAGGTTAACAAGCATTAACCTGCGGGGTTAGCATGCCCGGATGAGCACTTTCGAGCTGTCCCGCGAGCACGAGGAGTTCCGCCGCAGCGTGCGCGACTTCGCCGAGGCGGAGATCGCGCCGTACTCCGCTCAGTGGGACCGCGACCATCACTTTCCGGTCGACGTGGTGGCGAGGATGGGCGCCCTCGGGCTCTTCGGGCTCACCGCCCCGGAGGAGTACGGCGGCGCCGGCGAGGACGGCGACTTCACCAGCCTGTGCGTGGCGATCGAGGAGATCGGCCGGGTCGACCAGTCGATGGGGATCACCCTGGAGGCCGGCGTGGGCCTGGGGATCACCCCGCTGCTGGAGTACGGCACGGCGGAGCAGCGCGAGACCTGGCTGCCCGACCTGGTCGCCGGTCGGCGGCTCGCCGGCTTCGGGCTGACCGAGCCCGGGGCCGGGTCCGACGCCGGCGCGACCCGCACCCGGGCGGTGCTCGACGACGGCGAGTGGGTCATCGACGGCGCCAAGCAGTTCATCACCAACTCCGGCTCCGAGCTCACCAGCCTGGTCACGGTCACGGCGCGCACCGGCGAGCGGGCCGACGGCGGCCCCGAGCTCAGCGCGATCATCGTGCCGGCCGGCACGCCCGGTTTCACCGCCGAGAAGGCCTACGACAAGCTCGGCTGGCACGCCACCGACACCCACCCGCTCACCTTCGAGGGCGTCCGGGTGCCGGAGGCCAACCTGCTCGGCGACCGCGGTCGCGGCTACGCGCAGTTCCTCGCGACCCTCGACGACGGCCGGGTCGCGATCGCGGCGCTCGCGGTCGGCTGTCTCCAGGCCTGCCTCGACCTCACCGTCCAGTACGCCGGCGAGCGACAGACCTTCGGTGGCCCCATCGGTCGCAAGCAGGGCGTCGCGTTCCGGATCGCCGACCTGCAGGTGATGCTGGAGGCCAGTCGGATGCTGACGTACAAGGCGGCGGCGATGAAGGACGCGGGCGCCCCGGTCAAGGGCTTCAAGCAGGCCGCGGCGATCGCCAAGCTCTACGCCACCGAGTCCGCCGTGACCGGCACCCGGATCGCCACCCAGGTCTTCGGCGGCTACGGCTTCATGGAGGAGTACGCCGTCGCCCGCCTCTACCGCGACGCCAAGGTGCTGGAGATCGGCGAGGGCACCTCGGAGGTGCAGCGGATGCTCATCGCGCGCGGGCTCGGCCTGCCCGTCGAGTGACCCGTCGAGCGAGTGAGTCGCCGCTCGGCCGGGTAACGATCGGCATGACCCGGGAACGCGTGCTCGCCATCATCCAGGCCGGCGGTGCAGGCGGACGCATGGACGTGCTGACCCGGGAGCGGGCGAAGCCGGCCCTGCCGGTGGCGGGGGTCTTCCAGCTGGTCGACTTCCCGCTCTCCAACCTCGCCCACAGCGGCATCACCGACGTGTGGCTCTCGGTGCAGTTCCAGGGCTCGACGCTCGAGGAGCAGGTCGCCAACGGCCGGCCGTGGGACCTGGATCGAAACCGCGGCGGGCTGCGGCTGCTGATGCCGCAGCAGGGCTCCGGCAGCCTCGACGAGGACGGGTTCGCGCGCGGCAACGCCGACGAGCTCTACCGGATCCGCGACCAGATCGCCGCCGAGGCGCCCGACGTACTGGTGGTGATGAGCGCCGACCACGTCTACCGGTTCGACTACACCGACGCGATCGAGACCCACCGGCGCCTGGGTGCCGAGTGCACGGTGGTGACGACCCGGGCGCCGGAGGGCGACGACCCCGCCGACCACGCCGTCGTCGAGGTCGACGGCGACGGCCGGGTGACCGGCTTCGCGTACAAGCCCGACGAGCCGGCGAGCGACGCGATCGCGACCGAGATCGTCGTCTACGACCCGCGGGTCCTGGTCGAGGTGCTCGACGCACTCCACGTCGAGCTCTCCGCGGACCCGGAGGTCGGCTCCGAGCCGGGCGACACCGGTCTCGGCGACTTCGGCGACCACCTGCTGCCGCGGCTGGTCGAGCGGGGGAAGGTCGTCGCGCACGACCTGGGCGGCTACTGGCGCGACCTCGGCCAGCCGCACCTCTACCTGCGCGCCCATCGCGAGCTGCTGGTCGACGACCAGGGCGTCCTGGGGGTGCCGGGCTGGCCGATCCTGACCCGGCAGCCGCAGCGCCGGCCGGCGCGGGTCCTGGAGGGTGGCGTCGTCGCCGACTCGATGCTCAGCCCCGGCGCGACCGTGGGCGGGACGGTACGCCGCAGCGTGCTCGGCCCCGGCGTCGTCGTCGAGTCCGGCGCCGAGGTGCTCGACTCCGTGCTCGCGGCCGACACCGTGGTGCGATCCGGGGCCCGGGTGGCCTGGTCGATCGTGGACACCGGCTGCACCTTCGAGGAGGGTGCGGTCGTCGGCGACCCCGGCGTGCCGGCCCTCGACGACCCGGATGCGGTGACCGTCGTGGGCCGCGACTCGGTGGTCGGCGCCGGGGTCCATCTCGCCTCCGGGAGTCGCCTGGAGCCGGGCACCACCGCCTGAGGCCGCCACGCGGGTCGACGGCTGAGCGCGGGACCAAGGCATCGGCCGATTAGCATGAGCGCGTGTCCAGCCGGTGGCAGCGCCTCCTCGTCGAAGCGGGCCGGTTCCTCGCTGTCGGCGGACTGGCCACGCTGGTCGCGCTGTTCCTCTTCAACGTGCTGGTCCACGGGCTCTTCCCGGGCCTGCCGGCGCTGCTCGGCGACCAGCCGATCCCGGCGTACGTCCTGGCCAACTCCGTCGGCATGGTGATCAGCTACCACGGCAGTCGCAACTACGCCTTCCGCGACCGGCCGACCACGCACGCCGACGGGGGGTTGTCGGCGTTCGTGCTGATCAACGTCGTCACCATGCTGCTGCCGATCGCCTGCCTGAGCGTCAGTCGCGACGTGCTCGGGCTCGACGACCCGGTCTCCGACAACATCGCGGCCAACGTGATCGGCCTGGTGCTGGGTCTCGGCGCCCGGTTCTACCTGTTCCGGACCTACGTGTTCCGCCGGCCGATCAACCTGAACGACCTCTATCTCCCGGACGACGGGCTCGGCGACCTGCTCAACGACGGGGCGACCACAGAGCGGTCCAGGCGTGCCCCAGCTCCGCCACGAGCTCCCGGAGCAGCGGGAGGCTGACCCCGACCACGTTGTGGTGGTCGCCGTCGATCCGGGTGACGAACGCGCCCGCGAGGCCGTCGATGGTGAAAGCGCCCGCCACGTGCAGCGGCTCGCCGGTCGCGACGTACGCCGCGATCTCGTCGTCGTCGACGTCGGCGAAGTGGACGGTCGTCGAGGCGGTGGCCGCCACGACCCGCCCGGTGCCGGTGTCGCGCAGGCAGTGACCCGTGCGCAGCACCCCGCTGCGCCCGCGCATCGCGCGCCACCGTCGTACGGCGTCGTCGGCGTCGGCGGGCTTGCCGAGCGCCTCGCCGTCCAGCTCGAGGACCGAGTCGCAGCCCAGCACCAGCGCACCGGACGGTACGTCGTCGCGCGCCGCGACCGCAGCGCACTTCAGCTCGGCGAGCCGCAGGGCGAGCTCCGCCGGCGGCAGGTTCGTCAGCTGCGATTCGTCGACGCCACTCACGATCACGACCGGGTCGACACCGGCGCTGCGGAGGGTGGCGAGGCGGGCGGGGGAGGCGGAGGCGAGGACGAGCGTGGTCACCTGGGCGAGGGTACGGCGCGCCGGGGGCGGCTCAGCGCAGGAACTCCAGCCCGTCGCCGAAGGTGCAGGCGGCGAGGGTGGCCAGCGACGGGTGCTCGTCGAGGTGCTCGGGGGCGCGCATCGACAGCATCACGTTCATGAGCATCCCGTGGGCGACGAAGTTGCGGGCGTCGTCCTCGGACCAGCCGGTGCGCTGCACGGTCTCGAAGATCCCGGCCATGCACCTCCGGGCCGCCCGGGCGATGTCGTCGTTCCCGCCGCCGGAGAAGCCGTGCATCATCACCTGCAGCAGGTCCCGGTCGGTGAGCAGCGCCGTGTAGGCCAGGCCCAGGCGGTCGCGGTCGGCGTCGCTGTTCGGGTCGAAGTCGCCGTCGTCGAGGACCTCCTCGAAGGCCACCCGGACCCGGTCGGTCGCGCGCACGAAGACCTCGAGGAACAGCTCCAGCTTGGTGCCGAAGATCCGGACGACGTAGGGCTGCGAGACCCCGGCCTCGCGGGCGACCTTGTCGGTGCTGGTGCCGGCGTACCCGCCCTGGGCGAAGGCGCGGGTCGCCGCGTCGAGGACGAGCTCGCGGCGGTCTTCGGCAGTCATCCGGCTCGTCATGGTTGACAGATTATCACTTGATTACTTAGCGTCTTGACCTAAGTAATCATTCAATGCCTTCTAGCCTTGAGGAGTCCGCGATGACCAGCACCGTCACCGCCCCCGACCTTGGGGGCGTCCAGCCACCGCCGGTCGCGCCGCGCCGCCGCGTCCCCGCCGGGGTCGCCGTCGTCGCCGCGTCCCTGCCGATGTTCATGGCCACCCTCGACAACCTGGTGCTGACCACCGCGCTGCCGGTGGTCCGTGCCGACCTGGGCGCGAGCGTGGCCCAGCTGTCGTGGTTCCTGAACGCCTACACGATCACCTTCGCGACCTTCATGCTCCCGGCCGCCGTCCTCGGCGACCGGCTCGGTCGCCGGCGGGTGATGCTCGCCGGCATCGCGGTGTTCACCCTCGCCTCGGTCGCCGGCGCGCTCAGCGGCACCAGCGAGGCGCTGATCGCCGCTCGCGCGGTCCAGGGCCTCGGGGCCGCCGCGATCATGCCGCTGTCGCTGACCCTGCTCGCCTCGGCCGTGCCGCCCGCGATGCGCGCCGCCGCGATCGGCATCTGGGGCGGCGTCGCCGGACTCGGGGTCGCGCTCGGCCCGGTGATCGGAGGCGCCGTGGTCGAGGGCGTCAGCTGGCAGGCGATCTTCTGGCTCAACGTGCCGGTCGCGCTGGTCGCCGTACCTCTGCTGCTGCTCGCGGTGCCCGAGGCCCGAGGCACCTGGCAGCGCCTGGACCCGGTCGGCACGCTGCTTCTCGGCGGCGCAGTGTTCCTCGGCATCTGGGGCATCGTGCACGGCAACGACGACGGCTGGACCGACCCGGCCGTGCTCGGCCCGCTGGTGGTCGCCGGGCTGCTCGTGCCGGCGTACCTCGTCTGGGCACGCGGTCGCAGCCACGCCGTGCTCCCGCTGCGGCTCTTCGAGTCCCGTGGCTTCGCCGTCGCCAACGCGATCGGGCTGACCTTCACCATCGGGATGTTCGGCGCGGTCTTCCTGCTCTCGCAGTACCTCCAGGTCGTGCAGGGCTACAGCCCCTTCGAGGCCGGCCTGCGGACCCTCCCGTGGACGGCCGCCCCGATGGTCGTCGCTCCGATCGCCGGCGCGATCTCGGGCCGCACCGGCCTGCGGTCGCTGCTGGTGACCGGTCTGGCCCTGCAGACGGCGTCGCTGGTCTGGTTCGCCTGGCTCACCGAGAACGCCCAGCCGTACAGCGGCTTCGTGCTGCCGCTCGCCATGGCCGGCATCGGGATGGGCCTGACCTTCGCGCCGAGTGCGACCGCCGTCCTCGACGGGCTGCCCGACAGCGACTTCGCGATCGCCAGCTCGGCGAACTCCACCGTCCGCGAGTTCGGCGTCGCCCTCGGCGTCGCGCTGCTGACCGCGGTCTTCCTCGGGAACGGCGGCGAGATCTCGCCGGTCGGCTACGACGGCGCGGTCGGCCCGGCGCTGCTCACCGGCGCGGCGGCCGTCGCGGTGGCGCTGCTCGCGGCCCTCTTCGCTCCCGGGAGGGCGGCCCGGCGGTGACGGGGCGGGGCGCACCGGCATGATGGAGGAGTGGACCGGACCGACAACCGACCCTCCCGACGGCCCCGCGTCCTCGCCGGCGCGGTCGTGCTCGCGCTCGTCGCAGGACTGGTGGTGGTGGTCGTGGCCCGTTCGCAGCACTGGGGCCCGTTCGCGCTGGACCCGCAGCGCGACAACCCGTTCCTGGCCCGGGCACAGTTCGTCGAGCCCGGCAGCACCGCCGACCAGGCGGCCCAGCAGGCCGCGGCCGAGGGCGACACCGCGAGCGCCGAGATCTTCGAGCGACTCGCCGAGATCCCGCAGGGGATCTGGCTGACGCCGGAGGAGTTCCCGGCCGGCCAGGTGGGCGCTCACGTGAGCGAGCTGGTCGCCGCGGCCGACGAGGCCGACGAGGTCCCGGTCCTCGTCGTCTACGGCGTCCCCGACCGCGACTGCACGGGCGGCTTCTCCGCGGGCGGCCTCTCCGCCGAGGAGTACGGCCCGTGGGTGGACGAGATCGCCGACGCCGCCGGTGCCGGCGACTCCGCCGTGGTGATCCTGGAGCCCGACGCCCTGGCCTCGGCGATCGACTGCGACAGCCGCTCCGAGCGCGTCGAGCTGCTCGCGGCAGCCGTCGACAGCCTGCGCGAGGCGGGGGTCACGACGTACGTCGACGGCGGCCACTCCGACTGGATCCGCCCCGAGGACCTGGCGCCGCTGCTGAAGGACGTCGGCGTCGCCAGCGTCCGCGGGTTCGCGACCAACGTGTCCAACTTCCAGCCCGACGAGGACGAGGTGGCCTACGCCGAGCGGCTCGTCGAGCTGATCGGGGGCGACGTCCACTACGTCATCGACCGGGGCCGCAACGGCAACGGCGCGAGCGAGGAGTGGTGCAACCCCTCCGGACGGGCCTTCGGGGAGAAGCCCGGGTACGTCGACGACGGCACCCGGCTGGACGCCTACCTGTGGGTCAAGCCACCCGGCGAGAGCGACGGCGAGTGCAACGGCGGTCCGGCCGCCGGGGACTTCTGGGCGGACCGGGTCACGGAGATCGCCCGCACCTCCGGTTGGTAGCGCCGAGCCGACGGCGCACCACTCCGACCGCAGGGCGGCACCACGTGCTTGGCGTTGTTAGGCTCCAGCCATGGATGCGGGCAGCGATTGGACCGCGGTGATCATCGAAGACGATCCGGACGTTCGCGACCTGATCGACATCGTGCTCACCCAGTCGGGCTTCACGACGGTCGTTGCCGAGAACGGCCACCTGGGCGTCGATGCCGTCCGGGCGCACAATCCCCTGATCACCACCCTCGACGTGAACATGCCGGGCATGGACGGGTTCGCGGTCGCCAAGCGGCTGCGCGAGTTCAGCTCGACGTACCTCATCATGATCACGGCGCTCGGCGACGAGATCGACGTCGTGCAGGGCTTCGAGGCGGGCGCCGACGACTACCTCGTCAAGCCGTTCCGCCCCCGGGAGCTCCGGGCCCGTGCCGACTCGATGCTGCGCCGACCGCGCGCCCGGGGCGACGTGCCCACGAAGGTCGCCGCGGCGCCTCCGCCGCCCCCCGCTCCGGAGCCGCCGCCGGAGTCCTGGGCGGCTGCGGCCGCCCGGGAGCTCGCCGACGGCTCTGGTGGCGTCGCCTCCTCCGAGGGCGGCAACCGCCGCGCGCCCGCGGAGCAGCACCGGCCTCCGGCTGCGGCGGTCCCGGCCCAGCAGGCCCCGGCTCCGCAGCCGCCCGCGTACCAGCCGCCCGCTCCGGTGCAGCCGGCCTACCAGCCGCCGCACCCGCAGCAGCCGTCGTACGAGCCCCCGCCGGCGTACGAGCCGCCGCCCGCCCCTCCGGCGCCGCCCGCGCAGCGGGCTCCCACGCCGCCCGTGCAGCAGCAGCCCGCCGCCCCGCAGCAGCCCGCCTCGGGCGGCGGCTGGCTCCGGTTCAACGGTCTCGCGCTCAACGCCGAGACCCGGATCGCCACCGTCAACGGGGCGAGCGTCGACCTGGCGCGCGCCGAGTTCGACCTGCTGGCGTCCCTGATGGAGACCGGACGTCGGGTGCGCAGCAAGGCCGACCTGGTGCTGACCATGCGCGGTCAGCAGTACGTTACGTCGTACTTCGTCAACGAGGCCGACAAGCGGTCGGTCGAGGTTCACGTCGCCAACATCCGGCGCAAGCTCGGCGACGACGGAGCGGCGCCCCGCTTCATCGAGACGGTCCGGGGCGTCGGCTTCCGGATGGCCGAGGGTTCGTAGCGGGCGAGACGGTTCGCGTACTCAGGTCGAGGTCTCGACACGCACGTCGCGACCTCGTGCCCTTCGATACGACGCTCGTTCCTCGCGTCTACTCAGGACGACGCCTCGGTCGCGCGGCTCCGCTCGACCTCCGTCAGCGAATCCGCTGGCGCGTCCTCGCTACCCCGCGTTGACGGGGATGTCGGCGACCACGGTCTCCTCCTCGGAGGCGAAGATCGCGATCGGCACCTCCTGCTTGATGGTCTGCTTGAAGAAGGTGCCCGAGCCCGCCGAGTTCTCGATCCACACGGTCGCGCGGAAGGACAGGTTGACGCCGCGGGTGTCCGGCGCCATCTCGCCGATCTGCTGGTTGCGCAGCTCGAAGGCGCCCTTGGGCGAGGTGATGAGCATGCCGTACTTCGTGCTCACCGGCTCGGGGTCGAAGGTGATCTTCTTCGCGGAGGCGTTCAGCTCGTAGGGACGGTCGGTGCCCGCCGAACCGTCCTTGAGCACCGTCCGGGAGGTCACCTTGATCCGGTCCAGGTAGACCTTCCGCTTGGTCTTGAACGGGTCGCGCAGGTCGCGGTCGAGGTCGTAGGCCCCGAGGGTGAACGAGAAGTACTTGTTGCCGCGCGGGAACCACTCATTGGTCCGCGGCGTCGCCTTCGTGGGGTACATGTTGTAGACGAAGTCGACGCCGTTGACGTCGATGTGCGACTGGAAGGTGCCGTCGCGGGTGAACTGCGAGTCGTAGACGGTTTCGGTGGGCGTCGCGGACGGCGACTCCGCCTCGACGGGGTCGTCACCGCCGCCGGTCAGGTCCCCGATCGCGGAGCAGCTCGAGAGCAGGACCGAGAGAGCGACGGCGGCAACGGCGACCAGCGGGCGGCGGGCGCGGTGCATGGGAGTCTCCTGTGCGAGTTGCGGGTGGGGGCTGCGGGGGGAGCGGGTCAGGCCTGGTAGCCGCGGTAGCGCTTGCTGGCCTTGATGAGCATCCAGGCGGTCTGCAGGACGGTGATCACTCCGAGGACCGGCCAGCAGGCGGCCAGGACGTCGGACTGGGCGTCGATCGGGAGCTGCAGCCAGATGGCGAAGAAGACCAGGAAGAAGAACGTCGCGACCACGAAGGGGTAGAGCCACGCGATGCCCTTGCCGCGCTCGGCCTTGGCCTGAGCAGCCCAGTTGTCGGTCTGCTGGTTGCTGAAGAACTTGGTCCAGGCCCGCGCGAAGTGGCCCATCCGGATCACCATGTAGAGCTCGGCCGGGAAGACGAGCAGCACGAACAGGTAGTCGCGTCTGTTGGCGAACTCCATGGAGTGCGCGACCCGGAAGTTCAGCCACACCGCGCAGACGGGCGGGATCAGCCACCACGGGCTGAAGACGAACGCGCTGATCGACAGCGAGGCGGCCAGCATGACCACGAACGCGAAGCGGGTCGTGATGTTGACGATCATCGACATGTGCTCGAACCAGCGCAGCCGCAGGTTCGGGTGGAACGGCTGGCCCTTGGTGTCGCCGCGCTGGCCGGGCCACATCAGGTCGATGGCGCCGAAGTTCCACTTGACCTGCTGGGCGTCCAGCGAGCGCAGGGTGTCCATGCCGCCGACGTGGGCTCGGGCCCGCGCGGAGATCTTGGTGAGGTAGCCGGCGCTCTTGATCTGCAGCGACAGCAGCGAGTCCTCGACCTCGGAGTCGCTGACCCACGGGGTGCGCTGGTGGCTGTCGCGCATGACGTCGCGCAGGGCCTGGGTGGAGAACATGGAGAACTGGCCGCCGAGAACCGCCATGTTGCGGCCCTTGAGCAGGTTCTGCATGTTGAACGCGGAGAACTGCGCCCGCTGGCCCGCGATGAGGAACTTCGCCATCGGGCCGTCGAGGGCGCTGTCGTCGATCGAGTAGATCGCGGAGATGCCGCCGATCCGGTCGTCGCTGGCGATCTCGTCGACCAGGTGCTGGATCGCGTCCGGCTCCGGGGTGGTGTCGCCGTCGACGCCGAGCAGGAAGTCCATGTGCTCGACCAGCGAGTAGCCGTAGTTGAGCGCGCCGACCTTCTTGTCGGGGTTCTTGCCGATGTCGTGGACGTAGATGACGGTGCTCTGCTCGCCGGTCGGCGTCATCCGGGTGTGCGGGCCGGCGTAGTGGCTGGCGATCTCGACCGACTCGTCGCTGGTGTTGTTGACCACCAGGTGGATCGCGTCGGGGAGCCGGGTCTGCTGGAGGAGGGAGTCCAGCACGCCGCCGATCGTCTCCGCCTCGTTGTAGGCGGGGATGATGCAGCCGACGGTGGGACGCAGCGTCGGGAGCTCCTCGACGGCGTCGAGGAACTCGTCGGCGTACGCCGCCAGGTGCGGGTCGTGCGCCCGGACGTAGGGCTGCTCGACATCCGAGGAGGGGGCGACCGAGGACCCGTCGGGGCCGCCATGCGGAGCGTTCATGGGCATCAGTGTGTCCAATGACCCTCAAGAACTCACAGCGGAAGCCCGAACTTCTCCGCAAGACGACCTGGAGGGCGCACCTGCTCGCGACTCACCCCGGAAGGGTGCTGGCGCGCCAGCCGCCCCGGCCGTGCGGGAGGGTACGCCGCACCTGCCGGTGCCGGGCCGCCCACGCCGGGACCGGCCGCTTCGGCGCGGGCGCGCCGCCGCCGAGGGAGGAGAGGACCGCGACGATCGCGGCCACCTCCTCCGGCGTCGCGTGTGCGTCTACGACGCGGAGGAACGGCACCGAGCTCGCTGCGCTCGCGCTGTCTTCTGTTCCGGACATTCAGGCCTCCTTCGTCGGCGAGTGTCCGGTCACAGCGGAATGTTCCCGTGCTTCTTGGCGGGCAGCGTCTCGCGCTTGGAGCGCAGCAGCCGCAGCGCCCGGACGATCTCGACCCGGGTCTCGTGCGGCGTGATGACCGCGTCGATGTACCCGCGCTCCGCGGCGATGTAGGGGTTGGCCAGCGTGGTCTCGTACTCGTCGATCAGCTCGGCGCGCTTGGCCTCGACGTCGCCGCCGTCCTTCTCGATCTTCGCCAGCGTCTTGCGGTGCACGATGTTGGCCGCGCCCTGCGCGCCCATCACCGCGATCTGCGCGGTCGGCCAGGCCAGGTTGATGTCGGCGCCGAGGTGCTTGGAGCCCATGACGTCGTACGCGCCGCCGTACGCCTTGCGGGTGATGATGGTGACCAGCGGGACGGTGGCCTCGGCGTAGGCGTAGATCAGCTTCGCGCCGCGGCGGATGATGCCGGTCCACTCCTGGTCGGTGCCGGGCAGGAAGCCGGGCACGTCGACGAAGGTCAACACCGGGATGTTGAACGCGTCGCAGAAGCGCACGAAGCGCGCGGCCTTCTCGGAGGCGTCGATGTCCAGGCAGCCGGCGAACTGCATCGGCTGGTTCGCCACGACGCCGACCGGGGTGCCCTCGACCCGGCCGAAGCCGACGATGATGTTGGGCGCGAACAGCTCCTGGACCTCCAGGAACTCCTCGTCGTCGAGGATGGCCGTCAGCACGTCGTGCATGTCGTACGGCTGGTTCGGGGAGTCCGGGATGATCGTGTCGAGGGTCCGGTCGAGGTCCGAGAAGCCGGTGTCCGCGACCTCGTCGTACGACGGCAGCTCGTCCAGGTTGTTCTGCGGCAGGTAGGCCAGCAGCGCCTTGACGTACTCGAGCGCGTCGGCCTCGTCGGAGGCCATGTAGTGCGCGTTGCCGGACTTGGTGTTGTGGGTCCGGGCGCCGCCGAGGTCCTCCATCGTGACGTCCTCGCCGGTGACGGTCTTGATGACGTCGGGTCCGGTGATGAACATCGCCGAGGTCTGGTCGACCATGATCGTGAAGTCGGTGACCGCGGGGGAGTAGACGTGGCCGCCGGCGCAGTTGCCCATGATCAGGCTGATCTGCGGGATCACGCCCGAGGCGTGCACGTTGCGCTTGAAGATCTCGCCGTACAGGCCGAGCGAGACGACGCCCTCCTGGATGCGGGCGCCGGCGCCCTCGTTGATGCCGATGATCGGCGAGCCGGTCTTCATCGCGAGGTCCATCACCTTGGTGATCTTCTCGCCGTACACCTCGCCCAGCGAGCCGCCGAAGACGGTGAAGTCCTGGGAGAACACGCACACCTGGCGGCCGTCGATGGTGCCGTAGCCGGTGATCACGCCGTCGCCGTACGGACGGGTCTTCTCCAGGCCGAACGCCGTCGACCGGTGCCGGGCCAGCTCGTCGAGCTCGACGAAGGAGCCCTCGTCGAAGAGTTGCTCGATCCGCTCGCGGGCGGTCTGACGGCCCTTGGCGTGCTGCTTCTCGACCGCCTTCGCCGAGCCCGCGTGCACCGCCTCGTCGAGCCGTCGGTCGAGGTCGGCCAACTTGCCGTCCGTGGTGTGGATGTCGATGTCGTCGGGGACGTCGGTTCCCTCGCCGGGCTGTGCGCTCACTGGTGCTCGTCTCCTCATTGGCTTCCGTGCAGGGCCGTGGGTCAATGTAGTGCCCGTGAGCCCTGATCCGGCGTGGCACATGTCACGCGACCGTCCGCCGCTGGACCGCGACCTGCTGACCGACTTCTCGACCGACCTCCCGCTCGGCCTGCGCATCGAGGTCGTGGACGAGGTGACCTCGACCAACGCCGAGGTCGTGGCCCGGGCCCGCTCGGGCGCTCCCGAGGGGCTCGTGGTCGTCGCCGAGCACCAGACGGCCGCCCGCGGCCGGCTCGACCGGACCTGGCAGACGCCGCCGCGATCGGCACTGCTGTTCTCGGTGCTGCTGCGACCGACGGTGCCCGCCCGGTCCTGGCCCTGGCTGCCGCTGCTCGCCGGCTACGCCATCGGCGGGGCGCTGCGGGCGCGGGGGTACGACGCCGGGGTGAAGTGGCCCAACGACGTGCTCATCGGGGAGCGGAAGGTCGCCGGGATCCTCGTCGAACGGGTCGAGACCCCCGACGGCCCGGCCGCCGTGGTCGGCGTCGGCCTGAACGTCACCCTGGCCGCGGACGAGCTCCCCGTGCCGACGGCCACCTCGTTGGCCCTCGAGTCGGGTGACCGGCCGGACCGCGCCGCGGTCCTCATCGACGTGCTCGGCGCGTTCCGCGAGGAGTACGACGCCTGGCAGGCCGGCGGCGAGCCCGGTGCCGAGCGGCTGCTGGCGTCGTACACCGCCGCGTGCGTGACGCTCGGTCGCGACGTCCGGGTCGAGCTCCCGGGCGGCGACGCGCTGCTCGGCCGGGCGGCCTCGATCGACCCCGGCGGTCGTCTGGTGGTCCACGGACCGGACGGTCCGACCCCGGTCGGGGCCGGCGACGTCGTGCACGTGCGGGCCGTCGGCTGAGCCTCCCGGTCAGCCGTCGGTTCCCGTCCACGAGCCGGCCGATTGGTGAGAGGATCCGTTGGTGGCCATCTCACCGAAGCTGCTGAACGAGGGCGAGAACGTCGTCGTCAGCACGCGCACCCATCCCAAGGCACTGCTGCTGCCGATCCTCGCCCTGGTGCTCTTCCTGGCGCTCGGGGTCGCGGTCCAGCAGCTGATCGACGAGCAGGTCGTCACCCTGATCGGATGGGTCGTCGCCGGTCTCGGCATCCTGCGCTTCGCCGTGTGGCCGGTCCTGGACTGGCTGACGTCGTACTACACGTTCACCGACCGGCGGCTGATCACCCGCACCGGCGTGCTCACCCGCCGCGGCCACGACATCCCGCTCTCGCGGGTCAGCGACATCGAGATCGAGCTGCACCTGATCGACCGGGTGCTCGGCTGCGGCACCCTGGTCATCAGCGACGCCAGCACCCACGGCCGGGTGGTGCTCCCGGACATCCCGAAGGTCGAGGAGACCAAGCGTCGGGTGCACCTGCTGCTCCACGACCAGGCCACGGAGGCCACCGCGCGCGATGAAGGAATCTGAGCCCGGAGCGGAGGGTCTCGAGCGCGCCATCCTGGGCGAGGATCCCGTCTTCAACGCCGCCGAGGTGGCTGCCGAGACCGGCATCACCGTCGACCAGGCCCGCCGGCTGTGGCGGGCCTTGGGGTTCCCCGAGCACGGTGCGGCGACGGCGTTCAACGCCGCCGACACCGATGCGGTCCGGATCGTCAGCGAGCTGGTCGAGACCGAGCTGATCGACTTCGACCTCGCGGTCAACATGACCCGCGCGGTCGGCCAGACCATGGCGCGGCTCGCGGACTGGGAGACCAGCGCCCTGCTGCACCGGGTCGAGGAGATCGCCGCCGAGGAGGACGACGGCGGCCAGGGGGCCCGGGTCTCCGCGGCGCTGCGGATGTTCGAGGAGTTCTCCGCCCCGTTCGAGAAACTCCTGGTCTACGTGTGGCGCCGGCACCTGGCGGCGTCGGTCGCCCGGGTCGAGGCGCTCGGCGCCAACGAGGAGGACCTGCACACCGTCCAGCTCACCGTCGGCTTCGCCGACATCGTCAGCTTCACCGCGCTGTCCAACCAGATCAGCGAGGACCGGATCGGCGACCTGGTCGAGCTCTTCGAGTCCCGCTGCGCCGACGTGGTCGCCGCGCAACGCGGCCGGGTCATCAAGAGCATCGGCGACTCCGTGCTGTTCGTGAACGACGACCCGATCCGGGCGTACGACACCGCCGAGGGGATCATCAACGTCATCGGCCGCGACTCGCGGATGCCCGACGTACGCCTCGGCCTGGCGACGGGGTCGGTGGTGATGCGCCTCGGCGACGTCTTCGGCCCGCCGGTCAACATGGCCGCCCGGCTCACCGCCGTGGCTCGGCGCAACCGGATCATCATCGACGCGCGCACCGCCGAGCTGCTGCCGGGGGACCAGTTCGAGACCCGTCGGCTCCCCGGCCGCCCGGTCCGCGGGTTCGGCATCGTGGAGCCGCTCTCGGTCCGGCGTCACTGACCGGCCGCATTGTCGCCTCACCCGGAAGGGTGAGATTGGCAGGAAGAGGCCAGTGTCTTTTTGTGCCAACTGCCCTCCTGGCCGGCGTGAGCCTCCTACCTTGGTGCCGTGCTGGAGGTGCAGGACATCAAGATCGACCCCGAGACCCGTCGGGCCTGGAAGGGCGTCGACGAGGTCGTGCTGTCGCGCAAGGAGTTCGATCTCGTGCATGCGCTGATCGCGCGGGCCGGCGACATCGTCACCCGCGACGAGCTGATGCGCGACGTGTGGCACACGACGTTCTGGACCTCCTCGAAGACCATCGACGTGCACCTGGGCTGGGTACGCCGCAAGCTCGGCGACGACAGTCGCCGCCCGCACCTGATCACGACCATCCGCGGCAAGGGGCTCCGGTTCGAGACGGAACCGCCGACCCTCTAGCCGGCCGGCACCACTAGGGTTTGGGCGTGCCTGACCATGCCCCCACCCTCGCCGTCATCGGCGGCGGCCAGCTGGCCCGGATGATGGCCCAGCCGGCCATCGCGCTGGGGCTGCCGCTGCGGCTGCTCGCCGAGTCCGAGGGCGTCTCGGCGGCGCAGGTGATCCCCGACCAGCTGGTCGGCGACTACCGCGACCTCGACACGCTGCGCGCCGTCACCGCCGGTTGCGCGGTCGTGACCTTCGACCACGAGCACGTCCCCACCGAGCACCTGCACGCGCTCGAGGCCGACGGCGTCGCCGTCCGGCCGGGACCCGAGGCGCTCGTGCACGCCCAGGACAAGGGGGTGATGAGGGAGCGGCTGGCCGAGCTGGGCGTGCCCTGCCCCCGCAACGCCCTCGTCGCCTCGGTCGCCGAGGTCGAGTCGTTCGGCTTCCCCTGCGTCCTGAAGACCACCCGGGGCGGGTACGACGGCAAGGGCGTCTGGTTCGTCCGCTCCGCCGAGGACTGCGCCGAGCCGCTCCGGGTCGCCGCGGACACCGGCGTACGCCTGCTGGCCGAGGAGCTGGTCGACTTCCGCCGCGAGCTCTCCGCGCTGGTCGCGCGCTCACCCAGCGGGCAGGCGGCGGCGTACCCCGTGGTGGCCTCGACCCAGCGTGACGGCATCTGTCACGAGGTCGTCGCGCCCGCGCCCGACCTCGATCCCGGCCTCGCCGCGTCGGCCCAGGAGGTGGCGCTGCGGATCGCCGGCGCCCTCGGCGTCACCGGCATCCTCGCCGTCGAGCTCTTCGAGACGACCGACGGTCGGATCCTCGTCAACGAGCTCGCCATGCGCCCGCACAACACCGGGCACTGGACCCAGGACGGCGCGGTCACCTCGCAGTTCGAGAACCACCTGCGCGCCGTCCTCGACCTGCCGCTCGGCTCGCCCGCGCCGCGGGCGCGGTGGACGGTGATGGTCAACATCCTGGGGAGCCACGATCCGTCCGTCGGGCGGCTGTACGACGGTTTCCCGCACGCGATGGCGCGCGACCCGCAGCTGCGGGTGCACCTGTACGGCAAGGACCTGAGGCCGGGCCGCAAGGTCGGCCACGTGAACGCCTATGGCGACGATCTCGAGGACTGCCTGGAGCGGGCGCGGCACGCCGCCGCCTGGTTCCGCGGCGACCTCGGCAACGAAAGCGAGTGATCTACGGTGGTTGAGCCTGTCGAAACCCCCCGCGTCGGCATCGTGATGGGCTCCGACTCCGACTGGCCGGTGATGAAGCTGGCCGCGGAGGCGCTGGCCGAGTTCGACATCGCCCACGAGGCCGACGTGGTCTCCGCGCACCGGATGCCGGAGGAGATGATCGCCTACGGCAGGGAGGCGGTCGGCCGCGGTCTGTCGGTGATCATCGCCGGCGCCGGGGGAGCGGCTCACCTGCCCGGGATGCTCGCGTCGGTCACCCCGCTGCCGGTGATCGGCGTGCCGGTGCCGCTGAAGTACCTCGACGGCATGGACTCGCTGCTCTCCATCGTGCAGATGCCGGCCGGCGTGCCGGTCGCGACGGTCGCCGTCGGCGGCGCCCGCAACGCCGGACTGCTGGCGGTGCGGATCCTGGCAGCGACCGACCCGGAGCTGCAGCAGCGGATGGTCGACTTCCAGGCGGCGCTGAAGGTCAGTGCGCAGGAGAAGGGCGCGGCCGTCCGCAGCGCTGCGGCACCGCGGCGACTGGGCTTCTGACCCCATGGCCGGCCGGCGGATCGTCGGCCTCGACGTCGCCCGCTGCCTGGCCCTGCTGGGGATGGTGGCGACGCACGTCCTCGACGAGCGCGGCCCCGACGGCGGCCTGAGCGCCGGTCAGTGGCTGGCCGGCGGACGGGCGTCCGCGCTCTTCGCCGTACTCGCCGGCGTCACCCTCGCGCTCACCACGGGCGGTCGCACTCCCGTGGTCGGTCGCGAGCGGCTCGCCCGGACCGCGGCGATCGTCGTACGCGCGCTGCTGGTGGCGCTGCTCGGGATGGCGCTCGCGCTGGCGGACTCGGGGATCGCGGTGATCCTGACCTACTACGGCGTGCTGTTCTGCCTGGGCGCGGTGTTCGTCGGGCTGCGGACCCGGGCGCTCCTCCTGCTCGCCGCCGCCTGGGTGGTCGTCGTGCCGGTGCTGTCCCGGCTGGTGCGGCCGCACCTGCCGGAGCGCGGGGTGGCGAGCCCGGCCTTCGACCAGCTCGCCGATCCCGGGCACCTGGCCTCCGAGCTGCTGCTCACCGGCTACTACCCGGTGCTGCCGTGGCTGGCCTACCTGCTCGTCGGGATGGCGCTGGGCCGGGCCGACCTGGGGTCGCGGCGGCTGCAGGTCCGGCTGGTCGGCGCCGGTCTCGCCCTTGCCGTCGTGGCGACCCGGGTCTCGCACGCGCTGACCGCCCGCTGGCCGGCGAGCGACGGGCTGCCGGACACGGTTGCCACCGGCATGTTCGGCAACGTGCCGGCCGACGGCCCGTGGACGTGGCTGCTCGTCGTGGCGCCGCACAGCAGTACGCCGTTCGACCTCGCCCAGACCATCGGCAGCTCGCTGTTCGTCATCGGGGCCTGCCTGCTGCTGGTCGGTCGGCTGCCGGAGCTACCTCACGAGGCGGTGCGGGTCCTCTTCGGCGCCGGCACCATGACCCTCTCGCTCTACAGCCTGCACGTGTTGCTGCGCACCGAGCGGATCTGGCCGCCGGAGGAGCCCTCGTCGTACGTCTGGCACGTGCTGGTGCTGCTCGCCATCGGCGCGGTCTACGCCGCCCTCCGCCGCCCCGGCCCCCTGGAGCGCGGCATCAGTGTTGCCGCACGGTGGGCTGCCTCCGGGGTTCGACGCTGACCCCCCCGCCCGCCGACCCGTCACTTTCTCGGCGCATTCTGCGGTGTGTCGACGAAGGATTGACGGTTCGATGAGCGGTACGACGACGTCCGCTCATCGACCCGTCAGACCCGCGCCGACACGCCGCGAAAAGTGCCGAGAAAGTGACGGGTCGGCCGGGGTTAGCGTCGCCGCCACTCGATCGCGGGGCAGGTGTCCATGACCATCGGTACGCCAGCGGCGGTGGTGCGCTCGAAGGCGTCCTCGTCGATGACGCCGAGCTGGAGCCAGACCCCCTTGGCGCCGATCGCGACCGCCTGGTCGGCGAACTCGCCGGCCGCCTCGGACCGACGGAACACGTCGACGACGTCGACCGGGAACGGGATGTCGGCGAGGCTCGCGTAGCCCTGCTCGCCCAGCACGGTCGGCGCCGACGGGTGCACCGGCACGATCCGCTTGCCGCGTTCCTGCAGCAGCTGGGCGATCCCGTACGCCGTGCGGGTCGGGTCGCCGGAGAGGCCCACGACCGCCCAGGTCTTGCAGTCGGCGAGCATGAATCGGACCGCTTCGGGGTCCTGCCAGTCGGTCATGGCTCCATCGAAGCACCAGGACCAAGCCGAGATCCGATCAGTCCAGCAGCCTGCGCAGGCCCGGGAGCAGGTCGTCGAGGTCGCGCTCGGTGCGGAGCACCACCACCTGCGAGGTGCCGCCGCCGGTGGACCCGTTCCCGAAGATCCGCAGCACGTCGGCCATCGCGTCGTCGAAGTCGGCCTCGGGGAACTCCGTCCGGCCGCGCAGCCACTGGCGCAGCACGTGGTTGTGCGCGGTCACGACGGCGTCCGCGAGCAGCTCGGCCCGCAGGTCGGCGCGCGACCCCTCGCCGTACCACTGGCGAGCGAAGGCGAGGAAGACCCGCTGGTACTGCCGCTGGCCGGCGATCTCGCGCGCTCGCAGCGCGGGCACCCGCCGGGTGAGCAGGTAGCGGGTGCGGGCCAGCTCGCCCTCGGCCAGGTAGTGCAGGAGCACCAGGCGCGCGGCCTCGGCCACGGCGACCCCCTCGCCGCCGGGCGCGGCGGCATCGAGGCGGGCCTGCACGGAGGCCAGCAGGGTGTCGTGGTCGGGGAAGACCACCTCCTCCTTGCTGCCGAAGGCCCGGAAGAACGTCGTACGACCCGTGCCGGCGCGAGCGGCGATGTCGTCGACGGTCGTCTCGTCGAACCCGCGCTCGGCGAAGAGCTCGAACGCCGCCTGCGAGAGCCGCTCGCGAGCGGACATCTCACACCTCCTAGATCGCCATCGATGGTACTGAGTACCATAAGCGCGGTATCAAGTTACAGACCATCGGCACAACAGAGGAGTACGACATGGTGGAGCGCGTCGGAGTCGTGGGCTGCGGCCTGATGGGTGCGGGCATCGCGGAGGTGTCGGCCCGGTCGGGTCTCGACGTCGTGGTGGTCGAGTCCAGCGAGTCGGCGGCGAGCGCGGGACGCGCCCGCCTGGAGAAGTCGCTGACCCGCGCGGAGGAGAAGGGCAAGCTGGCCGGCGAGTCCGCTGCCGACGTACTCGCCCGGATCCGGGTCGCGACCTCGCTCGGCGAGCTCGTCGACCGCGACCTCGTGGTCGAGGCGATCGTCGAGGACGAGTCCGCGAAGGTCGACCTGTTCAAGAAGCTGGACCGGATCGTCGCCGCGCCCGACGCCATCCTCGCGTCCAACACCTCCTCCATCCCGATCATGAAGCTCGGCGTGGTCACCACCCGCCCGCAGCAGGTGATGGGCATCCACTTCTTCAACCCGGTGCCGGTGCTGAAGCTCGTCGAGCTGGTGCCGAGCCTGCTGACGGCCCCCGCGACCACCGAGCGGGCGCGCGGCTTCGTCGAGGGCACCCTCGGCAAGCAGGCGATCGACTGCCAGGACCGGGCGGGCTTCGTCGTCAACTCGCTGCTCGTCCCGTTCGTGCTGTCGGCGATCCGGATGTTCGAGTCCGGCTTCGCCTCCGCCGAGGACATCGACCGCGGCCTGGTGCTGGGTGCCGCGCACCCGCAGGGCCCGCTCGCGCTCGCCGACCTGATCGGCCTCGACACGGTCAAGGCCGTCGCCGAGTCGCTCTACGAGGAGTTCAAGGAGCCGCTGTACGCCGCCCCGCCGCTCCTGCAGCGGATGGTCGATGCCGGCCTGCTCGGCCGCAAGACCGGCCGCGGCTTCTACACGTACTGACCCGAAACCAGGAGAAACCCCGCATGTCGAACGACTTCCCGCTCTACGGCCTGTCCGAGGAGCACCAGGCGATCCGTGAGGCCGTGCGCGCCGTCGCGGAGGCCAAGATCGCGCCGTACGCCGCCGACGTCGACGAGCAGGCCCGCTACCCGCAGGAGGCGGCCGACGCGCTGCTCGCGGTCGACTTCCACGCCCCCCACGTGCCGGAGGAGTACGGCGGCGCCGGGGCCGACGCCCTCGCGACCTGCCTGGTCATCGAGGAGGTCGCCCGGGTCGACGTCTCGGCGTCCCTGATCCCGGCCGTGAACAAGCTCGGCTCGCTGCCGGTCCAGATCGGCGGCGGTGAGGAGATCAAGAAGAAGTACCTCACCAAGCTCGCCGCCGGCGAGGGCGGCTTCTCGTACTGCCTCTCCGAGCCCGACGCGGGCTCGGACGCCGCCGCCATGAAGACCCGGGCGGTCCGCGACGGCGACGACTGGGTGCTCAACGGCACCAAGCGCTGGATCACCAACGCGGGCGTCTCGGAGTACTACACCGTCCTCGCCGTCACCGACCCCACCCTCCGCACGAAGGGCATCAGCGCGTTCGTCGTCGAGAAGTCCGACGAGGGCGTCTCCTTCGGCGCCCCGGAGAAGAAGCTCGGCATCAAGGGCTCGCCGACCCGCGAGGTCTACTTCGACAACGTCCGGATCCCCGGCGACCGGATCATCGGCGACGAGGGCAAGGGCTTCGCCTACGCCATGCAGACCCTCGACCACACCCGGGTGACGATCGCGGCCCAGGCCGTCGGCGTCGCCCAGGGCGCGCTCGACTACGCGCTGGAGTACGCCAAGGAGCGCCAGCAGTTCGGGAAGTCGATCAGCGACTTCCAGGGCCTGCAGTTCCTGCTCGCCGACATGGGCATGAAGGTCGAGGCCGCGCGTCAGATGACGTACGCCGCCGCCGGCCGCTCCGAGCGCGGCGATGCGGACCTGACCTTCTTCGGTGCCGCCGCGAAGTGCTTCGCCTCCGACGTCGCGATGGAGGTCGCCACCAACGCCGTGCAGGTGCTCGGCGGCTACGGCTTCACCCGCGACTACCCGGTCGAGCGGATGATGCGCGACGCCAAGATCACCCAGATCTACGAGGGCACCAACCAGGTGCAGCGGATCGTGATGGCGCGCCAGCTGCTTGCGGGTGTGCAGAGTCAGCTCTGAGGAGCTGTCGGCGGGGCCGCGTTCAGGTCGACGATCTCGGCCCCGGTCGCAGCGAAGTCCGCGGCGTTGAAGGTGTAGAGCGGCAGTCCTTCGCTCACGGCGACGGCGGCGATCATCGCGTCGAAGGCGCGGGCCGTCGGCTTCCTCCCTGCTGCGCGCAGGGCGGCGGCCATGGGACCGAACGCCCGCGCAGCGGCAGCATCGAAGGGCAGCGGGTCTCCGAAGTCCGACTCCGCCTGCTGGAGGTGCTGCTGCCGGGCAGCTCGCTCGGCCGGGTCGGCGGCGACCAGGGGGCCGACCGTCAGCTCCGCCAGCGTGACGGTGGTGATGACGGACTCGGTGGGGAGACGCATCGGATCGACCTCTGCGAGACGAATGACCGCATTCGTGTCCAGAACCCCCCGTCCATGCGGACGCATGGTCACAGGGACTGGTCCAGGATCGAGTCGACGTCAGCCCGGAGGGCATCGGCCTCGACCGGAGGAAGGCTCTGCCTGCGCGCCACCAGCTCTGCCGCAGACCGGCTGCGTCGGGGAAGGGGGCGCAACTCCGCGACCGGGGTGCCGTCACTGGTGATGGTGAGCGTCTCGCCGTGCTGGACCCGTGCCAGGACGTCACCTCCACGGTTGCGGAGGTCGCGGACGGAGACCAAGCGGTCGGCAGCGGCGCTCACCAGCTGAGCGTATCACCCGTGAGACGGGCCGGGGCCGTGCGTGACCCGGAGGGACATCGGGGCTCCCGCTGGGGTCGATGCCGGCGCGACGCCCCGCCCCCTCAGCGCAACCCGTCGGCGACCTCGCCGAGCGCCGCCTCGAGGTTGACGGTAGGAGTCCAGCCCCAACGGCGGGCCCGGTCGGCCACGATCCGACCGGTCCACGCCGGCTGGTCGTCCCAACGGATCTCGATGCCGAGCGCGTCGGCGAGGGTGCCGTAGTAGTCGCGCGCGGTGGCCGGGGCCGCGGCGACGTTGACGACGGTGCAGGCGCCGGGGACCGGGCCCTGGTCGGCGTCGTCGGACGGCGCCACCCGCCCCGCGGCGACGTCCGCGGCGAGTGCGGCGAGATCGGTGACGTGCACCCACGAGAACGTCTGCCCGGGTACGACGTGTCGCGTCGAAGGGTCGTCGCGCAGCCCCGCCGGGCGCAGGCTGTTCCAGATCGAGCTCTGGCCCGGCCCGAGGATCGCCGGCGGTCGCAGCAGGACGCGGGTCGGGCCGGCGACCCGCGCGAGCGCGGCGTCGGCGTCGCGCTTGGTCACCGCGTAGTCGTCGGCGTCGTCGCCCACGAGCGTCGCCGCCTCGTCGACGTCGCCGACCCCGGGGGAGCGGTCGTAGACCGCGGCGGTGGAGACGTGCACGAGTCGCGCGGCGCCGGCCTCCGCGGCGGCCCGCGCGAAGGTCGTGGTGCCCTCGACCCCGACGCGCTGCTGCTCCCCGCGTTCGCTGCCCATGGGGTGGACCGTGGTGACCGCGGCGTCGGCGTCCCGCGTGACCCCGGCCGCGAAGTCCGGGTCGGTGAACTCGCCGACGTACTCGACCACTCCGGGAAGCACGGGCGCGGTGCCGGAGCGTCGCACGACGGCGCGCACGCGGGCGCCACGCTCGGACAGGGCCGCGCAGACCTGCGCGCCGACCAGGCCGTTGGCGCCCGTCACCACGACGACGGGACTGCTGTTCTCGTCAATCATGTGCTCCACTGTGGCGCGCCCGTGGTGGGCCGGGCCGGCCGGGTCGGCGGGTCGACGTCGTCGATCGCGACATCGAACCCCGTCTCCGCGGGGGTGACGGGGTACGGCATGCCCTCCGCGGCGCGCGCGACGCGGGCCGCGAACTCCTGGGCCAGCTGGCCGCTCATCCGGTCTCCGTCGACCGTGATCGACGCCATCCCCGACGGGGGCCGGGCGCCGAAACTCGCGGGCCCCGCCGTACGGTCGTGCCGTGAAGCTGCCGGGCGTGGAGGACGTGGAGCGGGCTGCGGTCCGCCTGAAGGAGATCTCCGAGCCGACGCCGCTGCAGCGCAGCCCGCGACTCTCGGCCCTGACCGGCCACGACGTCTGGATCAAGCGCGAGGACCTGCACGAGGTGCGCTCCTACAAGGGCCGCGGCGCGTACACCCTGATCGCCTCCCTGACCGAGGAGGAGCGGGCGCGCGGGGTGACCTGCGCGAGCGCCGGCAACCACGCGCAGGGGGTCGCTTTCGCGTGCGCCCGGACCGGCGTCCGCGCCCGGATCTTCCTGCCCCGCACGACGCCCCGGCAGAAGCGGCAGCGGATCGCGGCCCTCGGCGGTGACTGGGTCGAGGTCGTCATCGACGGCGACACGTACGACGACGCGGCGCTCGCCACCGCGGCCTGGGCCGAGGAGTCGGGCGCGACCCTGGTGCCCGCGTTCGACGACCCCCGCACCATCGCCGGCCAGGGCACCGTCGCCGCCGAGGTCCTGCAGCAGCTCGGCACGGCCCCGGACGTCGTCGTGGTGCCGGTCGGCGGGGGAGGACTGCTCGCGGGCATGCTCGTGGTGCTGGCCGAGCACGCGCCCGACGCCCGGGTGATCGGCGCCGAACCCGCGGGTGCGGCATCGATGGCGGCCGCGGTCGACGCGGGCCAGCCGGTCGAGCTGGAGACGCTCGACTCGTTCGTCGACGGCGCCGCCGTACGCCGGGTCGGGACGCTTCCGTACGACGCGGTCCGGCGGCACGGACCGGCTCTGACCACCGTCCCCGAGGGCCTGATCTGCGTGGAGATGCTCGACCTCTACCAGTCCGACGGGATCATCGCCGAGCCCGCCGGCGCGCTCGCGACCGCCGCGCTGCGGCAGGGCCTCGACCTGCCCGCCGGCTCGACCGTCGTGTGCGTGCTCTCCGGCGGCAACAACGACGTCAGCCGGTACGCCGAGATCTGGGAGCGCGCGCTCGTCCACGAGGGGCTCAAGCACTACTTCCTCGTCGAGTTCCCCCAGGAGCCCGGCGCCCTGCGGCGGTTCCTCGACGAGGTGCTCGGCCCCGACGACGACGTCGTGCTCTTCGAGTACGTCAAGCGGTCCAACCGCGAGACCGGTCCGGCGCTGGTGGGGGTCGAGCTGCAGGACCGCGACGACTACCAGCCGCTGCTCGACCGGATGGACGTCTCGCCGCTGCGCGTCGAGGTCGTCTCGCCGGACAGTCCGCTCTTCCGCTTCGTGCAGTAGGGACCGCGGCCACCGACCGGACCGGGGCCTCCGCGCGCCTTTCCCCGGAGGCCGGCGAGGTGGATCCGGTCCCGGGTGTAACACCCGGGACTGGTGGTGGCAGGTACAGGTCGGACGACGCGTGTACGGTCGATCGACCCGATTGGTGACCCCTGATGAAGCCCACCCCCGACGACCTGCGCCTCGACGCGCGCGAGCTCGACCCGCCCGACCACCTGGTCCACCGGCTGGCCGAGCTCGCGCGACACAGCACGCCGACGGTGGTGAACCGGGGCCGGCGGACCGCCGCGGTGGTCGGCGCCGTCGTCGGGACCGCCGTCCTCTCGGTCGGCGGGGCGTGGGGGACCGGTGCGGTCACCCTGCCGGGGCTGCCGAGCCCCCGGCAGGACGCGCCGGTCTCCCCCGAGCCCACCAGCCCCGCTCCCCGGACCACCGTCGCGGACCCCACCGCGACGAGCGAGCCGGAGGAGGGGCCGGGGGAGCAGCACCCAGGCCCGGGGGGAGTCGGTACGCCGGGTCCGAGCGGCTCGCGGGAGCCCGGTGCGGTCCGCTCGAGCCCCGCCGCGGACCCCACGGCGAACGCGACCGCGCAGGAATCCGGGTCGGCGCACCCCGGTGCGCCCGCGCTGCCCGCCCGGCCGACGAAGCCGGCGCATCCCACCAAGCCGGCACACCCGACGAAGCCCGCGCATCCGGTGCGGCCCACGAAGCCGGTCAGGCCGACGAAGCCGGTCAAGCCGACGAAGCCGGCGCAGCCGAAGCCCGCCAAGCCCGCCAAGCCGACCGCGGCGATCGATGCGGACCTGGATGGCTGAGCGCGACGACGACGTGGTCGCCCGCGCCAAGACCGGTGACCCCGACGCCTGGCGGACCCTGCACCGGGCGCACGCGGGCCGGCTGGTCGCATGGCTGTCGACCCGGCCCAGCGGCGACAGCATGGTCGCCCCCGAGGACGTCGCGAGCGAGGCCTGGCTGGTGGCGGCCAGCAAGGTGGCCGACTTCGAGGGCACCTCGTCGGAGTTCGCGGGCTGGCTCTTCGGCATCGCCCGCAAGATCGGGGGCAGCACCCGGCGCCGCTCGGACCGGCGTCGTACCGACCCCAGCGACCCGCAGGACGCCGGCGCGCAGCTGCCCGCCGTCCCCGACCCGGTCCTGGCCCTCGCGGGCCAGGACTGGGTCCGCCACGCGATCGCTTCGCTTCCCCCGCGTGAGCGAGATGCGGTCGGGCTCGTGGACGGTCTGGGGTTCGACAACCACGGCGCCGCGGCGGCGCTCGGGATCAGTGCGGTCGCGGTGCGGGTCGCCCGGCACCGGGGGCTCCGGCGGCTGCGCGGCCGGCTCGCCGGGGCGGGCGGGCAGTCGGCGCGGGCCGGGTCCGAGGTGCCGCGGGGATGACCGCCCGGCCCTCCGGGGTCGGGGCCCGGGGGACCGGCGGCCGCCCGGGTCAGCCCGCGGTCGGCTGGGCCGCCAGGCACTTGTCCAGGCGGGCCTGGGCCTTGGCGACCCGCTGCTGCTGGGCCTTCTTGGTGGTGCGGGCGTCGGCCCGGTCGTCCTTGGCCTCGGCGAGGTCGCGCCGGGCGGCGCGGCGCTCGCGCGCGGTGTCGGCGGCGCGGACCTCGTGCTTGGCCTTGCGCACCTTGTCCTGCTGTCGGTCGAAGACCGCGGTGACCCGCTCGAGGGCAGCGGTGGCCTTGTCGGCCTGCTTCTGCTGCTGGGCGCACGGTACGGGCTCGGCGGCGGTCGCCGGGGTGCTCGCGACGGTGCCGAGGGTGCCGAGGGTCAGCGTCATGCCGGCGATGAGGCCGGCGGCCCGAGTAGCTGTGTGCATGGAGGTGCTCCTAGCTGGTGAGTGGTCCCGATGACGGGGCGTTCATCCCTCACCTGCCGCGAGTCCCTGGCGGCGTTACATCCTGGTTAATGGTATAAAGTCTCCTGACTTAGTCCGATTAAAGATCGAGGGAGACCCGTGGCCGCCGCCATCGACCTGCACCAGCACCTGTGGCCCGCGCCGCTGGTGGAGCTGCTGCGCCGGCGGACCCGTGCGCCGTACCTCCGCGGCTGGACGCTGCACACCGCCGGCGAGGCGCCGTACGACGTGCGGGTCGAGGACCACGACGTCGACCGGCGGATCGCGCTCGACCTGGAGGCGGGCATCGGTCTCGCCTGCCCGAGCCTGTCCGCGCCGTTGGGGCTGGAGTCGCTCCCGCGAGAGGAGGCGGACGCGGCGCTCGCCGCCTGGCACGAAGGCGCGGCCACGCTGCCGGCCCACTTCGCACCCTGGGCGTCGGTGCCGGTCGTCGACCCCGACCCGGCCGGGCTCGCCGAGCTGCTCGCCGGCCCGTTCGTGGGCGTGCAGCTTCCCGCCACGCAGGTCGCCACGCCGGGTGGCTGGGACGTGGTGGGCGACGTGCTCGCGGTCGCGGCGTCCGCCGGGAAGCCGGTCTTCGTCCACCCCGGTCCGACCGCCGTCGACGGCGCGCCGTCCTGGTGGGCACCCGTCGTCGGGTACGTCGCCCAGCTGCAGGCCGCGTGGTGGGGCTGGCACGCCGCCGCCGGCCGGGCGCAGCACCCGTCGCTGCGGCTGGTCTTCGCCGCCGGGGCCGGCCTGGCGCCGCTGCAGCACGAGCGGCTCGCCGCGCGCGGCGGCGACGCCGGGACCGTCGACCGCGACGTCTTCGTCGAGACCTCGTCGTACGGCGCCCAGGGCGTCGACGCCCTGATCCGGGTGCTCGGCATCGACGTGGTCGCTCTCGGGAGCGACCGTCCGTACGCCGAGCCGCTGCCCGCCCTGTTCGGCGAGGCCGCGACCCGGGCCATCCGGGTCGACAACCCCCGCCGGGCGCTCGGCGCCGGGCAGGTCGACCAGAAGCTGGGGGAAGCCGCATGAGCGCGACCCTGATCGAGGTCCCGGCCCGGGCGGCGACGCCGTTGGCCGGCGACCTCGCCCTCGACGCCCTCCCGGGCCGCGACCTGGACCAGGACGAGCTGCGGTCGCTGGCGTCGTACCTCGCCCTGCGTCCCGAGCTGTGGCGCCACCACCTCGCCTTCGACGCCGACAACCGCGTCTACGTCTCGCTGCACCGCGACGCCCACGTCGACGTGTGGCTGCTGTGCTGGACGCCCGAGAACGACACCGGCTTCCACGACCACGACGTCTCCTCCGGCGCGGTCGCGGTCGTCGACGGCGCCCTGGTCGAGCACAATCTCGCGGTGGGCGTCGAGACCATCGAGACCCGGCTCGAGGCCGGTCAGGTCTTCAGCTTCGGGCCCGACCACATCCACCGACTCACCGGCGCCGTGCACGGGGCGGTGTCGGTGCATGCCTACAGCCCGCCGCTGTGGCGGATGGGCCAGTACGCCGTCGGCGCCGACGGCCGGCTGCGCCGCCAGTCGGTGTCGTACGCCGAGGAGCTGCGGCCGATCGACTGACGGGGACGCGCCAGCGGACCCGTCGTCGGTGGTCGAGCGAGCGCTCTGACCGAGCTTGCGAAGTTAGAAGGCGCGTGTCGAGACCGAGGGGGTTGCTGCAGACCCCTCGCTCAGGGTCGCGTGCCTAGCGTGGAGGCCATGAGCGTTCCCACGATCACCCTGAACAACGGCGTCGAGATCCCGGCCATCGGGTTCGGCGTGTTCCAGACGCCGCCCGACGAGACGACCGCCGCCGTCGAGACGGCGCTCGCGACCGGCTACCGGCACGTGGACACCGCGGCGGCGTACGGCAACGAGCGCGGCGTCGGCGAGGCGATCCGGCGCTCCGGGCTCGCCCGCGACGAGGTCTTCATCGAGACCAAGGTCTGGATCAGCGACTACGGCTACGACCAGACCCTGCACGCGTTCGAGAAGAGTGCGGGCAAGCTGGGCGTCGAGCGGCTCGACCTGCTGATCCTGCACCAGGCGCTCCCCGGCGAGTTCGACCTGACCGTCGATGCCTACCGGGCGCTGGAGACGCTGCTGGCCGACGGCCGGGTCCGGGCCATCGGCGTCAGCAACTTCATGCCCGACCACCTCGCGCAGCTGCTGGAGCGGTCCGGCGTGGTGCCGGCCGTGAACCAGATCGAGGTGCACCCCTACTTCCGGCAGTCCGAGCTGCTCGAGACCGACGCCCGCCACGGGATCCTGTCGCAGGCCTGGGCGCCGATCGGCGGCATCACCTTCTACCGCGACAGCGGCCACCGGAGCACCCTCGAGGACCCCGTGATCCGGGGGATCGCCGAGGCGCACGGTCGTACCCCGGCCCAGGTGATGCTCCGCTGGCACCTGCAGCAGGGACGGCAGGTGATCCCGAAGTCGGTCACGCCGTCGCGGATCGCCGAGAACTTCGACGTCTTCGGCTTCGAGCTCACCGCCGACCAGCTCGCCGCGGTCGACGCCCTCGACACCGGCATCCGTGGCGGCCCCGAGCCCGAGGCGGTCACCCGCGCTGCCTTCGGCCGCGAGATCCCCGAGGCCTGAGGGGGGTCCAACTTCCCCGGTAGACCGGCGAAGTTGGACGTTCTCAGCCGAAATTCCCCCCGAGAACGTCCGGGACTCCCCGAGAGGTCCGCCTCAACCGCGGGCGGCGATGGCCAGCAGGTCGCGCACCGGCCCGGCGGGCGGAGTGCGCCCGCCCACCCAGACGGCGGTGAAGCGCCGGTGCAGGTCCAGCCCGCTCGTGGGTACGGCGACCAGCAGGCCCGAGTCCAGGTCCCGCTCGACCGCGCGCCGGCTGACGAACGCGGGCGGACTGCCGGCGCGGACGCTGCCGACGACGGCGGCGTTGGTGGTCAGCTCGGCCTCGGGCGGCGCGAGGCCCACCCCGGCGCGGGTCAGCGCGTCCTCGATCACCCCGCGGGTGCCGGACCCGCGCTCGCGGCTGGTCAGCGGCCGGGCGGCGACCGCCGGGGCGTCGAGCGGGCGCCGGCGCCGCGCCCACGGGTCGTCGGGGGACGCGACCAGCACCAGCTCGTCGTCGCCCACGACCAGGGACGCGAGACCGGACAGGTCGCCCGGTCCCTCGACGAAGCCGAGGCCCGCCTCGCCGGAGCGGACGGCGGCCAGCACCGCCTCGGAGTTGGTGGCGTGCAGGCTGACGGTGACCGCGCGCTGCTGACGCAGCCGGACCAGCCACCGCGGCAGCAGGTACTCGGCCGTGGTCATGCTGGCGAACACCCGCAGCTCCTCGGTGCGCTCCTGGCGCAGGGTGCGCAGGGCGACCTCGACCTCGTCGGCCTGCTCCAGCAGTCGGGTGCTCCACTCCACCAGGAGCCGCCCGGCCGAGCTCAGGGTCGAGCCGCTGGTCGCGCGCTGGACCAGGACCAGCCCGGTCTGCGCCTCCATCGCCCGCAGCCGCTCGGAGGCGGACTGCTGGGAGATGCCCGCGACCCGGCCGGCCGCGCCGATGCTGCCGTGCCGCGCGACGTCGGCGAGCAGCCGGAGGGACGGGAGGTCGGGGAGCACCTGCTCAGCCTAGCCCCGCCACAGGCACCGCCTGTGACGCCACAGTGACGCGGCGGCTACCTGCGGGTGCCGGTCCCGACCAGGCTGGTGCCGTGGCCGGGACCCGGTGCACCGAGCGAGCAGCGGGAGTTGAGCAGTCATGAGGAAGATCCGAGTCGCCGTGGTCGGCGCCGGTCCGGCGGGCATCTACGCCGCCGACATCCTGACCAAGGAGCACCCGGAGGCAAGCGTCGACGTGATCGAGCGGCTGCCCGCGCCGTACGGCCTGGTCCGCTACGGCGTCGCGCCCGACCACCCGCGCATCAAGGAGATCGTCAAGGCGCTGCGCCGGGTGCTCTCCCGCGACAACATCCGCTTCCTCGGCAACGTCGAGTACGGCACCGACCTCAAGCTCGACGACCTGCAGCGGTTCTACGACGCGGTGATCTTCTCTACCGGCGCGATGGCCGACCGCGAGCTCGACATCCCCGGGGTCGACCTGCCCGGCAGCCACGGCGCCTCGTCCTTCGTGAGCTGGTACGCCGGCCACCCCGACGCGCCCGCTTCCTGGCCGCTGGAGGCGAAGGAGGTGGCCGTCATCGGCGCCGGCAACGTCGCCCTCGACGTCGCCCGGATGCTGGCCAAGCCGGCCGAGGAGCAGCTGACGACCGAGATCGCCGACAACGTCTACCAGGGTCTGAAGCTCAACCAGGCCACGGACATCCACGTGTTCGCGCGGCGGGGCCCGGCGCAGATCAAGTTCACGCCGATGGAGCTGCGCGAGCTCTCCCACTCGCCGAGCGTCGACGTGATCGTGCATCCCGAGGGCTTCGAGATCGACGAGGCCAGCCAGGCCGCGATCAGCGCCAACAAGGGCACCCGCCTGGTCGTCGACACTCTGCTCAAGCACGTCGAGGCCGAGCCGACCGGTGCGGCGCACCGCATCCACATCCACCTGTGCCAGGCGCCGGTGGAGGTGCTGGGCGAGGGCCGGGTCGAGGGGCTGCGCACCGAGATCACCGAGCTGGTCGGCGACGGCACCGCCCGCGGCACCGGCCGGTACGTCGACACTCCCGTCCAGGCGGTCTACCGCGCGGTCGGCTACCTCTCCAGCGAGCTCGCCGACCTGCCGTTCGACCACGCCGCCGGCGTGGTCCCGCACGTGGCGGGCCGGGTCCTGGACCTCGACGGCGACCCGCTGGCCGGCACCTACGTCACCGGCTGGGTCAAGCGCGGTCCGGTCGGCCTGATCGGGCACACCAAGTCCGACGCCGCCGAGACGGTCGCCAGCCTGCTCGCCGACCTGGACGCGCTGCAGGCGCCGGAGTCCGACGCCCCCGCCGCGATCCTCGAGCACCTCGCCGACCGGGGCGTGGACGTCGTCACCTGGGACGGCTGGGAGCGCCTGGACGCCCACGAGGTCGCGCTCGGCGAGGCGGCCGGCCGCGAGCGGGTCAAGGTCGTGCCGCGCGAGGACATGCTCCGGGCGGCCCTCGGCTGACGTCAGCGGGTCCGGTCGGTCGCGACCGGTCTCCAGCTCGAGCCCAGGTCCACGACCCGGTCGGCCAGGTCGACCCCGACGTGATCGTGGGTGATCCAGACGACCGTCCGGCCCTCGCTCGGGTCGAGCACCTCGGCCGCGAGCTCCACCGCGGTGGCGTGGTCGAGGTGGGCCGTGGGCTCGTCGAGCACCAGCACGGGCTGCTCCGCGAGCAGCGACCGGGCCAGCGCGATCCGGGCCCGCTCGCCGCCGGAGACCTGGGCGTGGCCGTCGCCGAGCCAGGTGTGCAGGCCGTCCGGGAGGTCGTCCAGCCAGCCGCCGAGCCGGGCGCGCCGCAGGGCGCCCTCGACGTCGGCGTCGCTCGCGTCGGGCCGGGCGAACCGGACGTTCTCCACCAGGGTGGAGGCGAAGACGTGCGGGTCGTCGTCGACGAGCCCCACGACCCGTCGTACGTCGTCGGGGTCGAGCCGGGTGGTCGGGGTGCCGCCGAGCAGCACCGCGCCGTCGACCGGGTCGAGGAAGCGCAGCAGCAGCGCGGCCAGCGTCGACTTGCCCGACCCCGATGGGCCGACGACCACGACCCGCTCGCCGGGCCCGACGTCCAGGGAGAGGTCGCGCAGCGCGAGCCGGTCGCGCGACCAGCCGGCCGTCACGTCCTCGACCACGAGGTCGTGCCGCTCGGGGAGCGGGTCGCCGACGGTGGCCCGCACGGCCGGGCGGGTCCGCTCGAGGGCCTCCAGGCGGGCCGCGGCCGCGCGGGTGCGGGCCGAGAGCGCGCCGGCGTCGGTGAAGGTCGTGAGGGTGTCGGCGAGCGCGAGCGGCACCAGGACCAGCAGGGCCAGCACGGGGGCCGACACCTCGCCGGCGCGGTACGCCGGCGCGGCCACCCACGCGGTGAGCGCGACGCCGCTGCCGCAGGCGAGCAGCACCGTGGCCCGGGCCGCGCCGAGCCAGGCGGCGGCCCGGGCGGCGGCCCGACCGAGCCGGTCGCTGAGCCGGGCGACCCGGTCGACGGCGGCCGGCTCGGCCTGCCACATCACCAGCTCGGGGGCGACCTGCGCGGTCTCGACGGCGGCCTCGGAGAGCTCGGCCCGCAGGTCGACCGAGGCCCGCTCGGCCGCGCCGGCGCCCAGCCGGGCGAGCCCGAACGCGAGGACGCCCGCGACGACACAGACCGCGGCGACGACGGCCCCCGCGACCGGGAGCAGCCAGGCGGTGACGGCGGTGGCACCGAGCGCGACCAGGGCGCCGGAGCGCAGCGGCAGCTTGACCCGCAGGGCGTCGTCGACCACGCCGTCGACGTCGTCGACGACCGCGGCGAGCAGGTCCCCGCGGCGCCGGCCGAGCCGTCCGGGGACGAGCGGCACCAGGGCGTCGTACACCTCGACACGGCGACGGGCGAGCAGCCGCAGGGCGAGATCGTGGGAGCGCAGCCGCTCGACGTAGCGCAGCACCGGCCGGGCCAGGCCGAAGGTGCGTACGCCGACGATCGCGACCATCAGGGTCAGCGCCGGCGGGTGCGAGGACGCCTGGACGATCAGCCAGCCGGCGGTCGCGGTGAGCGCGACGCCCGAGAGCGACGCGAGCGCGCCGAGCAGGGTGCTGGCGCCGAGGCCGAGCCGGCTCGCGGGCTCGTCGTCCGGGATCGGGGCGGGGGAGCGGTGAGCGGGCGACCGTCCCGCGCCGGCGTTCGGGTGCTGGGTCACCGCTGGGGCGGGAGCCGTGAGCGCCACCACGTGGTCGGCCAGCGCGGCCAGTGCGGGCCGGTGCGCGACGACCACGACCGCGCTGGTCCGGCCGAGCTCGACGACGGTGTCGGCGATCACCTGCTCGGTCAGGTCGTCGAGATGGGCGGTCGGCTCGTCGAGGAAGACCCAGGGGCGCTGCGCGAGCACCACTCGGGCCAGGGCTAACCGGGCGCGCTCGCCGGCGGACAGGCTCACGCCGTCCTCGTCGAGCGGCTGCCGCAGGCCCCAGGGCAGCGCCCGGACCCGCTCCTCCAGCGCGACCGCGCGCAGCGCCGACCACAGGTCGTCGTCGCTCGCCTCCGGGCGGGCCAGGCGCAGGTTGTCGGCGATCGAACCGGCGACGAACACCGGTCGCTGCGAGACCCAGGCCACCTGCGCGCGCCAGGCCGCTCCGGCCACCTCGGTGCCGGCGACCTCGATCCGCCCGGCGGTCGGCGGGACCAGCCCGACCAGTGCGGAGAGCAGGGTGGACTTGCCGCAGCCCGACGGCCCGGTGACGACCGTGACGCCGCGGCCGGGGATCACCACGTCGACGCCGTCGAGGGCGGGAACGGTGCGTCCCGGGTGCAGGACGGTGAGTCCGGTGGCGACCAGCGCGGTCTCGGCGGGGGCCGGGGTGCCGGCCGGCTCGGGCGGGGTGCCGGTCACCAGGTCGTGCACCTGCTCGAAGGTGGCGACCCCCTCGGCCGCGGCGTGGAACTCCGCGCCGACCCGGCGCAGCGGCCAGTACGCCTCGGGCGCGAGCAGCAGCACCAGCAGTGCGGTGTGCAGGTCCAGCCCGCCGTGGGCCAGTCGTACGCCGACCAGGACGGCCACCAGCGCCACCGAGAGGGTGGCGACCAGCTCCAGGATCGCCGAGGACGCGAAGGCCACCCTCAGCGTGTCCATGCTGGCCCGGCGGTAGCGGTCGGTGACCCGCCCGATCGTGGCCGACTGGGCCCGGGCGCGCCGGTGCGCCACCAGGGTCGGCAGGCCGCGCACCACGTCGAGGAAGTGGCCCGACAGCGAGGCCATCGCCCGCCACTGCTCCTCGGCCCGGTCCCGGGTGGCGAGGCCGACGAGCGCGCCGAAGACCGGCACCAGGGGCAGGGTCAGGAGGACCACCAGGCCGCTGAGCGGGTCCAGCCACGCGATCGCGGCCAGGGTGATGAGCGGGAGCACGCCGGCGAGGACGACGGCGGGCAGGTAGCGGGTGAGGTACGGCTCCGCGGCCGTGACGCCCCGGGTCAGCAGCACGGCGTCGGCCGAGCGCACCTCCCGGCGGCGCAGCACCGCGGCGGCGACCTGGCGGCGCAGGTGGGTGCCGACGACCGAGGCCGCGCGGGCCGCCAGCAGGTCGCCGACCCAGCCGGTCAGGGCCCGGGCCGCGAAGACACCGGCGACCACGAGGGCCCAGCCGAGCAGCTCCTCGCGGCGTACGGCGGCGACGAGCAGGCCGGTGACCGCCCACGCCTGCGCGACGACGAGCAGGGCCCCGAGCCCTCCTGTCACCAGCACCCCCGCCAGCGGCCCCCGGGCGGGGGCCAGCTGGCGGCGCAGGCGTGGGTCGGTCGGCCCCATTCCCTGGCTCACGTCAAGGTCACCGAGGACCGGCCGCGAGGACCGGCTCCGGGATGTGGTGCACGGCGATCCGCTTGCGGAAGACCCAGTAGGTCCAGGCCTGGTAGGCCAGCACCAGCGGCGTGAAGATCGCCGCCACCACCGTCATGATCTTCAGCGTGTACGCCGTCGCGGCGGCGTTCGTGGTCGTCAGCGACGTCCCGTCGGTCAGGGTCGAGGGCATCACGTCGGGGAAGAGGGCCAGGAACAGCCCGGCCACGCCGACGGCGATCGCCACGAAGGTGCCGAGGAACGCCCAGCCCTCGCGACCCGCGGCCGCCGCGGCGACGCCGCCGACCAGCGCGAGCGCGGCGACGACGAACGCGACCGCCGACGACACGTCACCGGTCTTGACCTGGGTCCAGCCGAGGAAGAGGACGGCGACCACGGCTGCTGCGACGCCGAGCTTCACGGCGAGCGCGCGGGCGGCGTACCGGATCGGGCCGTCGGTCTTCAGGGCGATGAACATCGCGCCGTGGGTGAGGAAGAGCAGCAGCGTCATCGCCCCGCCCAGCAGGGCGTAGGGGTTGAGCAGGTTGAAGAAGCCGCCGACGTACTCGAAGTCCGAGTCGATCGGCACGCCGCGCAGGATGTTGGCGAACGCGACGCCCCACAGCAGGGCGGGCACGAAGGAGCCGATGATCAGCACCAGGTCCCAGCGCTGCTTCCAGGAGGCCTCGTCGCGCTTGTGGCGGTACTCGAAGGCCAGCCCGCGCACGATCAGCGCGACCAGGATCAGCAGCAGCGGCAGGTAGAAGCCGCTGAACAGCGTGGCGTACCACTCCGGGAACGCCGCGAAGGTGGCGCCGCCGGCGACCAGCAGCCACACCTCGTTGCCGTCCCAGACCGGGCCGATGGTGTTGATGAGCACGCGGCGCTCGCGGTCGGTCCTCCCGAGCACCGGGAGCAGCATGCCGACGCCGAAGTCGAAGCCCTCGAGGGCGAAGTAGCCCATCCAGAGGATCGCGATCAGCGCGAACCAGACGGTGGTGAGTTCCATGTCTTCTCAGTCCTTTGGATTCGCGGTCAGTACGCGAACGCGAGCGGCTGGTCGTCGTCCGCGTCGGTGCGGACCCGGGGCAGGTCGTCGTCGGGGATGGGGTCGGCGCCCTTCTTGATGTAGGTGAGCAGCAGCCGGACCTCGACGACCGCGAGCACGCCGTACACGAGGGTGAGCGTGATCAGGGAGACGAGCATCTCGGTGGCGCTGACGCCGGGGGAGACGGCCGAGGCGGTGGTCATCAGCCCGAACACGGCCCACGGCTGGCGGCCCATCTCGGTGAAGATCCAGCCCGCCGAGTTGGCCAGCAGCGGCAGGAACGGCAGCAGCAGCACCGCGGTGTAGAGCAGTCGGCCCCGGGGGATCCGGTCGCGCCGGGTCGCCCACAGCACCCACAGCGCGACGGCCATGGCCGCGAAGCCGAGCCCCATCATGAAGCGGAAGGTCCAGTAGGTGACGGGGATGTAGGGCGTGTAGTCGCCGGCCGAGTAGTACGCCGCGCCCGGGTCCTGGCCGTAGGTCTCCTGATACTGCTCGCGCAGCTCGTCGATGCCCTGCACCTCCCCGTCCCAGGTGCCGGTGGCGAGGAACGAGAGCAGGTTCGGGATGACGATGGAGAACTTCTCCTCCGAGCCGTCCGGCGTGCCGACGGTGAAGACCGAGAACGGCGCGGGCTGCTCGGTCTCGTAGAGCGCCTCGGCGGCCGCCATCTTCATCGGCTGGACCTCGGTCATGATCTTGCCCTGCACGTCGCCCACCAGGACGACACCGAGGCCCGAGACCAGCACCAGCGCGGCGCCGCCGCGGACGGCCCTGCGCCACATCCCCGCGTCCTCCGAGGCGGGGTCGCGCTGCTGGCGCAGGTGCCAGAACGCGACGCCGACCACGAAGGCGGCGGCGGTCATGTAGGCCGCCAGGATGACGTGCGGGAAGGTGACCAGCTGGACCTTGTTGAACATCACCGCGGCGAAGTCGTTCATCTCGGCCCGGCCGGTCTCGGGGTTGAAGACGAAGCCGACCGGGTGCTGCATCCAGGAGTTCGCGGCGAGGATGAACCAGGCCGAGAACAGGGTCCCGATGTGCACGATCACCATGCAGGCGGCGTGCAGCCTCCCCGAGAGCCGGTCCCAGCCGAAGATCCACAGCCCGAGGAACGTCGACTCCAAGAAGAAGGCGAGCAGGCCCTCGATGGCCAGCGGTGCGCCGAACACGTCACCGACGAAGCGCGAGTAGTCGCTCCAGTTCATCCCGAACTGGAACTCCTGGACGATGCCGGTCACGACGCCGATCGCGAAGTTGATCAGGAAGAGCTTCCCGAAGAAGCGGGTGAGTCGGAGGTACGCCACGTTGCGCGAGCGCAGCCAGCGGATCTCGTAGTAGGCCACCATCGCGGAGAGACCGATGCTGATCGGGACGAACATGAAGTGGTAGACGGTGGTGATGCCGAACTGCCACCGGGCGATGTCGAGCGGATCCACGAGGGCTCTCCTGAGCGGGGTCGGGGTGGGACACGCTCACGCTAGGTAAAGAGCCCGCTCAGCGAACCGGGCGGACGGCCCCGCGGGCGGGGACCTTGGTCCCCTGCCCGTCGGGACCGGCCAGCACCTCGGCGAGCGGGCGCCGCGGCGTGGCCGGCAGGTCGCTGAGCCCGATCTCCTGCCAGCCCAGCCGGAGTAGCAGCTGCGGGACCACGAGCCCGCCCAGCACCTCGTGGTGCAGGGCCGAGCGGGTCTCCTCGACCTCCAGCAGCTGGCTCAGCGGCACCACCGACAGGCCCTCCTGGGTGGCGCGCAGCCAGAGCTCGCTCAGTGCCTCGCCGGCGGCGAGCCAGGACTCGGGGCCGTCGGTCGTCGTGCACAGCAGCAGCACCCCGTCGGGGCGTTCGACGGCGTCCGAGCGGGCCTCGTCGGCCCAGCGGCTCTGCTCCTCGGCGTACCGGTCGTCGGCCGCCTCGGCGGCCCGGGCCCGGGCCGCGAGCAGCTCGACGCGGAGCCGGTCCGCGATGCCGGCGACCGGGACGACCTGGACGCCGCCGTCCCGGATCCCGTGGGCCAGCTCGCCCAGCTGCTCCTCGGTCACCGGCCAGGCGGTGAACCGCCGCCGGTCGGTACGACGCGCCAGCAGGGTCCGCAGCCGGTCCGTCGCGGCCGCCGTGCGCGGGGCCGGGACCAGGTCGAGGTGCGCCAGCAGGTCGGGCTGCTCCGGGTCGGGGTGCCGGACCACCCGGGCGTCGTACCCGAGCCCGGCGGCGGCGACGATCGCGTGGTGCAGCGCGGCCCCGCAGCTGATCAGCAGGTTGCGGCCCCCCGCGTCGGCCACCACGAGCTGGCGCGACCGGTCGGCGTGCAGCTCCACCCGGTCGCCGTCGATCCGCCAGCACCACGGCTGGGTGTTGTGGACGCTGGGCGCTCGGCAGGCGAGCTCCACGACGCGTGCAGCGGACGGACGGGACGAGGGCATATGGTCAACGATGCGACGCGGATCCGGTGCCCGACAGGGCCCAAGGTCCCTCAGCGTCCCGGCGGCCGTCGACTGCCCGCCTCGGTGTCGGTAGATTCCGGGACATGACGACGAGTGAGCCGATCACGGTCTTCCTCCTCGACGACCACGAGCTGGTCCGTCGCGGGATTCGCGAGCTCCTCGAGAGCGAGGGCGACATCGTCGTGGTCGGCGAGTCCGGCCTGGCCGAGGAGGCCGCCCGGCGGATCCCCGCCCTCCGCCCCGACGTCGCGATCCTCGACGGCCGACTGCCGGACGGCTCCGGCATCGACGTGTGCCGCGAGATCCGCTCGCGCGACCCGCACATCAAGGCGCTGATCCTCACGTCGTACGACGACGACGACGCGCTGTTCTCCGCGATCATGGCCGGCGCCGCCGGCTACGTCCTCAAGCAGGTGCGCGGCACCGACTTCGTCGACACCGTCCGCCGGGTGGCCGCCGGGCAGTCGATGCTCGACCCGGCCGTCACCCAGCAGGTCCTCGACCGGCTCCGCGAGGGGCCGAAGACCGACCCGGCGCTGGACCAGCTGACCGCCCAGGAGCTGAAGATCCTCGAGCAGATCGGCCAGGGGCGGACCAACCGCCAGATCGCCGAGGCGATGTTCCTCGCCGAGAAGACGATCAAGAACTACGTGTCCTCGCTGCTGGCCAAGCTGGGACTCGAGAGCCGTACCCAGGCGGCGATCTTCGCCACCAAGCACCTCGACCAGTGAGCGACGAGCCGCTCGACGACGCACTGCGTGAGGTCGGCTTCGACTCGCTGCTGCGTGAGGTGCTCGCCCGCGTCGACGTGGTCCTCGACGACCAGGCGCGGTGGCGACTGCTGCTCGACGCGGTCGTCGGGATCGGCGCCGACCTCCACCTCGACGGCGTGCTCGCCCGGATCGTGCGGGTCGGCAGCGAGCTGGTCGGCGCCCGGTACGCCGCGCTGGGGGTGCTCGGCGCCGGCCCGGGCAAGCGGCTGCGGACCTTCGTGCACCACGGGATCGGCGAGGACGCGGTCCTCCAGATCGGTGACCTCCCGACCGGTCACGGGCTGCTCGGCCTGATCATCGACCGCCCCGAGCCGCTGCGCCTGCACGACATCGCCGAGCACCCCGCGTCGTACGGCTTCCCGCCGCACCACCCGCCGATGAGCTCCTTCCTCGGCGTCCCGGTCCGGATCCGCGACCAGGTCTTCGGCAACCTCTACCTGACCGAGAAGGCCGGCGGCGAGGACTTCACCCAGGCCGACGAGGACATCGTCGTCGCGCTCGCCGCCGCCGCGGGCGTCGCGATCGAGAACGCCCGGCTCTACGAGGAGGCCTCGCGTCGCGAGCGGTGGCTCTCGGCGACCGCCGAGATCACCAGGCTCCTGTCGGGCACCACGGTCGGGACGGACGCCCTGCAGGCGGTCGCCGACAGCGCCCGCGCGGTCGCGGCCGCCGACGTCGCCTGGATCCTCGCCGGCGACGCGGACGCCGAGCTGGCCCTGGAGGCGGTCTCGGGGCAGCGGGTCGACGCCAGCCTCCTGGAGGCCCTGGCCCGTCAGGACGCGCTCGCCGAGGAGGTCGTCCGCACCGGCGTGCCGACCTCCGTCCCCGACCTGGCCACCGAGGGCCTCGGGCCGGCGGTCGTCGTACCCCTGCGCACCGGCGCGGGCATCGAGGGGGTGCTCGCGCTGGCCTGGGACCCGGCGAACGTCGAGGCCTTCCACGCCGTCGACGCCGCCCTGCCCGCCGCGTTCGCGGAGCAGGCGGCGCTGGCGCTGCAGGTCGGCCGGCACCGCGAGGACCAGCAGAAGCTGGCCGTCCTCGAGGACCGCGACCGGATCGGCCGCGACCTGCACGACCTGGTCATCCAGCGGCTCTTCGCGATCGGCCTGGGCCTGCAGAGCGCCGGGCGCCTCGTCGACCAGCCGCAGGTCGCCGAGCGGCTCGAGACGGCCGTCGACGACCTGGACGCCACGATCCGCGACATCCGCCGCTCGATCTTCGCGCTCAGCTCGGCCGACGAGTCGACCGACCTGCAGTCGGAGATGACGCGGATCGTCGACCGGGCCGCCGCCAACCTGGAGCGCCGCCCGACGCTGACCTTCCGCGGCCCGGTCCGCACCCGGATCGCGCCCCGGGTCGCCCCGCACCTGCTCGCCGTCCTGGGGGAGGCGTTGTCGAACGCCGTCCGGCACGCCGGCCCCGCCGGGATCGGGGTGACGCTGACGGTCGGCGACGAGATCGAGCTGGTGGTGCGCGACGACGGGGTCGGCATGGCCGGCGAGGTCGCCGAGAGCGGGCTGCGCAACATGCGCGACCGGGCCGAGCGGCTGGGCGGCCGGTGTCGCATCGAGTCGGCGCCGGACAGCGGCACGGCCGTCATCTGGACGGTGCCGACCGGCTGAGGCCCGTCGCGACCGGCGGGGTCGGCCTGACTACCCTCGAGACCATGGGCGAGCGCATCGAGATCACCACGGCCGACGGCACCGCCGAGGCCTATCTGGCCCGGCCCGGCGATCGACCGCGCCCGGGGGTGCTGTTCTACGTCGACGCGATCGGGCTGCGCCCGCGGATCGAGGCGATGGCCGACCGGATCGCGTCGTGGGGGTACGTCGTACTCGCCCCGCACGTCTTCTACCGGGACGGCTCCGCGGCCGAGCTGGCGCCCGATCGCGACCTGCGCGATCCCGAGGCGCGCGCGGCGTTCTTCGCCGACGGCGTGATGGACCGGGTCAACGCGCTCACCCCCGACCGGGCGCTTCCCGACGCCGAGCGGTGGATCGAGGTGCTGCTCCAGCACGCGACCGGACCGATCGGGGTGACCGGCTACTGCATGGGTGCCCGGCTCGCCGTCCGGACCGCCGCCCTGCGGCCCGACCTGGTCGCCGCGGTCGGCGGCTTCCACGGTGGCGGCCTGGTCACCGACGCCCCCGACAGCCCGCACCGCGCGGTCGCCGGTGCCCGCGCCGAGTTCCTCTTCGGCCACGCCGACCAGGACGCCTCGATGCCGCCGGAGGCGATCGAGGCCCTGGCGGCCGCGCTCGACGAGGCCGGGCTCGCCCACCGGGAGGCCGTCTACCCGGGGGCCCGGCACGGCTACACGATGGCCGACTCCATGTCGTACGACGAGGCCGGCGCGGAGCGGCACTTCGTCGAGCTGCGCGAGCTCTTCGACCGGAGCATCGGCGCGGTGGTCCAGACCGGCGCATAGGCGGCCGTCGACGGGGTACGACGAAGCTGGGCCGGGACCGCCCGATACCCCCCACTTCGGCGGTCCCGGCCCGTTTCGCTGTCCCGGACCCAGCCCGGCCCAGCCCGGCCCCGAGCCGGATTGTCGGCGGCGGCGGGATTCGAGGTCGTTTCCCGGCTCGCGGGCCGGGTTACTGACAGGTCATGACGACCTCCAAGCTGAAGTACACCGTTCCCGGCATGACCGAGGCCGACGCCGAGCGTGTCGTGACCCTGCTGCAGAGCCGCCTGAACGCGGCCAACGACCTCCACCTCACGCTCAAGCACGTGCACTGGAACGTCGTCGGCCCGCACTTCATCGCCGTACACGAGATGCTCGACCCGCAGGTCGACGCCGTGCGCGGCTTCGCCGACGACCTGGCCGAGCGGATCGCGACCCTCGGTGGCTCCCCGGTCGGGACCCCCGGCAAGCTCGTCGCGGCCCGCACCTGGGACGAGTACAGCATCGGCCGGGCCACCACCCAGGAGCACCTCGGGGCGCTCGACCTGGTCTACCAGGGCGTGATCACCGAGTACCGCGACGGCATCAAGGAGCTCGAGGAGCTCGACCCGGTCACCCAGGACATGTTCGTCGCGCACACCGAGCAGCTGGAGCTGTTCCACTGGTTCATCCGCGCGCACCTGGAGGACAAGGGCGGGAACCTCTCGACCACCGGGGCCACCACCGAGAAGGCCGCTGCGAAGAAGGCCTCCACCAAGAAGACCGGCGGCAAGAAGGCCGGCTGACCGCTACGTCCGACGACTGGCCCGCGCGGCCTGGTCGAGTGCCTCGTCGAGGTGCTCGGTCAGGCCGCGCGGGTCGTCGTACACCGCGACCGCACCGGCCTCGATGAGCTCGGCCGCGCCGACGCCACCGCTGCGCAGGCCGAGCGTGGGGATGCCGCGCTGCTGGGCCGCGGCCACGTCCCAGACCGAGTCGCCCAGCATCACCGCGCGCCCGCCGCCGACCCGGTCGAGGGCGACGTCGAGGAGCTCGGGGTCCGGCTTCGTCTCCGACGCATCGCCCGCCGTGGTCCACGCGTCGGTCCGAGACCGGGCGTCCAGCAGCTCCAGCGCGTGCTCCGCGTGCCGGGGGATGCTGGAGCTGGCCAGCACCACCGCCAGGCCGGCGCCGCTCAGGGCGTCGAGCAGACCTCGGGCGCCGTCGAGGAGCACGGTCTCGTCGATGAGGCCGTCGTACTCCTGCTCCCAGCGCTCGCGCACCTCGTCGCCGACCCGCGCCTCCGCCTCGTCGCCGGCCACCGCCGTCACCAGGCGGTCGCCGCCCATGCCGAGGTGCCGGTGGATCCGCCACACCGGGACCGGGTGGCCGACATGTGCGAAGGCGCGCGACCACGCCAGCGCGTGGTGGTAGTTGGAGTCCAGCAGGGTGCCGTCGATGTCGACGATCGCGGTGTCGAGGTCGTGGGACATGGCGGACCGTTACCCCGCTCCGGGCCCGGGTACCGGCCGGCGTACGACGGGGGCAGTCGGGGGCAGTCGTGGGCAGGAGGAGACCGATGCCGCAGCAGGCCTGGAGCAAGAAGCGCGAGCGCCAGTACGAGCACATCAAGGAAGGCCTGGAGGACCGCGGGCGGAGCGGGGAGCAGGCCGAGGAGATCGCGGCCCGCACCGTCAACAAGGAGCGGGCCCGCGCCGGCGAGGCCGAGCAGCGCAGCCGCACCTCCACCGACGACCTGTCCTCCTCGCGCCGGGGCGGCCTGCGCTCGCACCGTGGCGCCGGGGGGCGTACCAAGGCCCAGCTGTACGCCGAGGCGAAGCGGCAGAACGTCAAGGGCCGCTCCTCGATGAACAAGGCCGAGCTGGAGCGAGCCGTCGGACGTTGACTCGCTGATCCTGTCGGTCGGTTGTCTCCCGATCGCCGCGTCTGCGACGATCTGCGGGCGGGGTCCGTAGCCGGGCCGGTCATGGGACGCACCAGGGGGAGGGTGTGTTCGTCGTGGGGTCGGACCGTGATGCCCGGGGGGCGACGGCGCTCGCCGATGCCCGCCGTCGCGCCGAGACCGCCCGCCTGCTGTCCCGCGCGCGGGCCAGTGCCGGCGAGGTCCGCGCCCACTACGAGAACGACGCCGTCCGCCTCAACCTCGGGGTGGCCGCCGACGTCGCCCGCCGCTACCACGGCCGCGGTGTCCCCGACGACGACATCGACCAGGTCGCCTGCCTGGGGCTGGTGAAGGCCGTCCGCGCCTTCGACCCGACCCTGGCCGAGGACTTCCTCAGCTACGCCGTGCCCACGATCCGCGGCGAGATCCGCCGCTACTTCCGCGACGCCGGCTGGACCGTCCGGCCTCCGCGCTCGGTCCAGGAGATCCAGAGCCGCGTCGCCGAGGCCGAGTCCACCCTGACCCAGCGGCTCGGCCGCACCCCCCGGCCCTCCGAGATCGCGGTCGATCTCGACGTCCCGCTGCTGCTCGTCCTCGACTCCCTCGGCGCCACCGGCTGCTTCGCCCCCATGTCCCTCGACGCACCCCGCCCCGACGACGACCGGACCGGCCTCGCCGACCTCCTCGGCGGCCCGGACCCGGCCTTCGCCTCCGCCGAGGCCCGCCTGGCCCTCCAGCCCCTGATGCGCGACCTCACCGACCGCGAGCGCACCATCATCGAGCTGCGCTTCTTCGACAACCGCACCCAGGCCGAGATCGGGGCCGAGGTCGGCGTCAGTCAGGAGCAGGTCTCCCGCCTCCTCACCGCCATCCTCGCCCGGCTGCGGGAGCGTCTCGCCGTCGCCTGAGCCCTCCCGCCCGCCGACCTGTCACTTTCTCGGCACTTTTCGCGGTGTGTCGTGGCACGAGTGACGGTTCGCTCAGAGGTACGTCGTACGTCGCTCACCGAACCGTCAACCCTGCGGTGACACGCCGCAATTTCTGCCGAGAAAGTGACGGGTCAGCGCTCGGGATAGATCCGAGGCAGATCTGAGGCGCGGCCGGAGAACGAGGGGGGACGCTTCTCGAGGAACGCCGCCACGCCCTCCTTCCCGTCGGCCAGCGAGGTGTAGTACATCGCGAGGGAGTCGGAGAGGTGGGCCTCGAGGGGGTCGGCGGCGGCGCCGTTGCGGTAGAGCAGCTGCTTGGCCAGGCCGAGGGCGACGGGGGAGCGGTCGACGACGAAGGAGCGGGCGAGGTCGAGGGCCGCGGGGAGCAGGTCGTCGGGCTCGTGCAGCGAGCGCACCAGGCGGCCGGCGAGGGCCTGCTCGGCGGTCAGGATCTCGGCGGAGTAGATCCATTCCAGGGCCTGCTGGATGCCGACGATGCGCGGCAGGAACCACGACGAGCAGGCCTCGGGGACGATGCCGAGCCGGCCGAAGACGAAGCCGATCCGGGCCTTGGTGGAGGCCAGCCGGAGGTCCATCGCGAGGGTCATGGTGGCGCCGATGCCGACGGCCGGGCCGTTGATCGCCGCGATGACGGGCTTGGGCAGGGCGTGGATGGCCAGGGTGACCTTCCCGCCGGTGTCGCGGACGCCGGCGTCGTACGGCGCCTGGTCGTACGACGCCCGGAACTCCTCGGGGGAGGGGAGGAGCGACTCGTCGAGGCCGAAGACGTTGCCCTCGGCGGACAGGTCCATGCCGGCGCAGAAGGCGCGGCCCGCGCCGGTCACGACGACGGCGCGGACGGCGTCGTCGTGGGCGTCGGTGCGGAAGACCTGCTCGAGCTCGCGGGCCATCGTCAGGTCGAACGCGTTGAGCTGGTCGGGCCGGTCCAGGGTGAGGGTGGCGACGCCGTCGTCGTCGACCGACCAGCCGAGGGTGTCGTACGACCTCATCCCGTGACCGACTTGGGCAGGCCGGTGGGCGTGCACAGACTCTCGTCCAGCTCATCGACCTTGTCCTCCTTGATCGCGCTGAACATCTGCGCGGAGCGCTCGTCGTCCCAGTGCACGGCGAGGTCGGCGATCGGGATGGTGCAGGTCAGGCCGTTCTCGCCGTTGACCCGGGTCATCGCCAGCGCCCACATGCCGGCGCGGACCGGGCCGGTGCCCTCGCCGAACCCGAAGAAGCCGGGGATGGCGTCGTTGAGCTGCCAGTAGCGGACCGGGTTGAGGACGGTCCACGGGGAGAGGACCTTCTTGCCGACGGCCGAGACGACCTCGCGCTGGTGCTTGACCCGGGTGATGTCGCCGAGGGCCGCGTCACTGTGCCGGGAGCGGGCGTAGCCGAGGGCGGTGACGCCGTCGGCCTCCTGGCAGCCCTTCTTGATGTCGAGGTTGGCGAGCTTGTCCTTCATGTCCTTCTCGGGACAGATCTCGATGCCGCCGACCGCGTCGACGACACCGGCGAGGCCGCCCATCCCGATCTCGACGTAGTGGTCGACGCGGATGCCGGTGTTCTCCTCGATGGTGCGGGTCAGCAGCTTCGGTCCGCCGAAGGCGTAGGCCCCGTTGATCTTCCCCGTGCCGCGTCCGGGGATGGGCACGATCGAGTCGCGGGGGATCGACATCAGCAGGTTCGGGCCGGAGCCCGTGTGCAGCAGCATGATCGTGTCGGTGCGCTGGCCCTCGGCGCCACCGGTGCCGAGCCGCTTGCGCTCCTCCTTGCTGAGGTCGCCGCGCGAGTCGCTGCCGACCAGGAGGTACGTCGTGCCCGGCTGGTCGTCGGGCCGGTTGCCGCTGGGCTCCCACTCGATCTTGTCGACGCTGGTCCAGGCGTAGATCGGCACACCGACGAGGAAGACGAGCCAGGCCAGGAGTACCAGCAGGACGTAGCGGAACCGGAAGCGGGGCCGTCGCAGCCGGGGCCCGGAGCCGCCGGCACCGGAGGGAGGCGGCGGCGTCGGCGCGGGGCGCGGCGCCCGCGGGGGAGCCGGGGGAGCCGGGGGAGCCGGGGGAGCCGAGCGAGGCGGCTCGGAGCCGGACGGCTGGACCCGCATCACCCGGGTCTCGTCGGGCCGCGGCTCGCGCTGCTGGCGGGGAACGGGACGGGTGGGACCGGGGTCCCTGCTGGTGTCACTGTCGGGCTGGTCCTTGCCGTAGAGCCAGCCGAACTCCGGGTTCCCGCCCCCGGAGCCGTCGTTCCGGGGACGGTCTGCCATGGCGCTGACGCTACCGTGCGTGCATGACCTCGGAGCTGACCGCCAGGTCGCCGTCCTTCGCCCGCGTGTCGCTGGCGATGATGACGTCGGCCCGCGAGGCGAACCTGCTCGGCAACATCCACGGCGGCGAGATCGTGAAGCTCGCGGACTCCACCGCGGGTGCCGTGGCCCAGCGGCACAGCGGCGGGCCGGCGGTGACGGCGGCCCTCGACGAGATGGCGTTCCTCGCGCCCGTCCACGTCGGCGACATCGTGCGCACGCAGGCCCAGGTCAACTGGGCGGGCCGCTCGTCGATGGAGATCGGCGTACGGGTCGAGGCGCAGCCGTGGAACGACCCGTCGGAGACCGGGCTGCACGTCGCGTCGGCGTACTTCGTGTTCGTGGCGATCGATGCCGAGGGTCGGGCGCGCGACGTGCCGCCGCTGGCACCGGAGACGCCCGACGAGGTACGCCGGCTGCGCGAGGCCGAGATCCGGCGCGCGCACCGACTGGCGAGACGCCAGGAGATCGAGTCGGGACGAGCGGGTACCTAAGCCATGTGATGAAGTGGCGGCACGTGCGCACCCAGCGACTCTGGCTCGACGTGGCGACCGAGGGCGACGTCGACGACCTCCACCAGATCCACGCGGACCCGCAGTCGTGGGTGCACTTCCCGCCGGGCCGGCACGCGGACCGGTTGATGTCGGAGCAGATGATCGTCAACGGCGCCCGGCAGTGGGCGACCCACGGGCTCGGCTACTGGTCGGTGCGCGACCGCGAGGGCGGGGCGGTGGTGGGTCGCGGTGGCTGCGCCGTACCTCCCGGCCGGCCGTGGTGGAACCTCTACTACCGCTTCGACACCGCCGTGCAGGGCCGGGGCTACGCGACCGAGATGGCGCGCGCGGCGATCGAGGCGGCCCACGACGTCGGCCCGGAGCTGCCCGTGCTGGCCTACCTGCTGGAGCACAACGTGGCGTCCCGGCGGACGGCGGAGCGGCTCGGTCTCGGGCTCGTCTGGCGCGGCCCCGACGCGGGCAATCCCGACCGCGGCGCGGTCCGGCTCGTGTACGTCGACCGCGAGCCCGGCGCCGAGCTGATGGAGGCGATCTCGTTCCATTGCGGGCCGCCCGGCGCGTCGTGACCCGATGTGACGGGTGTGGCTGGTGATACTGACCGGGCAGCACTGACCTTCCCTTCAGTACTCACCAGCAGTACGCAGCACAGAGAGGCATCTCGATGCCTACGCCACCCGCTCCTTCCCCCGGGTCGGACCACGCCGGACCCACGCGCGGCCCCGTGCGGGTCTCGGTCGCCGAGCGCGCCGCCCGCGTGCGGTTCCGTCGGGCCCTGTCCCTGATGGCGATGACGCTGCTCGTGCCCGGCTCGGCCCAGCTCAGCGCCGGCAACCGCCGGGTGGGCCGGATCGCCGTGGCGACCTGGCTGGTGCTGGTGGCGGTCGGCCTGGTCACCGCCCTCGTCCTGGCCGTGCACCCGACCAGTGCGGTCTCCCTGGCGACCAAGCCGGGGCTGCTGCTGCTGGTCCGGCTCGGTCTGATGGTCGGGGCGATCGCGTGGGCGTACCTCTTCGTCGACGCCTGGCGGATCGGCCAGCCGCTGACCCTCGGCCTCGGCCACCGGCGGGCGATCGTCGGCGTCAACGGGCTGCTCTGCTTCACCGTCGCGGGCGTGATGCTCTTCGGCGCCCACCTGGTCGCGGTGCAGCGCGACTTCATCCTCACCACCTTCGGCAACGGCTCCGCGAGCGACGCGGCCGACGGCCGCTACAACGTGCTGCTGCTCGGCGGCGACTCCGGTGCCGACCGCTGGGGGCTGCGCCCCGACTCGATGACCGTCGCCTCGATCGACGCCGAGACGGGCAAGACCGTGCTGATCGGGCTGCCCCGCAACATGGCGAACTTCCCGTTCCGCAAGGGCACGGTGATGCACGAGCAGTTCCCCGACGGCTTCGACTGCGACGGCTGCTACCTCAACGGCGTCTCTACCTGGGCCGGCGACAACACCGAGCTGTTCCCCGACTCCGAGAACCCCGGCGTGGACGCCACGATCATGGCCATCGAGGGCATCACCGGGCTGGAGATCAGCTACTGGGCGATGGTCAACATGAAGGGGTTCAAGAACCTCGTCGACGCGGTCGGCGGCGTGACCCTCAACGTTCGCTCCCGGATCCCGGTCGGCGGCCTCGGCAGCGACGTCACGGGCTACATCGAGCCCGGCACCCGCAAGCTCACCGGCTTCGAGACGCTCTGGTACTCCCGGGCCCGCGAGGGCTCCGACGACTACTCGCGGATGGCGCGGCAGAAGTGCGTGATGAGCGCGATGCTCGGCGAGATCAGCCCGCAGGTCGCCGTACGCAACTTCGAGAAGATCGCGAAGGCCTCCTCGGCGATGATCTCCACCAACCTGCCGGCCTCCGAGATCGACACCTTCGCCTCGCTCGCGATGAAGACCCGGGACCACAAGATGGCCTCGCTGTCGCTGGTCCCGCCGCTCGTCAACACCGCGCACCCGGACGCCAAGAAGATCCGCGCCCAGGTCCGCAAGGCGATCGACCGCTCCGAGGGCGACGCACCGAAGCCGAAGAAGCCGAAGGACACCGCGCAGGCCGGGCAGGACAAGCCCACCACGCCCTCCGGCACCCAGACCCCGGTCACGGGCGGTTCGCTCGGCTCGCTGAAGCAGGGGTACGCCGCGAACCAGGCCGAGGACCTCTCCGCCGCCTGCTGAGTGTCAATCCGATTGCCTGACTCTGGGACACTGGGGACATGGCGAAGGAGCAGGGGCAGAAGATCGTCGCGCAGAACAAGAAGGCGCGCCACGAGTACGCCGTCGAGGACACCTTCGAGGCCGGTCTGGTGCTCCAGGGCACCGAGGTGAAGTCGCTGCGCCAGGGCCGGGCGTCGCTGGTCGACGGGTTCGTCGACATCGACGGCGGCGAGGCGTGGCTGCACAACGTGCACATCCCGGAGTACTCCCAGGGCACCTGGACCAACCACTCCGCCCGCCGCAAGCGCAAGCTGCTGCTCAACCGGGTCGAGATCGACAAGATCGAGCGCCGCGTCAACGAGAAGGGCCTCACGGTCGTCCCGCTGTCGCTCTACTTCAAGGACGGCCGGGCCAAGGTCGAGATCGCGCTCGCCAAGGGCAAGAAGTCGTGGGACAAGCGCCAGTCGCTCGCCGAGCGCACCGCCAACCGCGAGAAGGAGCAGGCCCTCGGGCGGCACCTGAAGGGCATGAGTGACTGACGACCGGCGCGGCGACGTCCCCGCGGTCCGCTCCTTCTGGGAGGGGCTCGGCCTGCCGGGGCTGTACGACGTGCACGTGCACTTCCTGCCGCCGAACATCCAGCGCGCCGTGTACGCCGTCTTCGACGCGGCCGGGCCGAAGATCGGCCGGGAGTGGCCGATCCGCTACCGGCAGTCGCACGAGGACCGGGTGGCCCTGCTCCGCGATCTCGGCGTACGCCGGTTCCCGACGCTGCCGTACGCCCACAAGCCCGGCGTCGCGGCCTACCTCAACGACTGGGCGCGCGGCTTCTCCGCCGACGTGCCGGAGTCGCTGTGGTCGGCGACCTTCTTCCCCGAGCCGTGGGTCGGGGCGTACGTCGCGGACCTGGTCGGCGCCGGCGTGGAGATCTTCAAGGTGCACCTGCAGGTGGGGGAGTTCCACCTCGACGACCCGCTGCTCGACCAGGCGTGGGGCGTCCTCGAGGACAGCGGCACCCCGGTCGTCGTGCACGCCGGCTCCGGTCCGGTCGCCAGCGACTTCACCGGGCCGGAGTCGACCGCGCGGCTGCTGCGCCGCTTCCCCCGGCTGACCCTGGTCCTGGCGCACATGGGCGCACCCGAGTGCGCGGAGTTCCTGGCGCTGGCCGAGACGCACGAGCGGGTGCACCTGGACACCACGATGGTGTTCACCGACTTCTTCCCGCCGTACCCCGCCGACCTGGTGCCGCGGCTGGTCGACCTGCAGGACAAGGTGCTGCTCGGCAGCGACTTCCCGACCATCCCCTACCCCTACGCCCACCAGCTGGACGGCCTGGCCCGGCTGGACCTGGGCGACGACTGGCTGCGGGCGGTCTGCTGGGGCAACGGGGTGCGGCTTCTCGGTGCGCCGGCGTGACGTGGCACCGTGACGTCATGCGATCGACGAGCGCCCGGACCTCCGGCTCCTTGTTCGCCGCTCTGGTGCTGCTCGTCGGCACCACCTTGACGGGGTGCAGCGGAGGCGGGGACCAGTCCGACTCGGGTCCCGAGGGCTCCCCGGGGGCGACGACCAGCGCGCCGCCGAGGCCCACCGACGCCGAGTACGACGAGGCGTACGCGCTCTACCACGGGCTCGCCGGGGTGCTGAACGAGACGAACAAGCGCTCCTCGGCGTACCAGGACCTCGTCCGGAAGGCGTGGCAGCAGGACCCGGAGGGCTTCCGGAAGGCACCGCGGGTCATCAAGGCGGTCCGCAAGCAGCGGGCCGCGGCCGCCGACCGCGACGCCGCGCTCGCCGCTCTCGCGGCGCAACCGGCGATGGCCGACGCCGAGCTCGGCGCGGCGTACCAGACCTTCGCGACGCAGTACGCCGCCGCCGCGGCGTACCAGGACGGCTTCGACGACTCCTTCCCGCTCTTCCTCGCCGTCGGGACCCAGTGCCAGCAGATCTTCGGGGTGGAGGCGACCGAGGCGGAATCGTTCGAGGCCTACGCCACCACCTGGCTGGAGCGGCACCGCGAGGCCTCGGCCCCGTGCCTGAAGCAGGGCGCGGGCCTGGCCTCGTCCGGGAACGAGGACGTGGCCCGGCTCCCGGCCCGCTACGCGCGGCTGGTCGAGGAGCGGAAGGCGGCCGTCGTCGGGCTGCGTGACCAGACGGCGACCGCGCAGCAGTCGCTGAAGGCGCTCGCGAAGGCCGACAAGCGCTTCACCCGCGACTACGCGCGGCTGACGAGGTTCAGCGAGCGGCTGGCCGAGCTGGTGCCGGTGGCCGCCTACGAGGCGGTGGACCCGATCTTCGAGGATCGGGTGGGGGAGACCCCGTCCGCGGACCCGACGCCGGAATAGTGGTTCGACCGGCGCCGTTGGACCCGTAGACTGCTTCGTGCAGGACAACTCAAGAGGGGCTGATCGGTTTCGACTTGGGACGTTAGTTCCAGGGGAAGCGGGTCGAGAAGCCAGCGCCATCTCGTAAACGATCGCTGGAAACTTATAACTGCCAACAACACTCGCAGTTCCTTCGCTCTCGCTGCCTGAGCAGTGATCGAAGCGTCAGACCGGGCATCCGTCTCCGTCCCGGACCCTGGCGTCATCTAGGAGACTTGCTGGTCACTTTCCGTCAGGAGGGGTGACCGGGACTTTTTCCTGACTGGGCCTGTCGGCGACGTGTCTGTGCGAGCGCCGGGGCCGAGAAAAGCGACAACACTGACTGCACCCGGAGAAGACCTGGATCGACGCTCGAGGACCGGGGTTCGATTCCCCGCAGCTCCACCACCACAGTGCTCTTCGCAGCATTGCCGGTCCCGGTGACGGTGGTTGAGGAGGTCGCGCAGCGACCGGCTCGACACCCCGCCGAGAGCCAGCCCTCTTGAACGAGAGCCGCTCCGACAGCAGTCGGAGCGGCTCTCGTCTTCTGTGCCGGACGGCGTGCGGCGTGGCGCTGGCCTGCGTCGCCGACCCGGCGTGAGCTTGGTCGCGACCGGGCGTGAACTCGCGCCGGCTCGGCCCGTTTCTGGGACGCTTCGGCGCGTGGACGACGACCTCACCCTCAAGCAGTACTTCGTGCCGGACTACGTGCTGGTCAGCGTCATCATCGAGGTTGCGGCCTGCGTCGGCGTCCTGGTGGCGTGCCTGGTGCTGGTGCGACGCGGTCGGGCGGCTCGCCTGGGCGCCCTCGGCGCATTGCTGGCCGGAGCCTCGACGACCCTGGCGCTCGCCAACATCCTGGCGATCCTCTACCGCGACGACGGACCGTGGCAGTGGTCGGACTGGGTCTGGTACCTGGTGAACTACGGCAGGTCGGGCGGCCTCGCACTCATCGGCTTGGCGGTGCTGCTCGCGCTCGCCCGGACCAGCCGGCCAGCGCCCGCGCCCCTCGTGTCGGCGTAGGAGGCTGCCGTGGAAGACGAGACCCAGGCGACCTTCCTGGACGTCCCGATCTACGTTCTGGTCAGCGGCCTCATCGAGATCGTCGGCTGCCTGCTGGTCGTGGTCGCCTGCCTGACCGTCGTACGGCGAGGTCCGGCCGCCCTGCTCGGGGCTCTCGGCGCGCTGCTGGCCGGGGCCTCGAACGCTCTGACCCTGGCCGCCTACCGCAACGACGAGTGGTGGCTGCACGAGCGCTTCTGGGAGCTGACGACGTACGGCCGGGCCGTCGGCCTCGCCGTGCTCGGCCTGGCCCTGGTCTTGGCCCTCCTCCGCGCCCGCCGAGTCAGCACAAGCAGCGGGCCGAGTCAGCACCAGTAGTGCTGACTCGGGCATCCACTTCTGCTGACTCGGCGATCAGGGGGGTGAGGGTGGAGGGGGTGGTGAGGGTGCGACTCACTCCTGCGCGAGGGTGGCGGCGAAGACGGCTAGCGCGGTCTGGGTCTTCGCCTCCTGGGGCGCGTCGAGGTCGATGCCGCGCCCGGCGAGGAACACCTTGGTCTCTGCGGCCGCCTGGAGCGCCTGCGCGGGCTCGGCCTTCGTGGACAGCTCGAGGATCCGGCCGCCGTCGGGCAGGAACCAGACCTCGGCGACCATCCGACGCGGGTAGCCCTTGGGGGCGAACTTGCCCTTGAGCAGGTGCACGGGCCCCAGCACCCGCAGGTCGGCCGGCGCGACGCCGTCGGGCAACCGGGCGGCCAGCAGGTCGCGCTGGTCGCGGTCGAGCACGTCGTCGAGCGTCCGGGTGCCGGCGAACAGGCGCTTGACCTTGCGGTCGGAGACCTCCGCGGTCAGGGAGCACGAGCAGGTGAATCCCGCCGGGGAGGCGTCCACCTCGACCTTGAAGCCGCGGAGCGTGCGCAGCCCCTCCGGGGCTTCGTCCGGGAGCATGGGACGCAGCTTCACGGTCACGTCGCCCGGCTTGCGCTGGGTACGCCGCGCCCGGACCACCAGACCCGCGGCGGACAGCCGCAGGTCGGGCGTGTCGAAGAACGCGACCTGGCGGATCTCGGCGTCGAGGGAGTCGATGCCGAGGCTGCCGAGCACGCGGCGCTGATCGGCATCGGGGACGGTGAGCTTCAGCTCGACCGCGTCCACGTCGGGCAGGAGCGCCAGCACGGCGGCGAGTTGGTCGGCGTCGTACGTCGGCAGGGTGCCCATGTCCTCGATGGTGACGGCGTCGCGGGTGGTCCCGCCTCACCCGTGCCGGGGTGGGGTCGAACCACCCGGGTGCATGTGAGCGTGAGCGCGTCAGGATCACATCGGCCGAGGAGGAACCCGATGACCCAGCTCGACGTAGGACCGATCGACTATCTCGCCGTGGAGCTTCCCGGCGCGAAGCTCCAGGGGAAGGGCCTCGCCGCACTGATCGACCTGACCGAGCAGGGGATCATCCGGATCCTCGACCTGGTCGTCGCCACGGTGGCCGACGACGGCAGCGTCGCGGCGCTCGCGCTCGCCGACCTCGACGGTGACGGGGAGCTGGACCTGACGCTCTTCGAGGGCGTCCGGTCCGGACTGCTCGACGATGACGACGTGGCTCAGAGCGCCGCGCTGCTGGCGCCCGGCGACGCCCTCGCCCTGCTCGTCTACGAGAACACCTGGGCCGGTCCCTTCGTCACCGCGATGCGGGAGGCCGGCGCCGAGGTCATCGCCAGCGGCCGGATCCCGGCCGACGACGTACTCGCGGCGCTCGACGCGCTCGAGACGGCCCAGGCCTGAGAGGAAGGACCGACATGGGACTCATCGGTGGAATGGCCCGCACGGCCGTCGTCGCCGGCACCGCCACGGCGGTGTCCAACCGCGTGTCGCGCCGTCAGGCCGGCCGCTGGGCTGCGCAGGACCAGCAGCAGACGGACCAGCAGTACTACGACCAGCAGCAGAACCAGGCGCCGGCGTACGCAGCCCCTCCGCCGGCCGCGGCGGAGCCTGACGACCTGATCGAACAGCTCCAGAAGCTGGGCGGGCTGCGCGACCAGGGGATCCTGACCGACGCCGAGTTCGCGGCGCAGAAGGCCAAGCTGCTCGGCGGCTGACGCGTGGCTGACCTACCCGCTGGCGGGTGGTGTCGGCCCGCCCCGCCCGGCCCTACCGTCCGCGGCATGATCGGCATGAGGCGACGGCGCGCGAGGACGGTTCGGGAGTCCGAGCCGATCCGGTCGAGGGTCCTGGCTCGTGGCCTCGACGGCGCGGTCGGCCGATGACCGGGGGCAGCCGGACCGGGGTGCTCCTGGCCACCTGCATCTCGACGCTGGTCGTCAACGCGAACACGTCCGCGGTCGCCATCCTGCTCCCGGCGATCAGCGAGGACACCGGCACCTCGGTGAACACGCTGCAGTGGGCGGTCACCGGCTACTCCCTGGTCGGCGCCGCCGTGATCATCACCTCGGGCTCGCTCGGCGACGTCTTCGGCCGCAAGCGGATCTTCCAGCTCGGGCTGCTGCTCTTCGTCGCCTCCTGCGTGCTGATCGCCCTGGCCGGGTCCGGCGAGATGGTGATCGCGGGCCGGATGATCCAGGGCGCCGCGGGGGCGACGATCCTCGCCTGCGGGATGAGCCTGCTGACGGTCGCCTACACGGGGCAGGAACAGGTGCGCGCCGTGTCCCTGTGGGGCGCCGCAGCGGCGGTCGGAGCGGCGGCGGGCCCGCTCGTCGGCGGGGTCCTCGTCGACACCACGGGATGGCAGGGCCTGTTCTGGATCGACGCCGCGATCGCGGTCGGCTGCATGGGACTCACCTTCGCGACGGTCGTCGAGTCCCGGGACGCCGACCGTCCGCGTTCGGTGGACTACGTCGGCACCGTCCTGGTCGCCCTCACGCTCGGGCCGCTCATCCTCGCGCTCAGCCAGGGCGGCGACTGGGGGTGGGTCTCGGGCCGGACGATCGGGTGCGTGCTCGTGGCGCTCGCCGCCGGCGTCGGGTTCGTGGCGGTCGAGCGCCGGATCGCACTCCCACTGCTCGACCTGGGGCTGCTGCGCAACCGGGTGCTCGTCGGCGCCACGGTCGCCATCCTGATCGGAGCCGGCACCATCAACGCGCTCATGTACGTGCTCAGCCTGTACTTCCAGGACCCGAGCACGCTCGGCTTCAGCCCGCTGGAGGCGGGCCTCGCGACCCTGCCCGCCACGGTCGGCCTGGTGATCTCGGCACCGCTGGTGCCGCGGCTGGCCGCGAAGCTCGGCGGTCGTCAGGTCGTCGGCATCGGCTTCCTCGTCACCACCGTCGGCTTCGCCTGGATCGGGTTCGCGGACCAGTCCTGGGCCTACGGCGCGTTCTTCGTGCCCCTCATCGCCGTCGCCGTCGGCATGGGACTGTCCAACGGCCCGTCGTCGGCCGCCGCGACCGCCACCGTGCCGGCCAACCAGGTCGGCGAGGCGTCCGGCGTCTCCAACATGGCGCGGTACGTCGGCGCCGCGGTCGCCACGGCCCTCGCGGCGACCATCTACAGCAGCGTCACCGCGAACCGGGTCGCCGACGGCGACACCTCCGCGGTGGCCCTCAGCGCCGGGTTGGGCACGACCGCGTGGGTGATGGCGGCCCTCAGCCTCGCCGGAGTGGTGATGGCCGTCGTGATGGGCCGGCACCCCCAGGCGCGCGGCACCCTGGGCGACTCGGCTGCCGCGGCCGCCTCGTCCGCCCACACCCTTCCGACCACCGCGACCCCGACCCTGGAGCCCGCCGCGACCTCCTGAGCGCGGCCCGAGGTGGCGGCCTCAGACGTGCGCCGCGAGCCGCTCGGCCGCGACGCCGTGCCGCAGGCCGCGGTCGCTGACCGTCAGCCGGTCCTGACCCGAGATCGTCACGATGGTGCGCACGATGCAGGCACCGGCGAGGATCACGGCCGCCCGCGCCGGCTGCAGTCCGAGGATCTCGCGCCGCTCCTGCGCCGACCGGCACCGGTACAGCTCGATCTGCCGGTCCACCTCGGCCAGGTCGACGACCGTGCCGTGGACCACGTCGGGGTCGTACACCGCGAGTCCGCGGCTGACTGCCGCGAGGTTGGTCGAGGTCCCACCGATGGCGATCACCGTGTCCGGCCGCGGTCGCCCCGCCAGCCGGACCAGCTCGGTCTCGACCGCGGCCAGGGCGGCGTCGACCGTGTCGCGCGAGACGGCGCCCGTCAACGCGAACCGGTCGGTGAGGTGCACCGCGCCCACGTCGAGGCTGAACTGCTCCGCGATCGCGTCCGGGCTGCCGAACGTGAACTGGCTGCTGCCGCCCCCGGAGTCGAAGACCAGCAGGCGCCCGCCGGTCCGGGGCAGGCTGGACACGGCGGCGCGGTAGGCGAGACGGGCCTCCTCGGGCCCTGAGATCACCTGCACCACCACGTCGGACCGGGCCAGGACGAGGTCGAGGAAGTCGCCGCGGTTCGGCGCCTGGCGCAGGCCCGCCGTACCCACGGCGACGATCTCGGTCGGTCCCTCCGCGCGGACGGTCTCCACCAGGCGAGCGATGGCGTTGCCGGTACGGCGCATGGCCGCGGAGCTCAGCCTGCCGGACTCCGCCTGTCCTTCGCCGAGCCGGGTGACGACCGCGGTGTCGAGCTCGGTGCGGGGTACGCCGCCGTCGCGCCGGTCGCTGACGTTCAGCTTGACCGAGTTGGTGCCGACGTCGAGGACGGCGAGCCGCGTCGGCTCCCAGCCCAGGAGCGACCGGAGGCCCTTGGCGACGCAGGTGTTGGGTCGCCCGTCGAGTCCGAGTCCGCGGATGGTCGCGGACACCAGCTCGCTGTCGGGAGACTCGACGGCGACGGTGCGGGTGGTGAGCCCGTCCGCGGTGAGCTCGGTGTACTCCACCATGCAGCCGTCCAGGACGGAGCGGTGCCTGGACTTGTGGACGTCCAGGACGCGCACGTCGTCGCGTGATCCGAGGGCTTCGCGGACGAGCTCCTCGAGGGTGTACCGAGGCCGTCGAGGCGTCGGCAGGCCGAGCGCCTCGAACGCCGTGGCGGCCGCGCCCTCGCTGACGGGGAATCCGGCCTTCAGCGTCGGCACCCACAGCTGCAGCCCGGCTCCGTCCACGTGCTGGAGGACCTTGAGGTCCAGCAGACCGGCGCGAACCTTGACCGAGGCGTCCCGGGACCGCGACAGGAGATACGTCTCGTCACTCGTCACGGCGGGGTGCGCCCGCAGGGACGCCAGCACGTCGAGGGCCTCGTCGAAGTTTCCGAAGCCGCGCCACTCCCACCGCGGCACCACTCCGGGCGCCACGGGGTCGTTCGGGTCTGTGTCTGCGTTCATCTCGTCCCCTCCTCGGGAGTAGGGGTGCAGCCGGCCTCTGATCGGCACCAGGGCCCGCCATGGCGTCTGGATGGAACCGGCACGGTTCTGGCTCACGAACGCTCACTCCCACGCCCGCCGCGGAAGCCGGGGCTCTCCGAGAGTCGCGCCCGAGCAGGTGGACCCGCACCACCCCCGGGCGGGTGGCTTTCGGGCAGCGCCGGGCAGGTCGGGACCAAAGACCCTGACGGGCGGACGGTCGGCGGACGAGGCTGAGACCAGACACTCTCCGATCGCCTCGGGTTCGTGCCAGGGTCATCCCTCTGTGCCAATCTATGGGCTCCGTGTGATCGGGCACACATAAGGAGACAACACAGTCGTGAGCGACGCCGTCGAGACCCATCGAGTGCCACCAGCCGCACCGGACGGGTCGTCGTCGGCCTGGCTGATGCTCACCGTGGCGACCATCGGGTTCGCCCTCAACTTCTGGGCCTGGGCGCTGGTCAGCCCGCTCGGCCCGCTGTTCCGCGACAACGGCCGGCTGGGGGAGCTGAGCGAGTCCGACGTCTCGCTGATGGTCGCCGTGCCGGTGATCGTGGGCTCGCTCGGTCGGATCGTCGTCGGCGCGCTCACCGACCGGTACGGCGGGCGGGTGATGTTCCCCCTCGTCTCGGCGGCGACCGTGGTGCCGGTGCTCTTCCTGGCGTTCTTCGCCCTCGACTCCTACGCGCTGATCCTGCTGGGCGGCTTCTTCCTCGGCATCGGCGGCACGGCCTTCGCGGTCGGTGTCCCGTTCGTGAACGCGTGGTTCCCACCGGCCAAGCGCGGCCTCGCGGTCGGGATCTTCGGCGCCGGCATGGGCGGTACGGCGATCAGCGCCCTCACCACCGTGCGCCTCTTCGAGGACGTCGGTGAGACCGCGCCGTTCCTGATCACCGCTGCCGCGCTCACGATCTACGCGATCGTGGCCTGGCTGGTCCTGCGCGACGCACCGGGCCGGGTCGTGCCCACCACGTCCCTCGCGACCCGGCTCTCGGCCAACGCACGGTTGAGCATCACCTGGCAGGCCTGCATCCTCTACGCCGTCGCCTTCGGCGGGTACGTCGCGTTCTCGGTCTACCTCCCGGCGTACCTCAAGACGGCCCACGACCTGAGCGCCACCGATGCCGCCAACCGGATGGCCGGCTTCGTGGTGGTGGCCGTCCTGATGCGCCCGATCGGCGGCTGGCTGGCCGACCGCCTGGGTGCGATCCCGGTGCTCAGCGCGGGCTTCGCCGTCGTCGTCGTGGGGGCCGCCATCTCGGCGGGCACCCCGCCGCTGGACGGGATCGGCACCGTCGCGTTCCTCGCGATGGCGGCCGCCCTCGGGTCCGGGAGTGGCGCGACGTTCGCCCTGATCGCCCAGGTCAGCGAGCCGTCCCGGGTCGGTGGCATCACCGGCCTGGTGGGCGCGGCGGGCGGCCTCGGCGGCTTCGTCCCGCCGCTGATCATGGGCTACGTCTACGGCCGCACCGACTCCTACGCGATCGGCCTGTGGCTGCTGGTGGTCGCGGCCGCGCTCGCCCTGCTGCTGACCGTCACCGTCGTCCGCCGTACCGCCCAGCAGTCCACCGACGAGAGGACTCCCGCGTGACCACGCACTCCGACGACACCCGCCGACCCGGCCTGGACGGCCCCCTGTCCGAGGCGCTCGTGGGGAGCCGCAGGTTCTTCACCCGCGGGGAGGTCTCCGCGGACCGGCGCACGCTGAGCAAGAAGGGCGGCCGCGAGGCCGACGACTTCTACCGGGACCGCTGGAGCCACGACAAGGTGGTGCGCTCCACCCACGGCGTCAACTGCACGGGCTCGTGCTCGTGGAAGGTCTACGTCAAGGACGGGATCATCACCTGGGAGACCCAGCAGACCGACTACCCCTCCGTCGGGCCCGACTCCCCGGAGTACGAGCCCCGCGGCTGCCCGCGCGGCGCCGCGTTCTCCTGGTACACCTACTCGCCGACGCGGGTGCGCTACCCCTACGTCCGGGGCGTGCTGCTGCAGATGTTCCGCGAGGCGAAGTCGCAGCACGGCGGAGACCCGGTCAAGGCCTGGGAGCACATCGTCGAGAACCCGCAGCGAGCCAAGGCCTACAAGTCGGCCCGCGGCAAGGGCGGCCTCGTGCGGGCCACCTGGGACGAGGCGGCCGAGATCGTCGCCGCCGCGCACGTGCACACGATCAAGACGTACGGCCCGGACCGGGTGGCCGGGTTCTCGCCGATCCCGGCGATGTCGATGGTCTCCCACGCGTCGGGGGCACGGTTCGTCAACCTCATCGGCGGCTCGATGCTGAGCTTCTACGACTGGTACGCCGACCTGCCGGTCGCCTCGCCCCAGGTCTTCGGCGACCAGACCGACGTCCCGGAGTCGGGGGACTGGTGGAACGCCGGCTACCTGATCATGTGGGGCTCCAACCTGCCCGTGACCCGCACGCCCGACGCGCACTGGATGACCGAGGCGCGCTACCGCGGCCAGAAGGTCGTCGCGGTCGCACCCGACTACGCCGACAACGTGAAGTTCGCCGACGAGTGGCTGGCCGCCAAGCCCGGCACCGATGGTGCCCTGGCGATGGCGATGGGCCACGTGGTGCTCCAGGAGTTCTTCGTCGACAAGCAGACGCCGTACTTCACCGAGTACGTCAAGAGCTACACCGACCTGCCCCACCTCGTGCGCCTCGACGAGGGCCCCGACGGGACCCACACCGCGGGCAAGTTCCTGACGGCCTCCGACCTGCCCGGGCACGCGGGCGACGAGAACGCCGAGTTCAAGACCGTCCTGATCGACGCGCGCACCGGCGAGGCCGTGGTGCCCAACGGCTCGCTCGGCCACCGCTACGGCGAGGCCGGGGTCGGCAAGTGGAACCTCGACCTGGGCGACGTCGACCCGATGCTCACCCTGCTCGACGACGCCGCGGAGACGGTGACGGTGCGGATGCCGCGCTTCGACACCGCCGACGGCGCGGCGGCGGACCTGCCGCGCGGGGTGCCGGTGCGGCGCGTCGACGGTCACCTCGTCACCACGGTCTTCGACCTGCTCCTCGCCCAGTACGGCGTGGGGCGCAGTGCCGGCGGGCGCAGCCTCCCCGGCGAGTGGGCGAAGGGCTACGACGACGCGACCGCGCCGTACACCCCGGCGTGGCAGGAGGCGATCACCGGCGTGCCCGCCGCGACGGCCGCCCGGATCGGACGCGAGTTCGCGGCCAACGCCGAGGAGTCCCGCGGTCGCTCGATGATCGTGATGGGCGCCGGGACCAACCACTGGTTCCACTCCGACACCATCTACCGAGCGTTCCTGACCCTGACCAACCTCACCGGCTGCCAGGGCGTCAACGGCGGGGGCTGGGCGCACTACGTCGGCCAGGAGAAGGTCCGCCCGATCACCGGCTACACGCAGATCGCCAACGCGCTGGACTGGAACCGGCCGCCGCGCAACATGATCCAGACGGCGTTCTGGTACCTCCACACCAACCAGTTCCGCTACGACCAGTTCGGCGCCGACACCCTCTCGGCCACGACCGGCCAGGGCCAGCTCGCGGGCAAGTCCACGGCCGACGTGATCGCGCAGAGCGCGCGGATGGGCTGGATGCCGTCGTACCCGACCTTCGACCGCAACCCGCTCGACCTGAGTGACGACGCGGCGGCCGCCGGCCAGCCGGTGGGGGAGTACGTCGTCGACCAGCTCAAGTCCGGGGAGCTGGACTTCGCCGGGGAGGACCCCGACGCGCCGCAGAACTACCCGCGCATCCTGTCGATCTGGCGGGCCAACCTGCTCGGCTCGTCGGGCAAGGGCAACGAGTACTTCCTGAAGCACCTGCTCGGCACCGACTCCTCGGTGCGGGCCACCGAGACCCCGGAGGAGCACCGCCCCGTCGACGTGAAGTGGCGCGAGCAGGCCCCCGAGGGGAAGCTCGACCTGCTGATGACGATCGACTTCCGGCAGACCAGCACGACGATCTTCTCCGACGTCGTGCTCCCGGCGGCGACCTGGTACGAGAAGCACGACCTCAACACCACCGACATGCACCCGTTCGTGCACTCGTTCAACCCCGCGATCGCCCCGCCGTGGCAGACCCGCACCGACTGGGACGCCTGGCAGACGATCGCCAAGCGGTTCAGCGAGCTGGCCGAGACCCACCTCGGCGTCCGCAAGGACGTGGTCGCGGTGGCGCTGACCCACGACACCCCGGACGCCATGGCCAACCCGCACGGCGTGGTCCGCGACTGGAAGAAGGGCGAGTGCGAGCCGGTGCCGGGCGTCACCATGCCCAAGCTGGTCGAGGTGGAGCGCGACTACGGCGCGGTCTTCGAGAAGATGAACGCCCTCGGTCCGCTGATGGACAAGCTCGGCGCGACCACCAAGGGCGTGACCTTCGAGCTCGGCAAGCAGGTCGACTACCTGCGGCACAAGAACGGCGCCGTGCGAGGCGGCGTGGCCGACGGTCGGCCGTCGCTGAAGCGCGACGTCCACGTCTGCGAGGCGATCCTCGCGCTCTCCGGCACCACCAACGGTCACCTCGCGGTGCAGGGGTTCAAGACCCTCGAGAAGCGCACCGGCGTCGAGCTGGCCGACCTGGCCGCCGAGCACGAGGGGAAGCAGATCACCTTCGCGGACACCCAGGGGCCGCCGGTGCCGGTGATCACCTCGCCGGAGTGGTCGGGCTCCGAGACCGGCGGACGGCGCTACTCGCCGTTCACCATCAACGTCGAGCGCAAGAAGCCCTGGCACACGCTGACCGGGCGCATGCACTTCTACCTCGACCACGACTGGATGACCGAGCTCGGGGAGGGGCTGCCGATCTACCGGCCGCCGCTCAACATGGCCGCGCTCTTCGCCGAGCCGCAGCTCGGGACTCTGTCCGATGGGAAGGGGGGCTCCGACGGCGCCGGCGGGGCCGAGGTCGAGGGACTGACGGTGCGCTACCTGACGCCGCACAACAAGTGGTCGATCCACTCGGAGTACCAGGACAACCTGTTCATGCTGTCGCTCTCCCGTGGCGGGCAGAACATCTGGATGAGCGACCGGGACGCCGCGAAGGTCGGCATCGTGGACAACGACTGGATCGAGGCGGTCAACCGCAACGGCGTCGTCGTCGCCCGGGCCATCGTGTCGCACCGGATGCCCGAGGGCACGGTGTACATGTACCACGCGCAGGACCGGCTCATCGACGTACCGATCGCCGAGACGTCGGGCAAGCGCGGGGGCATCCACAACTCCCTGACCCGGCTGCTCGTCAAACCGTCCCATCTGATCGGCGGCTACGCCCAGCTGGCCTTCGCCTTCAACTACCTCGGCCCCACGGGCAACCAGCGCGACGAGGTCACGATCATCCGCAAGCGATCCCAGAACGTGACCTACTGAGATGGGGGAGTACTGACATGCGCGTGATGGCTCAGATGGCCATGGTCATGAACCTCGACAAGTGCATCGGGTGCCACACCTGCTCGGTGACCTGCAAGCAGGCATGGACCAACCGCACCGGCACCGAGTACATCTGGTTCAACAACGTGGAGACCCGGCCCGGTCTCGGCTACCCCCGGACCTACGAGGACCAGGAGAAGTGGAAGGGCGGCTGGGAGCTCAACAAGCGGGGCCGGCTCGCGCTCAAGGGCGGCGGCCGCTTCAAGAAGCTGGCCACGATCTTCTCCAACCCCAAGCTGCCCTCGATCGGCGAGTACTACGAGCCGTGGACCTACGACTACTCCACGCTCACCGACGCCCCGGCCCAGGAGCACACCCCGGTCGCCCGCCCGAAGTCGCTGATCTCGGGCAAGGACATGAAGATCGAGTGGTCGGCCAACTGGGACGACGACCTCGGCGGGTCCACCGCCACCGCGCACCTCGACCCGATGCTGAAGAAGATCGGCGACAAGGTGAAGTTCGAGTTCGAGCAGACCTTCATGTTCTACCTGCCGCGGATCTGCGAGCACTGCCTCAACCCGTCGTGCGCGGCGTCGTGCCCCAGCGGCGCGATCTACAAGCGCGAGGAGGACGGCATCGTCCTGGTCGACCAGGAGAAGTGCCGCGGCTGGCGGATGTGCGTGTCGGGCTGCCCGTACAAGAAGATCTACTTCAACCACAAGACCGGCAAGGCCGAGAAGTGCACGTTCTGCTTCCCGCGCATCGAGGTCGGCCTGCCGACCGTCTGCTCGGAGACCTGCGTGGGCCGGCTGCGCTACATCGGCCTGATGCTGTACGACGCCGACAAGGTGCTCGAGGCGGCGTCCACGACCGACGACCACGGTCTCTACGAGGCACAGCGTGAGGTCTTCCTGGACCCCTTCGACCCCGAGGTCATGCGGGAGGCCGAGAAGGCCGGCATCGCCCGCGACTGGATCGACGCCGCGCAGCGCTCGCCGATCTACGCGCTGATCAACACCTACAAGGTCGCGCTGCCGCTGCACCCGGAGTACCGCACCATGCCGATGGTCTGGTACATCCCGCCGCTCTCGCCCGTGGTGGACGTCGTGCAGGAGACGGGGGAGGACGCCGAGGACACGGGCAACCTCTTCGCCGCCATCGATGCCCTGCGGATCCCGATCGAGTACCTCGCCGAGCTGTTCACCGCCGGCGACGTCGCGCCGGTCGACGCGGTGCTCAAGAAGCTCGCCGCCATGCGCTGCTACATGCGCGACATCAACCTGGGCCGCGAGCCCGACGGCTCGATCCCGGCCGCGGTCGGGATGAGCGAGGAGGACATGTACGACATGTACCGCCTGCTCGCGATCGCCAAGTACGACGAGCGCTACGTCATCCCGCCGGCCCACGCCGAGCAGGCCCACGCGCTGGAGGAGCTGGCGACCGAGTGCGCGGTCTCCGACTACGGCGGCGGGCAGCAGGACCTGTTCGGCGAGGGCTCCGGGATGCCGACCCCCATCGCGGTCGAGAACTTCCAGATGCTCCAGGACCGGCAGACCTCCGACACCCTGGCCGCACCGGCCGACAAGAGTGGCCGGGTCAACCTGCTCAACTGGGACGGCAAGGGTGCGCCTCCGGGCCTCTTCCCGCCGAAGGAGCGCGACTCATGAGTCGCCGACCCAAGGCCGGCCTGGCGCCGCACCAGCTGACGATCGCCTGGCAGTCGGTGTCGCTGCTGCTCGACTATCCCGGGCCCGAGATGCTGGCGCGCCTCGACGTGATCCGGGCGGCCTCGCACCGCCTGCCGGTGGCCATCGGGGACTCCATCCGCGGCTTCGCGGACCACCTGGAGCGGGCGTCGCTGCCCGAGCTCCAGGCCGAGTACGTCGAGACCTTCGACAACCGTCGGCGCTGCAACCTGTTCCTGACCTACTTCGCCCACGGCGACACCCGCAAGCGCGGGATGGCCCTGCTGCGGTTCAAGCAGACCTACCTCGAGTCCGGCTTCGAGCTCGACCCTGAGCCTTCTAGAGGAGGGGAGCTGCCCGACCACCTGTGCGTGGTGCTCGAGTTCGCCGCGACCATCGACCAGGAGCGGGGCCGCGGCCTGATGCTCGACCACCGGGCCGGGCTCGAGCTGCTGCGCGTCTCGCTGGCGGACATGTCCTCCCCGTGGGCTGCGCTGCTCGACGCCGTCACCGCGACCCTGCCGCCGCTGCGCGGCGACGAGCGCGACGCCGTACGCCGGCTCGCCGCCGAGGGCCCGCCCGAGGAGGAGGTGGGGCTCGCGCCGTTCGCCGCCCCGCAGTTCAGTCCGGGAGCCACCGCTGAGAAGACCCTGCTGCCCATGCCGTCCTTCCCAGGAGCGCGCCGATGAACGTCTTCCTCTTCGTCGTGGTGCCCTACGTCTGCCTGACGACCTTCGTGGTCGGGCACGTGTGGCGCTATCGCTACGACAAGTTCGGCTGGACGACCCGCTCCAGCCAGCTCTACGAGAACCGGCTGCTGCGCATCGGCAGCCCGCTGTTCCACTTCGGGATGCTCGGGGTGGTCGGCGGCCACGTCATCGGCCTGCTGATTCCCCAGTCCTGGACCGACGCGATCGGCATCAGCCACGAGATGTACCACGTCGCGGCCGTGGGCGGCGGCCTGCTCGCGGGCGTGATGGCCGTGGTCGGGATGGTCATCCTGATCTACCGACGGCGCACCACCGGGCCGGTCTTCTCGGCGACCACGGTCATGGACAAGGTGATGTACGCCTTCCTGGCGGCCGCGATCGTCCTGGGCATGTGGAACACCGTCGCCGGCTCGATCCTGACGATCGGCGGGGAGTACAACTACCGCGAGGGCGTCTCGGTCTGGTACCGCTCGTTCCTGGCGTTCCAGCCCGACGCCTCGCTCATGGGCGAGGCCCCGATCGGCTTCCAGCTGCACGCCCTGGTCGCGTTCGGGCTCTTCGCGATCTGGCCATTCACCCGCCTGGTCCACGTCTTCAGCGCCCCGCTGGGCTACCTCACCCGGCCCTACATCGTCTACCGCAGCCGCGACGACCAGAGCCTGGGCAGCCACCGCCCGCGCCGGGGCTGGGACCGGGTGGGCTGAGATGTGCGGACACTGCGGGTGCCACGGCGTGGACGCCATCGCCGAGCTGAACGCCGAGCACGCGGCGCTCGTCGACGAGGGCACCCGGCTGCGCGCGGCCCTCTCGGCCGGCGACCGCGACACCGCCCGCGACCTGCTCGCCCGGCTGGTCGAGCACCTGGGCGGGCACGTCCACCGCGAGGAGCAGGGGATCTTCACGGCGCTGCGCCAGCACGGTGAGTTCGCCGACGAGGTCGACGCGCTCGAGGGCGAGCACCAGGACCTGGACGTGGCCGTCGCCGCGCTCGATCCCGACGCCGACGGCTTCGACGCCGCGGTGCGCCTGCTGCTCGCCGATCTCGAGCAGCACATCGAGCGCGAGGACCTCGGCATCTTCCCCGTCTCCGTCGTCACCCTCGGTGCCGACGGCTGGGACGTCGTCGACCGCGCCCACGCGGCCATCCCGACCTTCCTCCCCGGAATCGCGACCCCGAGCCCCACCTCACCCTGAGCAGGAGAACCACCATGCAGAGCGACGACCAGCCCCAGTCCCTTCTCCGGATCTCACAGGAGCTGCTGGAGACCGCCCGAGCGGCCAGCAGCGGACGCGCCGCCCGCACGCTCTACGGCGGTCAGGAGCACGACCTGCGCCAGACCCTGATCGCCCTCGCCGAAGGCCGCTCCCTCGGGGAGCACGAGTCGCCGGGCGAGGCCACCCTGCAGGTCCTCGAGGGTTCGGTGCGGCTGAGCGCCGACGCGGAGAGCTGGACGGCCGACCTGGGCGACCACCTGGTGATCCCGCCCAGCCGCCACGACCTGCACGCGGCGACGGATGCCGTCGTCCTGCTCACCGTGGCGACCCGGGCGCCGCGTACCGACTGACATCCCCCACCGCCGACCCGTCACATTCTCGGCGCTTTTCGCGGCGTGTCGGAGCAGGCTTGACGGCTCGGATCCGGTGAGTCGAGCGGCCGGGTCGGACAGGCCTCAGCCGAGGGCGGTGACCTCGTCGGCCCACCGGCCCAGCAGCTGGGGCGTGACCCGCTGCCGCAGCTTCGCGAGCTCCTCGCTGACCGCCGCGAGCACCTCGACCATGCCGATCGGCGCGCCGCGGGCGGCGGCGAGGTGGGCGGCGGTCAGTGCGGCGTTGCGGATCGACCCGCCCGAGAGCGCGAAGCCGGTGGCGACGTGGTCGAGGTCGAGGTCGCCGATCGGTGCGCCGGCCAGGCTGCGGGTCCAGATCCGGGCGCGGTCGTCCGGCCCCGGCACCGGGAAGGAGATGGTCGCGTGGATCCGGCGCAGGAACGCGTCGTCGATGTTGCCCTGGAAGTTCGAGGTGAGGACGACGAAGCCGTCGTACGTCTCCAGTCGCTGCAGGAGGTAGGAGACCTCCATGTTGGCGTAGCGGTCCCGGGAGTCGGAGACCTCGGAGCGGCTCCCGAACAGCGAGTCGGCCTCGTCGAAGAGCAGCAGGTAGTCGCCGGAGTGGGCCGCGGAGAAGATCTCTTCGAGGTTCTTCTCGGTCTCGCCGATGTACTTGCTCACCAGCGCCGAGAGGTCGACGCGGAACAGGTCGACGCCGAGCTCGTGCGCGATCACCTCGGCGCTGGTCGTCTTGCCGGTGCCGGAGGATCCGGAGAAGAGCGCGACGATGCCGGGGGAGGGGAAGAGCGGCAGGCCCCACTCGGTGTGCACGAGGTCGCGGTTGCGGTAGCGGTCGACCAGGGCGCGCAGTCGACGCTCCTGGGCCGGCGGCAGCACCAGGTCGTCCCAGGTCGCGCGCGCCTCGACCCGGCGAGCGTGCCGCAGCAGGGCGCCGGAGGCGAGTCGGCGCAGCGCCTGGTGCGGGTCCGGTACGTCGAGCACCCGCATGGCGTGGACCTGCTCGGCGCTCGGGCGCCGGGCGGTCGGCGGTGCGTCGCCGTACGCCTGCTCCCACTCGGTGTCGGTCACCGGCGCCGCGGCGGCGTGCACCTCGGCCCAGCCCTGGTGGGTGAGCGACTCGAGATCGAGCGGGTCGCTCGAGCAGAGGGCGATCGGCAGATGCCCGGCCCGCTCCAGCCAGCGGCGGCCCGTCGTGCCGAGCCGCTGGGGGCTCTCCGGGTCGGGTGGGGGGACGTCCAGCACCAGGCCGACCCCGGCCGCGGTCGCCTGGGAGACGACGGCGACCCAGCCCCGCTCGGTGGTGGGCAGTGCGGTGACGAGGAAGCCGAGGCCCGCGGTCGCCGCGGCCGCCGCCTGGTTCCGGCGCACGCGGTCGGCGCCGACGACCAGCACCCGCATCGAACCGTCGGGATCGTCGGTCACGACCGCGTCGGCGCCGGGGGGCAGGTCAGGGTCGAGGGAGAGGTCGCCGAGCAGCGCCCAGGCGGTACGACGCGTCAGCTGGACCCGTGCGCCGCCGAGCGGTCCGGTCGGCTCGAGCGCGATCAGCGCCGCCGAGCGGAGCTGACCGTCGTCGGCCAGCGCGGCGGCGCCGGCGTCACCGAGCATGCGCCGCACGGCGCTGAGCGTCAGCGGCTGCCGGAGCAGCGCGGCAGCCTCGTCGTCCAGCTCGGCGCTCGCCACGACGGCGAGGACGGCGAGGGAGGTCTCGGTGAGGCCGGCGTACCGGGCGATCCGGACGAACGGGGAGCTGCCGTCCAGCTCGGCGACCAGCGCGACGCGGGCCTGCTCGATCGCCTCCTCGAACGCGGAGCCCACCGCTTCCGGTGACACCGGTGCGGACCCGGCGCGGCCGGTCAGCGAGCCGATCTCCGCCGGCGAGAGGATGCCGCCTCCCGGCGTGCGGTCGACGGCGGCGACGAGGGCGGACCGCTCGACGACCAGGCGCCCGTAGCGTTCCCAGCCCTCCATCTCAGCGCTTGCCGCCCCTGCCTCGTCCGGGGACGGTGCGCTTGCCCACGACGAGGGTGACCGCCTGGGCCATCAGCGCGGCTGCCGCCTGGTCCACCTGCTTGCCCACCATCGAGGTCGACTGCAGGGCCGCGGTCATCGACGACTTGCCCGGACCGTTGAGGTAGTTGACGAACATCTGGACGGCGGCGCGCACCTCGTCCGGGGACATCTCGTGGTCCTGGAAACCGGCGACCAGGGCCAACTCGACGGCGTGGTTCCAGCTGCTGGCGAGGTTGTCGGTCAGCACCTTGCGGAGCGCCTCGTCCTTGCAGTCGGCGAGCTTGGCGGTCAGCGTCTCGGTGGCGATCTTGTTCGCGGTCCCGACGTTCGAGAACTGGAGGTTCTGGAGCTGGGTGCGCAGCTTCGGACGACCGGTGATCTCGGTGCCGCTGACCTTCTCGCGGCGGGCGGTGCTGCCGTCCCACTTGTCGACGAGCTGCCCGGCCTGCTCGGCCTGCCGGATCGCGTCCTGCACCTTGGTGAACCGGGTCACAGTGGCGGCGATCTCCGCGGGACTCAGCAGTCCGGTCAGGGCGGTCTTGATCTGCTCGGGCGAGATCTGCAGCAGCCGCTCGGCGAAGGGCCGGTCGATGGACTCGGGCATTCCTCGATAGTTCTGGGCCCCGAGCTGCTCTCCGTCCTCGTAGGTCGTCCCGGTGAAACTCTCGCCGAACGCCATGTCCAGATCGATCCCGGTCACGCCGGTGACGGTGCCCGTCTGCTGGTCGGTCTCGATGAAGTAGTTGCCGGAGTGCCGGTCGAGCTGGCCGGCGATGACGTCGAGGATCTGCAGCTTGTTGAGGGACCGCTGGAGCACCTCGTCCTCCAGGTTCACCGCTCCCGGCCCCATCGCCTTGGTGTGCTCGGTGCCGAACCCGTAGCTGCGCTTCGCACCGGCCGTGCCTTTCGCCTTCTCCAGCACGGTGCCCATGGTGGACTTGCCCTGGGGATCGGTGTGGACCGCGAACTCGGCCCGGGCCGTCACGTCGGCACCGAGCAGCCGGTCGAGCCGGTAGAGGGCGACCGAGCGGGCGCCGTAGTTGGGGTCGGCCCGCTGGATGCCACTCTCGACCTCGTGCTGCTGGGCCAGGCCGTGATAGCCGTGGTCCTCCTTGAAGAAGCCGGAGAACGCGACGTCGTCGCCCCCGCCGTGGGCGCCCTCCAGGCTGTAGCTGAGCTCCTGGACGGTGTTGACCCCGCCGCGGTCCTGCTCGCCCGAGGAGGTCAGCTTGCCGTCGGAGAGACCCAGGCTGGCCGTCCAGGCGGCCGAGTCGGAGGAGGTGAGCAGGCCGATCTCGTTGCCGACCCGGGGGGCCAGCATGCCGACGGCCTGGCGCCGGCCGGCCTTCGTGCGGTTGTCGGTGTCGTAGGCGTTTGAGCTCTTCTGCTTGGCGTCCTGCTTGTCCGCGTCGTTGCTCGTGCGCCACTCCTTGATGTGCGCCTGGACCTTGGTGAGGATCTTCAACAGGCCCTGCTTGGCCTGCATGAGCGTGGCCGGGCCGGGATTCTTGCCCGAGTTGAGCAGCACCTCCTCGGACTTCTCGTACGCCTTGACCCCGGCCACGATCTTGTCCCAGTTGGTCAGCTTCCCGACCAGCTTGCGCACTCCACCGCTGGTGCCGCCGCCGCCCTGCGACTCCAGCGCCTGGGCCGTGCCGCGCAGCTTGCGTCGTACGCCCGAGTCCTGGCGGGTGTGCGCGATCTCGTGCGCGAGCACCCGCTTGCCCTCGGCAGTGCCGGGGGAGAACTCGCCCTTGTCGAAGAAGATGTCGCGGCCGGTCGTGAAGGCCCGGGCCGACATCTGCCGGCTCAGGCCGGCGGCTCGGTCGTCGGTGTGGATGCGGACGTCGGAGAGGCTGTGGCCGAAGCCCGCCTCCATCTCGCGGCGTACGCCGACCGGGAGCGCAGCGCCACGGCCGCGGGCGCCCTCGATGGCTGCGGAGGAGCTCGCGTCGAGGTCGCCGCCCGCGGCGCCGATCGCCCCGGCATGGCCGGGGGCACGCCGGACCTCGCCGAGCACCGGGCCGTGCTCGTGACCCTCGTGCTCGTGCGTCTCGGACTCGGCGTCGTCCTGGTGACCGGCCAGCCGGGTGAGCACCTGGGCGGCGACCTGGTCGGCCTCTCGCTCCTCGCGGTCGTCGGCGGCCCCGACCTGCAGGGGACGGCGTACCGGCTGCTCCTGCTCGGCCTCGTGCTCGGGGCTCTCCCGCTCCAGCGCGGTGTCCTCGACGAGACGGCGGAGGGGATCCCCGAGGAGCGGGCGGGCGAACTGGGTCCTGGGCATGGCGAACCCTCCTTCTCCCGAGACACACGGCACGGTAGCGAAGTCGTCGCGCTCCCGGGTGCGACTTCCGCGGACTTTTACCCGGGCCGGTGGAGGCGGCGTCGCGAGCGGGCCGTGGCACCATGCCAGACATGCATCTCGGGCGTCACCTGTTCCTCGTCCTGCTCGCCCTGGCCGTCGCCGGCGGGGTCCTGGCCGGGCCGGCCTCGGCGGCGACCCCGACCACGCTGACCGTCTCCGCGGCCGCCCACCCGGCCGACGCGGACGCCGCCGTCCAGCTCGACCTCCGCACGTCCACCGGCGTCCCGGTGCCGGGTGCGGTGCTGAGCGTCGAGCGGCGGGTGCAGGGGGTGTGGCAGCCGGTCGGGTCACTCGTCACCGACGCCGCCGGCCACGCCCAGCTGTCGGCGAGGGTCGGCCGGCTGGCCCCCGACAACCTCTTCCGGGCGTCGTACGCCGGCGACGCGACGTACGACCCAGCCACCGGGAGCGGTGCGATCCCGATCACCCGCCGCCCGTCCCGGCTGCTGCTGGATGCCGCCAAGCGGGTCGTCGACGGCCGGGCCACGACGGTGCGGGTCCGCTGGCGCACCACCGCCGGGCAGCCGGTGGCCGGCGGCCGGATCACGCTGTTGCGCAAGGCGCCGGGCGAGCGGCGCTGGCGGCGGGTGACGACCCTGACGGCCGATGCCCGGGGCCGCGCCACGCTCCGGGCCCGGCCGCGCGCCGACACCGTCTGGATCGCGAAGGGCGCGACCAACGACTGGGTCCGCGGCGACACCAGCGCCCGGCGTCGCATCGACAACCGGCCGCCGGGCCGTCCGGTCTCCCTGCCGAAGGGCGCCCCTCGCCCCCGGGTCGGCCTGCCGCGCCAGCAACGGGCCGTCGGAAGGGGCGCCAACGCGACGATCACGCCCATCCCGGACCAGGTCTGGGGGACCATGACCGGCCGCTCCTGGCACGCCGGCTGCCCGGTCGGGCGCAGCGGGCTGCGCCTGGTGCGCGTCAACTACTGGGGGTACGACGGCTACCGGTACCGCGGCGAGCTGGTCGCGGCGGCCGACGCCGCCGACAACATGGCGGGTGCGCTGGCCGAGTTCTACCGCCGCCAGCTCCCGATCCGGGCGATGTACCGCGTCGACCGCTTCGGCTGGTCCGGCCGGCTCGGCGGGGCCGACGACTACCGGTCCATGGCGGCCGACAACAGCTCCGCCTTCAACTGCCGTTCGGTGGTCGGCCGGCCCGGGGTGCGCTCGCCCCACTCCTACGGCCGCTCGCTGGACATCAACCCCTGGGAGAACCCGTACCACTCCCGGCAGGGGGTCGTTCCCAACGGCTGGTGGCTCCGCCACTCGCACCCGCTGGTCGCCTGGCGGTCGCGGTCCCACGAGGTGGTGCAGGTGATGGCCCGGCACGGCCTGCGCTGGACCTACGGCACCCGCGACGCCCATCACTTCGACGTGGTCGGATCCGCGGGCCGGGCCCTGCGCACCGACCTCAGCCCGCGCCGGCTGCATCCGCAGTGCGCGGGTTTCGTCTGCGACTAAGCGGGGATCTTAGCCAGGTGGGGAGCGACCCCACTGCTCTCGGAAGGTCCCCATGTCACGCACGTCCAGTCGGCTCTCGGCCGTCCTCCTCGCCGTCGCCACCGTCCTCGTCGTCGCCGCCGGCCTGCTGGTCGCCTCGCCCGCGAGCGCGGCCGGCACCGGCTCCCTCGCGGGTGAGGTGCAGGCCAAGCCCGCCGGCGGGGCGGTGGCGCCACTCGCCGACGCCAACGTCCAGTTCTACCGCTCCGACACGCCGGACGGGGCCTCGGAGGCGGCCGGATCCACGACCACCGGCGCGGACGGGACCTGGAGCGTCTCGAACCTCGAGGACGGCTACTACGTCGTGTGGGTCATCGCGCCCGACGACTCGCTGGCCGACGAGTACTGGGACGACGCGGTCAGCGTCTCGGAGGCCACGCCCGTCCACGTCACGGGAGGCGCGGTCACCCTGCCGCGCCCGATCGTGCTGGAGACCCCCGGCTGGGTGACCGGCCGCGTCCTCGACGAGGCCGGCCAGCCGGTTGTCGGGGCCTCGGTGTCGTTCCGTGAGTCGGAGATGGCCGGTGGCGCCGGTGTGACGACCGATGCCGACGGCCGCTACGACAGCCGGGTCGGCGACTTCCCCAGGGATCTCATTCCGGGCGACTACATCGTGAACGTCACGGCCTACAGCAACGACCTCGACGACCCCGTCTACTACGACCACGAGGTCAAGGTGCCGGTCACGGCCGGAGCGGGCACGACCCACGACGTCATCCTCGCGGAGCGACCCTCGGCCGTCATCACCGTGCTCGACGCGGCGGGTCAGCCGCTGGCCGAGGCGCCCATCGGGATCCAGTTCCGGATGCCCGACTTCATGAACGGGTGGTGGGGCCCGATCCAGTCCGGCCCGCACGAGACCGACCTCACCGGTCGCTACCGCATCACCGACCGGTTCGACGAGGTCAAGGTCTTCGGCGGGCTGCCCGATGGGCACACCGGCCCCGAGGTCGGGGAGTGGTACGACGGCGCGTACGCCGCCTCCGAGGCTCGCGCGATCACCTTCCCTGCGGGCGTCGAGAAGCGCCGCGAGCTGACCATCCGGCTGGGTGCGGCCCCGACCGCCGTCCAGGCGGCCACTCCGACCATCACCGGCGTCGCTCGCGTCGGCCGCCGACTGACGGCCACGCCCGGCTCCTGGGGGCCCACCGGCGTCGAGCTGTCCTACCAGTGGCTCGACCGCGGCTTCGAGATCCCGGGCGCGACCGGCTCGACGCTCACCATCCCCGCGTCCGTCGAGGACGGGCGCCTCGCGGTGCGGGTCACGGGCAAGGTCCCCGGCCAGCCCGCGGTCGACCGCACCAGCGCCGAGACCACCGTCGTCCTGCCCTCGGACGGTTCCACGGACCCCGACCCGGACCCGGAGCCCGAGCCCGACCCGGAGGTCGCCGCCGCCACCCCGCGGATCTCCGGCACTCCTCGGGCCGGCCGGGTCCTGACCGCGGTCCCGGGCGCCTGGGGACCGGCTGGCGTGGCGCTGGCCTACACCTGGACCGCCGACGGTGTCCCGGCCGGCACCGGCCCCACCCTGCGCGTCACCAACGCTCTCGCGGGCCGGGCGATCACGCTCACCGTGCGGGGAGACCTCGGCGGCGCGAGCACGGTGCGCTCCTCGACCCCGACCGCCGCGGTCCGCGGCGTCCTGTCCACCGCTCGACCGAGGATCGTCGGGAAGGCCAAGGTCGGACGGGCCCTACGGGCCCGAGCCGGGTCGTGGGGCCCGGGACGGGTCACGCTGCGGCTGACCTGGTTCCGCAACGGGACCAAGGTGCGGACGGGCACGGCGTACCGCCTCACCCGCAGGGACGTCGGCAAGCGGATCAGCGTCCGGGTGACGGGCAGCCGACAGCACTTCGACACGGTGACCGTGCGCAGCGCCAAGACCGCCCGGGTGACCCGCCGCTAGCCTGCCGTCATGACCTGCGTCTTCTGCTCGATCGTGGCCGGCGAGACCGACGCCGACCTGGTCTGGGAGGACGCCGACCTGGTCGCCTTCCTCGACCAACGGCCGGTCTTCAAGGGCCACGTCCTGCTCGTCCCGCGCGAGCACGTCGTCACCCTGCCCGACCTGCCAGCCGGCCTGCGCGACGGCTTCCTGGCCGCCGCGCAGCGGCTCTCGACCGCGGTCGTCGCCGGGCTCGGCGCGCAGGGCAGCTTCGTCGCGATGAACAACGTCGTCAGCCAGTCCGTGCCGCACCTGCACCTGCACGTCGTCCCGCGCACCAAGGGCGACGGGCTGCGCGGCTTCTTCTGGCCCCGGACCACGTACGCCGACCTCGCCGAGCGGGGGGAGTACGCCGCCCGGCTCCGCACGGCCCTCCTCTAGAGTGACGGAGGCTGCCGGCCAGTCACCATCTCAGGAGGAGCTCACCATGGGTCGATTCGACGGACGCGTCGCCGTCATCACCGGAGCCGCGCGCGGCATCGGGTTCGGGACCGCCACCCGGTTCTCCGAGGAGGGCGCGGCGGTCGCGATCATCGACCTCGACGAGACCGCGGCGGCGGAGGCCGCGGCGTCGCTCCCCGGCAAGGCCGTGGGCATCGGGGCCGACGTCAGCAACGCGGAGTCCGTCGACGCCGCCGTGGCTCGGGTGGTCGAGGAGCTCGGCGGCATCCACATCCTCGTCAACAACGCCGGCATCACCCGCGACAACCTGCTGTTCAAGATGACCGAGGTCGACTGGGACCTGGTCATCGGGGTCCACCTCAAGGGTGCGTTCCTGATGACGAAGGCCGCGCAGAAGCACTTCGTCGAGCAGCGCTACGGCAAGGTCCTCAACCTCTCCAGCATCTCGGCGCTGGGCAACCGCGGCCAGGCCAACTACTCCGCGGCCAAGATGGGCATCCAGGGCTTCACCCGCACCCTCGGCATCGAGCTCGGCCCGTTCGGCATCAACGCCAACGCGATCGCGCCCGGGTTCATCGCCACCGAGATGACCGACGCCACCGCGGCCCGGCTGAAGATGGACGTCGAGGAGTTCCGCAAGCTCAACGCGGACGCCAACCCGGTCAAGCGGGTCGGCTTCCCCGAGGACATCGCGGCCGCGGCCGCGTTCCTGTGCAGCGACGAGGCGTCGTACATCACCGGCCAGACCCTGTACGTCGACGGCGGGTCCTCGCTCGGCTGAGCAGGACGCGTCAGCGGACTCCTGGACGGGGGGCCGGGCGCGCCTCCCCCCACGCGGACCGGTCGCGCCGCACACTCGAAGTCGACCACCCCACTACACCAATCCCGCTACGAACGGAGCTGCCTCGTGCGCCGTGCCCGCCTGCTCGCCTCGACCCTGGTCGCCGCCAGTCTGGTCCTCTCCGCCTGCGGTGGCGACGAGAAGAAGTCCGACGACGACGGTCCCGAGGCCCAGGAGATCGCCGGTGGCTCGGTCCTCGACTCCACCTGGCCGCTGACCGGCCTGCCGGTCGAGGGCGACGACAGTGCGGCGCAGGAGCACCCGGTGATCGTGGCGAAGATCGACAACACCGCCTCGAGCTCCCCGCAGCAGGGTCTCGGCAGTGCCGACCTGGTGGTGGAGGAGCTGGTCGAGGGCGGGGTGACCCGGCTCGCCGTGATGTTCTTCTCGAAGATCCCCGGCGAGGTCGGTCCGGTCCGGTCGATGCGGGCCAGCGACATCGGCATCGTCAAGCCCACCGGCGCCACCGTGGTGACCAGCGGCGCGGCCGGGGTCACGATCGACCGGATCAACAAGGCCGGCATCAAGTTCATCCAGGAGGGCGGCCCCGGCTTCTCCCGCAACACCTCGCGCAGCGCGCCGTACAACCTCTTCGCGGACCTGAAGAAGACCGTGAAGTCGACCGAGCGCGACGAGGCCAGCCGCCCCGACGACTACCTCCCGTGGGGCGAGGCCGCCGATCTGCCGCAGGGTCAGCCGGCGAAGACGCTCGCCGCGTCGTTCGGCAGCCACACCACCAACTGGACCTTCGACGGCAAGAAGTACGTCAACGAGAACACCTTCGCCGCCGAGGGTGACGAGTTCCCGGCCGACACCGTCCTGGTGCTGCGGGTCAAGGTCGGCGACGCCGGCTACACCGACCCCGCCGGGAACCCGGTGCCCGAGTCCAAGTTCGAGGGTCGCGGCCAGGCCATGCTCTTCCACGACGGCCGGCTGGTCCGCGGCACCTGGACCAAGAAGGACCTCGGCGACTCGGTCACGCTCGCGACCAAGGCGGGCGAGCTGACCGTCCCGGCCGGGCGCACCTGGGTCGAGCTGGTGCCGGTCGACGCCGCCAACGGCTCCGTGACCGTCGGCAAGTAGCTATCCGGCTTCCGGCCCGGCGTCCGTCGGGGCGCCGGCCGGCAGCGCGACGCCCGCGTCGGCCAGGGCCTGGAAACCCTGGAGGATGAACCCGATCGCGGTCTCGACCCGCTGCGCGGCCTCGATCGGGTCGTCCGCGCTCGCGACCGACTCGCCGGCCGAGGACATCGCGCCGAAGAAGATCCGCGAGAACGTCTGCAGCATGTCCTCCTCGAGCTCCCAGGTGCCCGCGGAGATCACCGAGCGGACGATCTCCAAGACGTTGGCGAAGGTGGAGCGCTCCTCCTGCTCGCGGTAGCGCTCGTAGCCGAGCACGGCCGGGCCCTCCTGGATCACGACCCGGCGGTAGCGCGGCTCCTGGACGACGGAGAGGAAGGCCCGCAGACCGGCCAGCGCCTTGTCCCAGGGGTCCTGCTTCCCGCGCAGCGCCTTCTGGATGGACTTCGACGCATCGGTCTCGACCCGTTCGAAGACGGCCTCGAAGAGCGCCTGCTTGCCGCTGAAGTGGTGATAGAGCGCGCCCTTGGTGACCCGGGCGCCGGCGACGATCGCGTCGAGCGACGTCGCGGCGTAGCCGTGCTCGGTGAACAGCTCCTCGGCGATGTCGACCAGCGCCTTCTTGGTGGAGGCGGAGTACTGCTGCCGGCGACTGGCGCCGGACACGTCCGACACCTGGGGGTCCAGCTTGGCGGCGGGCGACTTCGGCATCCCGACAGCATAGAACCGACCGTCGGTACGACGTGGCGGGCATCACGCGGAATGGCTTGCATACCGTCGGTATGTGGGAGTACCTTGGGTACGTACTCACGGTATGTGAGCGACCTGCGAGGAGCTGATCATGACCCTGAAGACCCTTCCGAGCCGCAGCGAGACGCTGCGCGCTGTCATCGCCGAGGCCGACCGACGCCTCGACGGTCACCTGCCCATGGACGTCGAGGGCGTTGCCGAGACCTTCGGTGACGAGCTGACCCTCCTCGGCGCCTTCCTGCTCCGCTGGCACGCCCGGCTCTCCGGCCGGATCGAGCGCGAGCTCCTGCTGCACCAGCCGATGGATCTCGAAGCCGCCGTGGTGACCGCGTGGCGGGCCGCCGCGGCCGACCTGCCGGGCACCCGCGCGATCCTCGACCGCTACCGCGACAACCCGCAGGGCGCGGAGATGGCCGCGGCGCTCGCCCGCGCGACGGCCAACGAGCACGCGATGCTCGCGGTCACCGCGGGGCTCGCCGCTCCGCACGACGCCAGGGCTGCGCGGATCGGTGCACGGATCGAGGCAGAGGCGCGGGCGACGTACGCCGGCGCCCCGCGGGAGCGTCGCCAGCACGGTTGGGCGTCGTTCCTGGACCGTCTTCGTACGACCATCGCCGTCTGATCGCACCCACCTGGCACCGCGTCCTCGCGCCGCCCCTCCTCGGCGGTGCGAGGATGGGGCCATGACCGAGCTCGGCGTGGGGATGCTGCTGGTAGCGACGCCTGCGCTGGTGGACCCCAACTTCGCCGACACCGTCGTGCTGATCCTCGACGCCGACGACGACGGCGTGCTCGGGGTCGTCCTCAACCGGCCCTCGCCGGTGCTGGTCTCCGAGGTGCTGACCCCCTGGGACGACGTGGTCAGCGAGCCCGAGGTGCTCTTCCTCGGCGGCCCGGTCAGCACCGAGGGCGCGCTGGCCGTCGCCCTGCTCCGCGCCGCCGACGACGTGCCGGTCGGCTTCCGGGAGGTCGTCGGACGGCTCGGCCTGCTCGACCTCGACACGCCTCCCGAGCTCGTGGAGGGCACCGTCGACCGCCTGCGGATCTTCGCCGGGTACGCCGGCTGGGGTGCCGGCCAGCTGGAGGGCGAGATCGAGGAGGGGGCCTGGTACGTCGTCGCCGCGCAGGCCCCGGACGTCTTCCGCCGCGACCCCGGCGAGCTGTGGCGCGACGTGCTGCGCCGTCAGCCCGGCGACCTGGCCATGCACTCCACCCGCCCCGGTGACCCCGGCCTGAACTGACGGGCGCCGGCGGACCCGTCGACGGTGGCGAGCGGCGCGACCGGGGGCGAAGTCGCGACCCGCGTGTCCGAGATCGCAGGGGATGTCAGGGCGCAGCGGCCACCGGCGGAGGTTCGGACGCGAGCTCGTCCTGCCGTAGGCTGGACCAGTGAGCACCATCGGATTCGGGACCGGCACCGCCGTCGACGAGCGGGTCCGCGAGGACCGGCGTACCGTCCCCACGGACGACGGCGACCACGAGCGGTTCTCGCACTACGTCGACAAGGACAAGCTCACCGAGGCGATGGTCATGGGCACGCCCGTGGTCGCGCTGTGCGGGAAGGTCTGGGTGCCGAGCCGGGCGCCCGAGAAGTACCCCGTCTGCCCGGACTGCAAGGAAGTCTGGGAGTCGATGAACGACGGCGGCTCGGGTTCCGACGAGTGACCGGGCGTCCTGACGACGCCGCCCTCCAGCCCACCGCGCTCACCCCGGCGTGGCCGGAGCGTGCGGCCTGGGGCACGGCGCCGTCGCTGCGCGCCTGGCAGACGGCGGCGATGAAGCAGTACTTCGAGACCCAGCCGCGCGACTTCCTCGCGGTGGCGACGCCGGGTGCCGGCAAGACGACCTTCGCGCTCTCGGTGGCCGCCGAGCTCCTGGGCCGGCGGATCGTCGACCGGATCATCGTCGTGGCGCCGACCGAGCACCTCAAGCTCCAGTGGGCCGAGGCCGCCGAGCGGGCCGGGATCCCGATCGACCCGACGTACTCCGCGGGCAAGGGCAAGACCTCGGCGGACTTCGTCGGAGTCGCCGTGACATACGCCGGAGTCGCGGTGAACCCGCTCGCGATGCGGATCCGGGCCGAGCGCTTCAAGACGCTGGTGATCCTCGACGAGGTCCACCACGCCGGTGACGCGCTCTCCTGGGGCGAGGGGGTGCGCGAGGCGTTCGAGCCGGCGGCGCGCCGGCTGTGCCTGACCGGCACGCCGTTCCGCTCCGACGTCAACCCGATCCCGTTCGTGACCTACCAGCCCGGCCACGACGGCATCCCGCGCTCGGCGGCCGACTTCACCTACGGCTACGCCCACGCGCTCGCCGACCACGTGGTCCGACCCGTGCTGTTCATGGCCTACTCCGGCGACATGTCGTGGCGCACCAGCGCCGGTGACGAGATCTCCGCGCGGCTCGGGGAGCCGCTCACCAAGGACCTCACCAACCAGGCGCTGCGCACCGCCCTGGACCCGCAGGGCTCCTGGATCCCGTCGGTGCTGGCGGCGGCGGACAGCCGGCTGACCGAGGTACGCCGGCACGTCCCCGACGCGGGCGGCCTGGTGATCGCCACCGACCAGGAGTCCGCGCGGGCCTACGCCAAGACGCTGAAGCAGATCACGGGCGAGCTGCCGACGATCGTGCTCTCCGACGAGAAGCTCGCCTCGAAGCGGATCTCGGCGTTCAGCGCCGGCGAGCAGCGCTGGATGGTCGCGGTCCGGATGGTCTCCGAGGGCGTCGACGTACCGCGCCTCTCCGTCGGCGTCTACGCGACGACGACCTCCACGCCGCTGTTCTTCGCCCAGGCCGTCGGCCGCTTCGTGCGCTCGCGCTCGCGCGGCGAGACCGCCTCGGTGTTCCTGCCGAGCGTGCCGGGCCTGCTCGGCTTCGCCTCGGAGATGGAGGTCGAGCGCGACCACGTGCTGGGCAAGCGGGTCCGCGACGAGGACGACATCTTCGCCGCCGAGGACCGGCTCCTGGAGCAGGCGAACCAGGGGGAGTCGGCCTCCGACGAGCTGGGCCAGTCCTTCGAGGCGCTCGGCTCGGAGGCGCGCTTCGACCGGGTGCTCTTCGACGGCGGCGAGTTCGGCCACGCCGGCGAGGTGCACGTCGGCTCGGAGGAGGAGATGGACTTCCTCGGCATCCCGGGGCTGCTCGAACCCGACCAGATGCGCGAGCTGCTGCAGCAGCGGCAGCACGACCGGGCCCGGAAGCAGCAGTCCGCCATGTCGGCGCGGGCCGACGAGGCCAAGGTGGCCGTCGACGAGGTGGCCGAGGTCGCCACCCACGAGCAGCTGGCCGTGCTGCGGCGCGAGCTCAACGGCCTGGTCGCGGCCTGGTACCACCGGACCGGCACGCCGCACGGCATGACCCACGCCAAGCTGCGCAAGGAGTGCGGCGGGCCGGCCGCGGCCGTCGCGAACGCCCAGCAGCTCGCCACCCGGATCGACCGGGTCCGCGAGTGGGCGATCAAGAAGACCTCCTGACGCCGCTGGGGCTCCCGGCGGCGTGAGGAGTCGTCTTGGTCCCCGGGAAGACCGCTCGACAGGCTGCGGAGATACTGTCGGTATGCCAGACTCGGGCGCATGCCCGCCGAGACCTCCCAGACGCTCGACCGCGGGTTGCGGGTCCTCACGGTGCTCGCCGGGTCGCCCGGCGGCCTGACCGTCACCGAGCTCGCCGGCCGCCTGGAGGTCAACCGCACGGTGGTCTACCGCCTGGTCAGCACCCTCGAGCAGCATGCGCTGGTCCGCAAGGACGTCCGCGGTCGGCTGCACGTCGGGCTGGGCGTGCTGCACCTCGCGTCCGCCGTCCAGCCGGCCCTGCGCGACGTCGCCGTACCCGTGCTGCGTCGGCTCGCCGAGGAGGTCGGCTGCACCGCCCACCTCACGGTCGCGGACGGCGAGGAGGCGCTCGCGCTCGCGGTCGTCGAGCCCTCGTGGACCGACTTCCACGTCAGCTACCGGGTCGGCGCGCGGCACCCGCTCGAGCAGGGCGCGGCCGGCAAGGCGATCCTCGCCGGCCGGGACGGCGGGGTGGCCGACGGCCGCGACGCCGGGTACGTCGTCACCAGCGGCGAGCTGCAGCCCGGAGCGCGCGGCATCGCCGCCCCGGTGCGCGGCATGGACGGCTTCGAGGCGAGCGTCGGCGTCGTCACCCTGGGCGACCTCGACCCCGACACGGTCGGCAAGCGGATCCTCTCCGCGGCCGCCGACCTCTCCGATCAGCTCGCGTCGGTCTCTGCGTGACCTGCCTGACCTGACTGGCCCGCCTGCCCGGCCTTCCGGGCCAGGGGCAGCACTCGGTAGCCCACCTGGGTCGCCAGCGCGATCACGGTCGAGGACCTCACGATCGCCGGGTCCGCGAGCACCCGGTCGATGACCCGCTGTAGGTCGGTGTTGCTGCGTGCCACCACCCGCACCCACAGGTCGCCCGCGCCGGTGATGGTGTGCGCCTCCAGCACCTCCGGGATCCGGGCCAGGTGCGCCCCGACCGTGTCGTGCCCGCCCCCGCCCGCGGTGTCCTGGCGGATCTCCAGGGTCAGGAAGGCGGTCACGGGGTAGCCCAGCGCACCCGGATCCAGGTCGGGTCCCCAGCCGGACACCACGCCGGCCGTCGCGAGCCGGTCCAGCCGGGCCTGCGCGGTGCCGCGCGCGACCCCCAGCCGCCGGGACGCCTCGAGCACCCCGATCCGCGGCTCGGCCGCGAACAGCTCGATCAGGCGAGCATCCAGGTCGTCCACTGCACACCCTCCTGAGGGGCTCGCGACTGGACAGGTTGACCAGTGCTTCGTCGTACTGTTGCACAGCCTGTGTGGCGCAGACCACGCTGGCGCGCATGATGCTGACCCCCGACGAGCTCCAGGCCGACCTCACCCTCGAACAGCTCCGGCAGCTGGTCGGCCTCGTGGAGTACGACGCCGCGAACGACGTCTTCCCGGTGACCGGGTGGGACGCGATCGTCTTCGTCGTCGGCAACGCCACCCAGGCCGCGCACTACTACCAGTCGGCCTGGGGGATGGAGCTGGTCGCGTACGCCGGCCCGGAGACCGGCCGGCGCGACCACAAGTCCTTCGTGCTGCGCTCGGGGTCGATCACCTTCGTGCTGAACGGCGCCGTCGACCCCGACAGCCCGCTCGCCGACCACCACCGCCGACACGGCGACGGGGTCGTCGACATCGCCCTCGAGGTGCCCGACGTGGACCGCTGCATCGCCCAGGCCCGCCGCGCCGGCGCGACGGTCACCCGCGAGCCCGAGGACGTCACCGACGAGCACGGGACGGTCCGGATCGCCGCGATCGCGACGTACGGCGAGACGGTGCACACCCTCGTCGACCGGAGCCGGTACGACGGCCCGTACCTGCCCGGCTACGTGACCCGGCGCGGCTCCTGGGTGCCGCGCGAGGGTCAGCCTGCGCGGATCTTCCAGGCCCTCGACCACATCGTCGGCAACGTCGAGCTCGGCCGGATGGAGGAGTGGGTGCGGTTCTACCGCCGGGTGATGGGCTTCGTGAACCTGGCTGAGTTCATCGGCGACGACATCGCCACCGACTACTCCGCGCTGATGAGCAAGGTCGTCGCGAACGGCAACCACCGGGTGAAGTTCCCGCTCAATGAGCCGGCGATCGCCAAGAAGCGCTCGCAGATCGACGAGTACCTGGAGTTCTACCGCGGCGCCGGCGCCCAGCACCTCGCCGTCGCCACCGGCGATATCCTGGCCTCGGTCGACGCGCTGCGCGCCAACGGCGTGGAGTTCCTGACGACGCCGGACTCCTACTACGAGGACCCCGAGCTGCGCGCCCGGATCGGCGAGGTCCGGGTGCCGATCGAGGAACTGCAGCGGCGGGGCATCCTGGTCGACCGCGACGAGGACGGCTACCTGCTGCAGATCTTCACCAAGCCGCTCGGCGACCGGCCGACGGTGTTCTTCGAGCTGATCGAGCGGCACGGCTCGCTGGGCTTCGGCAAGGGCAACTTCAAGGCGCTCTTCGAGGCGATCGAGCGCGAGCAGGAGCGCCGCGGCAACCTGTGAGCCCTGCCCGGCGAGCGTGCGAGCCGGGCAGGACCAGCGAAACAGGTTGAGGAGCGTCGGCATGCACCGGAGCGCAGCGACGGGGCGTGCGCCGCGTCTCGAAACCTAGGCTCACGCCAGGAACCGGGCGTCGACGGTCGCCGAGACCGCGATGTCCTCGGGCGTGAACGACAGCCCACCCGGCTCCTCGGCCTTGCCGGCTCGGGAGTACGCCGCCGCGGTGATGCCGCCCTGGGCGTTGCTGTGGTCCCCGAGCATCCCCGGGTCGGCGATCGCGGCGCAGCGCACCGGGCCCAGGCCGAGTGCGTCGGCGTACCCCTGGGCCTTGTGGCGGGCCTCCTCGACCGCGCGGGCGCGCACGCCCTCGACGACGTTCCGCTTGGTCTGCTCGGTGAGCGCCCACTCGATGCCGGCGACGCTGACGCCGGGGTGGCCGGCCGCGGCCTCGATCCAGCGTGCCAGCTCCTCGAAGTCGCGGAACTTGGCGCGCGTCGTGGTCTGTGCGTGGTGCACGAGCGGCTTCTGCTCGCCCTTGTCGTGGAACGGCCGCGTCGACCAGACCCGGAGCCGGTCGGTGGCGTGCCAGGTCACCGGTCCGCGCTCGGCGTCGTGCCGCTCCGCGATGCCCGCCACCAGTGCGGCCGTCCCCGCGGTGGTGCGCGCGACGACCTGGCCGCGGTCGGCTCCTTCGAAGCCGACCGCGACCGTCACGGTCGCGCGCTCCGCGGGGTGGAACGCGTCGTAGCTGCCCTGGACGGTGATCACGGTCTCCGACATGGGCACAGTCTGCCGGGCCGGGCCAGACGGCGCGCTCAGCCGAGCTCCACGGTCGAGCCCGGCGGCAGCGCCTGGACCAGGCGCAGCCGGGCCAGGGCCGGGTGGTCGTCGAGCAGCTTGGCGCCGTTGGCCAGGGACCGCAGCGCGGCGGTCTCCGCCCGGGCGGCCTCCAGCTGCGCCAGGCCGCGGGTCCGGGCGGCGACCAGGTCGGCGTACGCCGAGCGCAGCTCCGGCGGCAGGATCACGTCCTTGACGACGACCGACCGGACGCCGATGCCGACCTCGGCGCCGGCCGCGCGGGCCGCCGCGGTCAGCGAGTCGGCCAGCCCGGTCCGAGCCAGGTGTACGGCGTCCTCGGCACCGGTGCCGACCAGGGCGTCGCGCAGGGCGATCTGCACCGCGAGGTAGACCACGGCGGAGGCGTCCACCGCGGTCTCCGCGAACGCGCCGGGGTCGTCGACGCCCCAGCGGACGGCCGCGCTCACCCGGACGGTCACGCCGTCGGAGGTCGGCACGTCCTGCGGCGCGACGGTCTCGATGCGGTCGGCGACCAGCACGGGCTGGTACTCGGCCCGGCGGGCGCGACGGTGCCGACCGGGCCCGAGGACCCGGGTGAGGGCGCCGTCGACGTACTCCAGCAGCCGGAGCTGGGAGCGGACGGTGATGGTGCTGCGGAACGGGGACATGGCGTCCTCCTCTCGTGTCGTGGAGCCGGGTCGGGGCGAGGTGGTGCTGGGCTGGGCTGGTCGACGGGCGGACGGGGGCGCGGGACCGCGCGGGGTGCCGGACGTCGTGCTGACCGTCCGGGCCGCTGGCGTGGCCCCGCTGCCGCCCCCGTCCGCCCGCCGGTTGAAGGAGTCGAACCTTCGCGCGAGGAGCGCGTGTACCGGAGGACATGGGCGAGGTACGACGCGCAGGACCGACCGTTGGCACACCGGGCCGGCTGCTGATCTCGCCCGGACCGAGGGTAGGCGCGGGGCCCGTGCGACCGCGACGGGTTTTCGGCGCGGAGTGCGATGATCGGCCGGTGGCGACGTGGATCGGGTTCCTGCGGGCGATCAACCTGGGGGCGAAACGGAAGTTCCCCAAGGGCGACATCGTCGCGGCGGCCGAGGCCGCCGGCTTCACGAACGTCGAGACCTACATCAACACCGGCAACGTCCGCTTCGACACCACGATGCGATCACGGGCTCGGATCGAGGCGGCGCTGGAGCAGGCGTTCCGGGACCGGGCCGGCTTCGAGGTGCCGACGATCTGCTTCACGAAGGCCGAGCTGCGCGAGGTCGCCGAGCACGCGGAGTCGTTCGGGCACGGGGGACGGCACTACGTCTCGTTGCTGAAGCAGCCTCCGTCCGAGGCCGCGGTCGCCGCGCTCGAGGACGCCAGCACGGCCGAGGAGGTCGCGAAGGTCGGCGGCCGGGCGGTGCACCTGCTGCTGGGGGAGAACTACCGCGAGGCACGGCTGACCAATGCGACCGTCGAGAGGAAGCTGGGTGTCGCGACCAATCGCAACCTGACGGTCATCCGGACACTGGCTCAGAAGTGGTGCTCGGACTGACCGGCACCCGGGGCAGGGTCCGCACCGAGCGGGAGAGCAGCGTGGCCAGGGCGATCAGCAGGTAGGCGATCCCGGCCACGACCAGCACCCGTCGTACGCCGAGCGCCGCGGCCAGCGGACCGAACGCGAGCTGTCCCACGGGGATCGCCACGAACGAGCCGAGCATGTCGTAGGAGTAGGCGCGCGAGAGCATCTCGGCCGGCACGTGCTCCTGCATGGCGAGGTTCCACCCGAGGCCGAACAGCTCGATCCCCATGCCGGCCAGGACCGCCGTGAGCATCACCGCGACGGTGTGCGGGTAGGCGCCGAGCACCACGATCGGCAGCCCGAAGACCGCCACGCCGAGCATCCCCCACAGCAGCGGCCGCTGCAGGGTGAAGCGCATCAGCAGCAGGGTCATCGCGAACAGGCCGACCGCCTGGGCCGACATGATCAGCCCCCAGCCGTGCTCGCCGATGTCGGAGTCCTGGGCGAGCACCGGGCCGAGGGTGTTCAGCCCGCCGGCATGGATCGCGTTGAGGACGCTGAAGGCCAGCACCACGACCCACAGCCAGGTGGTGCCGCGGAAGTACGTCCAGCCCTCGCGCAGCTCGACGAGCACCGACGTCGGCTCGGGGGAGACCACCCGTGGCGGGATCCGGATGGGCAGCAGCAGGACCGCGGACGCGGCCCAGGTGGCCGCGTCGACCGCGAGCGCCCAGCCCGGGCCGACGGTCACGACCAGGGTCGCCGCGATGCTCGGTCCGAGGATCGCCAGGGCGTTGCGCGACATCGAGCTCAGCACGTTGGCCGGCTGCAGCTGCTCGCGCGGCACCAGCTGGGGCACCAGCCCGGCGAGGGCCGGGAGGCTGGCCGCCGAGACGGTGCCGTTGAACGCCGAGAGCGCCACGAAGTGCCACAGCTCCGCCTGACCGGTCAGCAGCAGGGTGGCGAGGGCGCCCTGGCTGAGCGCGGAGAGCACGTTCGAGCCCTGGATCACCAGGGTCCGGCCGAGCCGGTCGGCGATCACACCGCCGGCGAGCACGAAGACGACCATCGGGATGCTGTGCGCCGCGAGCACCAGGCCGAGGTCGCCGGGGGAGTCGCTGATCTCGAGCACCGCGAAGGCCAGGGCGATCGGGGCCATCGTCGTACCGCAGAGGTTGACGACGCGGGAGAGGAAGTACCACCGGAAGTTCGGCTCCCGCAGCGGCGCGAGGGCCGCCGCCCGGGTGTGCTGCTGCTCCACCACTGCCTCCCCGATGTCGCCGGGAGTCTAGGTGAACCGCCGGCTCAGCGCCGGTCGTCCACCGGCGTCGGCACCCGGCAGCCGCTCATCGGCTGGGTCCTGGCGGCACAGCAGCCCCAGGTTCATCACGGTATGTAGGTCAGTTCGCACTGCCCATGGTGGGTACGCCGTGGGATCTGCCGACTCGCCTGCATACCGTGATGAATCCGCGAGCGCCCCGCCGCCCCGACCGCCCAACCGGCCGGCCGGCCCTCAGCTGCCCCGGAAGACCGGCCGCCGGCGCTCGGCGAACGCGGCGACGCCCTCGGCGACGTCGGCGGTGCGGAACAGCAGCTCCTGGCCCGACCTCTCGCGGTCCAGGGCCGCGTCCAGCTCGGGGAGGGTCGCGGCGTTGATCGCCCGTTTGGTGGCGGCGTACGACAGCGGCGGCCCGGAGGCGAGCCGGCCGGCGAGCTTGTCGACGAGCGTCTCGAAGGCGTCGTCCGACGCGAGGTGCGTGACCAGCCCGGCGTCGTACGCCTCCTGCGCGGAGAGCGGCTCGGCGAGCAGCGCCATCCGCATCGCCCGCGCCCGGCCGACCGCCGCGGCGACGGTGGCCGAGGAGCCGCCGTCGGGCATCAGGCCGACCCGGGTGAAGGCGAGCAGGAACGACGCCGACCCGGCAGCCACCTGGAGGTCCGCGGCCAGCGCGAGCGAGCAGCCGATGCCGGCCGCGACGCCGTTGACGGCGGCCAGCACCGGCTTGTCGCAGGAGACCACGGCGCGGACCATCCGATTGGCGGTCGGCATCGTCTCCGCGTCGAAGCTCTCGCCCCCGGAGATGTCGGCACCGGCCGAGAAGGCCGCTCCGGCACCGGTCAGCACCACGGCCCGGACGTCCTCGCGGTGGTGGGCGGCCTCCAGCTCGGCGGCGAAGCTCAGCGCCATCTCACGCGAGAAGGCGTTGAACACCTCCGGGCGGTTCAGCCGCAGCCGGAGCACGCCTCCGGCCAGGTCCGCCTCCAGCTCAGGCAACGCCGGCTCCCGCGTCGATCATCTCGGCCATCGCGGCCTCGCTCGTCTCCGGCGCCACTCCCGCGCACAGGCCGGGCAGCAGGCGGACCGCGAAGCCCTCCTGGACCGCGTCGAGGACCGTGGCCCGGACGCAGTGGTCGGTCGCGATCCCGCACACGTCGACGTCGGTGATCTGGTGGTCGCGCAGCCAGGTCGCGAGCGGGACCCCCTCCGCCGTACTGCCCTCGAAGCCGGAGTACGCCGCCGCGTGCTCGCCCTTGAGGAAGACCGCGTCGAACGGCTGCGGGTCGAGATTGGGGTGGAAGGCCTCCCCGTCGGTGCCGACCCGGCAGTGCACCGGCCACGAGTCGACGAAGTCGGGCTCGCGCGACCAGTGGGCGCCCGGGTCGATGTGGTGGTCCTTGGTCGCCACCACGTGGGCGTAGTCCGGGGCGTCCGGGAGCCTCGCCTGCCAGCGTCGTACGAGCCGGTTCACGTCGTGGGCTATCTGCGCGCCCCCCGCCACCGGCAGCGAACCGCCCTCGCAGAAGTCGTTCTGCACGTCGACCACGATCAGCGCACGCGTCATGCTCCGACCCTACGGTGCCGAGTCAGCAGAAGTGGATGGCCGAGTCAGCACCAGTGGTGCTGACTCGGCGAGGACGGGGGTCACACGTGGAGGGTCGGGATCACGGGCTCACCGCGCGACATCGACTGGGCGGCGACGGGGAGCTCGGCGCGGGCGAGCAGGTGCCGCTCACGGGCGGTCTCGAGCGACTCGCGGCCGACGACCTCGCCGTCGCGGACCAGCGGCACGAGCAGGGCGCGGTCGTCGCCGTCGTCGGTGGGCGGGGCGCCGATGCCGACGATCTCCGCCTCCGCCACCCCGGCGGGGGTACGCCGGCGCAGCGCCCACTTGCGCCCGCCGACCGAGACCTTGTCCTTGCTCCGCTTCGCCACCGAGACCAGCTCGCCGTCGTCGCCCTCGCGGGCCACCAGCTTGTAGACGAACCCGCACGTCGGGTGGCCGCTGCCGGTGACGAGCTGGGTGCCGACGCCGTACCCGTCGACCGGTGCGGCGGCCAGCGAGGCGATCGCGAACTCGTCGAGGTCGCTGGTGACGATCACCCGGGTCGAGGTCGCCCCCAGCTCGTCGAGCTGGGCGCGCACCTCGTGGGCGAGCACCCCCAGGTCGCCGGAGTCCAGGCGCACTGCGCCCAGCTCCGGGCCGGCGATCTCGACGCCCTGCCGGACCGCCTCGCGGATGTCGTAGGTGTCCACGAGCAGGCTGGTGCCGCGTCCCAGCGAGGACACCTGGGCGCGGAACGCGTCGGCCTCGGTGTCGTGGAGCAGGGTGAAGCTGTGCGCGCTGGTGCCGGTGGTCGGGACGCCGTACCGCTGCCGCGCGGCGAGGTTGGAGGAGCTCGCGAAGCCGGCGACGTACGCCGCCCGGGCGGCCGCGACCGCCGCCTCCTCGTGGGTACGACGCGAGCCCATCTCGATGCAGGGCCGGTCGCCCGCGGCGGCGGTCATCCGCGAGGCGGCCGAGGCGATCGCGCTGTCGTGGTTGTAGATCGAGAGCAGCAGGGTCTCCAGCAGCACCGCCTCGGCGAAGGACGCCTCGACCACCAGCAGTGGGGAGTACGGCAGGTAGACCTCGCCCTCGGGGTAGCCCCACACGTCGCCGGAGAAGCGGTACGACGCCAGCCAGTCGAGCGTCGGGCGGTCGACGACGTCCGCCAGGACCGCGAGCACCTGCTCGTCGAACCGGAACGCCTCGATCGCGTCGAGGGCGCGACCGACACCGGCCACGACGCCGTACCGCCGGCCCTCGGGGAGACGTCGTGGGAACAGCTCGAAGACCGAGCGCCGCTGGGCGGTGCCCGAGCCGAGCGCGGCCTGGAGCATCGTCAGCTCGTAGTGGTCGGTGAGCAGGGCGGTGCTCGTGGTGGCACTGGAGATCGGCACGACCACAGTGTGCCAACATGGGGTGGTGTCCTCCGCCCCCGTCGAGGTCGAGCCGATCCTCACCCCGGACGAGCTCACTCTCCGCTCCACGCCCTGGGTGACGATCGTGTGGAACGACCCGGTCAACCTGATGTCGTACGTCACCTACGTCTTCCGCAAGTACTTCGGCTACGAGAAGAAGAAGGCCGAGAAGCTGATGATGGAGGTCCACGAGGACGGCAAGTCGGTGGTCAGCTCCGGCTCGCGCGAGGAGATGGAGCGCGACGTGCAGGCGATGCACGAGTACGGCCTGTGGGCCACGATGGAGAAGCAGGAGTGATCCCGGTTTGAGTGGTTTCCACCGGCACCGGCGCAGCCAGCGGATCATCGCGACGTTCTCGGGCCTCGAGGCCGACCTGCTGCGCACGCTGGCGTCCCAGCTGGTCGAGCTGCTGCGCAACGAGGCGGCCGTCCCGCGCGACGACCGCGACCCGTTCGAGGCGCTGATGGACTTCAGCGGCCCGACGAGCGAGCCCGAGGACCCGGTGCTCGCGCGGCTGTTCCCGACGGCGTACCCCGACGACGAGGAGGCCGCCTCGGAGTTCCGCCGGTTCACCGAGGGCGGGCTGCGCGACGGCAAGGCCGCCGCGGCGGTCGCGATCATCGACGGCCTCGAGGAGGCCGGCCTGCCGCCCGAGCTGGCCGAGGACGGGCTGATGATCGACGTGGAGCTGGAGGAGCCCGAGGCCGTGGCCTGGATGCGCTCCTTCACCGACCTGCGGCTCGCGCTGGCCACCCGGCTGGGGATCGAGGAGGGCGACGAGGAGTTCTGGTACGCCCTGCCCGACGAGGACCCGCGCGCCCAGATCCACGACATCTACGAGTGGATCGGCCAGCTCCAGGAGACCCTCGTCCTGGCCCTCAGCGGCGACTGACGCAGCGCCCCCTGAAGCCCCGCCGACCCGTCAATCAATCGGCACTTTTCGCGGTGTGTCGTACCAAGATTGACGGTTCGCTGAGCAGTACGGCGCGTCCGGTCATCGAACCGTCAATCCTCGCCCGACACGCCGCGAAAACTGCCGAGAATGTGACGGGTCGGCGAGCTGGAGCAGGGGGAAGGTCAGACCACGCCCTGGGCGAGCATGGCGTCGGCGACTCGCAGGAAGCTGGCGATGTTCGCGCCCGCGACGTAGTTGCCGGGCAGGCCGTAGTCGTCGGCCGCGGTGGCGCAGCGCTCGTGCAGCCCGACCATGATGTCGTGCAGGCGGGCCTCGGTGTGCTCGAAGCTCCACGAGTCGCGCGAGGCGTTCTGCTGCATCTCCAGGGCGCTGGTCGCGACGCCGCCCGCGTTGGCGGCCTTGCCGGGTGCGAAGAGCACCCCGGCCTCCTGGAAGACCCGCACCGCATCGGGGGTGCACGGCATGTTGGCGCCCTCGGCGACCGCGCGCACGCCGTTCTCGACCAGGGTCCGGGCCGCGGCGCCGTCGAGCTCGTTCTGGGTGGCGCACGGCAGCGCGACCTCGCACGGCACGTCCCACACCCGGCCGCCCGCGACGTACGACGCCCCGGGCCGCTGCTCGGCGTACGCCGAGATCCGGGCCCGGTCGACCTCCTTGATCTGGCGCAGCAGCGCCAGGTCGAGGCCGGCCTCGTCGACGACGTAGCCGGCGGAGTCGGAGCAGGCGACGACCTGGGCGCCGAACTCGATGGCCTTCTCAGCGGCGTAGATCGCGACGTTGCCGGATCCCGACACGATCACCCGGCGGCCCGAGAGCGAGGAGTTCGCCGTGGCCAGCATCTGCTCGGTGAAGAACACCGTCCCGTAGCCGGTGGCCTCGGTACGGACCTGGGAGCCGCCGTACGACAGGCCCTTGCCGGTCAGCACACCGGACTCGTAGCGGTTGGTGATCCGCTTGTACTGCCCGAAGAGGTAGCCGATCTCGCGGCCACCGACGCCGATGTCGCCCGCGGGGACGTCGGTGTACTCGCCGAGGTGGCGGTAGAGCTCGGTCATCAGCGACTGGCAGAACCGCATCACCTCGGCGTCGCTCTTGCCCTTGGGGTCGAAGTCCGACCCGCCTTTGCCGCCGCCGATCGGCAGCCCGGTGAGGGCGTTCTTGAAGATCTGCTCGAAGCCGAGGAACTTCACGATGCCGAGGTAGACCGACGGGTGGAAGCGCAGGCCGCCCTTGAACGGGCCGAGGGCGGAGTTGAACTCGACGCGGAACGCCCGGTTGATCTGCACCTGGTTGGCGTCGTCGGTCCACGGCACCCGGAAGATCAGCTGGCGCTCGGGCTCGCAGATCCGCTCGATGACGGCGTGGTGGAGGTAGTCGGGGTGCCGTCGTACGACGGGCCCCAGCGACTCCAGCACCTCGGCGACGGCCTGGTGGAACTCCGTCTCGCCGGCGTTGCGGGCCAGCACGGTCTCGTAGTGGCTCTCCAGGAGCGGGTCGATGACGGCCATGGCCAGCAGGTTAGGTGGCGTCCGTCACCGGGCCTCGAGGGGGCCGGGCACGGGGCCGCCCGAGTGTGATCTGTGCTGCCGAGTGCCGCGGGTCGGAAGTTCTTGTGCGCTTCGCACCCGGAGCACGCACCTCGCGGCGTTGCCGACGCTCGCAGGACGAACGAGTACGGCGTCGCGCCGGCGCCTGGCGAGCCACCCACCCTGAGCACGCCAACCGGTCAACAACCTCCAACCCGCGACACTAGGCTGACCGGCATGCCGATCCCGCCGTTCGTCGTCGAGCTCCGCAAGCTGGTCGGAAGCCATGAGCTGTGGCTGCCCGCGGTGACCGCCGTGGTCGTGCGCGACGACCGGATCCTGCTCACCCTGCGCGCCGACAACGGCCAGTGGGCGCCGATCACCGGGATCGTCGACCCGGGGGAGGAGCCCGGGGTCGCCGCCCGCCGGGAGGCGCTGGAGGAGACCGGGGTCGAGATCTCGGTCGACCGGCTGGCCTCGGTCAGCGTGAGCCCGCAGATCACCCACGGCAACGGCGACCTCGGCGTCTACCTCGACCTGACCTTCACCTGCTCGTGGCTCTCGGGCGAGCCGTACGCCGCCGACGACGAGAACACCGACGTGCGCTGGTGGCCGGTCGACGACCTGCCGCCGATGAGCGACTTCCTGCTGCCCCGGATCGAGGCCGCGCTGTCCGGGGAGATCACGCCGCGATTCGCCGTCTGAGTGCGGAACAGTTCCACTGACGAACTATTTGCTAACGTCGGGACATGAGCTCCGACGGACGCCTCGACCTGTCCTTCCTGCTGAACCAGTCCTCCTACGCCTTCGCCGCCCAGCTGGGCGGGGCGCTGAGCGGACTGGGCCTCACGGTCCGCGAGTTCTGCGTGCTGATGAAGGCGGCCGAGGGGGAGCGCACCCAGAACGCCGTCGCCGAGCTCGCCGGGTTGGACAAGACCACCATGGTCTCGACCCTGGACGGCCTCGAGAAGGCAGGGCTGGCCGAGCGGAGAGTGTCGAGCTCGGACCGGCGGGCGCGGGTCGTGGCGGTCACCCCGAAGGGCCGCAAGCTGTTGCAGCGGGCCTATGAGGTGGTCGACGAGGCGGTCGAGTCGTCGCTGTCGGTGCTGGACGACGCGACCCGTCGTACCTTCCTCGAGGCGCTGACGGTGCTGGTTGTCGGACCGTGGGCGACGCCGCAGCACACCGCGCCCCAGCGGCGCCGTCAGCCCAAGGCTGCTTCCTGAGGTGAATCCACAAAAGATAGTTTTGTAAGGAACGATCTGTTACGGTCGCTTTCATGACCGGAACTCGCCGCCTCCTCGCGCTGACCGTGCTGGCCACGACCCAGCTGATGGTGATCCTCGACGGCACGATCGTGAACGTCGCACTGCCCGCGATCCGCCGAGACCTCGGCTTCTCCGATGCCGGGCTGGCCTGGGTCGTCAACGGCTTCTTCGTCGCGTTCGCCGTCCTGCTGCTCCCGGCCGGCCGGCTCGGTGACCTGATCGGGCCGCGTCGGGTCTTCCTGGCCGGCGTCGCTCTCTTCACCCTCGCCTCGCTCGCCTGCGGACTCGCCTGGAGTCCGGCGTCGCTGGTGGCCGCGCGGGTCGTCCAGGGGGTCGGGGGAGCGCTGAGCACCGCCGTGGTGCTCGGGCTGATCGCCCAGCTGTACGACGACCCCGCCGCGCGCGGGCGTGCCTTCGGGCTGCTCGCCTTCGTCGGGGCCGCGGGCGCCTCGGTCGGCGTGGTGGCCGGCGGGGTGCTGACCGAGCTCGCCGGCTGGCGGTGGGTCTTCCTCGTCAACGCACCGTTCGGGCTGGCCGTCCTGGTCGCCGGTCTGCGGTTCGTCGACGAGCACCCGGGCACCGGGCTACGCGCCGGCCTGGCGGCGCGGGTGCCGCTGGTGCCGCGCCGGGTGCTCGCCGACCGACGCTTCCTGGTCGCCAACGCGGTGCTGTTCACGATGACGGTCGCAGGCTTCAGCTTCCAGTTCCTGAGCGGGCTCTACCTGCAGGACGTGCTCGGCTACCCGCCGCTGCGCACCGGCCTGTCCTACCTCACCGTCACCGCCGCCATCGCCGTCTCCTCGCTCGTGGTCTCGTCCCGGCTCGCCGAGAGGTACGGCGCCGAACGCGTGCTCACCGGCGGGCTGGTCGCGTTCGTGGCCGGGCTGGCGGTGCTGGCCCGCTTCCCCGAGGACGGCCGCTACTGGGTCGACGTCGCGCCCGCGCTGGCGGTGGTGGGGGTGGGCTTCGGGCTCGCGATGCCGCAGGTCACCGGCATCGCCATGGCCGCCGTCGGGGCGGGCGACACCGGCGCGGCCAGCGGACTGGTCAGCACCACCCAGCAGCTCGGGGGAGCGGTGGGGCTGGCCGTCGTCGCAGCGGTCGCCGCTGCCAGCGGGCAGAGCATCGGGCTGCTGCTCGCCGCCGGGGTGCTGGCCGTCGGGACCGCGGCGTCGTCGTACCTCTGGACCGGCCGTCCGGTGGCCGGGCCGATAACCCCCACGACCGCGTCGGCACCTAGTCTGGAGCGGTGCTGACCATCTCCCAGGCGACCTACGACGCCATCGTCGCGCACGCCAAGCGGGACCATCCCGACGAGGCCTGCGGGATCGTCGCCGGCCCGGAGGGCAGCGACCGGCCCGAGCGGTTCGTCGAGATGGTCAACGCCGCCGGCAGCCCGACCTTCTACGAGTTCGACTCCACCGACCTGTTCCAGCTCTACAAGGACATGGACGCGAACGACGAGGAGCCGGTGGTCGTCTACCACTCGCACACCGCGACGGAGGCCTACCCCAGCCGCACCGACATCGGGCTGGCGAGCGAGCCGAACGCGCACTACGTGCTGGTCAGCACCCGTGAGCACGGGAATAACGAGGGTCCCGTGGAGTTCAGGTCCTACAGAATCGTCGACGGCGAGGTGACCGAGGAAGTGGTCACCGTCGTCCCCGAGCTCAGCGCCCGCTGAGCAGAGCTACCGAGGAGCACCCACGTCATGGCCATCGAGGTCCGGATCCCGACCATCCTGCGCACGTACACCGACGGCGAGAAGGCGGTCAGTGGCGACGGCGCCAGCCTGAGCGCGCTGATCGACGACCTCGAGGCCAACCACCCCGGCATCAAGGACCGCCTGCTCGACAACGGCGACCTGCGCCGGTTCGTCAACGTCTACATCAACGACGAGGACGTCCGCTTCATCGGCGGCCTCGAGGCCACGCTGAAGGACGGCGACCAGGTCGTCGTACTCCCCGCCGTCGCCGGTGGGTCGGTCTGACCTCGTGAGCGCCGCCGAGCGTCGTACCTTCGTCCTCGTCGACGGCGAGAACATCGACGCGACGCTCGGCAACTCCCTGCTGGGCCGCCGCCCCACCCCGGACGAGCGGCCCCGCTGGGAGCGGGTCACCCAGTTCGCCGCGCAGGTCCTCCAGCAGCCCGTCACCGGGCTGTTCTTCCTCAACGCCTCCAACGGCACGCTGCCGCACTCCTTCGTGCAGGCGCTGCTGGCGATGGACTACCGCCCGATCCCGCTGTCCGGCTCGGGCGACGAGAAGGTCGTCGACGTCGGCATTCAGCGCACCCTGGAGGCGCTGGCGGCGCACGACGACGCCGACGTGCTGTTGGCCAGCCACGACGCCGACTTCGTGCGCCAGGTCGCGGGCCTGATCGACGGGCACCGCCGGGTCGGCCTGATCGGGCTGCGCGAGTACATGAGCACCCAGCTCACCGCGCTCGGCATCCCGATGTACGACCTCGAGGACGACGTCAACGCCTTCAACCAGCCGTTGCCGCGGGTGAAGATCATCCCGCTCGCCGACTTCGACCCCGAGTACTTCCTGCGCTGACTCGCCGAGTCAGCACCAGTAGTGCTGACTCGGCGCGCTACTTCTGCTGACTCGGCCCACCATTGGTGCTGACTCGGCGGGTGCGGGAGGGTCACCCGCCGAGAATGCCTCGGTCGTAGGCGATGGCCACGGCGGCCGCGCGGTCGGCGGCGCCGAGCTTGTCGTAGACGTGCACCAGATGGGTCTTCACGGTGGCCTCGCTGACGAAGAGCGCCTCGGCGATGGCGCGGTTGGAGGTGCCGCGGGCGACCAGCGCCAGCACCTCGCGCTCGCGCGCGCTGAGCGCCGCGCCACCGGACGGCGAGCGCACGTGCGAGGCGAGCCGGGCGACGACAGCGGGGGAGAGCACGGTCTCGCCGGCCGCGGTGGCGCGGACGGACTCGAAGAGCCGCTCGGCCGGCGTGTCCTTCAGCAGGTAGCCGGTCGCGCCCGCCTCGATGGCGGCCACGGTGTCGGCGTCGGTGTCGTACGTCGTGAGCACCAGCACCGCTGCGCGGGCACCGAGTCGCCGCAGCTCCCCGACGGCGGCGACGCCGTCACCACCCGGCATCCGCAGGTCCATCACGACCACGTCCGGGTCGCTCGCGAGCACCTGGGTCACGGCCTCGGGACCGCTCGCCGCCTCACCGACGACCTCGAAGTCGGGCACCGAGCTGAGCATGCTGCGCACCCCGTCGCGCACCACCGGGTGGTCGTCGGCCACCACGATCCGGATCGTCGCGCCGCTCACGCGGCCTCCCGGGCGAGGGCCGGAAGCCGGACCGACACGGCGGTGCCGCCGCCCGGCCGGGACTCCAGGGCGAGTACGCCGGCGAGCCGCTCGGCGCGCTGGCGCATGGCGCGCAGCCCGAACGAGCCCTCGGGGGCGGGACGGTCCGGGTCGAAGCCGACGCCGTCGTCGCGCACGTCGAGCACCACCTCGTCGCCGTCGTACGACAGGGTCACGCCGACCCGGGCGGCGGCGGCGTGCTTGGCCACGTTGGTCAGCGACTCCTGGGCGACGCGCAGCACCGTCGCCTCGACCTCGGGGTGCAGCGTCTCGGGGGTGCCGGTCACGACCACGTCGGCGCGCACCTCGGCGCGGTCGCCGGCCCAGTCCCGCACGACCAGCTCCAGCGCGTCCGGGAGCGAGGCGCCGTCGAGCGGCTGCGGCGCCAGGTCCAGCACCGAGCGGCGCGCCTCGGCGAGCGCGCCGCGCGCCAGCTCGGCGGCCCGGGCGATCCGGGACGCCGGCTCCGGCTCCTGCTCGGCGGCCTGCAGCTGGGCGACCACGGCGGCGAGCGACTGCGCGAGGGTGTCGTGGATCTCCCGGGCCAGGCGCTGCCGCTCCTCCTGGACGCCGGCGACCCGGGCCTGGGCCACGACGGTCTGCTGCAGCGCCTCGTTGCGGGCGATGGCCGCCTCGAGGCTGGCGTTGACCCGCTCCAGGTCGGTGATCGCGACCGCGCGATCCTCGCTCGTCCGCTCGACGTGGATCGCGTACCGCCCCATGGCGGCCGCCAGGCCGAAGTTCAAGGCGAACAGCGCCAGGTAGAACACGACCTGGCCCACGGAGCCGATGGGCAGGCCGCCCGACTGACCGGTGGCCATGACCACCGCGGTCGCGGCGAACGCCAGCCACACCCCGCGTCCGCGGAAGGTGTCCGTGGCGTCGGCGAACCCGATCCAGCCGAAGACGCAGAACAGCGGGTTGAGCACGGTGAGCGCGAAGGCCAGGAGGGTCCGCAGGGTGTATCGGAACGGGGTGCTGGCCGAGGCCGTCGCGAGGGGCCGGACGTAGGCCCACCAGGCCAGGCAGGCTCCGGTCACCGCGGCGAGTGCGAGCTGGGCGACCAGGCGCCAGCCGGGCGAGGTCGCGCCCGCCACCGGTCCGGTCGCGAGGGCGACGACCGTGGCGACGGCGAGCAGCACCAGGGGGAGGTGTCGGAAGGCGCGGTCCCAGTCCTGCTCGCCGGCGACGGTCGCGCTCATGCGTCGTACCCTCTCACTCCCAGCGGAAGGTGCGCACCGCGAGCAGCGAGAGCACCGCTGCCCAGACGGCGACCACCAGCAGGTGCTGCCCGTCGGGGAACCCGCCGTCCAGCGCCTCGGTCATCGCCTCGGCGGCCGCGGTCAGGGGCGTGTAGCCGAGGACGTCGCGCAGCGGGTCCGGCATCGCCTGGACCGGCAGGTACACGCCCGCGGTGAACATCGCCGGGAAGAACACGAGCATGCCGATCACGTTGCCGGTCCGAGCGTCGGGGGAGACCGAGGTGACGACGGCGCCGATCGAGAACGCCGCGGTCAGTGCGAGCACGTGGGCCAGCCCGTAGCCGAGGAGGGAGTCGGGGAACGGGACGTCGAGGACCAGCCGGCCCACCACGAGCGCGAGCAGCGACGAGGTGACGACGGCGGCGGCGTGCAGCAGCACCTGGGCGCCGAGCAGGGCGCCCGGCCCGAGCGGCGTCGTGCTCAGCCGGCGCAGCACCCCGCTCTCGCGGTAGGCGAAGACGACGGGAGGCATCGACATCACCGCGGCCATGATCATCGACAGCAGGATCGTGACCGGGAGGTACAGATCGACGAGGCGCAGCCCGCCCAGCTCCGGGTCCGGCTCGCGGAAGCTCGGGATCGCCCCGAGGATGCACAGCAGCGCGGTGGGGAAGACCAGGATCCAGAAGAGCGAGGTGAGCTCGCGGCCGAAGAGCCTCGCCTCGGTGCGCAGCACGGCGCGGGCGCCGGGGGTGATGAGGGTGCTCACGCGGGCTCCTCCGTCCGGTCGGTGGCGGTGAGGTCCAGGTAGGCGGTGTCCAGCGAGCCGGAGGTCACGTCCAGCCGCTTGGGTACGACGCCCTGCGCGACGAGGGTCGTCACCACGGTGACGGCGACGTCCTCGTCGCCCGTGACGACCACGGTGCCGTCCTCGGCGTGCACCGAGCGCACGTCGGACAGCGCGCGCAGCGCCCCGAGGTCGATCGGTGCCGACGGCACGAACGTCATCGTCGTCGCCTCGCCCGCGGTGCGGATCAGCCCCGCGGGGGTGTCGAGGGCGCGGATCCGCCCTCCGTCGATGATCGCGACGCGGTCACACAGCGCCTGGGCCTCCTCCATCGAGTGGGTGACCAGCAGCACCGTCACACCCGCGGCGCGCAGGTCGCGCACCACCTGCCACACGTCGCGGCGGGCGCGGGGGTCCAGCCCGGTGCTCAGCTCGTCGAGGATCACCACCTCCGGACGCGCGACGAGGGCGAGCGCGACGGAGAGCCGCTGCTGCTGGCCGCCGCTGAGGTCGCCGAACCGGCGGCCGAGGTGCTCGGTGAGTCCGAGTCGCTCGGCGACCTCGCCCCAGGGCACCGGTTCGTCGTACAGCGCCGACCAGAGCTCCAGCGCCTCCCGGACGGTGATCTTCGCCTGCAGGCGGCTCTCCTGGAGCTGGATCGACAGCACCCGGGTCAGCGCCTCGCGCTCGGTCCAGGGGTCGATCCCGAGCACTCGGATCCGGCCGGCGTCGCCGACCCGGATGCCGGCGATCGCCTCGACCGTCGTGGTCTTCCCCGCGCCGTTCGGGCCGAGGATGCCGAAGACCTCACCGCGCTGAACGGTGAAGCCGACGTCGGCGACGGCGACTTTCGCGCCGTAGGTCTTGCGGAGGCCGTCGACCTCGACGGCGGGCTCGGTGGGTGGGGTGGGCATGGCTCCAGCCTCCCGGTCGGCGACGTCTCGCACATCGGGCATCCGGCGGCGAGACGGGTCAACCGATCGGTGGATGTCATGCTGGGGACATGCGCTTCGACAACCTGCTCGCCTCGGTCGGCGGCACCCCGCTGGTCGGTCTGCCGAGGCTCTCGCCGAGCCCCGACGTACGTCTCTGGGCGAAGCTCGAGGACCGCAACCCGACCGGCTCGATCAAGGACCGCCCGGCCCTGAAGATGATCGAGGAGGCGGAGAAGAACGGCGCGCTGCGCCCCGGCTGCACGATCCTGGAGCCGACGTCCGGCAACACCGGCATCTCGCTGGCGATGGCGGCCAAGCTCAAGGGCTACCGGATCGTCTGCGTGATGCCGGAGAACACCTCCGAGGAGCGCCGCCAGCTGCTGCGGATGTGGGGCGCGGAGATCATCTCCTCGCCCGCCGCCGGCGGCTCCAACGAGGCCGTCCGGGTCGCCAAGCAGGTGGCCGCGGAGCACCCCGACTGGGTGATGCTCTACCAGTACGGCAACGCGTCCAACGCGCTCGCGCACGAGGAGGGCACCGGCCCCGAGCTGCTCGCCGACCTGCCATCGATCACCCACTTCGTCGCCGGCCTCGGCACCACCGGCACCCTGATGGGCGTCTCCCGCTACTTCCGCACCGCCAAGCCGGAGGTGCGCATCGTCGCCGCCGAGCCGCGGTACGGCGAGCTCGTCTACGGCCTGCGCAACCTCGACGAGGGCTTCGTCCCCGAGCTGTACGACGCGGACCTGATCGACGCCCGCTTCTCCGTCGGCCCGCGCGACGCCGTGCGCCGGGTCCGGGAGCTGCTGGAGCTCGAGGGCATCTTCGCCGGCATCTCCACCGGCGCGATCCTGCACGCCGCGCTCGGCCAGGCCGCCAAGGCGGTCCAGGCCGGCGAGAGCGCCGACATCGCGTTCGTGGTCGCCGACGGCGGCTGGAAGTACCTCTCCACCGGGGCCTACGAGGGCACCGTCGACCAGGCCGAGGACCGGCTCGAAGGGCAGCTGTGGGCCTGAGGGCCCTCGCGCTCGCCGTCGTCCTCGCGCTCGCGGGGGCGGTGCTCCCGGCCACGCCCGCGGCCGCTGCACCCGTCAGCACCAGCCTCCCGGTGGTCACCGGCGTGCCGACGTACGACGAGGTGCTGGCCGCCGACGTCGGGGGCTGGACGCCGGCGCCGGCGTCGTACTCCTTCCAGTGGCTGCGCGACGGTGCCCCGATCGGCGGCGCCACCGAGCGGCGTTACCGGATCGCGCTCGACGACCTGGGCGCGCGGCTGGCCGTCACGGTGACCGCGACCGACGGCTCGGGAGCCGGGTCCGCCACCTCGGACGAGACCGCGCCGGTGCGCCGGGCCGTACTCCGGAACCGCCAGCGTCCCGCCGTCACCGGCACGCTGCGCTACGGCCGCACCGTCCGCGCCGACCCCGGCCGCTGGTCGACCCGCCCGACCCGGGTGCGCTACCAGTGGCTGCGCGACGGTCGGCCCATCCAGGGCGAGACCGGCCGCCGCCACGAGATCTCCCCGCGCGACGTCGGCCGCTCGCTGCGGGTCCGGGTCGCCGTCCGCGCGCCGGGCCACGGCTGGGCCTCGCGCACGTCGCGCCCGCGCGGTCGGGTCGACCACCGGGTCGGCGTACGCCGCACGGTGACGTACGACGTCCAGACCCGCGGCCGGGTCACCGCGAGCCTGAAGACCTTCCGCCGCCTGGTCCAGCAGACGTACGACGACCCGCGCGGCTGGCGCGGCGCCGGGGTTCGCTTCCGCCAGGTCAAGGGCGGTGGCACGTTCACGGTGGTGCTGGCCGAGGCGAGCCGGGTGCCCGGCTTCTCGCCGGTGTGCAGCGCCGAGTGGAGCTGCCGGGTCGGTCGCTACGTGGTCATCAACCAGACCCGCTGGCAGCACGCCTCGCCGGCCTGGAACGCAGCCGACGGGTCGCTGCGCGACTACCGCCACATGGTCGTCAACCACGAGACCGGCCACTGGCTCGGCTTCGGCCACGCCGGCTGCTCCGGGCGCGGCCGGCCGGCGCCGGTGATGCAGCAGCAGTCCAAGGGCCTCGGGGGCTGCCGGTTCAACCCGTTCCCGACCGCGGCCGAGCTCGGCCGGGTGCGCTGAGGTGCGCGCGGTCGTCCAGCGGGTGAGCAGCGCCCGGGTCCGGGTCGACGGCGAGGTCGTCGGTGCGATCGAGGAGCCCGGCCTGCTGGTCTACGTCGGGATCACCCACGACGACGGACCGACCGAGGTCGCGTGGCTGGCCCGCAAGACCTGGGAGCTGCGCATCCTGCGCGACGAGCGGTCGGCCTCCGACGAGCGGGCGCCGGTGCTGGCGGTCAGCCAGTTCACGCTGTACGCCGACGCCCGCAAGGGCCGCCGGCCGACCTGGCAGCAGGCCGCGCCCGGCCCGGTCAGCGAGCCCCTCTACGACGCGTTCTGCGCGGAGCTGAACCGGCTCGGCGCGCACGTCGAGCGGGGCGTCTTCGGCGCGGACATGCAGGTCGAGTCGGTCAACGACGGGCCGGTCACCCTGCTGCTGGAGACTCCGTCCTGAGCGTCGCCGCGGTGGAGCGGACCAGGTCGCCCGGTGCGAGCTCGCCGTCGATCGGGCTCACCAGGTCGCCCATCATCCGGCGGGCGGCCTCCAGCGTGTGCGTGAGGTACGACGTGCACCGCTCGACGTCGTCGAGCTCGAGGGCGTAGAGCGCGGCGGTCAGCCCCTGCACCACCTTGTCGTTGATCTCGACCGCCTGCCGGCGCCGCACGTTGGCCTCGGCGAGGTGGGCGGCGTGCTCCTCCCGGGCCTCCTCGGCCCGGACCCGGTCGGTGATGTCGACGCAGGTGCCGCGCATCCGCACCGGCGTGCCGTCGGCGTCGGTGACGACCTGGCCGTTGGTGGACAGGTGCCGCACCTCGCCGTCGGCCCGCACGATCCGCTCCACGATCGTCCAGCCCTCGCCGGTGGCGTGCGCGTGGGCGTGCACGGCCCGGACCATCTCCCGGTCGTCGGGGTGCACGTGCGCCAGGAACACGTCGTACGACGGGTCGATGCCCTGCGGCTCGTAGCCGTAGATCCGGAACAGCTGGTCGGACCAGCGGTTGGTGTCGGTCGGGATGTGCCAGTCGTAGTCGCCCATGTCGGCGAGCCGCTGGGCGTTGTCGACGCGCTGGACGAGCGTCGCCAGCTCCTCCTCGGCGCTCACCGGACCACCAGGTCCTGGCCGTCGTCGAACTCGCTGCCGGGCACGGCCGGCAGGCCGAGCAGCCCGGTGACCAGGTTGGCCAGGTCGCCGTTGCGGACCGGCTGGCGTCGCGCGTCGTACGACGGACGCCCGTGGCCCGGGTCCGCGCGCTGCGGGTTCAGGGCGTAGAGATCCCCGGCCGTGACGCCGGCGCCCCAGACGACGAACGGGATCCGATAGTTGGCCAGCCGCATGCGGTCGCCGTGATCGGCGCCGCGGCCGCCGTGGTCGGCGGTGAGGACGAGCGTGAGGTGCTCGGCGAGCGCCGGGGTCCGCTCGATCGTGCGGACCACCCGGCCCAGCAGCCGGTCGGTGCGGGCGACCTCGTCGAGGTAGCGGGTGGACATGAAGCCCGCGTCGTGGCCGGCCTTGTCGGGCAGGGCGAGGTGGAGGAACGTGAGCTCGCGGTCGGCGCGCCGCAGGTCGGCGCGCGCCGCCCGGACCAGCGCGACCGGGTCGGTGTCGATGGTGGACCGGTCGACCGCAGCCGGCCACGAGCGGTCGAACAGGCTGAACTTGGTCTTGCCGGCGAACACCGCCGACTCGCCCCCCGCCCGGGCCACGACGCTGAAGACCGAGGAGACCCGGTGCTCCGCCGCGCCGTGCACGGTGCGGCCGGCGAGGTCGTCGTTCCAGGTCACGCCGTGGCCGCCGGAGCTCTTGGCGATCCGGCGGCCGGTGACCATCGTGGTGTGGTTAGGCAGGGTGATCGTCAGCTCGCGCGAGGACCGGGCGTTGAGGGTGGCCGCCCCCTCGGCGAGGAGCCGGGTCAGCACCGGGGCGCGCGTCGGTCCCAGCCGGCGGATCGCCGCGGGGTTCAGCCCGTCGACCGAGATCGCCAGCACCCGGGCGCCCGCGTCGGCGCGAGCGACCGGGGCCGGTGTCTCGGTCGTGGTCCGGGCCCGGAACGGCTCGGGGATCGCGATGGCCGGTCCGCTCGCCACCGCCCCGCCGGTGAGGACGAGGGTCGCGGTCAGGACGAGGGCAGCAGAGGAACGCACCCGGCCAACGGTACGGCGCCGGGCCGTTGGTCGGGTGGGTTACAGCGCGGTGTCGCGCAGCGCGTCGGCGAGCGGCGTGGTGGGCCGGCCGATCAGGCGGGCCAGCGTGCCGCTGTGATCCTCCAGGTCGCCGGCCGCGATACCTCGGTCGGAGCCGGCGAGCAGCTCGGCGAACGGGACCGGCACGCCGGCTGACTCCAGGACCGAGGCGTACTCCTCGGCCGGCAGGTCGGTGTAGCCGATCTCGTGTCCGGTCGCGGCGCTCAGGGCGGCGGCGTACTCGGTCATCGTGAACGCGTCGTCGCCGGCGAGCTCGTAGACCGCGCCCGCGTGCTCGCCGTCGGCGAGCACCACCGCGGCCGCGTCGGCGAAGTCGCGCCGGGTGGCGGCGCTGACCCGGCCGTCGCCGGCCGCGCCGAGCACCTGGCCGGTCGCGACCGCGGGGGCGGCGTTCGCGGTGTAGTTCTCGGTGTACCAGCCGTTGCGCAGCAGGGTGAACGGCACGCCGCTCTGCTTCAGCGCGTCCTCGGTGGCGAGGTGGTCGGCGGCCAGCCCGAGGCTGCTGGTGTCCGCGCGGAGCACGCTCGTGTAGGCGAGCAGCGCGACGTCGGCGCGGGCCGCGGCGTCGATGACGTTGCGGTGGTGCTCGAGACGGGCGCCGACGGCGTTGGAGGAGACCAGCAGCACCCGGTCGACGCCGGCGAGGGCGGCGTCCAGGGAGGCCGGGTCGCCGTAGTCGGCGCGGCGGGTCTGCACACCCCGCTCGGCCAGGTCGGTGATCGCGGTGAGGTCGCGGGCGGTCGCGACGATCTCGCCGGCGGGCACGCCGCGGTCCAGGAGGGCGAGGACGGTGAGGCGGCCGAGGTGGCCGGAGGTGCCGGTGACGAGCACGGTCATGGGAGCGCCTTTCGATGGGGTGTCACCGGACCCAACGGACCACCTGGCTCAATACTTCCCTACGGTTAGTACCCACTTTCAAGTAAGGTACTGGCATGGCAGTAAGTACTCCCGGCCGCCTCGCGTCCGCCTTCCCCGACCAGGCCTTCACCCGCGACTGCCCGACGCGCGTCGTCCTGGACCACGTGATGAGCAAGTGGGCGCCGCTGGTCCTCGCGTCGCTCTCGGACGGGGAGCCGCTGCGCTGGAGCGAGCTGCGGCGGCGGGCCGAGGGGGTCAGCGAGAAGATGCTCGCCCAGACCCTGCGGACCCTCGAGCAGGACGGGCTGGTCCGCCGCGACGCCCGGCCGGTCGTCCCACCGCACGTGGAGTACTCCCTGACGCCGCTGGGGCGGGGACTCGTCGAGCGGCTCGTCCCGCTGATGGCCTGGATCGCCCAGCACGCCGACTCGATGCTCGATCGGAGTGACGACCAGCACGCGTGACGTGGATCGCCGTCCCGTGCGCGGACGTGACCGTTCGCCTAACGTTGCTCTGGTGCTCGCCATGACCGTTGCTGGGACCCGCGCCGGAGGACCCGCGTGAGGCTCACGATCGTCGGCTGCTCGGGCTCCTACCCCGGCCCCGACTCGCCCGCGAGCTGCTACCTCCTCGAGGCCGAGCACGACGACGGCACCGGCCTGCGCACCTGGCGGGTGCTGCTCGACCTGGGCAACGGCGCCCTCGGCACCCTGCACCGGTACGCCGACCCGCTCACCATCGACGCCGTGCTGCTGAGCCACCTGCACGCCGACCACTGCCTGGACCTGTGCGGCTACTACGTGCTGCGCAAGTACCACCCCACGGGCCCGCAGCCGCGGATCCCCGTCTGGGGCCCGGTCGGGACCGCCGACCGGCTGGCCCGCGCCTACGACCTTCCCGTGGACCCGGGCATGAACGACGAGTTCGACTTCCGCGAGTGGGTCGGCCCGATCGAGGTGGGCCCCTTCTCGGTGCTGCCGGTCGCGGTCGACCACCCGGTCCCGGCGTACGCCCTGCGGGTCAGCGTGGACGGCGTCGTCGTCGGCTACAGCGGCGACACCGGACCGTGTGCCGCGCTGGACCAGGTCGCCGCCGGAGCGGACCTGATGCTCGCCGAGGCGTCCTTCCGCGTCGGCGTCGACAACCCGCCCAACCTGCACATGACCGGCGCCGACTGCGGCGAGTTCGCCTCGCGGGTCGGCGTGCGGCGCCTGGTGCTCACCCACGTCCCGCCGTGGCACGACCCGCAGGATGCGCTCGCCGAGGCGCGGCCGGAGTACGACGGCCCGCTGGATCTCGCCCGGGCCGGGGCGACGTACGAGCTGCACGCGGTCGGCCGTCAGGTCTGAGCGGGCGGGCCGTCTGCGGTCCCTCGTCGAGGTGAGGCTAGCCTTACCCGTCGTGCCCGGAGCGAGCGAGACCCCGGCGACCGTGGTCGCGCTCTACCGCCGCACCCTGCGGCGCCACCGCGGGCCGATGCTCCGGTCGATCGGCCTGGTGGCCGTCTGGAACATCTGTGAGGCGCTGGTCCCGGTCGCCATCGGCCTGGTGATCGACGACGCAGTGGCGACCGGCGACGGCACCCGGCTGCTGCTGTGGTTCGCAGTCCTGGTGGTGCTGTTCCTGGTGCTCTCGACCGGCTACCGCTACGGCTCGCGGGCGGGCTACGCGGTCGCGCAGTACGAGAGCCACCTCCTCCGTGGCGAGGTGGTCCGGCGGGTCCTCGACCCCCGGGGCAGCACCCGCGGCCGGCTGCCGGGGGAGACCCTCTCGGTCGCGACCTCCGACGCCGAGCTGGCCGCCGACGTGATGCGAATGATCGGCTTCGCCATCGCGGCGGTCGGTGCGATCGCCGTGGCCGCCGTCTACCTCCTGCGCGTCGACCTGCTGCTCGGCCTCGTGGTGCTGCTCGGGGTGCCGCTGGTCCTCGGGGTGGTGCAGCTGCTGGCGCCGCGGATGTCGCGGGACGCCGGCGAGCAGCAGGGGCGGATCGCCCGGGCCAGCGGCCTGGCCGCCGACCTGGTCGCGGGGCTGCGCGTGCTCAAGGGCGTCGGTGGCGAGACCGCGGCGACGCGGACCTACACCGAGGCCAGCGAGCAGGCGGTGGGCGCGGGCATCCTGGCCGCACGGTCCACCGGCCTGATGACCGGCACCACGACCGCGCTCAGCGGCGTGTTCCTCGCTGCCGTGGCCCTGCTCGCCGGGCACCGGGCGCTCGACGGCGACATCACCATCGGCCAGTTCATCGCCGTGGTCGGGCTCGCGCAGTTCCTCGGGGAGCCGCTGCGGAGCCTCGGCGAGATCGCGGCCTACTCCGCCACCTGCTGGGCGTCGGGCCGGCGGGTGGTCGAGGTGCTGGGCGAGCCGTACGCCGTGGTCGACGCCGGCGCGAGCGACGTCGCGCCCGGCCCGCTGGAGGTGCCCGGGCTGCTCCGGGCCGAGCCGGGCGAGCTGGTCGGGGTGGTCCTCGCGGACCCGACGGGCGGGGACCGGCTGCTCGACGAGCTCGCGGGCGTCGTACCCGCTCCGGGGATCCGGATCGGCGGCGTCGCGCTCGACGAGGTCGGGCTGGCCGCCAGGCGCGCGCACGTGCTCGTCGTACGCCATCACGTCGACGTCTTCGAGGGCACCCTGCGCTCCAACGTCCGGACCCACGGCGAGCCCGACTGGCCCACCGTGCTGAGCGCCTCCGCCCTCGACGACGTGGTCGAGCTGGACCCCGCGGGCCTGGACCGCGAGGTCGCTGCCGGCGGGACCTCCCTCTCCGGCGGGCAGCGACAGCGCCTCGCGCTCGCTCGAGCGCTCGCCGCGCGACCCCCGGTGCTGGTGCTCCAGGACCCCACCACCGCGGTCGACGCGGTGACCGAGCACGACATCGCCGCCCGGCTGCGGGCCGCGCTGCCCGCTGACGGGATCGCGGTCGTGCTCACCAGCAGCCCGGCGCTGCTCGCCGTCGCCGACCGGGTCGTGCACGTCTCAGCAGACGGCTGCGTCGGCACCGGCCCGCACGTCGACCTGCTCGCGCGCGACCCGGCGTACCGGACGGCCGTGCTGCGGTGAGTCGCGACCTGCTGCCGGTCGCGACCGCCCGCGAGTCGGCGACCCACCTCTGGCGGCTGCTGCGGCAGCGGCCACTCGCGCTCACCGTCGCGGTGGCGGCGTTCCTCGGGGCCTCGGCCACCGGCCTGCTGGCGCCGTACGTCCTCGGCGACCTGGTCGACCGGCTCCTCGACGGCGGCTCCGGCACGAGTGGGGCGCTGACCCGGGCGTTCTGGCTGATCGCCGGTGCGGCGGTCGTGGGCGGGGTGCTGTCGGCGGTGTCGGTGGAGCTGCTCGCCCGCGCCGTCGAGCCCGCGCTGGCCACGCTGCGCCAGCAGGTGCTCGCCCGGGCGCTGTCCCTGGACGCCGCGCGGGTCGAGGCCGCCGGCTCCGGAGACCTGCTCTCCCGGGTCGGGGACGACGCCCGGGTCGTCGCGCGCTCGGTCAGCCAGTTCGTGCCGCTGGTGCTCGCCTCGCTCACCACGATCCTGCTGACGGTCGGCGGCCTGTTCACCCTCGACTGGCGACTGGGGCTCGCCGGACTCGTGACCGTGCCCTTCTACGTGCAGGCCCTGCGGTGGTACCTCCCGCGGTCCGCGCCGTACTACGCCCGCGAGCGGGTCGCCACGGGCGAGCGGGCGCAGGCGCTGGTCTCCGCGCTGCGCGGACTGCCGACCCTGCGCTCCTTCCGCACCGAGGAGCCGGCCGCCGCCGAGGTCGACGCCCGCTCCCACGACACCCTGCGGATCTCGCTCGACGTCTTCCACCTCTACGGCCGCTTCGGCGGGCGCACCAACGGTACTGAGTGCCTCGGGCTGCTCGTGATCCTGGGCGTCGGCTACCTCCTGGTCGACGGCGGCGAGGCCAGCGTCGGTGCGGTCACCACCGCCGCGCTCTTCTTCCACCGGCTGTTCAACCCGATCAGCCTGCTGCTGTTCCTGGTCAACGACCTGCAGGTCACCGCCGCGTCGCTGACCCGGCTGGTGGGCGTCGCCGCGCTCCCCGCGCCGACGTACGGCGCCCCGGCGGAGCCGGCCGCGGGTCCGCTGGTGCTCAGCGGGATCGGTCACCAATACGCGCCGGGGCGGCCGGTGCTCGGCGGCGTCGACCTCGTCGTCGAGCCCGGGCAGCGGGTGGCCCTGGTGGGCGCGAGCGGGGCCGGCAAGACCACGCTCGCGGCCGTCGCCGCCGGGGTGCTCGTGCCGACGACCGGATCGGTACGGCTGGGGCCGGTGGACCTCGGCACCCTCGACCCGGCCCTGCTGCGCCGGCGGGTCGGCCTGGTCAGCCAGGAGGTGCACGTCTTCGCCGGCACCGTGCGCGAGAACCTGCTGCTGGCCGCGGTCGACCAGCCCTCCGACGCCGAGCTGACCGAGGCACTGGCCGCGGTGTCCGCGAACGGCTGGGTCGCCACGCTGCCCGACGGGCTGGACACCCTGGTCGGCGAGGACGGGCACGCGCTCACGCCCGCGCAGGCCCAGCAGGTCGCTCTGGCCCGGGTGCTGCTGGTCGACCCCGCGGTCGTCGTACTCGACGAGGCGACGGCGGAGGCCGGCTCGCTCGGCGCCCGCGAGCTCGACACCGCCGCCGACGCCGTCACCCGCGGTCGCGCCGCCCTCGTCGTCGCCCACCGACTCAGCCAGGCCCAGCGCTCCGACCTGATCCTGGTCCTCGACCACGGCGCCGTCGTCGAGTCCGGCTCGCACGACGACCTGGTCGCCGCCGGCGGCCGGTACGCCGAGCTGTGGGCCGCCTGGGAGAGCCCGACCGGCTAGGTCCCCCCGGGGGAGATCCCGTCGGGGTACTCCGTCACACCAGGGGGACGATCGGTCCGCCAGACCACCCCTGTGTGACGGACTACCCCGACCCCCGCGCCTCAGGCCAGGCCGGCGTGGTGCACGCAGATCGCGATCTGGACCCGGTTGGTGACCGCGAGCTTGTCGAAGAGCCGGGAGACGTGCGCCTTGACGGTGGGCACCGACAGGTGCAGCTCGCCGGCGATCTCGGCGTTGCTGAGCCCGCGGCCGACGGCGAGCGCGACGTCACGCTCCCGGTCGGTGAGCAGCGCCAGCCGGACCGTCGCGGCCGCGACCCGCTCGCCGTCCGGACCGGACCGCAGCCGGTCGATGAGGGTGCGGGTGGCCGACGGGGAGAGCATCGGCTCGCCGAGCGCGACCGCGCGGATCGCGTCGAGGATCTGGGCGGGCGGGGTGTCCTTGAGCAGGAACCCGTCGGCGCCAGCGCCGAGCGCCTCCACCACGTGGTCGTCGGCGTCGAAGGTCGTCAGCACGATCACGTGCGGCGGCTGCGGCCGGCGGTGCAGCTCGCGGGTCGCGGTCAGCCCGTCGAGGACCGGCATCCGGATGTCCATCAGCACCACGTCGGGACGCAGCGACGCCGCCAGGGCGAGCCCTTCGCGCCCGTTCTGCGCCTCACCGACGACTTCGACGTCCGTCTGGCCGCCCAGCATCAGTCCGAGCGCGGACCGGACCAGCGGGTCGTCGTCGACGACCAGGACGCGGATGCTCACGTGGCCCACGGTATCCAGGCGTGCAGGACGAACGTCGACCCGTCGCGCCCGTGCGTGAGGTGGCCGCCGCGCAGCTCGGCCCGTTCGCACAGCCCCACCAGGCCCAACCCCGAGCCGGGGGTCCCGGTCGGTCCGAAGCCGATCGGGTTGCGCATGATGACGTCGACGCCGTCGTCGGGGGAGCCGCTGACCCGGATCGCCAGCAGCGCCCCGGGGGCGTGCTTGCGGGCGTTGGTGATGCCCTCCTGGACGATCCGGTAGAGCGTCCGGCCGACCACGTCCGGCACCGTCTCGGTGCGGGGGATCAGGTCGTCGTACTCCACCCGCGGGCCTGCGGACCCGGCCTCGTCGACCAGGGCGGCCAGGTCGGCGTACGTCGGCTGCGGGACGCTGGTGAGCTCGCCCGTCTCGCGGTCGCGGAGCACGCCGAGCACGCCCCGCAGGTCGGTGAGCGCCTCGTGGGCGGTCTCCTGGATGACGACGGCGCTCGCCCGCATCTGCTGCGCGGTGAGGTCCTCGCGGAAGCCGAGCGCGCCGGCGTGCATCGAGATCTGCGAGATCCGGTGGGCCAGCACGTCGTGCATCTCGCGGGCGATCCGGGCGCGCTCGTTGTCACGGGCGTGGGCGGAGCGCAGCTCCTGCTCGGCCTCGGCCCGCTCGGCCCGGTTGCGCAGCGTCCAGAGCAGCTCGCGCCGGGAGCCGAGGTACATGCCCCAGGCGGTCAACGCCGCGATGAAGATGGCGTTGGTGGAGACGGTGAGCCACCAGGGCTCCGACTGCGCCGGCGGGTTGATCATCGCGAAGGCCTGGGCAGAGACGAAGCCGAGCACGGCGAGCGGGATGACCTGCTTCCAGCGCCGCCCGGTGGCCAGCGAGACCAGGGACAGGGAGGCCGGCCCGGCCGCGGTCGCGGAGACGATCCCCAGGACGTTGGTCGCGATCGCGATCGCGAGCGGCCAGCGGCGCCGGAAGGACACCAGCACGAACGACACCAGCCCGAGGGCCAGGTCGAGCACGAAGACGAGCTCGGACTGCTGGTCGACGACGGTTGCCCACACCATGCCGCTGACGAACAGCATGACGAGGTTCCGCCAGATGTGTCCCCACGCCGACAGGGACGGCTGGTACTCCTCGGGGGTCGGCCGGTCCACCCGGCCAGGCTAGGGGCGTCGTACGACGGGCGCAGGCGCCGGGGGTCGTCGTACGCCCCCTCCCTAGGTAGGGGGTCGGCACCTCCGCGCGTCCGATGCGCGGGGGCGACCCGTTCGGGCAGGGTGGGCGCCATGATCAACGTCGAAGGACTCACCCGGACGTACGGCGCGTTCACCGCCGTCGACGACGTGAGCTTCGTCTGCCAGCCCGGACGGGTCACCGGATTCCTCGGTCCCAACGGTGCCGGCAAGACGACCACCATGCGCGTCATGGTGGGGCTCACGCCCGCGACCCGAGGGCGGGTCACCATCGGTGGCCACCTCTACACCGACATCCCCAACCCCGGACGGCACGTCGGCGTGCTGCTCGATGCCTCCGCCCAGCACGCCGGCCGCACCGGTCGGGAGATCCTGACCCTCGGGGCCCAGACGATGGGGCTCCCGAAGTCGCGGGTCGACGAGATGCTCGCCCTGGTGTCGCTGACCGACTCCGAGGCCAGGCGTCGGCTCCGCAACTACAGCCTCGGCATGAAGCAGCGCCTCGGCATCGCCCACGCGCTGCTCGGCGACCCGTCGGTGCTGATCCTCGACGAGCCCGCCAACGGCCTCGACCCGGCCGGCATCCGCTGGATGCGCGGCCTGCTGAAGGGGTACGCCGACCGCGGCGGCACGGTGCTGCTCTCCAGTCACCTGCTGCACGAGGTCGAGATCATCGCTGACGAGATGATCCTGATCGGCCGCGGCAAGATCGTCGCCCAGGGCAACAAGCAGTCGCTGCTCGCGGGCAGCACCACGGCCTCGACCCTGGTGACGTCGCTGGCGAACGACCAGCTGGCCCGGGCGTTGCAGGCCAAGGACCTCAAGGTCACCGCGGCGGGTGAGGGTCTCCGGGTCGAGGTCGCCCCGGTCGAGGTCGGCCGCGTCGCGGCCGAGCACCAGATCGTCCTGACCGACCTGCGGTCCGGCGAGGGCGGTCTCGAGGACCTGTTCCTCGAGCTCACCTCCGACACCCAGCGCGAGACCCTGCCGGAAGGAATCCCGTCATGAGCACCGTCGCTCCGGGCTACATCGACTTCTCGGGCACCGAGAAGGTCCCGCTCTCCCGCCTGGTCAAGGTCGAGCTCCGCAAGGCGCTCGACACCCGGGCCGGCCTCTGGTTCACGGTCGCGATCGTCGGCCTGGTGCTCGCGGTCCTGGTGATCTACGCGTTGGTCGCCCCCGAGGGCGACAAGGACTACGGGGACTTCCTGAGTGTCGCCGGCGGCGTGCTCGGCTACTTCCTGCCGATCCTGATCATCATGCTCGTCACCAGCGAGGCCAGCCAGCGCAACGGGCTGGTGACCTTCACCCTCGAGCCCCGGCGGCCCCGCGTCGTCGCGGCGAAGTTCCTGGCGGGCCTGTGCCTCGGCGTGGCCGTCATGCTGATCGCCGTCGTGGTCGCCGTCTTCGGCACCCTGCTGGGCGCGGCGACCGGCGGGACCCCGGAGTGGTCGGTCGACGGCAACCTGCTGTTCAACGGCTTCGTGCTTGCCAACATCATCGGGATCTTCATCGGCTTCGCGATCGCCATGCTGCTGATGAACACGCCGGCCGCGATCGTCGGCTACTTCGCGTACAGCCTGATTCTGCCGATCGCGGTCGGCATCCTCGGCGCCCTCAGCGAGGGCTTCGAGAAGGTCGCGCCCTGGATCGAGTTCAACACCGCCCAGATGCCGCTCTTCAGCGGCGACTACACGCCGACCGGCGAGGAGTGGGCGCAGATCGCCGTCACCGGCACGATCTGGCTGATCCTCCCGCTCGTGCTCGGCATCCTCCGGCTGCTGCGGATCGAGTTCAAGTAGCCCTGCACCCTGGATCGACCGACCCGACCCCCGTGGCGGCAGGCACGCACCGTGCCTGCCGCCACGGGGGCGTCCGGCACCTTCGACCGCCGGACCCGAGGGCGTCAGCGACCGTGTCCCCGGCCCCCACTAGCCTCGTGGGCATGACACGTGCCGACGGTCGCGCCGACGACGAGCTCCGCCAGATCAAGATCACCCGCAACTGGCTCGACCACGCCGCCGGCTCGGTGCTCGTGGAGTTCGGCCGCACCCGCGTGCTGTGTGCCGCGTCCGCCTCCGAGGGCGTGCCGCGCTGGCGCAAGGGCTCGGGCCTGGGCTGGGTGACGGCCGAGTACGCCATGCTCCCGGCCTCGACCAACACCCGCTCCGACCGCGAGTCGGTCAAGGGCCGGATCGGCGGACGCACCCACGAGATCAGCCGGCTGATCGGCCGCTCGCTGCGCGCGGTCATCGACTACAAGGCGCTCGGCGAGAACACCATCCAGCTCGACTGCGACGTCCTGCAGGCCGACGGTGGCACCCGCACGGCGGCGATCACGGGCGCGTACGTCGCCCTCGCCGACGCGGTCGCCCACCTGCGCTCGACCGGCGCGCTGAAGGGCGAGCCGCTGGTCGGCTCGGTCGCGGCGGTCAGCGTCGGCATCATCGACGGCACCCCCCGCCTCGACCTGCCCTACGAGGAGGACGTGCGCGCGGAGACCGACATGAACATCGTGATGACCGGGGACGGCAAGTTCATCGAGGTGCAGGGCACCGCCGAGGGCGCGGCCTTCGACCGCCGCGAGCTCGACGCGCTGCTCGCGCTGGGCGAGAAGGGCTGCGCCGACCTGACCCGGATCCAGCGGGAGTCCCTGGCGTGACCTCCCCGGTGGTCGAGCCCGTCGAGATCTTCCTCGCCTCCCGCAACGCCAAGAAGCTCCGCGAGATGGAGCGGATCCTCGCCGAGCACCTTCCCGACGCGAAGGTCGTGGGCCTCGACGACGTCACGCCGTACGACGAGCCGGTGGAGGACGAGCCGACCTTCGAGGGCAACGCGCTGCTGAAGGCGCGAGCCGGCTTCGCGGCGACCGGGCTGCCGTCGGTCGCCGACGACAGCGGGCTGTGCGTCGACGCGCTCAACGGGATGCCCGGCGTGCTGTCGGCCCGCTGGTCCGGCCCGCCCAAGGACGACGCGCGCAACAACCGGCTGCTGCTCGACCAGCTGGCCGACGTGCCGGACGAGCGCCGGGGCGCCCACTTCGTGTGTGCGGTGGCGTTCGTGCACGCCGGCGGCGAGCTGGTCGTGCACGGCCGGATGGACGGCACCGTCGTCCGCGAGGTCCGGGGGACCGGCGGGTTCGGCTACGACGTGCTGTTCGTCGCCGACGACCGTCCCGGGGTGACGACCGCCGAGCTGTCGGTCGAGGACAAGGACGCCGTCTCCCACCGCGGCAAGGCGCTCAGGGAGCTCGCACCTCTGCTGGCGCAGCAGCTCGGATCCGCCGGCTGATCAGGGCGCCCCAGGCGGCCGCCAGCACGAACATGAAGACCGAGTAGACCGCCGCGGGGACCGAGATCGTCGTGCTGTCGAGCACCTCGACGGCCACGTAGATCGCGAGCGTCCCGTTGTGCACGCCGATCTCCATCGACGAGGCGATCGCCTGCTCCTCGCGGATGCCGGCCGCGCGCGGGACGACGTACCCGATCACCAGGCTCGCGGCGCAGAACAGGCCGGCGGCGAGCCCGACGTCGGCGATGTAGTCGCCGACGTTCTCGCGCTGGTCGAGCAGGATGCCGAGGACGAGCACGGCCAGGATCACGGCCGAGCCGGTGCGGACCGGACGGTCCATCCGATGCGCGAAGTCGGGCTTGCGGGCGCGCACCAGCATGCCCAGGGCGACCGGGACGAGGACCACCGCGAACACCTCGACGACCTTGCCGAACTGGAGGTCGACGGTCTCGCCCTGGTCCCAGTGCTCGATGGCGAGGTTGGTGATGATCGGCAGCGAGACGATCGCGATCACCGAGTTGATCGCGGTCAGCGTGACGTTGAGGGCGACGTCGCCGCGGAACAGGTGGCTGAACAGGTTGGCGCTGGTGCCGCCGGGGGAGGCCGCCAGCAGCATCATGCCGATCGCGAGCAGCGGGTCCAGGTCCAGGAGCTTGACCAGGCCGAAGCAGAGTGCGGGCAGGAGCAGCAGCTGACAGGCCAGTGCGACGGCGACCGCGCGCGGGTGCCGACCCACCCGGCGGAAGTCGTCGGGGGTCAGGGAGAGCCCGAGACCGAACATGATGATGCCGAGGGCCAGGGGCAGGCCGACCGTCGTGAGCGCGGAGTCCATGGCCGGACGCTAGTGGATCGCTGTGATCGGCGTCACAGTGTCCCGGAGGCCGCTACCTTCTCCGGGTGAACCGACACTTCCTCCTCCGTCGTACCTTCGCGCGAGCGGCCCTGCGCCTCACCGGATGGAAGACGGTCGGCACCGTGCCGAGCAAGGGCATCCTGGTCGGCGCCCCGCACACCTCGAACTGGGACTGGGTGCTCACCATGCTCCTGGCCTGGGACAACAGCGTGCAGATCCGGCTGCTGGTCAAGCACTCGTTCTTCAAGGGCCCCGCGGGTCCGTTCATGCGCGCCACCGGCGCCGTGGAGCTGGACCGGGCCAACCCGGGCGCCACGATCCGCACCCTGCTCGCCGAGTCCGCGTCCGACGAGGCGTTCCTGCTCGGGATCGCCGCCGAGGGCACCCGGAGCAGGGGGGAGTACTGGAAGTCCGGCTTCTACCGGATCTCCCAGCAGACGGGCATCCCGATCACCCTGGCCTTCCTCGACGCCCCGTCGAAGACCGTGGGCTGGGGCCCGACCTTCTCGCCCACCGGCGACGTCGGCGCCGACATGGACCGGATCCGCGAGTTCTACGCCGACAAGACCGGCATCAGGCCGGAGGGCACGACGCTCCCGCGGCTGCGCGAGGAAGGCCGCGCCGCAGACTGAGGTGGGGAGTGCGCCCGGAGAGACTCGAACTCTCACTGGCCAGGACCTAAACCTGGTGCCTCTACCCATTGGGCTACGGGCGCTCGTGGACGCGCGAAGTCTAGGGCGCGTACGTGCGCTGCGACATCTTGGTACGGCGAGCGCAGCGGCCTAGGGTCAGAGGGTGTCAACGGCGACGCACGTGGTGGACAAGTCCGAGCTCCTCGAGAGGGCGGCTGCGCTCGCGCGGTCCGGGACCGGGTCGGGAGGTCCGCCCCATGATCAGGTGGCCGAGCTGTTGCGGGCCTACTACCGCCACGTGGCCCCCGAGGACCTCACCGACCGCTCCGAGGTGGACGTGTACGGCGCGTTCGCGTCGCACTACGGGCTCGCTAGCCGGCGGCCGCAGGGGACGGCCCAGGTGCGGGTACTCACGCCCACCCTGGGCGACCAGGGTTGGTCGGCGAACGGCCACTCGGTGGTGGAGGTCGTCATCGACGACATGCCGTTCCTGGTCGACTCGCTCACGATGGAGCTCTCCCGACAGCTGCGGGACGTGCACGTGGTGGTGCACCCGCACTTCGACGTCGAGCGCGACATCACCGGCGAGCTGCAGGCCGTCCACGTCATCGACGACGGGTCGCTCGACCCGCACGAGGGCACGGTCCGCGAGTCCTGGATGCACGTGGAGATCGGCCGGGTGCCCGAGGGCGAGGACCTCGACGCGATGGTCGACCAGATCCACCTGGTGCTGCGCGACGTCCGGGAGGCCACCGAGGACTGGCCGCGCACTCGGGGCCGGATGCTCGAGATCGTCGAGGAGCTCGGAGCCGCCGGCCCGGCGGGGCTCGACCCCGAGGAGGTCCGCCAGGCGCGCGAGCTGCTGACCTGGCTGACCGACGACCACTTCACCTTCCTCGGCTACCGCGAGTACCAGCTCACCGCCGACGACCACCTGCAGGGTGTCCCGGGCACCGGCCTCGGGATCCTGCGCAACGACCCCGACCTCACCACGAGCACCCGGCTGCCCGACAAGGTCCGCGACAAGGCTCGCGAGGCCACCCTGCTGGTGCTGGCGAAGGCCAACTCCCGGGCGACCGTGCACCGCCCGGCGTACCTCGACTACGTCGGGGTGAAGACGTTCGACGAGGCCGGCGTCGTCACGGGGGAGCGGCGCTTCCTCGGCCTGCTGTCGAGCACCGCGTACGCCGAGTCGCTCACCCGCATCCCCCTGCTCCGCGAGCGGGCGGCCGACGTACTGCGCCGCAGCGGCTACGACCCGCGCAGCTACGCCGGCCGGGCCCTGATGGACACCCTGGAGAGCTATCCGCGCGACGAGCTGTTCCACACCCCGGTGGAGGAGCTCGCGCCGATGGCCGAGGCGGCGATGCACGCCCGGGAGCGCCGGGCGGTGCGCGCGATCATCCGGCGCGACATCTACGGGCGCTACGTCTCGGTGCTCGTCTACCTGCCCCGCGACCGCTACAACACGGGCGTCCGGGAGAAGTTCTCCCGGATCCTCGAGGACCGGCTGGGCGCTGCGTCGGTGGAGTTCACCGTGCGGATCAACGAGTCCACGACCGCGCGGGTCCACTTCGTCGTCCACCTGCACCAGGGCGCCGACCTGCCCGACATCGACACCGCCGACCTGGAGCGCCGACTCACCGACGCGTCCCGCTCGTGGCACGACGACTTCCTCGGCGCCGTGATCGCCGAGTACGGCGAGGCGGCCGGGTCGATCCTCGGGCGGCGGTACGTCGACGCGTGGCCGGAGGCGTACAAGGAGGACTTCGCGCCGCGCACCGCGTCGGTCGACCTCGGCCGGCTGGAGGGGATCCAGGGTGAGGAGGGCATCGACCTCTCGCTCTACCAGCCGCTGGACGCCGGCCGCGGCGAGGCCCGGCTGAAGGTCTACCGGGTCGGGGAGCCGCTGTCGTTGTCGGCCGTGCTGCCGATGCTCTCGTCGATGGGCGTGGAGGTCGTCGACGAGCGGCCCTACGAGCTGGCCGGCTCCCCCGACGAGAAGGGGGGACGCCGCTCGTTCGTCTACGAGTTCGGGCTGCGGTACGGGCAGCACCTGCGGCCGGAGGCGCGCGAGCTGTTCCAGGACGCCCTGCGCGCGGTGTGGGACGGCTTCAACGAGACCGACGGCTTCAACACGCTGGTGCTGGGCGCCGGGCTGACCTGGCGGCAGGCGACCGTGCTGCGGGCCTACGCGAAGTACATGCGCCAGGGCGGCTCGCCGTTCGCGCTGGACTCGATCGAGGGGGCGCTGGCGGCGAACGTCGACATCACCCGGCTGCTGGTGCGGCTCTTCGAGGCCCGCTTCGACCCGGCGGTCGCCGACCGGGAGGCCGCCGAGGACGACCTGGTCGCCCGGATCGGTGCCGCGCTCGACGACGTCGCCAGCCTCGACCACGACCGGATCCTGCGCTCGTACCTCACCCACGTGCGCGCGACCCTGCGCACGAACTACTTCCAGCGCGTCGACGGTCGGCCGAAGCCGTACATCAGCTTCAAGCTGGAGCCCTCGGCGATCCCGGACCTGCCGCACCCGCGGCCGAAGTTCGAGATCTTCGTCTACAGCCCGCGGGTCGAGGGCGTGCACCTGCGCTTCGGTTCCGTCGCCCGGGGCGGGCTGCGCTGGTCCGACCGGCGCGACGACTTCCGCACCGAGGTGCTCGGCCTGGTCAAGGCGCAGATGGTGAAGAACACCGTGATCGTGCCGGTCGGTGCCAAGGGCGGCTTCTACGCCAAGAACCTGCCCGACCCGGCGGTCGACCGGGACGCCTGGCTGGCGGAGGGCGTCGGCTGCTACCGCACGTTCATCTGCGGCCTGCTCGACATCACCGACAACCTGGCCGAGGGCCAGACGGTGCCGCCGGCGGACGTCGTACGCCACGACGGCGACGACTCCTACCTGGTCGTCGCAGCCGACAAGGGCACCGCGACGTTCTCCGACATCGCCAACGGCGTCGCGGGCGACTACGGCTTCTGGCTGGGCGACGCCTTCGCCAGCGGCGGCTCGGTCGGCTACGACCACAAGGCGATGGGCATCACCGCCCGGGGTGCCTGGGTCTCGGTGCAGCGACACTTCCGCGAGCGCGGGATCGACTGCCAGGTCGAGGACTTCACCGCGGTCGGCATCGGCGACATGTCCGGCGACGTCTTCGGCAACGGGCTGCTCTGCTCCGAGCACACCCGACTGGTGGCCGCGTTCGACCACCGCGACATCTTCCTCGACCCCGCCCCCGACGCGGCGACGTCGTACGCCGAGCGCAAGCGGCTCTTCGAGCTGTCCCGGTCCAGCTGGAAGGACTACGACACGGCGCTGATCTCGGAGGGCGGCGGCGTCTACCCCCGCTCGGCCAAGAAGGTCAGGATCACTCCGCAGGTCCGCGAATCGCTCGGGATCGCGGCCGGCGTCGAGTCGATGACGCCGGCGGAGCTGATGCGGGCGATCCTCACCGCGCCGGTCGACCTGCTGTGGAACGGCGGCATCGGCACCTACGTCAAGGGCGCCGCCGAGACCCACGCCGACGCCGGCGACAAGGCCAACGACCCGATCCGGGTCGACGGTGGCGAGCTGCGCGCGGCCTGCGTGGGCGAGGGCGGCAACCTGGGCTTCACCCAGGCCGGCCGGATCGAGTACGCCGGCGCGGGCGGACGGATCAACACCGACTTCATCGACAACTCCGCGGGCGTCGACACCTCCGACCACGAGGTGAACCTGAAGATCCTGCTCGACCGGGTGGTCCGCGACGGCGACCTGACGACCAAGCAGCGCAACGTCCTGCTGGCCGAGATGACCGACGAAGTGGCCGCGCTGGTGCTGGCCGACAACTACGACCAGAACCTCGCGCTCGCCAACGCCCTCGACCACGCCCCGTCGCTGCTGCACGTGCACGAGGACGTGATGCGCAAGCTCGAGACCGACGGGGTGCTGGACCGCGAGATCGAGGGGCTGCCGTCCAGCAAGGAGGTACGCCGCCGCCTCGACCGCGGCGAGGGCCTCACGGCTCCGGAGCTGGCGGTGCTGCTGGCCTGGACCAAGATCGTGCTGGCCGACCAGCTGCTGGCCTCGGACCTGCCCGACGACCCGTACCTCGACCTGGACCTGCGCGCCTACTTCCCGGGTCCGGTCCGCGAGGGCTTCGCGGCCCAGGTCTCCGCGCACCCCCTGCGCCGCGAGATCATCGTCACCCAGGTCGTCAACGACCTCGTCAACGGCGCCGGCATGACCTTCTGGCCGCGGCTGGGTGGCGAGACCGGTGCGGACGCGGCCGAGCTGACCCGGGCCAACTTCGTGGCCCGCGAGATCTTCGGCTCGCTGCCGCTGCGCCAGGAGCTCGCGAGCCACGACAACCGCCTCGACGCCGGGGTGCAGACCCGGATGCGCCTGGAGATGCGCACCCTGGTCGAGCGGGCGTCGCGGTGGCTGGTCACCAACCGGCGACCGCCGCTGGACAGCCAGGCGACCGTCGACCAGTTCCGGGGCCTGGTACAGGCCGGGATGGCCGCGCTGCCCGACCTGATGACCGGACGCGAGCTGGACGCCTACGCCGCCCGGCGTGACCGGCTGGTCGAGAAGGACGTCCCCGAGGACCTCGCGAGCCGGGTCGCGGTGCTGCCGCCGGCGTACATGCTGCTCGGCATCGTCGAGAACGCCCAGCGCGAGGATCTCGACCCGCGCGACGTGGCGCGGGTGCACTTCGCGCTGGGGGAGCGGCTCGGCCTGCCGGCGCTGGTGCAGCGGATCCTGGCCCTGCCGCGCGAGGACCGCTGGCAGACGATGGCGCGGGCCGCCCTGCGCGACGACCTGCACGCGGTGCACTCCCAGCTCACGGCCCAGGTGCTGCGCGCCACTCCGGCCGACGAGCTGGCACCGGGGCGGATCGCCAGCTGGGAGGACGGCGACGCCGTGACGGTCGCCCGCGCCGCGTCGACCCTGGACGAGATCTGCGCCGACGACCAGGCCGACCTGGCCCGGATGTCGGTGGGCCTGCGGGTCGTGCGCGGGCTGCTCTCGGGCTGAGCGCCGTTGCTGCGGACGTCATACGAATCGAGCCTCCGGATGCTCGGTTCGTATGACCTCTCTTCGGCAACCCCAGTTCCGCTCGGGCTATCGACGGGCTACAGACGGCCGCCCGATCGACTGCCTAGCATCGCCGGGATTCTCGGCCGGGCGACCCCGATTGGCGACATGTACTCACGACTGGTCCACCTGCTCACGGCTCTGGCTCTGGTTCTCGTGGGGGTGGTCGGGTTCTCGATGGTCACCGCAGCACCCGTGCAGGCCAAGGACCTCAACTGCGACGACTTCCCGAACCAGGCGGCGGCGCAGCAGAACCTCAACGACAACCCCAGCGACCCCAACGGGCTCGACCGCGAGGGAGACGGGATCGCCTGCGAGTCGCTTCCCTGCCCGTGCGCCGGTCCAGGTGACCCGGAGCCGGCAGACCCGGAGCCGACCAAGCCGAAGCCGAAGCCGAAGCCGGCACCCGTGATCAAGGTCGTGAAGGTGATCAGCGGCGAGCTCGTCAAGGTGCGGGAGGGCAAGCGTGCGGCGACGACGCTGCACCTGCTCGGCGCCAACGTCCCCGACGACGACAGGTGCAGGGTCAGGGCGGCCAAGAAGGACCTCCGGAGCTGGATCAAGCGCGGCATGGTGGTCGAGGTGTTCTCCGACAAGGCGTCGCCCAACCGTGACGCCGACGGATACCCGCTGCGCCACGTGGTCCGGGTCAAGGGGAACTACGACGTCGGCGGCAGTCAGGTCGCCACCGGTTTCGCGGACGCGGACCACCGGATCAAGTACTCGAGCAAGAAGCGCTATCTCCGCTGGGAGGAGAAGGCCATCGCTCGCGGCGAGGGCTACCACGGGAGCTGCCCCTGACCCCGCGCCGGGCGTGAGCCGGCGAGCCTGGGATCTCGCCCGCTGGTTGTGGCTAACAACCAGTAGGGTTCCTGCGTGCCAGCGATCGAGGTCGTCGACCTGACCATCACGTACGGCGACCTGCGGGCGGTCGACGGCGTCAGCCTGGAGGTCGGCGAGGGCGAGTTCGTCGGCATCCTCGGCCCCAACGGCGCCGGCAAGACCACCCTGCTGGAGATCGTCGAGGGTCTGCGTCGACCCGACTCCGGTACGGCCACGGTGCTCGGGCTCCCGGTGTGGCCGCGCAACCCGGCGCTGCTGCCGCGGATCGGGGTCCAGCTCCAGGCGTCGGCGTTCTTCGAGCGGCTCACCGCCCGCGAGCAGATCCACACGTTCGCGGCGTTGTACGGCGTACCCCTGCGCGCCGCCGATGAGTGGCTGGAGCGGGTCGGCCTGGTCGAGAAGGCCGACTCGCGGGTCGAGGACCTCTCCGGCGGTCAGGCCCAGCGGCTCTCCATCGCCTGCGCGCTGGTGCACGACCCCGACGTCGTGTTCCTCGACGAGCCGACCGCGGCACTCGACCCGCAGGCCCGGCGCAACCTGTGGGACCTGCTGTCCGGTCTCAACGACTCCGGTCGCACGGTCGTCCTGACGACGCACTACATGGACGAGGCAGAGGTCCTGTGCGACCGCGTGGCGATCATGGACGCCGGCCGGATCCTGCACTACGACAGCCCGGACGCACTGATCCGCGGCTTGGACGCCCCGACCCGGATCCTGCTCGCCGACGGCGAGGTGGTCACGACCCACGACCCGGCCGCGGAGATCGCCCGGCTCGCCGACGAGCACCGCCTCGACGGGGTGCGGGTGCAGACGGGCACGCTCGAGGACGTCTTCCTCGACCTGACCGGCCGGGAGTACCGCGCATGATCGCCACGATGATGCGCTCGCCGTTCCTCGCGCTGTCGCTCGCGATCGTGCGCGGCTTCGTGCGCGACAAGGCGTCGGTGTTCTTCGCGCTCATCTTCCCGCTGATGTTCCTGGTGCTCTTCGGGGGACTGTTCGGCGACCAGACCCAGTCCAAGGTCGACCTGGTCCAGGTCGGCAGCGTCGCGCTGCTCGATGAGATGCCCGAAGGGGCGCGGGCCGCCTTCGACGAGACGTTCGACGTCGAGCAGTCCGACGACCTCGAGGCCGCGATCGCGGAGGTCCGCAAGGGCGACGCCGACGTGGCGATCGAGATGCAGGGCGACACGATCGTCGCCCACTACACCCAGACCGACCAGGTGAAGGCGGCCGTCACGCAGGGAGCTCTGCGGGCCTTCGTCGACGGGACCAACGTGGCGCTCTCCGGTCAGCCGCCGCGGTTCGCGCTGGAGGTCGAGCGGGTCGAGGACGACTCGCTCTCGACGATCCAGTTCGTGACCCCGGGGCTGCTGGGCTGGGCGGTCGCCATGAGCGCGGCCTTCGGTGCCGCGGCGACGCTGCAGGGCTGGCGGCAGTCCAAGCTGCTGCGCCGGCTCCAGCTCGCCCCGGTCTCGACCCGCACCGTCGTCGGCGCCCGGGTCACGGTCACGCTGGTGATCGCGCTGGTGCAGATGGCGATCTTCATCGGCCTGGGCGCCGCGGCCTTCGACCTCACGCTGACCGGGTCGTGGTGGATGTCGATCCCGCTGCTGGTCGTCGGCACCCTGTGCTTCATGGCCCTCGGGCTGCTCGCGGGCGCGGTCACCCGGACCACCGAGGGTGCGGTGAACGCCGCCAACTTCATCGTGCTGCCGATGGCCTTCCTGAGCGGCTCGTTCTTCCCGCTCGACAGCGCGCCCGGGTGGCTGCGCGGGATCTCGAACCTGCTGCCGCTCAAGCACCTCAACGAGGGGATGCTCGACGTGATGGTCCGCGGCGAGGGTCCGGGCGCGGCGCTGCTGCCCCTCGCGATCCTGGCCGGCTTCGCGGTCGTGGTGACCCTGATCGCCGCTCGGCTGTTCCGCTGGGAGACCAGCTGAGGGACGCCCGGACCGGACTTCTCGGGCATCGCGTGACGTTCTGCGGGGTCGCGATGGCGCAGGAGGTCCAACTTCCCCGGTGAACCGGGGAAGTTGCAGCGCGCCCTCTCAGGCCAGCATCGTGACCGCGGCGGTCACGCCGGCGATCACGATCAGCACCCGGAACAGCGTGGGCGGCAGACGACGACCGACGCGGGCACCGACGTACCCGCCGACGACGGAGCCGGCGGCGAGCAGGCCGGCCGCGGCCCAGTCGACCTCGGCGACGAACACGAAGATCAGGGCGGCGACGACGTTGCCGGCGAAGATCGCCAGCGTCTTGAGACCGTTGACGATCCGCAGCTCCAGGTCGGTGCCGAAGCCCAGGACGGCGACCATCATCACGCCGGAGCCGGCGCCGAAGTAGCCGCCGTACACCCCGACGACTCCGGCGAAGAACGTCGTGACGGGGGAGAGGTGGTGGCGCGGCGTCCGCGGCCCCTTCCCACGGCGCAGCAGCCGGGTGATCGTCGGCTGGGCGCCGACGAGCAGGCAGGTGAACAGGATCAGGTACGGCACGACCGACTCGAAGACGTCGGGCGGCAACCCGAGCAGCAGGATCGCGCCGAGCACCGAGCCGACCATCCCGGTCCCGAGCACGACCAGCGTGACGACCGGGTGCTCGCGCAGCTCGGCGCGGTAGCCGAACGAGCCGCTGATCCCCGCCGGGGTCATGCCGATCGTGTTGGAGACGTTCGCGACCACGGGCGGCAGCCCGACCGCCACCAGCACCGGGAAGCTCAGCAGCGACGCGACCCCGACGGTCGAGGTGAGCACGCCGGCGCCGAGGCCGGCGGCGAGGACGGCGAGCTGCTCCCAGCCCGTCACGAGGCCCCGGTGGCGGGGTCGCGGAGCACGGCGACGTCGCTGACCATCTCGACGTGCGCGTGCATCGCGGTGGCCGCTGCCCCGGGGTCGCCGGCGCGGATCGCGTCGGCGATGGCGCGATGGCCGGCGAGGGAGTTCTGCGGGCGCCCCGGCTGGGAGAGGGACTCGATCCGGGTCTCCCTGATCAGGTCGCCGATCTCGTCCATCAGCCGCGCGAGCAGCAGCGAGTGGGCGGCGGCGGTGACGGCGCCGTGGAAGCGCTCGTCGCCCTCCACGCCGCGCCCGCCGGCCTCGATGTCGGCGGCCATCGCCTCCAGGGCGTCGTCGATACGGGCCAGGTCCTCGTCGGTACGACGGACCGCGGCGAGCCCGGCGATCTTGGTCTCCAGGGCGTCGCGGGTCTCGATCACCTCGGGCAGCCGGTCGGCGTGCGCGCGGATCGCCTCGACGATCCGCTGCTGTCCGTGCGAGGCGTCGGTGAGCACGGTGCCGTCGCCGTGCCGGACCACCACCACGCCGATCACCTCCAGCGCGACCAGGGCCTGGCTCAGGGTGGCGCGGCTGACGCCGAGCCGGGTCGCCAGCTCGCGCTCGGGCGGCAGTCGGTCGCCGGCGCGCAGCCCGTTGGCCTCGATCCAGGCGGTTATTTGTCCCGCGACCTGCTCGTACAGGCGGGTGCGCAACAGCCGCTGGGGGAACTCGGTCATGAGCGCATCCTATTGACAGTTGGCATGTTGGGCTATTGGCTAGGCCACTGAGCCATTTGCGTGACCGGGGTCACTCGGCCCGGGCGTGGGAGGCGCAGGAAGGAAGTCATGGGACCGGAATGGGTAGCGATCCTCGCGTTGATCGCACTCTTCGTGATCGGCACCGTGTTGCCGATCAACATGGGCGCGCTGGCCTTCGTGGCCGCGTGGCTGGTCGGGATGTACTCCCTCGACCTGGACGAGAAGGAGATCATCTCGGGGATCAGTGGTGACCTGATCCTGACGATCGTCGGCGTCACGTACCTGTTCGCGATCGCGCGCAACAACGGCACCGTCGACCTGATCGTGAGAACCGCGGTCAAGGCCGTCGGCGGCCGGGTCGTGCTGATCCCGTGGGTGATGTTCGCGGTGACCGCGGTGCTCACCGGCGTGGGGGCGGTGAGCCCGGCGGCCTGCGCGATCATCGGCCCGATCGCCCTCGGCTTCGCCGGCCGGTACGGCATCAGCCCGCTGATGATGGGCATGTTCGTCGTCCACGGCGCGCAGGGCGGCGGCTTCTCGCCGATCAGCATCTACGGCTCGCTGACCAACGCGGTGATGGCCGATGCGGGCCTCCCGAACAGCGAGCTGACCATCTTCCTGGCCAGCCTGATCGTGAACCTGGTGATGGCCGCGATCCTGTTCGTGGTGCTGGGCGGTCGCAAGCTGATGGGCGTCCGGATCGACCCCGACGAGCCGGACACCATCTCCGAGGACCTGCACCGCGGCGGCGCCACCGTGCCCTCCCGGGGGACCGGCGCCTCGGCGTCCACCACCACCCGCGCCGTCGGGATGAGGCACGACCAGATCCTCACCCTCCTCGCTTTCGTCGGCGTCGCCGGCGTGGCGCTGGCCTTCGACAAGAACATCGGCTTCGTCGCCATCACCGCAGCCGTCATCCTGGCGATGCTGGCTCCGAACGAGCACAAGGACGCCGTCAAGCAGATCGCCTGGCCGACCGTGCTCCTGGTCGCCGGCATCAGCACCTACGCGACCATCCTCGAGGCCGCCGGCTCGCCGGAGTTCGTCGGCAGCTGGGCGGCCGGCCTCGGCGTCGCCGCCCTCGGCGCGCTGGTGCTCTGCTACGTCGGCGGTGTCGTCTCGGCCTTCGCCTCCTCGACCGCGCTGCTGCCCGTGATCATCCCGATCGGGCTGCCGCTGATCGCCGACGGCGGCATCAGTGCCGGCCTCTTCGTGGCCGCGCTCGCCGTGTCCTCGACCATCGTCGACGTGAGCCCGTTCTCGACCAACGGTGCCCTGATGCTGGCCAACAAGCCCGACTCCATCGCCGAGCCGGTGTACTACAAGCAGATCCTGACCTACAGCGTGATCGTCGTCCTCGCCGGTCCGCTCCTCGTGTGGGCAGCCCTCGTGCTGCCGGGATGGTGATAGCCGTGACCGGACCCCTCAGCGACGTCCTCGTCGTCGACCTCTCCCGCGCCCTCGCGGGACCCCACGCCACGATGATGCTGGGCGACCTCGGGGCCCGGGTGATCAAGGTCGAGGCCCCCGGGGCCGGCGACGACACCCGCGGCTGGGGGCCGCCGTTCGTGGGGCCCGAAGACGACCGGCAGTCGACGTACTTCCTCTCCGCCAACCGCAACAAGGAGTCGGTGGCGCTGGACCTGAAGGACGAGCGCGACCGCGACCTGCTGCTCCGGCTCGTCGACCGGGCCGACGTACTGGTGGAGAACTTCCGCACCGGCGTCCTCGAGCGGCTCGGCCTCGGCATCGCCGAGCTCCAGGCGCGCAACCCGCGGCTGGTCGTGCTCTCCATCACCGGCTTCGGCCACGACGGTCCGGAGGGCGGGCGCGCCGGCTACGACCAGATCGCCCAGGGCGAGGCCGGGCTGATGTCGCTGACCGGCTCCGGGCCCGACGACCCGCAGCGGGTCGGCACCCCGATCGCCGACCTGCTCTCCGGCATGTACGGCGCGTACGGCGTCCTCGCGGCGCTGCACGAGCGGCAGACGAGCGGCGTCGGGACCGTGGTCCGCACCTCGCTGCTCGCGGCGGTCGTCGGCGTGCACGCCTTCCAGGGCACCCGCTGGACGGTCGCCGGGGAGGTCGGCCGCGCGCAGGGCAACCACCACCCGTCGATCGCGCCGTACGGCCTGTTCCACTGCCGCGACGGCTTCGTGCAGATCGCCGTCGGCAGCGAGGGGCTGTGGAAGCGGCTGTGCGCCGGCTTCGAGCTGGACCCCGCCGCCCCGGGGCTCGCCACCAACGCCGAGCGGGTCGGTGCGCGCGAGCGGGTGATCGAGGTCGTCGAGGCGGCGTTCGCCGACTGGGACGCCGAGCCACTGCTGGCCAAGCTGGCGGAGATCGGGGTTCCCGCTGGCAAGGTCCGCAGCATGGACGAGGTGTACGCCTGGGACCAGACGGCCAGCCAGGGGCTGCTGCTCGACGTCGAGCACCCCACACTCGGCACGATCACCCTGCCGGGCGGGCCGCTGCGCTTCTTCACCGCCGACGGCGCCGAGACGACCCGGCGCGACCACGCCGCGCCGCCGACGCTCGACCAGCACGGCGGCTCGGTGCGCGAGTGGCTGGAGCGGCTCCCGGACGAGGGGCCCGCGTGAGTCCGCAGCGCCGCTGGGGCGCCGACGACCTGCTCGACCTGGTCCTCGACGAGGACTCGTTCGAGTCGTGGGACGAGCCGGTCGACGTCTCGCAGCACCCCGAGGCCTACCGGCAGGCGCTCGCGGCCGCGGCCGAGAAGGCGGGCACCGACGAGTCGGTGCTGACCGGCCGCGGGCTGGTGCGGGGTCGGCCGGTGGCGGTGGTGGCGAACGAGTTCCGCTTCCTCGCCGGGTCGATCGGGGTGGCGGCGGCGCGGCGGATCGCGGCCGCCGTACGACGGGCGACCGCGGAGGGCCTCCCGGTGCTCGCGACGACCGCGTCGGGCGGGACCCGGATGCAGGAGGGCACCGTCGCGTTCGTGGAGATGGTGGAGATCTCGCGGGCGCTGATGGACCACCGGGCGGCCGGACTGCCGTACCTCGTGCACCTGCGGCACCCGACCACCGGCGGGGTCTACGCGTCCTGGGGGTCGCTGGGCCACGTCACGGTGGCCGAGCCCGAGGCACTGGTCGGCTTCCTCGGCCCGAAGGTGTTCGAGGCGCTGAACGGGCGGCCGTTCCCGCCGCGGGTGCAGACCGCGGAGAACCTCGCCGCGAAGGGGGTCATCGACGGCGTCGTGGCCGCAGACGAGATCCCGGCCCTGGTGGACGCGGCCCTGGGGATCCTGGTGGACCCGCCGTCGGCGGCCACGCTCGAGCGTCGTACTCCTCGAGAGGCGCGGGACCTGCCCGCCTGGGAGTCGATCCAGCGCACCCGCGAGCCCGGTCGGGCCGGGGTGCGGGAGCTGCTGAGGTACGGCGCGACGGGGACCCTGCGGCTGCGCGGCACCGACGAGGGCGAGCGGGACTCGACGGTCGTGGTCGCGCTGACCCGGATCGACGGTCAGCCGTGCGTCCTCGTGGGGCAGGACCGCAGCCGGCAGCGGCCCGGGCACGAGATGGGCCCGGCGGCGCTGCGCGAGGCCCGCCGCGGGATGCGGCTGGCCGACGAGCTCGGGCTGCCGCTGGTCACGGTGATCGACACCCCCGGCGCCGAGCTGTCCCAGCGGGCCGAGGAGGGCGCGATCGCGGGCGAGATCGCCCGCTGCATCGCGACGATGACGACCATGCGGGTGCCGACGGTGTCGGTGATCCTGGGGCAGGGTTGCGGCGGCGGTGCGCTCGCCCTGCTCCCGGCGCGGACGGTCGTCGCGGCCGAGCACGGCTGGCTCTCGCCGCTCCCGCCCGAGGGGGCGAGCGTGATCGTGCACGGCGACGTCGAGCACGCCGCCGAGATGGCGAGTGCCCAGCAGGTCCGGGCCCGCGACCTGCTCGCCGCCGGCACCGTGCACCACGTCGTACCCGAGGTCGACGGCGAGCCCGCTCACGACCTCGCGGTCGCGGTCGCGGCGGAGATCGGGCATCAGATCCGAGCAGCGGCGGGGTAGTCCGTCACACCAGGGGGGCTAAGAGGGCTCTTACCCAACCCTGTGTGACGGACTACCCCGACGAGCGGTCCATCACCCGCGCCAGCGCAGGTACAGCACCGTGGCGACGGCGACGAGCATCGGGCCGAGGGCGAGCACGAGCACCGCGAACCCCTCCGCGCCGTGCAGCGCGCCGAGGTGGAGCGGGACCATCTCAGACTCCCGCGGGGGTCGGGTGCTCGACCTCCGGCCGGGGCGAGCGGGCGTAGCGACCGACACCCCAGCCGAGGCCGAGCACGAGGACCAGGCTGCACAGGAGCACCACGAGTCCGGCGACCGTCCAGAGCCAGCCCGGAACGTCGTCCTTCAGCTCGCGCTGGAGGATCAGCTTCTCCTCGCCGAAGGCGCGCACCGAACCGTCCGCGACGGGTACCGCGGGCTCGTCGAGGGCGGCGTCCTCGGGCAGGTAGATCGGCATCGCGCGCAGCGACCGGCCGTCGTGGACACGGACCATGGTCTTCCAGGTGCCGTCGACCGGCACCGGCTCGGTGGTCCGCCACAGGGTGGGCGAGACCTCCTCCAGTGGTTGGACGTGCAGGCCCGCCGAGCCACGCCCGCCCTGCCATGCCGTGACCGTCAGCCAGGCCTCCTCGCCGTCGACCGGGGGCTCGGAGAAGCGGAACTCCGCCTGGACCTCCCGGCCGTCGGGGCCCTGCTCGTCGGCGACGATCGTCGTCTCGGCCTCCAGGCCGGAGGGGGCGAGGGCGAGTACGCCGTTGGTCACCGCCCCGACGAGCACCAGCAGTGCGGCCCCGAAGACCAGCCGCGGCCGGCGTACGACCGGCAGCTCGCGCCGCAGGCCGAGCACCAGCAGACCGGCGAGCACGCCGCCGGCGACCCCGCCGAGGGTCGCGAGCAGGAGCCCCTCCACCACGATGTCGGTGGTCCAGACGAGGGTGAACGCGACCTGGGTCCAGGCGTACTCCGCGGCGAAGCCGACGGTCCCGATCAGAGCGCCGCTCACCGCGCCGACGAGCATGGGTCGGTGCGCCCAGCGGGCCGCGACCGCCTCCACGATCAGGGCCTCGACGAGGTAGAGCGGCACGGCGGCCCACAGTTCGCCGAGCACCGGGCCGACGATCACGCTCACCCCGCCGCGGATCGCGAGGTAGAACACGACCGCCCCGACGGCGGCCCCGCGGCCGACCCACAGTCGGGCGACGACCAGGCTGAACGCCGCCGCAGCGGCGATCATCAGCGGCTGGAGGACGAGGCGGAACTGCTCGACGCCGAAGTCGTACTCCGCCTGGAAGACGCTCATCCCGATGAGCAGGCCGCCGGTGAGAGAGCACCCGAGGAGGTACGCCGCGCGCCCGCCCCGGCCCTCGGTCCGACGGCCGGCGCGGCCCTCCTCCAGCAGCACGGCCATCGCGACCAGCGAGAGCCCGGCCCCGCCGATGAGCATCAGGTGGGTCGGCCCCCACAGCGTGACGTCCTGGCCGAAGATCCGGTGCCAGACGTCGTCGAGCGGGAAGCCCAGCAGCGCGTAGCTGCCGGCGCCGGTCAGCAGCAGCCCGCCGGCCGGCGCCCGCCAGCCGGGCGCCAGCTGGATGCCGGACGGGCCGATCTCGTCCTCCCGGGGGAGGGCGCACGCGAGCACGCCGGCGGCGGAGATGCCGAACAGCCCGAAGAGGATGGGGTAGTGCGCGGGGTTGGCCAGCGGCCCCTCGTCGCGACCGACGCCGATGTGCAGCGAGATGTCCCAGTACATGCCGAAGAGCGCCGTGACGAGCGAGATCATCGCGACCATCAGCGGGAGGCTCGCCCAGGCGGCGACGCCGCCGAAGAGCGGGGAGCCGTCCATCCGGCGCAGCAGGCGCTCCAGCACGCGCAGCCGGCCGGTGCGGTGGGCCAGGACGACGACCAGCAGGGCGACGGTCAGCACCAGGGCGAGCCCGGAGGCGATGGCGACCTGGTCCAGGGAGGCGGCCCCGGCGGGTCGGTCCTCCACGACGGCGGGGAGCGTCCGAATTGCTTGCATCTCTTTATGTAACATCGAATGATGTAACAATGTCCAGAGGTACGATCGCCCTCGTGTCAGCGGGGGAGTCCGAGGAAGCCGACGAGTTCGTCGTCGAGGAGCTCTCCCGGCGCACCAGCGTCTCGGTCCGCTCGCTGCGCTCCTACCAGTCGCGCCGGCTGCTGCCGCCGCCCGAGGTCCGCGGACGCACCGGCTTCTACGGCCCCGAGCACGTCGCCCGGGTCCGGCTGATCCAGGACCTGCGAGCCGCCGGGCTCAAGCTCGACGGCATCGCCCGGATGCTCGACGACGACGTCCGCGCCGACGACCAGCTGCTCGCGTTCACCCAGCAGGCGCGGGGGATGTTCGGCGACGACCAGCCCCGGACGACCACCGTCGAGGAGCTCGTGGCGCGGTTCCGGATCCGCCCGGACGAGGCGGCCGAGGTGCTGGGAGCCGCCGTACGACTCGGCCTGCTGCGCGAGGGCGCCGACGGGCAGCTCGAGGAGCTGGCGCCCCGGCTGCTGGCCGCGGGGGAGGCGGCGATGGCCTCGCTCGGCCTGAGTGTGACCGAGGCGCTCGACCTGCTCGCCCGGCTGCGCAAGCACGCCGACGGCGTCGCGCGGATCTACGTCGAGCTCTTCGTGGCGCGGGTCTGGGAGCCGTTCGTGGCCGCCGGCCGACCACCCGAGCAGTGGTCCGACGTGCAGCGCTCCCTCAACGCGCTCCGCGAGCTCGCGACCGAGGCGCTGGACGCGACCTTCGAGCTCGCGATGGCCCGCCGGGTCGATCAGACCCTCGGTCGGCTGCTGGACGTCGGGGGTGCGGGCGGCTGACGCTGGTCGGTGCGATGAGTTTCTCCGCCTGGGTGGAGAAACTCGTTCCTGTGTCGTGAAGTATCTCGACACAAGCGCGAGTTCCTCGACACCGCAGTGACGCCAGGGACTGCAGGTACGACGCAGGACCTCCGCAACGCCGCCGACCCATCCCGTGCTCGACGTCCTCTCGAACCACTGTTCGTACGACCGGACGAGCGACGAGGGCAGGACTCAGCTGGCCTTCTTGGCCGCGGCCTTCTTCGTGGTGCTCTTCTTGGCCGCGGGCTTCTTGGCGGGGGCCTTCTTCGCAGCCGTCTTCTTCGCGGCAGACTTCTTGGCCGGGGTCTTCTTCGCCGGCTTCGAGTCGCTCTCGCTGTCGTCGGCGTCCCCGGAGTCGGTCGACTCGCCGCGCGAGGTCTTGGCCGCGTCGACCGAGCGCTGCAGGGCGGCGAGCAGGTCGACCACCTCGCCGGAGGACTTGGTGGAGGTGGGGGTGCGCTTGACCTCGCCACCCTCGACCTTGGCCTTGACCAGCGCCTCGACGGCACCGGCGTAGTCGTCCTCGAACTCGGCGGCGTCGAAGTCGCCGGCGAGGGTCTCGACGAGCATGTTGGCCATCTTGACCTCGGCCGGCTTGATCTCGCCGGACTCGACGGAGAAGTCGGGGGTGCGGACCTCGTCGGGCCACATCATCGTCTGGAGCACGATCACGTCGTCGCGGACGCGCAGCACCGCCACCGAGGTGCGCTGGCGCAGCGCGATGGTCACGACGGCCATCCGGTCGGCGTCGAGCAGGGCCTGGCGCAGCAGGGCGTACGGCTTCGCGCCGGTCTTCTCGGGCTCGAGGTAGTAGGACTTCTCGAACATCATCGGGTCGATCTGCTCGGTCGGGACGAACTTCTCGACCGCGATCTCCCGCGAGGACGTCGACGGCAGCTCGGCCAGGTCGTCGTCGGTGAGGATGACCATCTCGCCGTCCTCGGTCTCGTAGCCCTTGGCGATGTCGGCGTACGCCACCTCCTCGCCGTCGATCGCGCAGACCCGCTGGTACTTGATCCGCCCGCCGTCCTTGGCGTGCACCTGCCGGAAGGACACGTCGTGGGACTCGGTGGCGGCATAGAGCTTCACGGGCACGCTCACCAGCCCGAAGGAGACGGCACCCTTCCAGATCGCACGCATAGTGATCAGTATGACCGGCGGGAGTGACGCCAGTCATCGAAGGCTTCCCGCGACGTCCGCGACGGGGTGTAGCCGAAGACCGTCTTGAGTCGGTCGTTGGCGAGCACGGGGCGGTACTGCAGGAACATCGTCTGCTCGGGTCCGTACGCCGTCAGCCCCAGCCGCTTGCCGACGGCGAGCGCCGCCCGGATCACCGGCTCGGGCAGGGTCAGCACCGGCTTGCCGAGCAGCCCGGCGATCTCGGTGATGGTGAGCGCGCCGTCGCCGGCGACGTTGAAGACACCCGTCACCGGCCCGGTGACGGCCTGCTGGACGATCGCGACGACGTCGGTGTCCCAGATGAAGACGAACGGCGACTCCGAGCCCCGGATCCGCAGCAGCCGCCTGCGCTCGAACAGCGCCGTGATCTGGTTGTCGACGCTGTTGCCGAGGATCGTGCCGATCCGCAGCACCACCTGCTCCAGCGAGCCGTAGGAGCCGAGCAGCTCCTCGACCAGCCGCTTGTGGTGGCTGTAGGCGAACTCCTCGTTGCCGCGCACCGGCTGGTCCTCGGTGATCCACGCCGGGTTGTCGGGGTGATAGCCGTACGCCGCGCCGCTGGACGAGACGACGACCCGGCGTACCCCGTGGGCCACGCAGGCGTCGAGCAGGTGCCGGGTCCCGTCGACGTCGACGGCCCGCTCCAGCGCGCGGTTCGACTCGCCTCCGGGTGTCACGATCGCCGCGAGGTGTACGACGACCTCCGGTCGGGCCTCGGCGACGACCGCGTCGACCAGGGCCGGGTCGGTCACGTCGAGCCGGACGTGGTGGACCCCGGGCGCGGCAGCGGAAGGCTCCCTCAGGTCGGCGCTCGTGACGTCCAGCCCCGCGGCGGCCAGGCCGCGGACGACCGAGGAGCCGAGGAAGCCGCTGCCGCCGGTGACGAGAACCCGGATCACGCCGGCACCTGCTCGGGGGTCACGACCGCCGGGCCGCGCAGTCGGCGCCAGGTGATCGCCACCGCGAGGCCCGCGACGATGTCCCAGATGCCCCACCAGGCGGCGACCAGGGCCATGCCGCCCAGACCTTCGAAGTAGCTGAAGACCAGCAGCAGGCCCAGGCCGGCGTTGCGGATCCCGACCTCGAAGGTCATCGCGCGGACGCTGGCGTCGGGCAACCGGGTCGCCCGCCCGATGCCGTAGCCGAGGGCCAGGGACAGCGCGTCGTGGAGGAAGACGGCGAGCAGGACGATGCCGATGTAGTCGACGAAGATGTCCCAGTTGCGGGCCACGCCGACGGCGATGATCGCCGCGAGGCCGACGTACGACAGCGGGCCCACGATGCGATGGGCGACCGCGGCGACCCGGGGCCAGAAGCGGGCGATGGTGATGCCGGCCGCGAACGGCACCCCGATGACCAGGGCGATCTCGACGAGCATGTCGACGGCGCTCAGGTCGATGTCCTTCAGCAGCTCGTCGCCGGTGGGGTGCAGGCCGCCCCAGAACGCCATGTTGAGCGGCATCAGGAAGATCGCCAGCACGTTGCTGACCGCCGTCATCGACACCGACAGTCCGACGTCGCCGCCGGAGCGGTGGGTGAGGATGTTGGACACGTTGCCGGGCGGGCAGCAGGCGACCAGGATCAGGCCGAGCGCGACGGAGCCGCGCAGGTCGAGCACCAGGGTCAGCACGAAGGTGATCGCGGGCAGCAGCAGGAACTGCGCCACCACCCCGATCGCGATCACCCCGGGGCGCTTGAGCGCGGCGGCGAAGGACTCCAGCTTGGTGTCCAGGGCGATCCCGAACAGGATCGCCCCGATCACGATCTTCAGGGTCGTCAGCGACGACTCCTCGAACGCGATCCGGATGTTGTCGACATCGGTCACGGCTGCAGCTCCTCGATCTCGGCACGCACCGCGGACCGGTAGGCGTCCTTGTTGACGTAGTAGGACATCCGCTCGAGCCCGAGGTAGCGGTAGCCGCCGGAGAGGTCCGGCCGCGGCCCGGAGACCCGGGCGTCGAAGGCGGCGACGGCCGCGGGGTCCTCCCGCCGCGCCCGGAGGTACGCCGCCACCAGCTCGGCCTGCTCGTAGCGGCCCTGCCAGCCGATCCCGGACGCCTCGATCATCCCGAGCACGAACAGGTCGCGGTGCGCGGCGCTGAAGATGTTGAGGTAGAGGTCCGGCGCCGAGCCCCGGCCCCGCCAGCGCAGCAGCGCCGGGTCCAGGAACGGGTAGTGCAGGTGGTAGCCGGTGGCCAGCACCACGACGTCGTACGAACGGCTGCTTCCATCGACGAAGTCGACGTTCCCTCCCGCGAACCGACGTACATCTGGCCTGACGGCCAGGTCGCCGTGGCCGAGGTGGTGCAGCACCAGCGAGTTCACGATCGGGTGCGACTCGTAGATCCGGTGGTCCGGCTTCGGGAAGCCGAACCGGGTCGGGTCGCCGGTGAACATCCGCAGGACCCGCGAGTCGACCGCCTGCTTGATCCGCGGCGGCAGCGGCCTCTTGCGCTGGTTGAGGGTGTCCGCGGGCTTGCCGAAGACGTACTTCGGCACGAAGTGGTAGCCGCGGCGCACCGACAGGTCGACGGACGCGGCGTGGTGGACGGCGTCGACGGCGATGTCGCAGCCGGAGTTGCCGGCGCCGACGATCAGCACCCGCTTGCCGGCGAAGACGGTGGCGGACTTGTACGCGCTGGTGTGGAACAGCTCGCCGTCGAAGGAGCCCGCGAAGGTCGGCACGTTCGGCTCGCTCAGGGTGCCGTTGGCGACCAGCACGCCCGCGTGGCGGGTGTCGTGGCTGCCCGCCGCCGACCGGGCGGTGACCGTGAAGCCGCCCTCGGGGTGCGGGACGACCGCCGTCACCTCGGAGCCGAACTCGAAGCCCGGGGTCAGGTCGAAGGCGGTCGCGAAGTCGCGGAAGTAGTCGAGCAGCTCGCGGTGCGACGGGTAGTCGGCGACGCCCTCGCGCATCGGGAACTCGCTGAACTGGGTCGTCGTCCGCGACGAGATCAGGTGCGCCGAGTCGTAGACGGTGCTGCGCGGCGCCGAGGCGTCCCACAGGCCGCCGACGCCGGCGGCGAGCTCGTAGCCCGCCCAGGGCAGCCCGGCCTGCTGCAGGTTCCGGGCCGCGGCCAGGCCCGAGGGTCCCGCGCCGATGACGGCGTACGTCAGGTCGCGGTCATTGTCGACCGGTCCGGTGGAGTTCACGATGGGCATGATGTCCGAATCCGCCACCCCTGACCACCCCGCGGAGGTCAGGCAGCCTTCGTCGGACCGGCGCGCCGGCCTCGCGGAATTCTCGACAACGGGCCCGAGCGAATCGATCGAATCTTGTCATGAAAGTGACAAATCTGGCGTGTATCAAGAAGTCTCGAGCGCCATTCAAGTAGCGCTCTTGACAGTATTGTCAGGGCAAACTTGACTCTTGTTCGAGTCGTTCGGCATCGTCCGAAGCTGAGGTGGAGATCCGGGTGACGTTCCCGGAGCGGGCGCGGCGAAGGCGATGCACGAACTTGCGTCGGCCGCGACTGTCGTCAGGTTCCTCATCTCGATCCTGGGTGCAGGGATGGTGTGGAAAAGTTGTTCTCAAGTCGATCGAATTCGCCCAACTGGAAGGCATTCGGATGAGTCGATGTGCGGAAACGGGTTGGTCTGTGGGCTGGTTCCTCGCGGGTGTGGCGATCGCAGTTAGTGCCACAAGTGCATTCGGGATTGGCTTCCTAAGTTCAGCCGCAGAGGCCGCGCCTCCGCCTTGTGTCGCGGACGGCGACTACGGAACGATAACTTCTGTCGAAGATATTGGCGGCCCGGCATCTACTAGTGCGCGAGGCACTATCTCGCGAATGGCTGTCGGGTCCGCGCCAACCAACTGTCAGCACATCAGCAGTATCTACGTCGGGAGCGCCACCGGGGCTGGAGGATTCGAAGCGGGGTGGGTCATCGGCTACTCGAACTGTACCGACCAGACCTATACGACGCCACGCCTATTCTGGTGGGCGGAGCGAGCGAATGGCTCACACCTGTGCAACGTCCTTGGAGTCCTCGCGGAGGGCCAATTTGACACCTTCAGAGTTTCTGATATCAACGCGGATACGCAGTGGGGAGCCGAGCTCAACGATTCGTCGATGAATCCAGGTTTCGTTGACTTGGACTTCGCCCAAGGTCGGTCGTACGCAGCGATGGAGCGCGGAGCGTCGGCGGACAATGGCGGAGCTCGCTGGTACGACTTGAGCGAATATCATGACGCCAACGGTTGGACCAACTGGGACAATGCGATGAACGGATATGACTCCGACCCTGGATACCGCCATCTACGAGTGAATGCGAATAATACCCGCAGTGTTCCAAATTGATGGGATCTGCGTTGCGAGTCCCCAACAAGAGACTGTCTCGGTGGATGTGGCAATTCAATTCGCGGGGTAGGCGTCTTGGAACTTGGCCGCTTGATCTGCCTTGCTCATGCTGCGACGGGATTCTTGAAAACCCGAAGTTCGATAGCCTCACCCTCCTCGAGGACCCTCGACAGACTGGCGCCACGAGACGGTCTGAGCTTGACCATTCGGTGATGCCGGGAGATCTCCGCGACGAATATTGCCCTACCTTAAAGATGGTCAAGGTGCCCGTCCGAGCGACAATGATGCGCGAACTGCGGCGCCATGCTCAGCTCTCGTAGTTGATCATTCCAACTTATGTATCAGCCCACTGCGAAGAAGGTCCAGTCATGAGCGATCTTGATCGGTCAGTCCGAAATTACCTGGATGACGCTGCAGGTAGTAACGACCCGCACGGCGAGCAGAGCAGGCTCGACCGTTCTGCTCGAGGTGCCGGTACTCGGCGCCGACGAAGGGCGGGAATCGCGATGGTTGCTGGAATAGCTGCCACCGCTGCGGTCTTCGCTGGCCTCAGTGCGGGAACAACGGAGGAAAGCGACCAGAGCTCGGGCACCCCCAACGCTCAAGCCGACTTACGCGGGCACGCCCCACTTGGGCCCGGAATCGACTTCGTTCAGGTAGTGGAAAAGCTGGGAGAGCGCTGCCCCGGGGCAGTCGAAGCCGCGAGTCCGAGTGAGCTTCAGACGCAGGTGAAGGCGCAGGTGAGCGCGCCGCGAGTTGGCGAGCTGACCGGCGCGTGGTCATGCGGGGAGGACGGCGTCTTGATGTACAGCAACGGTGTCCAGGTCTCCTTCGCACCCGGCTGGAGCAAGGTCGACGCCTCGACCAAGTGGGAGCTTCGCATCAAGGAGGATGGCGGTCGTGTGGAGACCGTCAACGGTCGTCTCACCTACATCGCCCCTGCCGAAGACGCGGCAACTCGCCATGTGGTGGCGATCGTGAATGGCGATACCGGGATCCTCCTTCTCTCCGAGAAGGATGTCTCGATCGATGTTCTGGTCGAGATGGCTCAGTCGATGGATCTGAGCCGCACGCCGAGATAGCTCGCTGAAGAAGCGTCGCGAAGCCCGTCCCGGGGCAAGCGACAGGAGCGAGGAACAACGGGCGCATGGGCGCGCCGTCGCCGTACGACGGCGAGGGAGTCCGCGACGGGCATGATGTCCGCATGCGTCCCATGCTCGCCACCCCGGGGACTCGCGTGCCGCCCGGAGCGGAGTGGTCGCACGAGGTGAAGTGGGACGGCGTCCGGGCGCTCACCGAGGTCTCGGGCGGCGAGCTGCGGATGACCAGCCGCAACGAGAACGCCATCACCACCGCCTGGCCGGACCTCGCCACCAGCCCGCTGGGCGAGCGGGACCTGCTCGTCGACGGCGAGATCATCGCGCTCAACGAGCGGGGCCGGCCCGACTTCCGCACCCTCCAGGAGCGGATGCACGTGCGGAAGGCGACGACGGCCGCCCGACTGGCCGAGGCGGTCCCGGCGACGTACATGGTCTTCGACCTGCTGCGCCTCGACGGGGCCGATCTCACCGGGCTCCCGCTCGAGGAGCGCCGGGAGCGGCTGACAGGGTTGGAGCTGACCGGCTGGCAGGTGCCCGTGTCGTACGACGACGGCGCGATGCTCTTCGACGCCACCCTGGCCCAGGACCTCGAGGGCGTCGTCAGCAAGCGCCGGACCTCGCGCTACCGGCCCGGCGAGCGCACCCCGCACTGGCAGAAGCTGGCGCACCGGCACCGGCTGTCGTACGTCGTCGGCGGCTGGCGCCCCCAGGCGGGCACCACCGACCGGCTCGCGGCGCTGCTGGTGGGGGAGCCGACGCCCGACGGGCTGGCCTACCGTGGCCGGGTCGGCAGCGGGATCGGGCCCAGGCAGGGCAAGGCGCTGGGCGAGCTGGTCGCCGGGCTCGGCCGGACCGCGAGCCCGTTCGACGACGAGGTGCCGGCGGTGGACGCCCGGGGCACGCACTGGCTGGAGCCGGTGCTGGTCGTGGACATCGACACCCACGGGCGTGGGTACACCCGGCTGCGACAGCCCTCGTTCCAGGGGGTCCGCAGCGACCTGACCCCGGAGGACCTGCTCGCATGAAGAGAGTCCTGCTGCCGATCCTGCTGCTCACTGTGCTGCTGCCCGCGACGCCCGCCCCGGCATCGGCATCCGCTCCGGCGTACGCCGCCGACCCCGCGGCGTCGTATCGCGCCCGGACGGTGACCCTCGACGGCGTGCCGGTGCGACTCGGACCGCGGACCCGCCAGGTCGTCACCGTCAACCGGACTGCGGGCCACCACGCCCGCCTGGTCTTCTGGGTGCAGCGCCAGAGGCGCTGGGTGGAGCGGTTCCGGACCACCGACGCCCGGATCGGGTACGGCGGCCTGGTGGCCGGCACCCAGCGCAAGCAGGGCACCGGCACCACCCCGCTCGGCAGCTACGACCTGCGCTCGGCGTTCGGCACCCACCGGCGAGACGCCGACTGGGCGCTGCCGTACCGGATGACCCGCGCCGGCGACTTCTGGGTGCAGGACAACGCCTCGGACTTCTACAACCGCTTCCGCAACCAGCGCCGGGGCGGCTTCCGCTGGTGGCTGCCGAGCAGCGACGACAACGCCTCCGAGCGGCTGACCGACTACGGCAAGCAGTACGAGTACTCGATCGTCGTCGAGTACAACTGGCGCCAGGTCCGCCACCGAGGGTCCGGGATCTTCCTGCACGTGAACGGCCGGGGGGCCACCGCCGGCTGCGTCAGCGCCCCGCGCTCGGTGCTGAGCCGGCTGATGGCCCGGCTGGATCCCGACCGCGACCCCGTGATCGCGATCGGGCGCTGATGGCCGGCACCGAGGTGCACGTCGACGTCGACGGCCGCACCCTGAGGCTCAGCAACTTGGACAAGGTGCTCTACCCGCGCACCGGCACCACCAAGGGCGAGGTGCTGCACTACTACGCGCAGGTCGCGCCGACCCTGCTGCCGCACCTGCGGGACCGGGCCGTCACCCGGATCCGCTGGCCGCACGGCGTCGCGGACGGCAGCTTCTTCGAGAAGAACGCTCCGCCCGGCACGCCGTCGTGGGTGCGCACCGTGAAGGTGCCCAGCACCGGCAGCCGGTCCGGCAAGGGCGAGACCGAGCTGGTCTTCCCGATCGTCGACGACCTCGCCACCCTCACCTGGCTGGTCAACCTGGCCGCGCTCGAGCTGCACGTCCACCAGTGGAGCGTCGGTCGCAACGGCCGGCCCCGCAACGCCGACCGGCTCGTGATCGACCTCGATCCGGGCGAGCCGGCCGGCCTGCACGAGTGCTGCCAGGTCGCGCTGCTGGTGCGCGAGCGACTGGCCGAGCGCGATCTCGACTGCCGCCCGGTGCTGAGCGGCAGCAAGGGCCTGCACCTGTACGCCGATCTCCCGAAGCGGCTGCCGTCCGACGACTCGACCGCGCTGGCCAAGGAGGTCGCCGAGGAGCTGCAGAAGGCCGACCCGAGCCAGGTCACGGCCACCATGACCAAGGCCAAGCGGGGCGGCAAGGTCTTCCTCGACTGGTCGCAGAACGCGGGCTCGAAGACGACCATCTCGCCGTACTCGCTGCGCGGCAAGGACCGTCCGTACGTCGCCGCCCCCGTCTCCTGGGACGAGGTCGCCGAGGGGGCCGAGGACCCGCTCGGCCTCGAACAGCTGACCTTCGACGAGGTGCTCGCGCGGATCGCCGAGCACGGTGACCTGTTCGCCTGAGAACCCGCCCGACCCCGCTCTCGGAACGGGTCCGACGACGGTCCGACGACGGCCTGAGACCCGCCTCACGTGCCTGTTACCGAACCGTGGCAGCTGCGTGTAGTCGGCGTGCACGCTGCGTGAAGCGCGTCTCCGTAACGTTCCTGTCATCACCGAGAGACACGTTCACAGGACGGGGGACCGACCATGAAGATCACGCTGAACCGCAAGCTGCTGCTGTCCGTGGCCTCGGTCCTGGGGGCCGGCGTGCTGGCCGTCGCGACCGGCGTCCTCAGCAGCGGCGCGAGCGCTGCCCCGGACGGGGTCCGGCTGGTCGGCGACGAGTCCGGTGGGGCGGTGCTGGTCGTGACCGCTCTCGAGCCGGGTGACTCCGTGACCCGGACCGTGACCATCGAGAACACCACCGACGCCGAGAGCCGGATGACCTTCACCGAGCAGGGCGGCCCCGCGACCTTCGCCGACGGCGAGCTCCAGGTCGTCATCGACCGCGACGGCGACGAGCTGTACGACGGTCGGTTCGGCGAGATGGGCGACTTCGCCCAGGACGTCGGGCTGCTGCCGGCAGGGGGGAGCGCGACGTTCTCGTTCACGGTCTCGCTGCCCGACGATGCCGAGTTCGTGCCGGCGGGCACACAGCGCGCCGAGGCGTCGTACACCTGGCTGACCGGGAGGTCGTAGCCACACCAAGCTGGCCGGTCCGCCCCGGGGGGAGCGCGGAACGGCTGAAACGGGGGACGACGGTCCGTCCGGCGGTTCTGGGGGGACTGCCGGCCGGACCGATCGTCACCTGCACCCGGTCCGTGTCGCGGGTACTGACCGAGTCCGGAACCGGATCGCTCTATGCTGCACGCATGGCCCCGAGAGTGCTCGTCGTCGAGGACGAGGAGGACATCGCGTTCCCCTTGGTCCGCACCCTCGAGCGCGAGGGCTACGCGGTGGTCTGGGTCGACTCCGGACAGAAGGCCCTCGACGACCTGGAGAAGGCCCCGGCCGACGTCGTCATCCTCGACCTCGGGCTGCCCGACATGGACGGGCTCGAGGTCTGCAAACGGGCCCGCGAGGCGGGCTTCGGTGGCGCGATCATGATCGTCACCGCACGCGCCGGCGAGCTCGACCGGGTGGTCGGGCTCGACTACGGCGCCGACGACTACCTGTCCAAGCCGTTCGGTCTGGCCGAGCTGCAGGCGCGGGTGCGGGCGCTGCTGCGTCGTACCTCTCCGGGTGGCGGCTTCGGCCACGACGACGTCCCCGAGGGCGGGCTCCGCATCGACGTGGCCGCCCGGCGGGTCTACGCCGGTGACGACGAGGTGCCCCTGACGGGCAAGGAGTTCGACGTCCTCACCATCCTCGCGTCCAACCGCGACAAGGTGGTCTCGCGCGGCCGGCTGATGTCGGACGTCTGGGACGAGAACTGGTACGGCTCGACGAAGACGCTGGACGTGACCATCGGTCGACTCCGGCAGAAGCTCGAGAGCGTCGGGGTGTCCGAGAAGGTCGTAGCCGTTCGAGGTGTGGGATTCCGCCTCGAGGGCGCGCCCGATGCGTGAGCGGCTCGCTGCCTCTTTCGCTCTCTTCACGCTTGTCCTGCTGATCGCCGGCGGCGTGATCCGCAGCTACACCCTCGGTCACGAGCTGCGCGAGCAGCAGAGCGACCGGCTCCACCAGGAGGCGACGCTCGTCGCCCGGGTGGTGGACGCCCGGGTGGGCGAGGGCGAGCCCGTGGACGCCGCGTTCCTCTCGGAGCTGGTCCACGACCGCGCTCGGATCGCCTACACCCCCGGGGTCGCCGGCGACCCGGTCGAGGCCCGCGGACCGTCGTACGACGCCGAGGGCGACGACGTCACCGCGAACGTCACGGTCGACGGCGGCACGGTCACGGTCGCCGAGGACGACCGGCTGGTCTGGAACCTCGTGGTCGGCGACCCGTGGGCGCTGGCCGGGCTGGGGATGCTCGCGCTGGTCGGCTCCGGCCTGGCGGGGCTGCTGGTCGCGCGGCGGCTGTCCGCTCCGTTCCAACGGCTCGCCGACGCCGCCGGTGCGCTCGGACGGGGGCGCTTCGACCTCGACCTGCCCCGCACCCGGATCCCGGAGGCCGCGGCGATCGCCCGGTCGCTCAGCACCAGCGCGGACGAGCTGCGCGATCGGCTGCGCCGCGAGCAGGAGTTCGCCGCGCACACCTCGCACGCGCTGCGCTCACCCCTGACCGGGCTGCGCCTGGAGCTGGAGGAGACACTGCTGCGCGACGACCTGCCGGACGAGGTGCGAACGACCCTGCGCCGAGCCCTCGACGGCATCGCGCACGTCGACGAGGTGGCCGGCGAGCTCGTCGAGCTGCAGCGCGGCAGTCTCGTCGAGGGTGCCCAGGTCCCGCTGCGGGACCTCGCGGTCCAGGTCGCCCAGCACTGGGGCGACGAGCTCGCCCTCGTCGACCGGGACCTGAGTGCCGCGGTCCAGGGCGAGCTGGACGACGGCTACACCCCGGGCCCCGTCGAGCACCTGCTCGACCTGGTCCTCGCCGCGGTGCTCGACGCGAGCGCGGGTGCGGTCCGCCTGGTGCTGGCGGGCGACACCGACGGCCACCTGCGGATCTCGGTGACGCTCGATCGGCCCGCGTCCGAGCAGCCCACGTCCGACCAGGACCCGTTCGGCGCCGCGCGCTCGGTGTGTGCCGCGCTCGGTGGACGCTGGGTCGGCTCCGAGCCGACGGCCGGCATCGAGATTCTGCTGCCGCGGCGCTGACGGCCCCCTAGGCTCGCGCGCATGACCGCGACCGTCGCCGCGCCGGTGCCCGTCGAGGCGTCGTCCGGACCGACGCCCTGGCACGTGGCCGCGCGGTGCCTCTGGCTCGCGCTCGTCCTCGGCTGGGTCGCTCTGGCCGCCGTCGTGCCGGTCGTCGGTGCTCGCTCCACCTCCTTCGACGACCTCGAGCGGGCCGTGGCCGCCGGCGAGGTCGACGAGGTCCGGGTGGCCGGCGGCCTCGGTCCGGGGTCTCAGGGATTCGCGACCGTCCGGGTGACCTGGCGCGACGGGCTGATCGGCGACACGACGCAGGTCCTAGAGGCACGACCGCGGAGCCGGGCGGAGGAGGCGGGCACCCGCGACGAGGTCAGCGCAGTGCTCGACCGGAGCGTCGCCGACCGGCTGGAGGCGATCGATCCCGACGTCGAGATCCAGCAGGCCTCCTTCGACGAGCGGTCCACCGAGATGGCCGGCTGGCACCTGCCCGGCTGGGTCTGGTGGCCGCAGGCCGCGCTGGCCATCGCGACGCTCCTGTCAGTGATGGGCTCGCCACCGCCGTGGCGGGCGACCCGGTGGGCGTGGTTCTGGCTCGTGGGGAGCGGTCCGGTGGGCCTGGCGGCGTACCTCCTGCTGGCCGGCCCGCTGCCGTTCCTTCCCGCCCCGCGTCCCGGACGGTGGCGCCTCACCGGCGGGTGGGCGCTCCTGCTGGTGATCGGATCGGGCTGGCTCCTCGGCCTGGAGCAGTGGAACTGACCGCTCAACCCTGATCCGGGGTCAGCGTGCGAGCGCGCCGACCGCGCGGGCGACCGCGTCCGCGAACGCCGCCCGGGGGAGCTGGCCGGGCGAGACCTGCTCGTCGTCGAAGAGGGCCTGGGCGGCGCCGAGCGCGAACAGGATCCGGTACGCCGCCTCCGCGTCGGCCGGGTCGGTCCCGAAGCGGCTCCGCAGCCAGCCGACCACGGTGCCGGCGAGCAGGTGGCTGCAGCGCACGTTGCGGGCCTCGAACGCCGACTGGTTCCGGCCCTCGACCAGGTAGGCCCGCATCGCGCCCCGGTGCTCGGCGAAGATGTCGAGCGCGGCCGCGGCCAGCAGGCCCAGTGCCCGGTCGTCGTCGGGCTCGGCGTCCGCCCGGGCGAACGCGGCGGCGGTCGCGCTCTCGATCTCACCGAGGGCGACGTCCTGGGCCGCGAGCAGCAGCCCGGTGCGATCGCCGAACCGGTGGTAGAGCGAGCCGTTGGAGGCACCCGCAGCCTTGGCCACCGCGGCGACGGTGACAGCCCCGAGACCACCGGCCGCGAGCAGGTCCAGGGTGGCCGCGAGCATCCGGTCGGCGGAGGACTCGCTGCGGGCCTGCACGGGGGTGCGCACGGCGACGACTCTAGCCAGAATGGAGCGAGTGCTCTAGTTTTGGCCGGCATGAGGCGTGACCACTGGCGGCGCGTGAACGACGCGCTGGACCCCGAGACGTCGTACGTCGAGATCTACCGCAACGTCGTCGCCCACGAGTTCCCGTGGGACCTGAACCAGGCGCTGAGCTTCGCGCTCTTCCGCACCTACGCCGTGCCCGGCATCGGCCGGCTGCTCGACGCGACCGGTCAGTTCACCGGCGACGTGCAGAAGCGGTACGACGACACCGCGCTGCTCCTCGAGCCGCCGACGCGTTACGGCTTCGACCATCCCGAGGCGCGTGCGGCGATCCGCCGGATCAACCAGATGCACCGCGCCTACGACATCCCCGAGCACGAGTTCCGCTACGTGCTGTCGACCTTCGTGGTGGTGCCGAAGCGCTGGCTCGACGACTACGGCAAGCGGCCGCTGACGCCGGTCGAGGAGCGGGCCTCGGTCAACTACTACCGACAGCTGGGCAGGCACATGAACATCCCGGACATCCCGGAGACGTTCGCCGAGTTCGCCGAGCTGATGGACTCCTACGAGGCCGAGCACTTCGCCTACGACGCCGGCGCCCGCCGGGTCGCCGACGCGACGCTCGCGCTGATGCAGACCTTCTACGCCAAGCCCGCCCAGCGTCCGGCCGGCCTGTTCGCCCGGGCGCTGATGGACGACCCGCTCCGCGAGGCCTTCCGGTACGACGCGCCTCCGGCCCTCGTGCAGCGCGCGAGCCGGGCCGCCCTGCGGGCCCGCGGCCGGCTGCTGCGTGCGTTCCCGGCCCGCCGGGAGCCGAAGCTGATCGAGGACATCTCCTGGATCCGCAGCTACCCCGACGGCCACGACGTCGAGCAGCTCGGCACCTTCCCCACCCCCGGCCTCGCCGGCTGCCCCGTCCGTCACTGACCCGCCATCTCCTGCACCCTCATTGCCGAGTCGGCACTACTGGTGCTGACTCGGCCCACCATTCGTGCTGACTCGGACGGCTGGGGGGTGGGGGGAAGGTGCCCGGCGGGCCGGGACATCCGGCCCTGACGGCCGGGTCGCGGGGCCGCCGATGATCACCCGGTGAGAACGACGTCCCTGCCTGCCCTGATCGCCGCCACCGCCCTCGGCGCCGGCCTGTTGACCACCGTCCCGACCGCGAGCGGCACCGCGGCCCCGCAGCCGCCGGCCCCGGGCGCCGCGACCGCCACCGAGAGCATCACCGAGAGCACCGCCGACGCCGCGAGCGCCGACGGGGTGGCGACCCGCGCGGTCACCTCCGCCGTCCTGGTCGAAGGAGAGTCGACCAGCATCGCCGGGAAGGCGCGCAAGCGCGTCCCGGTCCAGCTGCAGCGCCGGTCCGGGAAGCGGTGGGTGAAGGTCGCCCAGCGGCGCACCGACCGGAAGCGGCGCTACGTCTTCGCGATCACCGCGCCCGAGGCCACCACGACGTACCGGGTCAAGGCGACCCGGGGTCGCTGGAGCTCGGCGAAGCGGGTCGTCCGGGTGACGGCACAGACCGGGTCGCTCACCGCCCCCGCCACCACGCAGCCGAAGACCGTGCTGCCGGTGAGCGCCGACTTCGCCCCGGCCCGCCCGGGTCGCCCGGTGCGGCTGGAGGCGCGGATCGCCGGCGGTGCGTGGACGGCGGCGGGCAGCGGCGTCCAGGACGCCCGAGGCGGGGTGGCGTTCACCGTCGAGCCGGCTGCGACGACGTCGTACCGCGCGGTCACCGACGCCTGGCGCGGCGCGACCGCCACCACCTCCACGACCGCCACCGTCGAGGTGCAGCGGGCCGCGGGGCGGACACCGTGGGTCACCGGCTACTACGCCGGCTGGTTCTGGGAGGGGCACTACGGCCCGACCGACGTCGACTTCGACGCGATGACCCACCTGGTCCTGGGCCGGGTCACCCCCGGGGGCGGTGACGTCTTCGGCGGGGAGCCGGGCGACATCGTGGAAGCGGGTGGGCAGACCTTCCACGAGCCCAGCCCGTGGTCGCCGTACAAGCCGGACAGCGTCGAGGAGTGGATGGTCGACGAGGCGCACCGGCACGGCACCGAGGCGCTGCTGATGCTCGGCGGCGACGCCGAGGCCGGCATGGGCTTCGTGGCCTCCAGTGCCGACGACGTCCGGGCCGACTTCGTGCGGAACCTCGTCGACTACCTCGTGGAGCACGACTACGACGGCGTCGACGTCGACTGGGAGAACTGCTTCGGCGGCCTGGCCTGGGAGTGCGGCATCGATATCACCGAGGACGAGGCGGTCCGCCGGCTGCTGGCCCTGCTGCTGGAGATCCGGGCCGAGATGGCGACCCGACCGCGCTACGCCACGGACCCCGGGATCATCACCTTCCCCGGCTACGCCCTGAACCTCAACTGGCTCGAGCCCGGCGACAAGGCGAAGCAGTGGCAGGCCGACGTCGCGAACCGGGTCGACCAGTTCAACCTGATGTCGTACGGCATCGGCACCACCTGGAACAAGGACGGCTGGAGCTCGTGGTTCTCCGGTGCCCTGGACGGCGCCAGCCGGGAGAACGGCACGCCGATCAGCATCCACAGCAGCATCGAGGCCTACGTCCGCACCGGCGTCCCGCGTTCGCGGCTCGGCATGGGGATCGGCTTCTACGGGATCTACTTCGGCCCGCTCATCACCGGCCCGCGCCAGCCCACCTGGGCGGACCCGGAGCTCGAGCGGCCGGCCAACGAGATCTACGAGACCAACGACGTCGCCCTGGCCTACTCGGAGCTGAAGGAGATGGGCTACCTCGACCACGGGAGGCTCGGCTGGGACGAGGCGGCGAAGTCGTCGTACATCAGCTATCTCGACGAGCCGGACCTGTACGGCGGCTACGTGCCGGCGTCCGATCCGGCTCGAAACCCGGCGGGCTTCCTGTCCTTCGAGGACGAGCGCTCGATCGCGGCCAAGGGCAAGTACGCCCGCGAGACCGGCCTGGGCGGCACCATCCTCTGGGTGCTCAACTACGGCGGCCTCCCCGACGGCAGCAACCCGCTGCTCGCCGCGGTCAAGAGGTCATTCCTGGGCCGGTGACCGCTCCGCGTCGGCATCGGTGAACGCACGGCCGCCGCCGACGGTGTCACTCACCTGCGCGCCGTCCAGGACGCGGTACGGCGCGGGGCTGCTGGTCGCCCGGCCGCGCAGCGCCGCCACGGGGACGGCGCTTCGCCCGGCGACCAGCAGCAGGTTGCCCGGCCGGCGGCCCCGCAGGGTCGCCGGCTCGGCGCTCAGCATCAGCGCCGGCAGGACGGTGCGGACCGCGGCGACGACCCGGCGGGTCCAGGCGAACGGCGCCCGGTCGGTGAGGTTGAGCAGCAGCAGGCCGTCCGCCTCGAGCACCCGGGAGTACGACGCCGCGCACTCGACCGTGACCAGGGAGCCCGGCACCCGGCCCTCGGCGAAGGCGTCGACCACCAGCAGGTCGACCGAGTCGTCGCGGACCGCGTCGAGGCCCGACCGGCCGTCGACCGGCCGCACCTTGATCCCGCTCTGCCGGGGGAGCGGCAGCTCGCGGCGGACCAGCTCGGTCACCTCGGCGGCCGGCTCCAGCACGATCTGCGCGGAGCGCGGCCGGGTGTGGGCGACGTACCGCGGCAGGGTCATCGCGGCCCCGCCCACGTGCAGCACCCGCACCGGCGCGCCCGGCTCGCCCCAGGTGTCGAGGACGTCGCCGATGCGGCGTACGTAGTCGAAGTCGAGGCGCGCCGGGTCGTCGAGGTCGACGTGGGACTGGTCGTGGCCGTCCATCCGCAGCACGAAGGCGCCGGGTCGCTCGGTCGGGACGATCTCGGCGGGTCGCTGGTCGGGCACGGTGGTCATCATCCGCCAGCCGCCGCCGCCACGGGCGCGACGGGGGACCATGCGTGATCCGGGCCACCCGACGGGCGCGCGACGCGCCGTACGAAATGCCTCTGAAACGAATCAAGGGTCTGTGGTCACTCTCGTTAACGCGAGTGACGCAGGCGGTTGATCACATGTCTTTACGGTCTAGCCCGGCGTCCGACTACCGGACCCGGACTAGAACAGGAGAAGTCGTGAAGGTGACCGCCTCCACGCGCTGGCGCACGTTGGCCCTGGTCCCGCTCTTCGCGGGACTGGCGCTACCGGGATATGCCCCGACGCAGGCAGCAGCAGCAGAACCCCAGATCCAGAGCGCGGCCGACGAGCTCGTGCTGCCCGACCCGATGGACCGCGGCGACTACACGCCGAAGGTGATCCAGGAGGCCAAGCTCGGCACCGTCGCCCTGCAGGAGCCGAGCTCCGCGGGGGGTGCGCCCACGCCGGGCTCTGCCGCCGCCGCCGAGGACCTCGAGATCCGCGGCCAGCTGTACTACCCGGACTTCACTCAGCGCACCGAGAAGTCGCCGGTTCTCGTCCTGGTGCACGGAAACCACGGCTCGTGCGACGCCGGGCAGAACTCGGCGACCGCCTCGTGCACCCAGTTCAAGCGCAACGAGGCCGGCTACGCCTACCTCAGCGAGAACCTGGCGACCTGGGGCTACACGACCTTCTCGGTCTCCCAGGACCAGCTGATGATGCGCCAGGACAACAACAAGGGGAAGGGCATGCACCAGCGGCGCCTGCTCATCGCGGCCACCCTGGACGCCCTCAGCGCCGCCGACGCCGGCACCCTGGTCGACGGCGAGCACGTCAACGTCGGCGACACTCTCGCCGGCAACCTCGACCTGACCCGGATCGGCCTGATGGGCCACTCCCGCGGCGGCGACGCGGTCACCAACTTCATCGACTACAACCGGATCCGCACCGACGGCCCGCGCTACCCCCTGCGCGGCGTGATCTCGCTGGCGCAGACCGACTACGAGCGCAAGGCGCCGTACGGCGTGCCGTACATGTCGATCCTGCCGTTCTGCGACGGTGACGTCTCGAACCTGCAGGGCGCGCGCACCTACGAGCGCGGCCAGTACCTCGCCGGCAACGACCCGTTCCCGCGCATCCAGTCCTCGCAGCTGGGCGCGATCCACAACTGGTACAACACGGTCTGGTACGCCGACGGCGGCGCCGACGGCCAGGGCAACAACGACGCGGCCTGTGGCAACTCGGCGCCGTTCGCCACGAACAACGTGCACCCGAACAACCTGCGGCTCAGCGGCGCGGCGAGCTACACCGACCCGGCGCTGAACTACAAGATCGACAACTCCGACACCTACAACCCGCTGGTCAACACCAAGATCTCCGGTGACCCGGCGCGGATGGGCGACCAGGAGAAGATCGGCCTCGCGACGATGGCCGCCTTCTTCCGCCGGTACGTCGGCGGCGAGGGCGCGTTCGAGCCGTACATGACCGGTGAGCTGTCGAACACCGAGTCGCACCTGCAGATCCCTGCCTCGGCCTGCCCGACCGGCCCGCTGAACCCGGCCGGCAAGCGGATCGGCTGCGAGGAGTACGTCTCCACGAGCTACTTCCCGTCCGCCTCCGAGCGGGTCGACGTGATCCGTCCCGAGGTCCAGAACCCGCTGGGTCTCAACGCCCTCGGCGGCACCCTGAGCGGCAGCGGCTTCGCGAACCCGTACGTCGACGGCAACGGTGTCTCGCCGAAGCCCAAGACGACCGCCGGCGGCTACGACTGGTGCAACCCCGAGCCCGACGACTTCGCCCCGGCGCAGCTCGGCAAGGGCACGCAGCCGACCGCGGCCAAGGCCTGCCCGCTGCCGGGCAAGGCGGACCTGGGTGGCCAGAACGGCACCCGCGAGAACTCGCCGATCAACCACTCCTACGGCCGTCAGCTGGCGCTGGCGTGGGAGAAGAGCGAGAGTGCGCGACTGACCGCGGACATCCCGGCGGCCTCGGCCGACGTGAGCGGCCTCAAGGCACTCAGCATGGGCGCGGACGTCAACTTCTTCGACCCCCGGAACCCGGGGGCCAACGACCGCGGCGACAACAAGCGCGTCCCCGCGTCGGCTCAGGCTCCGGTGGAGGGCGACTGCACCAACCTCCTCCCGTGCTGGCCGAACGAGAAGCCGACGTCGTACGACCCGGCGAGCACGACGCAGGACTTCGTGATCGCGCTGAGCGACACCTCGGGCCGCGAGGCCACCGTCAAGGCGGGCGACGAGCGCTGGGGCAACGCCCTGCACATGTCGACCGGCACCAACACGGCGAACACGCACATCGTCCTCGACCAGATCCGCGTCCCGCTCAGCGAGTTCGCGGCCCAGGGCGTGGACCTGACCTCGGTGGACAAGGTGGAGCTGCGCTTCGGCGTGGCCGGCACGCCGGCCTCCGGCTCCATCCAGCTGGCCGACGTCCGCTTCCAGGAGGGCGTCGACGCTCCGCTCGTCCTCTCCGACGGCACCGCCCTCGACCAGGGCGCCGGCTCCGGCCCGGTCAGCTCGGGTCCCGACCCGGCGGACGTGATGGCGGCGTACGACAACACCCCGGGCAACGTGAAGCTGAACGACAACGTCGCCGACCCGTTCGCGAACACCTCCTGGGTGGTCGACGACGACAAGGCACAGTGCCCGACGGCGAACTTCACCTCGATCCAGCAGGCCGTCGACTTCGCCTCCCCGTGGGACACCATCGTGGTCTGCGAGGGCGTCTACGAGGAGTCGTCGACCCCGGTCTCCGGAGCGGGCAACCCGGTCTCGACCTCGGCGACGAACGGCCTGACGATCACCAAGCCCCTGAAGATCAAGGGCGCGGGCGCCGACAAGGTCACCATCAAGCCGGACCAGTCGGTCGACTCGCTGGCGGGCCTCAAGCCCTACCTGCGTGACGGCGGCGGCAACGTCATCACCGTGTCCCGGCAGTCGCTGGGCTCGACCGACACCAACGAGCTGTTCGTGGACATCTCCGGCGTGACGGTCACGGCCGGCGACACCTGGGCCGAGGCCGGCATCGCCTACTTCGGCGCGGCCGGGCGGGTCTCGCAGAGCGTGGTGGGCCCGATGAAGGCCGCCACCACGGCCGACGAGCTGGCCGAGCACCCGCACGGCTGGGGCATCGTGAAGACCGGGGTCGTCGAGGGTGCCGGCACCGGCACCGTCGAGACCGAGCTGACCGTCGCCGACAGCGTCGTCACCGGCTACCAGAGCGGCGGGATCCTGATCGACGGCGCCAAGGGCGTCGACGGCGGGCCGAAGAACGTGGTCCGCACCGGCGTCGAGCAGCACGGCTACGTGAGCGGCACGGTCGTCAAGGGCAGGGCGAACAGCCTCTACCCGCAGACCGGCGTCACGTTCACCAGCGGCGCGGACGGTTTCGTGAAGTCCAGCCGGATCACCGGCAACTACTTCCGGCCCGACCCGACGAAGTCGTACGGCATCCTGCTCACCGACGCCCGCACCGAGGGTGCCGTGCCGCTGACTGCCTCCGGCAACGTCCTCACCGGCAACGGCTGGGCGGCGTACAACGCGAACGCCGACAACACGGCGGTCCGCACCGACGCCCCGTTCGTCGTCTCGTCGAGCTACTTCGGTCCGGCTGCGCCGGTCACCGGTGGGCCGGCCGACCCGGACGCCAACACCGAGGCGATCTCGGGCTCCGGCTCGATCACGGTCGCCTCGCGGGCCACCAACGCCCCCGTCGGGATCCCGACGTCGTACGGCGTGGTCGCGGACGCGGCTCCGACGGCCGCGCTCGTCGACCCGTTCGCGGGTTCCGAGGTTGCTGTCGGGGCGACGGTCAGGCCGCTGGCCCGGGCGTCCGACGACTTCGCGGTGCGCAAGGCGACGCTGCTGGTCGACGGCGAGCCGGTCGCGGACGCCGACACGGCGCCGTACCTCTTCCGCTGGACGCCGAGCAAGGCGTACGCCGGCAGGAGCGTCAGCCTCACGACGGTCGTCACCGACTCGTCGGGCACGCAGACGACCTCGGCGCCGCTGAAGATCTCGGTGGCGAAGGAGCCGGTGGTCGTGACCCCGGCGCCGACGAAGCCGACGGTGGCGGTCTCGATCGCCAAGCGCGACACGAGGAAGGGCGTCGTGGTCCTGAACGTCAAGGTCAGCGACGCCGGCACGATCCGCCTCGCCGGTGGCCGGATCGCGGCCATCCGCGTCAAGGCGAGCGGTCCCGGCACCGTCAAGGTCCGGGTCGCCGCCAAGGGCGCCTACCGCAAGCTGCTGGTCCGGAAGGGGCGGATCTCCGCCCCCGTCCGGGTCACGTTCACCACTGAGGGCGGCACCGCCGTCACCAAGCGGACCGTGACGATCGTCCGGAAGCGGTAGCCCCACCCGCACGACGGAAGGCCCTCGGCACCCGCCGGGGGCCTTTTCCGTCGTCAGGCGGGTCTTTACGTTCTCCACAGATTCGATCGCCACCGGTCGGGGTAGACCGCTGGGACCTAGCTTCGTGGCAGCACTCCCGTTCCCGGGTTCGAGGAGCCGTCATGGCGATGATCCACGCCACCCCACCGCATGGTCAGGGCCTGGTGGTCGACCTGCTCGACCAGCACGTCCGGGAGCAGGTGCGCCGCGAGGGGGTCGACCCGCAGCGCGACACCCAGCTGGTCCGTCGGATCGCGGAGTCGGTGGTGCGCGAGCACGACGAGCGCAGCCTCACCGGCCAGGTGGTGCCGGTGGCCGACCCGGGCGCGATGGTGGGCGAGCTGGTTGCGCGGGTGGCGGGCTACGGCCCGTTGCAGGCGTTCCTCGACGACCCGTCGGTGGAGGAGGTCTGGATCAACGACCCGTCGCGGGTCTTCGTGGCCCGCAACGGTCGCCACGAGCTGACCAACCTGATGCTGACCCAGGACCAGGTCGACGAGCTCGTCGAGCGGATGCTGAAGTCCAGCGGCCGGCGGATCGATCTCTCGCAGCCCTTCGTGGACGCGATGCTTCCCGACGGCCACCGGCTGCACGTGGTGCTGCAGGGGATCAGTCGCGGCTTCTCGGCGGTCAACATCCGGAAGTTCGTCCTGAGGGCGACCCGGGTGGGTGACCTGGTCGAGCTCGGGAGCCTGAGCGCCCGGGCCGCATCGTTCCTCGACGCGTCCGTGCGCGCGGGGCTCAACATCCTCGTCGCAGGCGGCACGCAGGCGGGCAAGACCACGCTGCTCAACTGCCTGGCCGCCGCGATCCCGGGCGGGGAGCGGGTGGTGAGCGCCGAGGAGGTCTTCGAGCTGCGCTTCCCCCATCCCGACTGGGTGCCGATGCAGACCCGGCAGGCGGGGCTCGAGGGCACCGGAGAGATCCGGCTGCGCGACCTCGTCAAGGAGAGCCTGCGGATGCGGCCCAGTCGAGTGATCGTGGGGGAGGTGCGCGCCGAGGAGTGCCTCGACCTGCTGCTCGCGCTCAACTCCGGGCTCCCGGGCATGTGCACGCTCCACGCCAACAGCGCCCGCGAGGCGTTGGTGAAGATGTGCACCCTGCCGCTGCTGGCCGGCGAGAACATCTCGGCGCGATTCGTGGTGCCGACCGTCGCCGCTTCCGTGGACCTCGTGGTCCACCTCGGCGTCGACCAGCACGGCGTACGCCGCGTCAACGAGATCGTGGGCGTGCCCGGGCGGGTCGAGAACGACATCATCGAGACCGAGCCGATCTTCGAGCGCCGCGGCGGCGAGCTGCGCCGCACCCGCGGGATGCCGCCGCGGGTGGAGTCCTTCGAACGGGCCGGCATCGACGTGCACCGACTGCTGAGCGAGGACGCCGGCTGATGGGGGCGCTGGTCGGGCTGGGGGTCGGCGTCGGACTGATGCTCGTCTGGTCGGCATTCTTCGTCCCGCGCCGGCCCCGGCGCGCGGGTGAGGAGTCGGGGGAACGGTCGGGCCAGCGCACCTCCGAGCTCCTGGCGCGGGCCGGCCTCGGCAACGTCTCGCCGACCGGGTTCGTGCTGCTCTGCCTCACCTGCGCGCTGGTCTGCGGGCTGGCGGTCCAGGTGATCGCGCGCACCCCACCGGTCGCGGTGGTCTTCGCCATCCTGGGCGGCTACCTGCCGGTCGCGATCGTGTCCGGGCGGGCGCGCCGGCGTCAGCGCGAGCTCGCCGAGGTCTGGCCCGAGGCCGTGGACAACCTGGCCTCCGCCGTCCGGGCCGGGATGTCGCTGCCCGACGCGCTGTCGGCCCTCGGCACCCGCGGCCCCGAGGCGCTGCAGGAGCCGTTCGCGCAGTTCGCGCTCGACTACCAGGTGACGGGCCGGTTCGGCGACAGCCTCGACCGGCTCAAGGCTCGGTTGGCCGACCCGGTCGGTGACCGGGTCGTGGAGGGCCTCCGGATCGCGCGGGAGGTCGGGGGCGGCGAGCTGGGCCGGCTGCTGCGCAGCCTCTCGGGCTACCTTCGCGACGAGGCGCGGACCCGATCGGAGCTGGAGTCCCGCCAGGCCTGGACCGTCAACGGAGCCCGGCTCGCGGTCGCCGCGCCGTGGCTGGTGCTGCTGACCATGTCCTCCCAGCCCGACGTGATCGGCCGCTACAACTCCACCACGGGGGTCCTCGTGCTCGGCGTCGGCGCCGGCACCTGTGTCGCCGCCTACTGGCTGATGATGCGGCTGGGCCGGCTCCCCGTCGAGCGGCGGATCCTGTCATGACCCTCGCCGTGTGGGGCGCTGTGCTGGGCGGGCTGTTCGGCGCCGCGTTGGTGCTGGTCGGGAGCCGGGTCGTGGCCCTGCGCCGTACCCCCATCGCCGTGCGGGTCCTGCCGTTCGTGCGGGACCTGCCCCAGCTCGAGCGGGTCGGAGGCCGGGTGTCCGCCTCGACCCCGGCCGCCGTCGGCGTATTCGGGCCGGTGCTGCGCTCGGCAGCCGACCTGGTCGAGCGGGTGCTGGGCGGCGCGACCTCCGTACGCCGCCGCCTCGAGCGCGCCGGCCTCGACAAGACGGTGCACGAGTTCCGGATCGAGCAGGTGCAGTGGGGCGTGGCCGGTTTCGCGGTGGCCGCCGCCTACGCGTTGGCCAAGGCGCTGACCGACCCCGGTGGAGTGGTGTTCGGGCTGGTGCTCTGCGCGATCGGGTTCGTGCTCGGGGTGCTCGGCCGCGACACCCACCTGTCCGGCCAGGTCAAGGCACGGGAGCGGCGCATCCTCGCGGAGTTCCCGACGATCGCCGAGCTGCTCGCCCTCGCGGTCGCCGCGGGTGAGGGGCCGGTGGCCGCACTCGATCGGGTCGTCCGCCGCAGCGGTGGCGAGCTCTCCGACGACCTCGCCCGCGTGCTCGCCGCGGTCCGCACCGGCGAGCCCGTCACGACCGCCTTCGACGAGCTCGCCACCCGCACCGGACTGCCCCTGGTCGCCCGCTTCGCCCAGGGCATCTCGGTCGCCGTCGAGCGCGGCACCCCGCTCGCCGACGTACTGCACGCCCAGGCGGCCGACGTCCGCGAGGCGGGCCGCCGCGAGCTGATCGAGATCGCCGCCCGCAAGGAGGTCCTGATGATGATGCCCGTCGTCTTCCTGGTGCTGCCGGTGACCATCCTCTTCGCCTTCTGGCCCGGCGTCCTCGGCCTCTCGCTCACCGCCCCCTGACCCCTCACGGAACGGAACCCTCATGTCCAGACTCCTGCTGCTCCTCCTGCGGCTGCACGCGACCCTCGTCGCAGGCGCACGCCGGCGCGACGACCGCGGCGACGTGCCCGGCTGGGTGATGGTGGCCGTGATGACGGCAGGAATCGTCGTCGTGATCGGTGGCGTGGCCCGCGAGCAGCTCTCCGGGTTGTTGACCGAAGCCCTCAGCTCGGTGAGATGACCTGCCGACGCCGGCTCGACGACGGGTCCGCCGTCGTCGACTTCGTCCTGGTGCTGCTCGTGCTGGTGCCGTTCGTCCTGGGCGTCGTCCAGGTCGCCCTGGTGCTGCACGTGCGCAACACCCTGGCGGCCGCGGCGGCGGAGGGGGCGCGGTACGCCGCGACAGCCGACCACGGGCCGGCCGCGGGGGAGGCGGTCACCCGGGAGCAGGTCGACGATGCGGTCGCGGGGCGGTTCGCCCAGGACATCTCGGTGACCCGGACGAGCGTCGGCGGCCAGCCCATGGTGGCGGTGACGGTTCGCGCGAGGGTCCCGGCGCTGGGGCTCGGCGGCCCGGGCGTCGCGCTCGAGGTGACCGGGCACGCGGTGGAGGAACAGCGGTGAGCCGGCCGGGTCGGCGCCGCGACGATGCGGGCAGCGCCGTCATCGAGCTGGTGTGGGTCGGGATCCTGCTGATGGTGCCGTTGCTGTGGATCGTGCTCTCGGTCTTCGAGGTGCAGTCCGGGGCGTACGCCGTCACCTCGGCCGCCCGGGCGGCGGGCCGGGCCTACGCGCTCGCACCGGACGACGGCCAGGGCCGGGAGCGAGCGACCGCCGCGGCCCGGCAGGCGCTGGCCGACCAGGGACTGCCGGACGACGCGCCCTTGCAGGTGACGGTGACCTGCACGCCGTACCCCCAGGACTGTCACAGCGGCACCTCGGTGATCACGGTCCAGATCGAGTCGAGCGTCGACCTGCTGATCCCCGATGTGCTCGGCGGCGGGCGGCCGTCGTTCGCGCTGGACGCGACGCACGCCGTGCCGATCGGGCAGTACCAGGAGATCGCCCGATGAGCCGTCCCAGCCGTCGTGACGAGTCCGGTCAGGTCACGCTGCTGGTGATCGGTTTCGCGACCGTGATCGCGATGGCGATCGTGCTGGTGGTCGATGCCTCCGCGGCGTACCTCCAGCGCTCCGGCCTCGACACGCTCGCCGACGGTGCCGCGCTCCATGGCGCGGATCTCGGTGCGACCGGGGTGGACGTCTACACCGGGGGCGTGCCCGAGCAGCGGCTCGCGCTGACCCAGGCCGACGCGCAGCGGGCGGTCGAGGAGTACCTCGGCTCGGTCGGTGCCTACCGCAGCTATCCCGGTCTGGTCGCCCAGGTCGCCGTCGCTGACGGCGACACGGTTCAGGTCGAGCTCAGCGCCCCGCTCGACCTGCCGCTGAGCTTCCCCGGTTCGCCCGCCGGGGGCAGGGTCGCCGCCACCGGCTCGGCCGTCTCGACGATCGAGTGATGCGGGCCGGCTCAGCTCAGGCAGAGACAGAACGGATGGCCGGCGGGGTCCAGGAAGACCCGGAAGGTGGTGCCGGGCTGGTGCTCGGCCAGGGTGGCGCCGAGGGCGAGCACCTGGGGCTCGGCGGCGTCGAGGTCGTCGACGACCACGTCGAGGTGCAGCTGCTGCGGCACGTCCTGGCTGGGCCAGGTCGGCGGCCGGTAGTCGTCGACCTGCTGGAAGGACAGGCACTGGCCCTCACCGCGGAGGTCGATCCAGCCGTCGGCCGGCTCGACCGGCCAGTCGAGCAGGGCGCCGTAGAAGGTGGCGAGGGCCAGGGGATCGGGGCAGTCGAACACGATGCTCGGAGTGCGGGCGATGGCCATGGCCGAACGCTACGCCGGACCGGGCCAGGGCGTCGTCCGCGCCATCGCGATCGCCCGGCTCCGCACGAACGGGTCGGCCTGGTTGAACAGCCACGGCCGGCCGAACCACAAGAAGCCGTCGACGTACGTCGCCGCGGCCCTCCGGACGTCCTCCGGCAGGCCCAGGTCGGTGCTGCCGGGCCGGGCGGTCGGCGGGATGCCGAGGGTCACGCAGCGGCGCATCGTCGGGCGGGTGCAGACCCGGGCGTTGTCCTTGAGGTCCTTGCCGGAGGCGGGGACGACCTCGGGCCACGTCATCGGGCGGCCGCTCTTGGCGGTGTCGACGACGAAGTGCTTGGTGCCGTAGCCGTCGCGGCGCAGGATGTCGACGATCGCGACGCCGTGCCGGACGTTCTCGGCCGGGCCGTTGTAGTGGGTGGAGTCCAGGGCGAACCCGCGGGCATAGCGCACGCCGGTCAGCTTCAGCGCCTGCGCGCACGTCTCGGGATCGGCGCCCCGGCCGTTCTGGCACCAGTCGGCGGCGCCGGCGTCGAGGTAGACGCTGGTGCGGGGGAGCGCGGAGAGGAGCTGGGTCGCCCAGGTCAGCAGCCGAGCCTTCGCGCTCCGGTCGGGCGCGCACCACAGGAACGGCAGGTCGGGCTGCATCACGACGGCCATCGGGGTCGACCCGATGCCGGCGGCCAGCTCGCGCATCCACTTCTTGTAGCTGCGCTTCTCGGCCGCGGTCGACGGGCGCACGCACGCCTCGCCCGCCCACGGCTTCATCCGGAAGACCGCGAGCTGGACCAGCTTCTCGGGGTCGCCGCCCTGCGAGGCGGCGACGTACTTGGTGACCTGGTCCCGGATCGAGGCGTCGGGGACGAACGCGCCGTACCACTTCGCCCGCGGGCGCAGCGCGATCTTCCCGATCAGCCGCTTCCGCTCTCCCCGGGCGCGCTGGTAGGGGCCGGTGACCTGGTCCTGCGGGCCGGCGTACACACCCCACAGCCGCCCGGCGAGCGGGTTGGTCGGGTTCTCGTCGTGCGCCGGCTGCGCCTGCTGCCAGACCTCGGCCGCCACCGCCCGGGCGAGCGGGGTGGGCGTCGTGCTGGTCGCGGGCGGCGTCGCTCCGAGCGCCACGGCGGCGACGGAGATCGCGAGCGCGAGGAGTCGGGCGGTACGGCGGTTGCGGTGGGTCATCGTGTCCGCGCTCCTTCCCGATCCGGCCGGGCAATTGAAGCCCGGACCGGACCCGGGGACTCGAGAACGCCGAAACCGGTTGACTTCAAGTGCAGGTGAGGTTCTTCACTGGTCGGCATGAACGCCACCGCCCCTGCCGAGATCACCGCCCTTCTCGACGACGTCGCCGCCGGCATCACCGCGCGCGACCCCGACCGGTGCGTGGCGCGGTTCGCCCCCGACGCCCGGTCCGTGATCGCCAACGGTGCACGGGCGGTCGGCCGCGACGCCATCCGCGCCGCGCACGTCGCCGCGTTCGCGGCGGGCGGGCCGCCCAAGTCGGCGCGGTTCGCGGTGCTCGACCTGCACCTGCCGTGGCCCGGCCTGGCGATCGTCACCACGGGCGCCTACGCCGCCGGCGCCGGCGACGAGGTCGACCTCGACCGCCCGCCGACCGTGGTCACCTGGACGCTGCTGCGCGCGGACGACGGCTGGTGGGTGGCCGCGCGTCAGTTCACGCCGGTCGCCGGCTGACCGTCCACCACGTCGTACCGGTTCGGCCCGCGGGCGCTCCTCGTCCGGACCGGCCCGTTCGCGCGCATGCGTCGTCCGCCGTACGGTGAGGCGATGCGTCTCATCCGACTGCTGACCCCCCTCCTGGTCGTGCTCCTCGTGGCGACCACGGTCCCCGCCCAGGCTGCGACCCCCGAGCAGCGCCACGCCAACGTCGCCCACCGGGCCACCAACGCCGAGCGCGACCAGCGCGACCTGGTGGACCTGCGCAAGCACAAGTGCCTCCAGCGCTTCGCCGTCAAGCAGGCGAAGCGGATGGCCGCGCAGCGCCGCATGTTCCACCAGGATCTGAGCCCGGTCCTGCGCCGCTGCGGCATGTCGATGGTCGGCGAGAACGTCGCCTACGGGTTCCCCAACGGGCGGGCCGTGGTGCGCGGCTGGATGAACTCCGAGGGCCACCGCGCCAACATCCTCCAGCGGCGCTACCGGCTGATGGGGATCGGCGCCCGCAGGGGCGGCGGTCAGTGGTACGTCGCCCAGGTCTTCGGCGTCCGCTGAACCACGAGTAGGCGTACGCCCGGGCGCGCCGTAACCTAGCTCCTTGTGGCGGGCCCCGACTTCGACGTACAGATCAAGCAGCTCCAGGCGACGATGAAGACCATCGGCCAGGTGCTCGACCTGGACGCGATGCGCACCGAGATCGCCGACCTCGGCGAGCAGGTCGCCGCGCCCGACCTCTGGGACGACGTCGACCGGGCCACCAAGGTCACCGGCCGTCTGTCCGCTCTGCAGGGCACGCTCGACCGCTTCAACGAGCTGCTCGGCCGCATCGAGGACGCCGGCATCATGGCCGAGCTCAGCCAGGAGGAGGGCGACGTCGACTCGCTCGCCGAGGCCGAGCGCGAGCTGGAGAAGGTCAAGAAGGCCGTCGAGTCGCTCGAGGTCCGCACCCTCCTCAACGGCGAGTACGACGCCCGCGAGGCGCTGGTGTCGATCCGCGCCGGCGCCGGTGGCGTCGACGCCGCCGACTTCGCCGAGACGCTGATGCGGATGTACATCCGCTGGGCCGAGCAGCACGACTACAAGGTCGAGGTCTTCGAGACGTCGTACGCCGAGGAAGCGGGCCTGAAGTCCGCCACCTTCGCCATCCACGCGCCGTACACCTACGGCACTCTCTCGGTCGAGGCCGGCACGCACCGGCTGGTGCGGATCAGCCCCTTCGACAACCAGGGTCGTCGCCAGACGTCGTTCGCCGCCGTCGAGGTCGTGCCCGTGCTGGAGCAGACCGACGAGATCGACGTGCCCGACGAGGACATCCGCGTCGACGTCTACCGCTCCGGTGGTCCCGGGGGCCAGTCGGTCAACACCACCGACTCGGCCGTCCGGCTGACCCACATCCCGACCGGCACCGTGGTCTCCTGCCAGAACGAGAAGAGCCAGCTGCAGAACAAGGCGAGCGCGATGGTCGTGCTCAAGGCCAAGCTCCTCGCCCGGAAGAAGGCCGAGGAGAAGGCCCACCTCGACTCGATGCGCGGCGACGTCCAGGCCAGCTGGGGCGACCAGATGCGCAACTACGTGCTGAACCCGTACCAGATCGTCAAGGACCTGCGCACCGGCTACGAGGAGGGCAACCCCTCCGCCGTCTTCGACGGGGACCTCGACGGGTTCCTCGAGGCCGGCATCCGCTGGCGCCGCGGCGCCGAGAAGGCCGCCGAGAACTGACCCCCGCTCCGACCGGTGATCGAGCAGGAAGGCGCTCTGGCGCCTGACGTTGTCGAGATCCGGTGAGCTTCCGTATGGCGGTGGGTTGGGGTCTCCTCTTGGCACCAGGCTGGTTCGAAGACTCTCAATGAAATAAGGGGCTCGTCGTTCGCAGCACTCGTCGTACCTGGTCGCGGCTGCTGGTCGGCTCACGGTTGCGTCGGGTCGAGCGTGGTGGTCACCGCTGTGGAGAACGCTCTGGACTGTCGGTGGCCTCGAATACATTACTGGTATGGCCAACGGTGAGCTTCACGACTGCGAGGACGCATCCGCGTTGCTTGCGTTCGTGCGCGCCGAACGGCAGGCCGAGGCCCGGGCCGCTGCGAATCTGTTGGCGTCCGCGGTGGCCTGGGCGGCGATGCACTCCACCGAGTCCTTCGACGAGGCCGCGAGCCTGGTCCCGGGCAGTCAAGAGCCGGTCGCGATCGCCGGGGAGGGTGCGCCGTTGGTGGCGGAGTTCTCGGTGTTGGAGTTCGCCGCCGCGCTGGGACTCTCGACCGATGCCGGGCGGATCTACCTCGGGGATGCGGTCGAGCTCGCGCACCGGCTCCCGAACCTCTACGGCCGGGTCCAGGCGCTGGACCTGCCGGTGTGGAGGGCCCGGCGGATCGCCAAAGCCACCAGTGACCTGCCGATGGAGGGTGCGGCCTACGTGGACGCGCACCTGCACGCGGTGGCGCACAAGGTCTCGATCGCCCAACTCGACCGGACCGTCGAGGAAGCCCGGGTGACGTACGACCCGGCCGAGGCCAAGGCCCGGTGGGAGGCGGCGTTCGAGGCCCGCCACTTCGACATCGAGTCCCAGCAGGTCTCCTTCGACGGCACCGTCGACGTGCACGGCACCCTCGACCTGGCCGATGCCCTCGACCTCGAGGACGCCGTCGCGCGGCGGGCCCGCGAGCTCGGCCAGCTCGGCCTCGACGTGGCGCTCGACATCCGCCGCTCCATCGCTGTCGGCGACCTCGCCCGCCGCCAACTCGCGTTGGAGCTCAACACCGAGGAGCCCGAGGACCGGCAGCGGAAGCGGCCGCGACAGGTGGTGCTGCACGTGCACCTCTCCGACGCAGCCCTCGGCACCACCACCAGCGACGACCTGCATCTGGCGCGCGTCGAGGAAACTCGGTCCTTCGTCTCCGCCGACCAGGTGAAGACCTGGTGCGCCAACTCCGACACCCAGGTCACCGTGAAGCCGGTCATCGACCTCGACGGCCACGTCCACGTCGACGCCTACGAAACTCCGGACCGGCTCCGCGAACGCCAGGTCCTGCTGCAGCACGCGTGTGTGTTCCCTTGGTGCCGCAAGCCGGCCCGTCGGTGCGACTGCGACCACATCGACCCGGCTGCCCGGGGCGGACCGACCTGTGACTGCAACATCGGGCCGCTCTGTCGGCGGCACCACCGGGCGAAGACCCACACGCGATGGCGTTACGACAAGCTCGACGACACCACCTTCGTGTGGCAAACCCCGAACGGTCTGCTGTTCAGACGCGACCACATCGGCACCACCGAGCTCACCTGACCGACCCCACAGCCTCAGCCCTGACGAGCGTCGTCCCGTCAGGGTTGCCGGCACGCCCCGACCTACCGCCGCAGTCGGCCCACGGGGAGTTCGAGGATCGCTTCGCTTCGCTCGCACCGCGCACCTCGTACCTCGTCACGCACCGACCTCGTCGCGGCGCTGACCACGACGGTCGACCCGCGGCGACCGGAGCCGAGAAGCAGCCGCGACCAGGTGCGACGAGTGCCGCCGACGGTGACCTCCTCGTCTCACTGAACAAGCCGGCGCGGGAATGCTCCGGGTACCGGTGCGGCATGGGCGAGATCAGGGTCGGCATCTCCGGGTGGTCGTACCCCCGCTGGCGGGGCGACTACTACCCGCGCGGGCTCGTGCAGCGCCAGGAGCTCGCGTACGCCGCCGGGCGGCTCGGGAGCATCGAGATCAACGGCTCCTTCTACTCGCTGCAGCGGCCCACGTCGTACGCCCGGTGGGCCGCGGAGACGCCCGACGACTTCGTCTTCGCGGTCAAGGGCGGGCGCTACGTCACGCACATGTTGCGGCTGCGCGACGTCGAGGCGCCGCTGGCGAACTTCTTCGCCAGCGGCGTGCTCGCGCTGGGGAAGAAGCTCGGGCCGGTGCTCTGGCAGCTGCCCGAGACCCTCGAGTACGACGCCGGGCTGCTCGCCGCGTTCTTCGAGCTGCTGCCGCGCACGACCCAGGAGGTGGCCGAGCTGGCCAGCCGGCACGACGACAAGCTCGCCGACGACCGCACCGTGACGAGCGCCGACCTGGACCTGCGGGTGCGGCACGCGCTGGAGTTCCGCAGCCCGACGTACTGCACCGACGAGGCGTTCGACCTGCTCCGCGAGCACGACGTGGCGTGCGTGGTGGCCGACACGGCGGGTCGGTTCCCGATGGCCGAGGCGGTCACCAGCGACCTGGTCTACGTGCGGCTGCACGGCGACACCGAGCTCTACGCCAGCGGGTACGACGACGCCGCCCTGCGCCGGTGGGCCGAGCGGTGTCGGACCTGGGCGGAGGGCGGCGCGGGCGGTGCCGGCTGCGACGTGGTCGTCTACTTCGACAACGACGCGCGGGGACACGCCCCGCACGACGCCGAGCGGCTCCAGGCGCTGCTCGGGGCCTAGGTACGGCTAGGGGCTCCGTCGCCGCAGCGCCGGGTCGACCAGGGCCGGCGGCGCGGAGCCCCGGTCGGCCTCGTTGAGGGTGGTGCCGGGCGGCACGATCTCGTCGATGCGGTCGAGCACGTCGCGCGAGAGGCTGACCTTCTCGACGCCCAGCTGCGACTCGAGCTGCTCCAGGGTCCGCGGCCCGATGATGGCCGAGGAGACCGCCGGGTGCTCGAGCACGAAGGCCAGCGCGAGGTGGATCAGCGAGACTCCGGCGTCGTCGGCGAGGTCCTGCAGGGCGTGCACGGCCTCCAGCTTGCGCCGGTTCTCGGGCAGCGCGGGATCGTGCCGGGCGGGCTGGCGCTGGGCCCGCGAGGACGCCACGTGTCCCTCGCCGTCGCGCCGGTAGCGCCCGCTCAGCCAGCCCCCGGCCAGCGGGCTCCACGGCAGGATGCCGAGGCCGTAACGCTGCGCGGTCGGGAACAGGTCGCGCTCCACCTCCCGGGCGAGGATGGAGTACGGCGGCTGCTCGGTCACCGGGCGCTCCCGGTGCCGGCGCTCGGCGGTCCACTGGGCCTCGACGACCTGCGAGGGCAGGAAGGTCGAGGTGCCGACGTACCGGACCTTGCCCTGGTGGACCAGGTCGGACAGCGCGGACAGGGTGTCGTCGATGGCGATCTCGGGGCGCGGCCGGTGCACCTGGTAGAGGTCCAGGTGGTCCGTCTGGAGGCGCCGCAGCGACGCCTCGACCGCCCGGATGATCCAGCGGCGCGAGTTGCCGCCCTGGTTGGGGTCGGCGTCGGACATCGCGCCGTGGAACTTGGTGGCCAGGAAGACGTCGTCGCGCCGGCCCTTGATCGCCTTGCCGACGATCTCCTCCGACTCCCCGCGCGAGTAGACGTCGGCGGTGTCGATGACGTTGATGCCGGCGTCGAGCGCGCGGTGGATGATCCGCACCGACTCGTCGTGGTCGGGGTTGCCCCAGGCGCCGAACATCATGGCGCCGAGGGTCAGCGGGCTGACCTTGACCCCGGTGCTGCCGAGGTCGCGCCAGGCGGCGGGGTCGGTGGGATCGGTGGGGCCGAGGGGGGAGGTCATGCGGTCTCCTTCGCGATGGTGCGCTGGTAGCGGGGGGTCTGGGCGTACTGGCTCGCCGGCCGGGGCAGCCCGAGGTGGTCGCGCAGGGTGCTGCTGCCGTACTCGTAGCGGAACAGGCCGCGCTTGCGCAGCAGCGGGAGCACCTCGTCGGCGAACAGCTCGAAGCCGCCGCTCAGCCACGGCGGCATCACGTTGAAACCGTCCGCGGCACCGTTCTCGTACCACTCCTGCATCTGGTCGGCGATCAGCCCCGGCGTCCCGACGACCACCCGGTGCCCCCGCGCGCCGGCGAGCCGGTGCAGGAGCTGACGGATGCTCGGCTGCTCGCGATCGACGATGTCGAGGACCAGCTGCGAGCGGCTGCTCGCCGCCCGGTCGCCGCGCACGTCGACGAGGTGCCGGGGGAACGGCCCGTCGAGGTCGTACGACGACAGGTCGGCGCCGGTGAGCCGGTGCAGTTGCTCCAAGGAGTACGCCGGCTGCGTGAGCGCGTTGAGCTGGTCGTGCCGTTCCTCGGCCTCGCGGGTGGTGGAGCCGATCACCGGGCTGATGCCGGGCAGCACCTTCAGCTGGTGCGGAGCCCGCCCGAGTCGTCGGGCCCGGTCCTTGATGTCGCGGTAGAACTCCTGGGCGTTGCCGAGGGTCTGGTGGGCGGTGAAGATCGCCTCCGCCCAGCGGGCCGCGAAGCCGCGGCCGTCGTCGGAGGAGCCGGCCTGCACGTAGACCGGTCGGCCCTGCGGCGAGCGGGCCGTGTTGAGCGGGCCGGCGACCGAGAAGTGCTTCCCGACGTGGTCGATCGAGTGGATCCGGTCGGTGTCGGCGAACACCCCGCTCTCGGCGTCGGCGACGAACGCCTCGTCCTCCCAGCTGTCCCAGAGCTTGGTGACGACGTCGACGAACTCGTCGGCGCGGGCGTAGCGCTCCGCGTGCACCGGGTGCTCGGCCAGCCCGAAGTTCTGGGCGGCGTTGGGGGCGCCGGTGGTGACGATGTTCCACCCGGCCCGGCCGCCCGAGAGGTGGTCGAGCGAGGCGAAGAGCCGGGCCAGGTTGTACGGCTCGTAGTACGTCGTCGAGGCGGTGCCGATCAGCCCGATCCGGCTCGTCACGGCCGCGATCGCCGACATCCAGGTGAGCGGCTCGATCCGGAAGCGCGAGGCGTAGCGGATGTTGTCGGCGAGTGCCGGCCCGTCGGCGAAGAAGATCGCGTCGAGCTTCGCCTCCTCGGCCCGCTGGGCGAGCTCCTGGTAGTAGGCGATGTCGAGGACCCGCGACGGGTCGGAGTCGGGGTGTCGCCAGGCGGCCTCGTGGTGGCCGCCGGGGTAGATGAACAGGTTGAGGTGCATGCTCACGATGCCGCCCTCCGCTCGTAGTGGTTCTCGGTGATCTCGTGGTCGTCCTCGACGCCCAGCTCGGCCAGCAGCCGGGCGCGCAGCGCCGCGAACTGCGGATCGGCCTGCGAGCGGCGCCCGCCGATGTCGACCCGCAGGTCGGAGGAGACGACGCCGTCGTCGAGGACGATCACCCGGTCGGCGAGGACGATGGCCTCGTCGACGTCGTGGGTGACCAGCAGGACGGCGGGCCGATGGGTCGCGCACAGCTTCTTCAGCAGGACGTGCATCCGGATCCGGGTCAGCGCGTCGAGGGCGCCGAACGGCTCGTCGGCCAGCAGCAGCTGGGGCTCGCGGACCAGCGAGCGGGCCAGGGCGGCCCGTTGCTGCTCGCCGCCCGACAGCTCGTGCGGCCACGCCTTCTCGCGGCCCGCGAGCCCGACCTCGGCCAGCGCCTGTCGGCCACGTGCGGCGGCGTGCTTCTCGCGCAGGCCGAAGACGACGTTGTCGAGGACCCGGCGCCACGGCAGCAGCCGGGAGTCCTGGAAGACCACCGAGACCTGCTCGGGCACCTCGACCGAACCGGAGCCAGCGACGCCGCGGTCGAGACCGGCAAGGGCACGCAGCAGCGTGCTCTTGCCGCTGCCGCTGCGGCCGATCAGCGCGACGAACTCGCCGGCGGCGATGTCCAGGTCGAGGCCGTCGAGCACGCCCCCGGCCTCGCTGAAGCTGCGGCGCAGCCCCCGGACCCGGACCGCGGTGGTGGGGGAGCTCAGCTCCCCAGGGTGCGACGCCATGCCAGTGCCTTCCTCTCGACGAGCCGGACCGCTCCGTCGGCCAGCAGGCCGAGCGCGGCGTAGAGCACCAGTCCGACGACGATGACGTCGGTCTGGCCGTAGCTGGAGGCCAGCGTGATCATGTAGCCGATCCCGCTGGTGGAGTTGACCTGCTCGACGACCACCAGGGCCAGCAGCGCGGAGGTGACCGCGAAGCGCAGGCCGAGCAGGAAGCCCGGCAGGGCGCCGGGCAGTACGACGCTGCGCACGAACTCGATGCGACCCACGCCCACCGTCTCGGCGAGCTCGGCGTACCGGCTGTCGATGCCGCGCAGGCCGTTGTGGGTGTGGATGTAGACCGGCACCAGCACGCCCAGCGCGATGGTCACGACCTTCATCTCCTCGTTGATGCCGAGCCACAGGATGAGCAGCGGGATCAGCGCCAGGCTCGGGATCGACCGCTTGATCTGCACGGGGCCGTCGATGAGCGCCTCGCCGAGCCGGGACAGGCCCGCTGCCAGCGCGAGCCCGACGCCGACCACCACGCCGAGCGCGAGACCGAGGCCGGCCCGGGTGGCCGAGGTGAGGAGGTTGTCCTGCAGCCGCCCGCTCTCGAGCAGCTCCCGGGCGGTCGCCACGACCGTCCACGGCTCCGACAGCGTGCGCGGGTCCAGCAGACCGGTCGCGGACCCGACGCACCAGGCGACGACCAGCAGGACGGGACCGAGCGCGATGGCGAACGGCACCCGGGGGCCCGGTCCGAGCCGCCGGCCGGTGACCCGCCGGTCGACGACCGGTGAGGTGCGGGCGGGTGCCTCGAGGGTCACGGTCATCACGCACCCCCGCTCGCTGCGACCGACGCGGCGATGACCTTCTCGAACCGCCGGTCGTAGAGGTCGTCCAGGTCGAGCGGCTCGCGGTCCTGCTCCTCGGCCAGCAGGTCGGCGATCTCCTGGTGCCGGGCGATGACGTCGGACCAGTCGGTGGGCACCTCGAACGTGCCGAGTGCCTCGACGATCGCCCGCGCGTCGGCCTCCGCGAGACCCTCGTGCTCGACGTAGAAGCCCTGGGCGAACTCCTCGGGGTGCTCGGCGATCCACTGCTGCGCGAGGGCCCAGACCGCGACGTACTCCTTGATCGCGGCGGCCTTGTCGGCGTCCTCGATCACCTCGGTCGGGGTGTACAGCGTCCACGCGTCGTCGCGGACGCCGGGCGAGATCGTCGTGCCGCCGTCCTGCTCGTACTTCGCGAGGTACGGCGGGACCAGCGACTGGCCCAGCGGCGCCACGTCGACCTGGCCGCTGCCGAGGGCGTTGACGTAGACGTCGTCGACGCTGGCCATCTCGACCAGCTCGACGTCGTCCTGGGTCAGGCCCGCCTCCCGCAGCACCCGCAGGACGACCGAGCCCTGGGCCTGGCCGGGGGAGTAGGCGATCTTCTTGCCCCGCAGGTCGGGGAGCTCCGCGACGTCGACGCCCGGCGCGACCCCGAGCTCGTACGTCGGGTGCTCCAGCGGGTCGACGGTCTCGCGGGCGGCGACGACCTTGACGTCGGTGCCGGTCCACTGGGCGAACAGCGGCGGTATGTCGGCGACGGCGCCGAGGTCCAGCGCGTCCCCGCGGAACGCCTCGAGGGTCTTGGGGCCGCCGCTGATGTTGGCCCACTCGACCTCGATGTCGAGCTCGTCGTCGAGGCCGGAGAGCTCCAGGGCGGTCTGGGTCGCGGGATCGCCGACGCGCAGGACGGTGTCCTCGGCGGGCTCCTCGGGGAGGGCGGCGCTCAGCGCGAGCTTGGGTCCGGCCTCGTCGCCGCCGCACCCGGCGAGCCCGAGCGGCAGGGTCAGGCAGGCCAGGGTCAGCGCCAGGGTCGGGAACCGACGGCGGCGGGCGGTGGTGCGGCCCGAGGTCTGCTGCGGGGGGTGCATGGCTCTCCTTCGCGTAAATCCGACAAAGTCGAGCAAATTAATACACATATGTTCGGGGATGGCTACCTTCGTCCACCCAGCGAGAGTGGCTCGGCGGTCCGGACGGCGCGCTCAGCCGGCGTCGGAGGTGCTCGCGACGGCGACCGCCGCGCACCAGCGGTCCGCCCGGTCGACGAGCTCGGCGCGGGCGACGGCGGCCGGAGCGCTGAGCGAGCAGGACAGCCACGCGTCGCCGAACAGGCCGCGGTACGAGACCACCCGGCCGTCGCCGTCCGCGCACACGACGGCGACCGACGGGGCGCCGTACGCCTCGGCCTCCGGCAGCGCTCGGCATCCTGGGGTGCGGACGGCGGCGCGGGCGAGCCGGCGGGCCCGCTCGGCCGGGACCGGCGGGGCGAACACCCAGCCGCGGGCGACGGCACCGTCGGCGCCCGTCCACGAGCAGCCGAACTCGTGGGCGACGTCGGTCACCTCCTCGGCCATCGCCACCTGCTCGCCATTGTCGTACGACGCACTCGCGGTCGGCTCGCCCCCGAGCGCGCCGGCGACCTGCTCCGCGGTGATCCCCGGGCAGAAGCCCGCCCGGCGCGCCGCCAGGACGGAGGTGTCGAGGTCGGCCAGCGTCAGGTCCGCCGTGACCCTCGGCGCCGGGTCCGACTCGTTCGGGCCGACCACCGCGATACCGACCCCGACGCTGGCGACGGTCGCCAGCAGGGCAGCGAGCAGCGAGCGGACGGCGGTGGGCACGCTCACAGCGTAGAGAAAGTGTGGCCGGGGTCCGCGCCGTCCTCAGGATGCTCGCGTACCGTCACTCGGGTGATTCGCTTCGAGAAGGTCACCAAGTCCTACCCCGGCACGGGCAGCCCCGCGCTCGACCAGGTGTCGGTGGACGTGGAGAAGGGCGAGTTCGTCTTCCTCGTCGGCACCTCGGGATCCGGGAAGTCGACGGCCCTGCGGCTGGTGCTGCGCGAGGCGCGGCCCACGAGCGGCCGGGTCTACGTGGCCGGCAAGGAGATCAACCGGCTCGCCAGCTGGAAGGTGCCGCGGCTGCGCCGCCAGATCGGCACGGTCTTCCAGGACTTCCGGCTGCTGCAGAACAAGACGGTCAGCGAGAACGTCGCCTTCGCCCTGCAGGTGATCGGACGCTCGCGGGCCGACATCCGCAACCTGGTGCCCGAGACCCTGGAGATGGTCGGGCTCGACGGCAAGGGCGACCGGATGCCCGACGAGCTCTCCGGCGGCGAGCAGCAGCGGGTCGCGATCGCCCGGGCGTTCGTGAACCGGCCGATGATCCTGATCGCCGACGAGCCCACCGGCAACCTCGACCCGACCACCTCGGTCGGCATCATGAAGCTCCTCGACCGGATCAACCGCACCGGCACCACGGTCGTGATGGCCACCCACGACCACGGCATCGTCGACCAGATGCGCAAGCGCGTCGTGGAGCTCGACCACGGTCGGGTGATCCGCGACCAGGCCCAGGGCGTGTACGGCTTCCAGCACTGACCCGCCCGCCCGCGACCCGCCGTACCCCCGAGCCAGGAGTCCTTCCACCCTCATGCAGCTGCGCTACGTCTTCACCGAGCTCGGACAGGGGCTGCGCCGCAACCTGTCCATGCACATCGCCGTCGTCCTGACCCTGTTCGTCTCGCTGTCCCTGGTCGGCGCGGGCGTGCTGCTGCGCGACCAGGCCCGGCTGGTCGAGGACCGGTTCGGCAACGAGTTCGAGATCGCGGTCACGCTGTGCCGGGACAACGACCGGAGCAACCCGGCCTGCGCGGCCGAGGCCGACCAGGCCCAGATCGACGCGGTCCAGGCCGTCATCGACGACAGCCCCGAGGTCGAGAGCACCCGCTTCGAGACCAAGGAGCAGGCGTTCGAGGAGCTCAAGGAGATGTACGACGAGGACTATCTCGAGGGTCCGAACGCCGCCATCACCGCCGACGACATGCCGCAGCAGATCTGGATCACGCTGAAGGACCCACAGCGCTACGAGGGCGTCACCAGCTCGGTGCAGGGCCTCGACGGGGTCGCGGGCGTCAACGACCAGCGCGAGCTGGTGGAGCCGATGTTCGACATCATCGACACCCTGCGCGACGGCTCGCTCGGCGTCGCCATCGTCCTGGTGGTGGCCGCCCTGCTGCTCGTCGCCAACACGATCAGGCTCGCCGCGTTCGCCCGGCGCAAGGAGATCGGCATCATGCGCCTGGTCGGCGCCTCGACCGTCTACATCACCCTGCCGTTCCTGCTCGAGGCGGTGGTGATCGCCGCGGTCAGTGTGCTGCTGGCCGGTGGGGCGCTCGCCGGGCTGATCCACTTCGGGGTCGAGGGGCGACTGGCCGACACGCTGGAGTTCATCCCGTGGATCAGCTGGAGCGACGCGACCACCGCCGCGATCGTCATCGCGATCCTCGGGCCGGTGCTCACCCTGCTGCCGACACTCCTGCTGACCCGCAAATACATCAAAGTCTGATCCGCGCGGGTTACCGTCGCTGCGCCCTCTTCCCCGATCTCGAAGGCAGACCCGGTGCGCTACTTCCCCAGCGCCTCGCGCCCCCGCCTGTCCGCTGCCGTCCTGGCCTGCGCACTCGCTCTCGGCGCGACGGCCGTCCCGCTCGCTCAGGCCGCTGACGACGACCTCAAGGGCAAGCAGGAGAAGGTCGAGCAGCAGCTGGACCACGCCCACGACGACCTGGAGCACTCCAGCAAGCAGGTCCGCCGCGCCGCCGCCCGGCTCGAGGCCGCGCAGGCCGAGCTCGACGCCGCCCAGGGCGCGTACGCCGTCGCTCGCGGCAAGCTGACCGCCGCCCAGGCCCGCGACACCGAGCTGCGCGCCAAGCTGGCCGAGGCCGAGGCCCGCCTGGCCGAGGCGCGGGCCGACCTCACCGCGGGGGAGCAGGCGGTCACCGACCAGCGGGCCCGCTTCGTCGACCGGGTCACCGGCCTCTACACCGAGGGTGACCCGCGACTGCTGGGGCTCGCCTCGATCCTGGAGGCCAACGACCCCAACGACCTGCTCCGGCGGGTCCAGGCCAACGACACGATGGTCGCCAAGGAGGACTCGGCGTACGACGAGCTGCGCAGCATCGAGGTGCTGCTCCGGGTCCGCGAGACCCAGGTCGAGAGCGCGCAGCAGGCGGTCGCCGAGCAGCAGGCCGCCGCGGCCGACCACGTCGAGACGATGCAGACCCTCACCGCCGAGGCCGCGACTGCGCGCGCCCAGGTCGCCGGGCTGTTCGACCAGGCCCGCGCCGCCCGCCGCGATGCCGGGGCCGCCCAGCGGCAGGACCGTCTGGTGCTGCGCCAGCTGAAGAAGCGCGAGGCGAAGATCAAGGAGCAGATCCTCGAGGCGGCCCGCCGTGCGGCGCGTCGGGGCGGGGGCTTCACCGGGCAGAGTGACGGGTTCCTCAGCTCCCCGGTCGCCGGTGCCCGGGTGACCTCGCCGTTCGGCTACCGCGAGCACCCGATCTACCACTACTGGGGCCTGCACGACGGCACCGACTTCGGCGCCGGCTGCGGCACCCCGCTGCGCGCGGTCGCCGACGGCACCGTGATGCAGGCGTACTGGTCCTCGGTCTACGGCAACCGGCTCTACGTCAACGTCGGCCGTGCGAACGGACAGTTCCTCACGGCTCTCTACAACCACGCCACCCGCTACACCGTCGGCCCCGGCGACCGGGTCCGCCGCGGCCAGGTGGTCGGGTACGTCGGCTCGACCGGCTGGTCGACCGGCTGCCACCTGCACTTCACCGTGCTGGCCAACGGCGACGCCGTGAACCCGATGAACTGGATGTGACCCGCTCCGGTGGTTGAGCAGTGCGACACGGTCGCTGCGCGACCTGCTCCACCACCGACCTAGGGTGGTCGCCGTGACCGCGCCGACGAACGACCCCCGCCGCGTGGTCGCAGTCGTCGTGACGTTCAACCGGCGGGAGCTGCTGGAGCGGCTGCTGACCCGCCTGGGCGAGGTCGACCGGCTGGCGGAGGTGCTGGTCGTCGACAACGCCTCCACCGACGGCACCGGCCCGTGGCTAGCGGCGTACGACGACCCGCGCGTGCAGGTCCGGATCCTCCCCGAGAACCGCGGCGGCGCGGGCGGCTTCCACGCCGGCCTGGCCTGGGCGATGGAGCGCGGCGCCGACCTGGCCTGGCTGATGGACGACGACGGGCTGCCCGACCCCGACTGCCTGGCGCTGCTCCTGGCCGAGCCCGACCTGGACTTCTGGGGGCCGGTCGTCGTCGACCAGGACGACCCCGAGAGGTTGGTCTTCCCGATCCGGCTCCCGGGCTCGGCGAGCGTCGCCCACCGGGTGGCCGACGTCGAGCGCGCGGCGCGCGGCGGCCGGCTCGACGGCATCGTCATCCCGTTCAACGGCGTGCTGGTGACGCGCGAGCTCGTGGAGCGCATCGGCCTGCCCCGCTCCGAGTTCTTCATCTGGGGCGACGACCACGAGTACCGCCTGCGCGCCGAGGCGGCCCGGGCCCGCATCGCGACGGTCCCCGCCGCGCGGGTCCGCCACCCCAGCGTGGGCGAGCTCGGCACGCCGATGGCGTTCGGGCGCACGACGTACAACCACACCCCGAGCGACCTGAAGCACTACTGCATGGCGCGCAACAACCTCGTCAACCTGCGCACGTACCGCGGCTGGCCGCACGCGCTGGCCTTCGTCGCCAAGACGCTCTGGTTCTACACGCTCACCCGCCCGAGCGCGGCCCGTCTGGCGCTCAGCGCCCGTGGGATGTACGCCGGCCTGCGCGGCGACTTCACCGGACACCGGAAGTACCTCAAGTGAGCACCGAGACCGTCGCCGTCGTGGTCGTCACCTACAACCGGGCCGACCTGCTCGAAGGGATGCTCGCCGGCCTGGCCGCGCTGGAGCGCACCCCGGACGGCATCGTCGTCATCGACAACGCCAGCACCGACCACACTCCCGAGGTGCTGGCCCGCGCCACCAACCCGGGCCTGGTCGTGCTCCGCACCGCCGAGAACCTCGGCGGCGCCGGCGGCTTCCACCTCGGCGTCCAGATCGCCCACGAGAAGGGCTTCGACCGGTTCTGGCTGATGGACGACGACGTCGTCCCCGCCCCCGACTGCCTGAGCGTGCTGATGGCCACCGACGAGCCCTGCCTGGCGGCGGTCCGCGAGGACCGCTCCGGCCGCCTGGTCGAGAAGGCCGCGCTCCGCTTCGACCTGCGCAACCCGCTGGCCGTCCGGCCCAAGACCGCCATGGTCGAGACGACGTACGGCGAGCGCGGCCGGATGCCCGAGCGGGTCGAGCTCGAGAACGTCGCGTTCGAGGGCTTCCTGGTCCGCCGTGAGGTGATCGACCGGATCGGGCTGCCGGACCCGTCGTACTTCATCTTCTACGACGACGTGGACCTGGCCATCCGCGCGCGGCGGGCCGGCTACCGGATCTGGGGGGTCCGCGACGCGGTCCTGGTGCGCCAGCTGGACTTCGACCAACAGCACGACCTGTCGGGCTGGAAGGGGTTCTACATGTACCGCAACCTGTTCGTCGTGCACTTCCGGTACGGCGAGAACGCCCTGGTCCGACTCAAGCCCTGGCTGGTGGCGGCGGTCGTCGTGGCGCTCAGTCCGCTGCGCGGTGGGCGGGGTGAGGCACGCAACGTGATCCACGCCATTCGCTCGGCGCGTGGAATGCGGGGGCTTCCGCCATCCTCCGTAGACTGACGGATCGTGTCCACCGCTGATCTCCCTGACCTGGTCGTCGTCGGCTCCGGCTTCTTCGGCCTGACCGTCGCCGAGCGCTGCGCGACCCAGCTGGGGCTGAAGGTCCTGGTCCTGGAGCGCCGCCACCACCTCGGCGGCAACGCGTACAGCGAGATCGACCCGGAGACCGGGATCGAGGTGCACAAGTACGGCACCCACCTGTTCCACACCTCCAACAAGAAGGTCTGGGACTACGTCAACGGGTTCACCGACTTCACCGGGTACCAGCACCGGGTCTTCGCCCGCTACCAGGGCCAGGTCTACTCCTTCCCGATGAACCTCGGGCTGATCAACCAGTTCTTCGGGAAGTCGCACACCCCCGCCGAGGCTCGCACGCTGATCGCGGAGCAGGCCAGCGAGATCGCCACCGAGGACGCGACGAACCTCGAGGAGAAGGCGATCAGCCTGATCGGGCGACCGCTCTACGAGGCGTTCGTGAAGGGCTACACCGCCAAGCAGTGGCAGACCGACCCGACGGAGCTGAGCGCCGACATCATCACCCGGCTGCCGGTGCGCTACACCTTCGACAACCGCTACTTCAACGACACCTACGAGGGGCTGCCGGTCGACGGCTACACCGCGTGGCTGGAGCGGATGGCCGAACACCCGAACATCGAGGTGCGGCTCGAGACCGACTTCCTGGACGCCTCGAACGGCGTGGCCGAGCAGCTCAAGGGCAACGTCCCGATCGTCTACACCGGTCCGGTCGACGAGTACTTCCACAACTGCGAGGGTCGGCTGTCGTGGCGCACGATCGACCTGGCGGCCGAGACTCTCGACGTCGACGACTTCCAGGGCACCGGCGTCGTGAACGCCAACGACGCGGACCTGCCGTACACCCGGACCCTCGAGTTCAAGCACCTGCACCCCGAGCGCACCTACCTGCCCGGCAAGACGATCGTGGTGCATGAGTACAGCCGGTTCGCCGAAGAGGGCGACGAGCCGTACTACCCGGTCAACACCGCCGAGGACCGCGCCAAGCTGCTGAAGTACCGCGAGCTGGCCAAGCGTGAGCCGATGGTCCTCTTCGGCGGCCGACTGGGCACCTACCAGTACCTTGACATGCACATGGCGATCGGCTCGGCCCTCTCCATGTTCGAGAACAAGCTCAGGCCGCACTTCGCGGAGGGTGCCCCCCTGACGAGCGGAGGAGTCGACGAGTGAGCACCACCAGTACGGGCATGGCCACGAGGCTGCTGCAGCGGCAGATCATGCCGCTGGACCGGGACTTCGACGTCCTCGCGCTCTACCTCGACCCCGAGGACGCGCGACTGGACGCCGACAAGTACGAGGTCGGCGGCAACCAGGCCGCCAAGGACCTCAACAACGCGGCGCTGCGCCAGTCGACCTCGACCGGCCGGTCGCTGCACCCCGACCAGATCGAGTCGCGCACCGCCTTCCGGGTGAAGTCGGGGGAGCGCGTCTCGTTCGGCACCTACTTCAACGCCTTCCCGGCCAGCTACTGGCGGCGCTGGACCGTCGTCGACGAGGTCGCCCTGACGGTGAACCTGGTCGGCCGGGGGGCCACGGTTCTCGTCTACAAGTCGACGGCCAACGGCCGCTCGCAGCGCATCGACGCCGCGACCACCGAGTCGGCGGCCGGTGGCACCTTCACCTTCGACCTGACCCTCAAGCCGTTCGTGGACGGCGGCTGGTACTGGTACGACGTGGTCGCCAGCGACGAGGACGTGGTCGTCGCATCGGCCGAGTGGACCGCGGAGGTCCCCGCGGACCGAGCCGCCCACGGCACCGCCGACATCGCGATCACCACCATGAACCGGCCCGACTTCTGCGCCAAGCTGCTGGGTCAGATGGGTGCGGCCGAGGAGCTGCAGCCCTACCTCGACACGGTCTTCGTGATGGAGCAGGGCAGCGACAAGGTCGTCGACTCGGAGTTCTACCCGAAGGCCGTCGCCGCCCTGGGCGACACCCTGCGGATCGTGGAGCAGGGCAACCTCGGTGGCTCGGGCGGCTACGCCCGCGGGCAGCTGGAGTCGGTCCGCAAGGGCAGCGCGACGTACGCCCTGATGATGGACGACGACGTCGTGTGCGAGACCGAGGGCATCATCCGCGCGGTCACCTTCGGCGACCTGGCCCGCCGGCCCACGATCGTCGGCGGTCACATGTTCAGCCTGTTCTCCCGCTCCAGCCTGCACAGCTTCGGCGAGATCATCCAGCCGTGGCGGTTCTGGTGGCAGACGCCGACCGACGGCTACAAGGACTGGGACCTCGCGGCCCGCAACATCCGCTCCGCCCGCTGGCTGCACAAGCGGGTCGACGTCGACTTCAACGGCTGGTTCTCCTGCCTGATCCCGCGGGTCGTGCTCGACGAGATCGGCCTGTCGCTGCCGCTGTTCTTGAAGTGGGACGACTCGGAGTTCGGCCTGCGGGCCAAGGCGGCGGGCTTCCCGACGGTCACCCTCCCCGGCGCCGCGGTCTGGCACGTGCCGTGGGTCGACAAGAACGACGCCCTCGACTGGCAGGCCTACTTCCACGTCCGCAACCGCTTCGTCGCGGCCCTGCTGCACTCGACGTACCCCCGGGGCGGGCGGCTGATCCGGGAGAACCTCAACCACTCGATCGCGCACCTGGTCTCGATGCAGTACTCCACGGTCGCGATCCGGCACCTCGCCCTGGAGGACGTGCTCGCCGGCCCCGACCGGCTGCACGAGCTGCTGCCGACCCGGCTGGCGGAGATCAACGCGTTCCGCAAGGAGTACCTCGACGCGCAGCTGCACGAGGACCTCGACGACTTCCCGCCGGTCCGGCGCGAGAAGCAGGCCCGCAAGGGTCGCGACATCGCCGAGGTCCCGAGTCGCCTCTCCCGCCTGATCACGGCGGGCCTGGCCCCGGTGCGGCACCTCAAGCCGGCCCGCGAGCTGTCCCGGACCCACCCCGAGGCGGAGGTGCGGGCGATGGACGCCAAGTGGTACCGCCTGGCGGCCTTCGACTCCGCCATCGTCTCCATGAACGACGGGACGTCGGCCGCGCTCTACCGGCGGGACCCGGAGCAGTACCGCGACCAGCTCAAGCACACGCTGGAGATCCACGAGCGGATGCGGCGCGAGTGGCCCCGACTGTCGCGGGAGTACCGCGACAAGCTGGGCGAGATCACCTCGCCCGAGACCTGGGACAAGACCTTCGCGCCCTGGACGGGTGCCGAGCCGAATGCGGGCACCGATGACTGAGACCGTCGCCCAGCGCCACCACCTCGAGCACATCCCGCTCGCACCGCCGGGGACCACGAGCGGCCTGCTGGAGGTCTTCCGGCGCCGGTACCTGCTGCGGTTGATGGTGCGCCGGGAGATCCAGGCGCGCTACGCCCGGTCGTTCTTCGGCCTGGCCTGGTCCTACATCAACCCCGCGGTCCGATTCCTGACGTTCTACTTCGTCTTCGGCCTCGTGTTGGGTCGCGGCATGGGGGTCGAGAACTTCGCCATCCACCTGTTCGCCGGGATGGTCCTGGTGCACTACTTCACCGAGTCCATCACCTCGGGGACCAGCTCCTTGTTGAAGAACAAGGGCGTCGTGCAGAAGATGGCGATGCCCCGAGAGCTCTTCCCGTTCGCCTCGATGCTGGTCTCGCTCTACCACACGCTCCCGCAGCTGGTGATCCTCAGCGGCGCCTGCGTGATCGCAGGCTGGGACCCCGATCTGGTGGGCTTCGCGGCCGCCCTGCTGGGGTTCGCGATCGTGATGCTGTTCGGCACGGCGATGGGGCTGATGTTCTCGGTGTTCAACGTGCTGCTGCGCGACTTCGGGCGGATCGTGCAGACCTTCATCAACATGCTGCCGTTCACGGTGCCGATGATGTACCCCTACTCGATGATCGAGGCCAAGTTCGGCGGCGGCATCGGGCACACGATCTACATGATGAACCCGGCCACCGAGGCGGTGCTGCTGATGCAGCGAGGCTTCTGGTACACCACGACCGACCAGACGACGTACGCCGAGTCCTTCCCCGACGACCTGTGGTCGCGGGGCCTGATCATGCTGGCGATCGGGCTCGTCCTCCTCGTCGTCGCGCAGTGGGTCTTCACGCGGTACGAGAGCAAGGTCCCGGAGATGATGACGTGAGCGTGACCTCGATCGTCGTCGACGACGTCTCGAAGCAGTTCTCGCTGCAGTACCAGCGCACGCTGAAGAAGAAGATCATGGCTCGGATGCACGGCCAGCAGACGAGCGACACCTTCGCGGCGCTGTCGAACGTCTCCTTCGAGGTCCCGCAGGGCCAGTCGATCGGGCTGATGGGGCTCAACGGCTCGGGCAAGAGCACCCTGCTGAAGCTGATCTGTGGCGTGATGAAGCCCGACGAGGGTCAGGTGCTGACGCGCGGGCGGATCTCGGGCCTGATCGCCACCGGTGCCGGCTTCCACCAGCAGCTCACCGGGCGCGAGAACATCTACATGAACGCCGCCATGCTCGGCATGAGCCAGCAGGAGACCGAAGCCAAGTTCGACGACATCGCGGCCTTCGCCGACGTCGGCCGGTTCCTGGACACCCCGGTCGGCAACTACTCCTCCGGCATGTTCGCCCGGCTCGGGTTCTCGGTGGCCGTGCACGTCGACTGCGACATCTTCGTGGCCGACGAGGTGCTCGCGGTGGGGGACCGGCCCTTCAAGCGCAAGTGCATGAAGCGGATGCAGGAGATCCGCGAGAGCGGGATCACGATGTTCTACGTCTCGCACTCCGCCGGCTCGGTCCGCAAGATGTGCGACCGGGTCATCGTGCTGGAGAAGGGTCGCGTCGGGTTCGACGGCGACGTCGCCGAGGGGATCCGGTACCTCCACTACGACGACGCCGGCGAGGAGCCCGACACCGAGGAGCAGGTCGACGAGGAGCTCGCCTCAGACATCTGAGCGCGCCTCGTCCTGTGCGCGCCTCGTCCGAGCCTGCGAGGACGAGGAAGCAGCGCCAGGTCGAGTAGCCCCCGCGACCGACGAAGGAGGTCGCGACGGGGCGTATCGAGACCCCACCCACCTCTCGCAAGACGTTCACCACGAGAACGCCGGTTCGGCACGCAACAGCGTGCCGGATCGGCGTTTTTCGCGCGTCCGGACCAGGCATCGGCTTGACAAATCTCGGAAACGTCGGCGTGTCGACTGGAAATTACACGATTGTAGTTACTCAGTCCTTCTTCCCCGGGCCTGTTACTCATGTGAAAGTTGCGTCACGTGTGAACTTCCCCGCGCACTAGAAGGACCCCCGCATGCCTGCTTCCAAGACCCGTTTCGTCACCGCCTGCCAGCAGCTGCTGGCGCTCGGTGTCGTCCTCGCAGTACTGACCCCCGCCGCCAGCGTCGTCACGCTCGACGTGATCCACACCGACCCCGCGGGGAGCTCCTCCGGGTCGTCGACGGGCGCCCTGGCGGCGTACACCGCCGCGTCCGCCCAGGCCTCCCTCGTGCCGACCGCGCCGGTCGAGGCGAGTGTCGAGGAGGTCCCGTTGACCGCTCCCGAGGCGACGGTGTCCGCTCGCGCCAAGGCCGTCGAGGCCCCGGCGCTGCAGGCCCGTGAGCGCGCCGCCGGCGCCGGCCGGGCAGCGCTCGTCAGCACCCCGCAGGAGGTCACGGGCTACGGCACCGTCGGCGTCACCTGGGCGCACGACGAGCAGGTCCCCGACGACGAGATCAGCCTCGAGGTCCGGACGCTCGAAGCCGGCGCGTGGTCGGAGTGGAAGCCGCTGACCTACCACGACGAGCACGCGCCCGACCCGGACAGCGCGGAGGCCGCTCGGGCTCGTCCCGGCACCGACGAGCTGATCGTCGGCGACGTCGACCAGGTCCAGGTCCAGGTCACGTCCGAGACCGGGACGCTGCCCGCCGACATGAAGCTCGCCGTCGTCGACCCGGGCGTCGCCTCCGGCGAGGAGCTGGAGAAGGCGGCGATCGACACCGCCGAGCTCCCCAGCGCCCCGTCCGCTGCCGCTGCGCCGGTCCCGGCGCCGACCGCCGTGCCGGCCCCCGAGGTTCCGGCGGCCCCCGCCGCCGGTGCCGAGGACGTTCTCGAGGAGGGGGTCGAGACCGGGCTGCAGCTGCAGGCGGCGAGCTTCACACCGAGCCCGACCATCTACTCGCGGGCCCAGTGGGGCGCCGACGAGCGGCTGCGCGACAAGAGCTCGCTGCGCTACTACGAGGTGCACGCCGGCTACGTCCACCACACGGTGAACGCGAACGACTACAGCAGGGCCGAGGTCCCGGGCATCCTGCGCAGCATCTACGCCTACCACACCAAGTCCCGGGGCTGGAGCGACGTCGGCTACAACTATCTCGTCGACCGGTTCGGCCGGATCTGGGAGGGCCGCGCCGGTGGCGTCGACCGTCCGGTGGTCGGCGCGCACACCCTGGGCTACAACGACTACTCGTTCGCGATGTCGGCCATCGGCAACTTCGACGTCGTGCAGCCGACGGCGGCGATGGTGCAGGCCTACGGCGCCCTGTTCGCGTGGAAGCTCTCGCTGCACGGCGTCTCGGCGGCCTCGACCAGCCAGCAGGTCGGGCCGAAGGTCTTCCAGGCGATCAGCGGGCACCGCGACGCGGGCTCCACGGCCTGCCCGGGCAAGTACCTCTACGCCCAGATCCCGCAGATCCGGGCGCTGGCCGCGGCGGCCCAGCAGGGCTGGAGCGGGCGCGAGCTCGAGTCCAACCTCGCCCGTACGGCGCAGCCGGACCTCGTCGTACGCCGGGCCTCGGACAAGCAGCTGATGGTCTGGCCGATCAGCCTCAACGCAGGCAAGCTGAAGATGGGGAAGCCGAGGGCCGCCGGCCGTCGGGTCGGTCGCGCCGACACGCTCCTGAACGCCGGTGACTGGAACCGCGACGGCTTCGGCGACGTGATCATGCGCCGCAAGTCCGGAGTGCTCGTCGCACTGTTCGGCGACGGCAAGGGCAGGTTCCCCGGCGCCGTGCGGATCGGGAGCGGGTTCAGGGGCGTCAAGCTCCTGGCCGCGGTCGGCGACATGACCGGCGACGGCTTCCCGGACCTGATGGGTCAGAGCGGCAGCACGATGAAGCTCTGGCCCGGCCGGGGTTCGGCGGCGCTCGGCGCCAGCTACGTCGCCCGCAAGGCCATCTCCGCGAGGTCCCAGGTCGGCATCGGCAAGTGGGACGCGGACGGGTCACCGGACACCCTGATCCGGCGGGGCGGGAAGCTGATCTCCTACGCCGGCAACGGCCCCGGTGGCCTGACCTTCGAACGGGTTGTCCCCGGCGTCAAGCTCGGGCCGTACGACTGGATCATCGGCATCTCCGACGTCGAGCTCACCGGGCACGCCGACGTGGTGGTCCGGGCGAGGACGTCCGGCCGGCTCTACCTGCTGCCGGGCTCGACGGCGGGGGTCGGCGCCCCGATCCGGATCGGGGCGGGGGCCAAGGCCTTCGACCTGGCGGGCTGAGCCCGTTCCTTCCCTGATCAGTCCTGGTCGACAGTGCGTGGGAAGCGTGCCGTGGCGCGCTCGGCGGCGTACGTCGTCTCGAGCCGCTCCGGCGCGGCGTGCGCGACCAGGACCAGAGAGCCGCTCCTCGCGAGCGGCTCCGTGAAGGAGGCGATCCCCGGTGGGGAAGCCGGGTTCGCCTCCGACAGGAGGCGGCCGCCGTCGGTGAGGTGACTCCCGGCGGCGGCTGCCGCCCACAGCTCCGCCTGGGTGGTGGTGCGGCCCGCCCAGGAGAGTGCGGCGTCGTCGCCGGTCGCGGGGTCCCACGGGATGAACGAGTCCGGCTGCGACCAGACGTCGATCCCGACGTCGTGGACGCCGGCCGGCAGCGGCTCGCGGAACCGGACCCCGAGCGGCAGCAGCGAGCAGGCCAGGACCGGCAGCTCGGCCGCGTGCGGCGTCCAGCGCGCCAGGGTGTCCGGGCCGCAGACCACGGCGTCCGGGGTCTCCTCGTCGGTGACGACCAGGCCGGCGGTCCACGCGGCGCCGAGGAACACCGGCCCCAGCCAGTGCGGCGGCAGGTCGACGCGCAGCCGTGCGCCGCGCTCCAGGTCGTGCTCCTCCACGAGCAGTGAGGCGACCTTCGCGACCCAGTTGGCGTACGTCGTCACCGACAGCTCCACGCGTTCGTCGGTGCTGTGGTCGTAGAAGGTCACCAGGGGGCGGCCGGGTTCGCGGCGGAGCTGGTTCGCGAGCAGCTGGGAGAAGGTCGTCACATCGGCCAGACTAGGCACCGGCGTACGTCGGGGACCCCCTAGGCTCCTCGCCATGACGACCGGGGGAGACATGCTGTCCGAGATCGACGGGTTCTGGGCGGTGATCCCCGCGGGCGGCGCCGGCACCCGGCTCTGGCCGCTCTCGCGGTCCTCCTCGCCGAAGTTCCTGCGCGACCTCACCGGCAGCGGTCGCTCCCTGCTGCAGGAGACGTACGACCGGCTGGCGCCCCTGGTCGGTGACCGGTTCCTGGTGGTCACCGGTGCCGCGCACCGCGAGGCCGTGGTCGACCAGCTCGACCTGCTGAAGTCCGCCTCGATCCTCGGCGAGCCCTCGCCGCGCGACTCGATGGCCGCGATCGGCCTGGCCGCGGCGCTGCTCGAGCGCAGCGACCCGGACTCGGTGATGGGCTCCTTCGCCGCGGACCACGTGATCGCCGACCAGGCGGCGTTCGGTGCCGCGGTCGCCACCGCGGCGGCCGCCGCGCGCGACGGCTGGCTGGTCACCCTCGGGATCGAGCCGACCTTCCCGTCGTCCGCGTTCGGCTACATCCACCTCGGCGAGGACCTCGCCGGCCACGACGGCGCCTACCGGGTCGTCGAGTTCGTGGAGAAGCCCGCCCGCGACACCGCCGAGGGCTACCTCGCCTCCGGCCGCTACCGCTGGAACGCCGGCATGTTCGTGGTCCGGCCGACGGTGCTCCTGGACCTGCTGGCCGAGGGCGACCCGGCCTTCGCCGCCGAGCTGCGGGCGATCGCCGCCGACCCCACCCTGCTCGAGGAGGCCTGGCCCCGGCTGCCGAAGATCGCGCTCGACCACGCCGTCGCCGAGCCTGCCGCCGCCTCCGGCCGGGTGGTGACCGTCCCGGCGTCCTTCGGCTGGGACGACATCGGCGACTTCGACTCGCTGGCGACCCTCCTCGCGGACGCCTCCGTCGACACCGCCGTCCTCGGCGACGACGCCCTGGTGCACGCCCTGGACTCCACCGGGCTGGTCATCCCGCGCAGCGGTCGCACCATCGCGGTGGTGGGTCTCGACGACATCGTCGTCGTGGACACCCCCGACGCGCTGCTCGTCACCACGCGCGCTCGCGCCCAGGAGGTCAAGCAGATCGTGGCCGCGCTCAAGGAGAGTGGGCGCTCCGACCTGACCTGAGCGGGTCGCTCGATGGGTTTGCGGGCGGGCGGGTTGCCGGCTCATCACGGTATGCAGACGAGCCTGCGGTTTCCACGGCGTACCCGCCATGGGAGGTGCGAACCGACCTGCATACCGTGATGAACCTGCGACGGGTGTGACAGTGCGACGGGTCGCCGCTCAGCAGCTCAGCCGGCGAGCCGGAGTGCGCTGATAACCCGCTTCCCGAGCAACCGGGGCCGGTCGTAGTCGCTCCAGACGATCCGGATCATGCGGAATCCGGTGATCTCGCGCACCAGGTCCTCGCGCCGCTTCTCGGCGAAGACCACGTCGCCCGGCTCCTGACCCGGAGCCAGCAGGCGGCCGTACTTGAGGCGACCGTCGAACTCGCCGAGCAGTCCGTGGCCGGGCCATCCCCAGTCGCAGGTCGCGATGAGGCTGCCCGTCTCGTCGACCACCTCGAACTGAAGCGCGGGAGCCGGCACGCCCTCGGCGCGGAAGAACCAACGGCCACGCGATTCCCCCACCGAGCCGGAGCGGCCGTCGGCCATGTGAACGGGCACGTGGAGGCGTCGCATCCGGGGCCAGAACTGAAGGAGTTGGTGGCACTCGATCAGCGTCTCGTGGTCGAAGAGACCCAGGCGCAGGGCATCGTCGAAGAGAGCGAGGGCGACCTCCGGGGTCGCCATCGATCCTGCCTCCAGCACACAGCGCTCCGGCCGGACGACCAGGAGCCCGTCGACCTCGACGACGTCGCCGTCGATGCAGACTCCTTCGTGGTGGACGACGTCACCCTCGACCCGGCCCGCTCCGCCGTCCAGTCGGGTCACGTGGACGCGATCGAGGTCGAGACCCCAGTCGACGACGCCGTGCGCGAGCACGGCGGAGACGTGGCTGAGCGCGACAGCCGCGCCGAGGGAGTCGAGGACGGCGCGAGCGCGGACCAGGTGGCGCTCGCGAGGGTCTAGGGAGTCCCAAATGGGGGTGATCGCGTAGTAGCCGCGTCGGAAGCGGGTCCATTGTCGCTGGCGTACTTGAGCCGCGATCTCACGGTCGTCGAACCCCGCACGGAGCGCGTGCTGGCGGGTGAAGAAGCCCTGGCTGCCGGCGATGATGTGGAGCGGATCCATGGGTCGAGCGTGGGGCAGATCGCCCTTCTCGACGCGCCGCTCGAGCTCGCCTGTGGAGATCGAGGCCCGGGGGGAGCCTGTGGGCGAGAGATGGTCCGGCGGAGGGAGCTGCGCACCAGGAGTCGCAGGCTCATCACGGTATGCAGACGAGCCTGCGGTTCCCACGGTGTACCCACCATGGGAGGTGCGAACTCACCTGCATACCGTGATGAAGCTGCGACTGCCGAGCCTGCCGCGACGAACCCAGCGAGCACCCCTCAAGCGACGAACGGCCCCGGTGGCATCGCCACCGGGGCCGTTCGTCGGCAGACCGTCTCGCGAGCTACATGACGTTCGGCTCGGGGGAGTCGAGGTACGGGTAGTCGATCGTGAACTTCTCGAAGGCGGCGCCGGAGACCTTGCCGCAGTACTGCCAGACACCGACCTGCTTGGTGGTGTCGGCCGCGCCGACCCCACCGACGGACCAGTGCGTGAAGGCGATGTGCTGGCCCTTCGGGAAGTCCCCGGCGCTCTCCTTGTCGTCGTCCTTGGTGAACGGGGCGACGATGACCTTCTGGCGGAAGTTGCCGGTGCCGGCGTACTTCTTCGCGATGGCGCGCAGGTCCTTGATGGCGTCGTCGTCGGCGGCGATCGTGTCGTCGTACCAGATGATGTTGTAGCCGTGCTCCAGGTTGTGCACCAGGGACTCCAGCTCGGGGCGGTCCTCCTCGGTGTAGAACTTCCGCTCGAACGGCGCGGGCGAGCCGATCGCGTTCCAGTGCGCACCGAACGCCGGCGGGGAGTGGTCGTAGGTGACCTGCTGGGTCTCCTGGACGTGGTCGCCGGAGCCCACCGCGCTCACCGTCGTGATCTCCTGGCAGGTGTCGGCCGCCACGCCGATCTCGTTGAGCGCGACGTCGGAGTACTCGCGCTCGTCCCACTTGTCCTTCAGTGGGCCGTACGCGGCGGCGCCGATGATGAGAAGTGCGACGGCGGCGCAGACTCCTACGATCGCGAAGCCCCGGCGCTTCTCGGCGCCCTTCTGCTTCTTGCGGATGTCGTCGATGACCGCCTGGCGGTCGGACTTGGCGGACTTCGGGGTCTTGGCCACGGCTGAGCATTCCTCGCGGTCGGTGGGCGGCACAGGGACGTCCAGGCGTTGCCGCGGTGGGGTCCAGGCGGGAGTCTACGGACCCAGCGGTAGGAGATGTGCAACGGACGAGCCGTCGCTGGTACGGACCACCCAGCCGTGCGCGAACGCCAGGACCGCCACGGCACCGTCGCCAGGTGCCTCGATGTGCAGCCCGCCGTCGGCCGGGCGTACGACGGCTCCGGTGACGAGCCGCAGCGCGTCGGCCAGCTCCTCGGCGCTCGCCGGCGCCCCGAACGGCGTCCGGTCGGCCGGCTCCCCGACCAGGGCGCGGACCACCGCCTCGCGGGCACCGAAGCCGAACAGGTCGCCGCCCTCGGCCCGGACCAGGGCCACCGCGCCCGGCCCGTCGTCGCCCGGCGCCAGCACCAGGTCGGCGCGCCCGCGGACCAGCGCGAACGGCCGGCCGGCGAGCTTGCCCTGCGCGAGCTCGGCCGCACCGGCCAGCTCGTCGGCGACGGCGGGCGCGGTAACGGCCAGCGGGTTGCCGTGCGGGTCGGTGCGGCCGGCGTACTCCTCGGCGACCAGCAGCCCCGCGGCGCCGACCGCGATGTCGGTCTGTCCCTCGCGCCAGGCGCGCCCGGCGGTGTCGGTGACGATCACGCCGACGTTGCGACCGGTCCGCTCGCGCAGGGTGGCGCGCAGCGCCCGGGCCGAAGCGTCGGGGTCCTCCGGGAGCAGCACGATCGAGCCGAGCTCGACGTTCGAGGCGTCGATGCCGGCGGCGGCCATGGTCAGGCCGTGCCGGGTCCGGACGATGGTCGTCGGCCCGCGGCGGGCGACGACCCGGACCGTCTCGGCGGCGATCGCGTCCTCGCGGTCGCCGCTGCGGACCCGGCCCTCGGACTTGCTCACGACCTTGCTGGTGACGACGACGACGTCACCGTCGGCCAGCCCGACGCCGTCGTCGGCGAGCGCACCGAGCAGCAGCGTCGCCAGGTCGTCGCCGGCGCGGACCTCCGGGACGCCGTCGGGCGAGAGGACCTCGAGTCGATTCACCGGCGGACCAGCTCGATCGCGGCGCTCGCCATCGCCGCGGTGGCGTCGTGGTCGGTCATCATCAGGGGTACGGCGGCCGCGGCCAGCCCGGCCTCGTGCAGCCGGCCCAGCTGCTCGGCGTCGCGCTCGTCGACGAGCCAGCCGTCGAGGAGCCCGCCGGCCGAGCGCGCGCCGTAGTGCAGGCCGACGCCGGCCGCGCTGACCTCGACGCCGATCGAGGTGAGCAGCTGCTCGGCCATGCCCCGCACGTGGCTCCCGCCGACGATGGGGGACAGACCCACCACCGGCGCACTGGTGGCGGTGAGCGCCTCGCGCACCCGCGGCACGCCGAGGATGGTGCCGACGCTGACGACCGGGTTGGACGGCGGCAGCACGACCAGGTCGGCGTCGGTGATCGCGTCGATCACGCCGGGGCCGGGGGTCGCGTCGTCGAGCCCGACCACGATCACGGCCTCGGCCGGGACCGACGCCCGCAGCCGGACCCAGTACTCCTGGAAGTGGATGACCCGGCGGCCGCTGGGGGACTCGGGATCGGCGATCGCGACGTGGGTCTCGACCCGGTCGTCGGTCATCGGCAGCAGGGTGACCCCGGGCTGCCACCGTCGGCACAGCGCCTCGGTGACCTGGGAGAGCGGGAAGCCGGCCTCGAGCATCTGGGTGCGGACCAGGTGGGTCGCGACGTCCCGGTCGCCGAGCCCGAACCAGGTCGGCTCGACGCCGTACTCGGCCAGCTCGGTCTTGACGCTCCAGGTCTCCTCGCGCCGGCCCCAGCCCCGCTCGAGGTCGATGCCGTCGCCGAGGGTGTACATGACGGTGTCGAGGTCGGGACAGACCTTCAGACCGTGCACCCACAGGTCGTCGGCGGTGTTGGCGACCACCGTCACCGTGGCGTCGGCGGCGACACCGGGGAGCGTCCCGGAGGCGATGCCGTGGAGGAGCCCCTGCAGGAATCGGGCGCCGCCCATGCCCCCGGACAGGACCGTGATGTTCTGCATGCGCCTACTCTCCCTCACCGCGTCGTCGCCCACCGTGCCGGGACCAGCACCGGGACGAGGGTCCGGGCCGGTGACGGCCATACCAGATGCGCGCTTGACTAAGTGGGTACGACAGGCATGTAATTCCACCAGTGTTGTGAGGATGTTGGGTCGGGCAGGACCGGGTCGCTGGGTCGACGAAGAAGGGGCGAGGGCCGTGAGAGAACTTTTTCTCCTCGACGGGGACGCCGAGGAAGAAGCGGGATGGCAGGAGCGCGCCCTGTGCGCTCAGACCGATCCCGAAGCGTTCTTCCCCGAAAAGGGAGGATCGACGAGGGAGGCCAAGAAGGTCTGCCTCACCTGCGAGGTGCGCGACGACTGCTTGGAGTCCGCACTGATGAACGACGAGCGTTTCGGCATCTGGGGCGGGCTCTCCGAGCGGGAGCGACGCAAGCTGAAGAAGCGCGCAGTCTGAGCACCACCTGAGAGGAAGCCCCGGTCGAAGCCCGGGGCCTTCTCTCATTTCGGGGTCCCTTCTCGGACCCTCTAGGGTCGGGGACCGTGCCTGGTCCTCGCTCCGTCGCCGTGCTGCTGGTCAGCCACGACGGTGCCCGCTGGCTGCCGGCCGTCGTCGACGGGATCCGCAGCCAGACCGTCCCGGTGGACCGCGTCGTCGCGATCGACACCGGCAGCAAGGACGAGAGCGCCGACCTGGTCGAGCAGGCCTTCGGTGCCGTACGACGCGTCGGCGGCGGCACGTCGTACCCCGAGGCCGTCCGGCTGGGGCTCGACGCGCTCGGGCCGGTCGACGGGGACGGACCCGAGTGGGTCTGGCTGCTCCACGACGACAGCAACCCGGATCCGACCTGCCTCCAGGCGCTCCTCGCGGCCGCCGACGAGGACCCCGGCGCCGACCTGCTCGGCCCGAAGCTGCGCGAGTGGCCCTCGCTGCGCCGACTGCTGGAGCTGGGCGTCACGATCTCGGCGACCGGGCGCCGGGAGACCGGGCTGGAGCGCGGCGAGTACGACCAGGGCCAGCACGACGAGGTCCGCACGGTGCTGGCCGTCAACACCGCCGGCCTGCTGGTGCGCCGGTCGGTGCTGGAGGCACTCGGGGGGCTCGACCCGCACCTGCCGATGTTCGGCAACGACCTCGACCTCGGCTGGCGGGCCGCGCAGGCCGGGCACCGCACCCTCGTGGTGCCGCAGGCCGTGGTCTTCCACGCCGAGGCCGCCCACCGCGGGGTCCGGCGTACGCCGCTGACCGGGCGGCACACCCACTACCAGGAGCGTCGGGCCGCGCTGTGGACGCTGCTGGCGAACGCACCCGGGCGCGCGCTGCCGTTCCAGGTCGTGCGGCTGGCGCTCGGGACGGTCCTGCGGGTGCTGGGCTTCCTGCTCGTCCGCTCGGTCGGCCAGGCGCTCGACGAGCTCGCGGCGCTGGTCTCGGTCTACTCCCGTCCCGGTGAGCTGCGCGCCGCCCGGAGGTCGCGCCGGGCCGGACGGGTCGCCGAGCACGAGGAGGTACGCCGGCTCCTCGCGCCCTGGTGGCTGCCCTATCGGCACGGCCTCGACTTCCTCGGCGACCTGCTCGCCGCGGCGACCGACCAGGCGGCCGACGTCGCGGAGCGTCGGCGCGCCGCCCAGGCGGAGGCGGACCCCTCCTCGTTCGCGGCCCGGCGGGTCGCGGTGGACGACGAGGACGCGCTGGGGGAGGACACCGGCCTGGTCGCCCGCTTCTTCACCAACCCGGTCGCGCTGCTGCTGACCGTCTTCGTCGTGATCGCGCTGGTCGCGGCTCGCGAGGCCGTCGGCCGGGTCTCCGGCGGCGGACTCTCCCCGGCGCCGGACTCCGCCGGCGACTGGTGGGACCTGCACCTGGCCACCTGGCACCCGCTCGGCATCGGCACCGCGGTCCCCGCCCCGGCGTACGTCCTGCCGCTGGCGCTGCTCGCCACGCTGCTGCTCGGCAGTGCCGGTGCCGCAGTGAGCGCGGTGCTGCTGCTCGCCGTACCGGTCGCGCTCTGGGGCGCCTGGCGGCTGCTCCGGGTGGTGGGCCGCCTGGTCTCGCCGCAGGGTGCGCCGCGCTGGCTGATCCTGTGGGGCGCGACGTCGTACGCCCTGGTGCCGGCGGTGAGCGGCGCCTGGGGCGACGGCCGGCTGGGCCTGGTCGTCGCCGGCGCGCTGCTGCCCTGGCTGGTCCACGCCGCGCTCGGCTTCGCCGACCCGGACGCCGACCGCCGGTGGCGTGCCGCCTGGCGCGTCGGCCTCCTGCTGGCCGGCGTGTCGGCCTTCGCCTCGGTCGCCTGGCTGCTCGCCGTGGTCGTCGGCCTCGTCGTGGTCGCGACCGCGACGCTCGTGGTCCGCTCGGCCGTCCGGGACCGGTCGGTCTGGGGGCCGCCCGCCACCGCGGTCGGGATCGTGCCGGTGCTGCTCGCGCCGTGGTGGATCCCGGCGGTGCTGGAGCGCGCCGCGGAGGGCCTGCTGCTCGACACCGGCCGGCTCCCCGGCCTCACCGCGTCCGGCCTCGACCTGCTGGCGGGCCGGTTCCACGAGCTCGGCGCGCCCGCCTGGGCGGGCCTGGTGCTCCCCGTCCTCGCCGTCCTGGCCCTGGTGCCCCGGGCGACCCGGATCCCCGTGCTGGTCTGCTGGGTCGTCGCGCTCGTCACCGCCGCGACCACCGCCGTCCTGTCCACGATCACGCTCGACCTGGCCGCGATCTCCGCGCCCGCGGCCACCGGCTTCCCCCTGCTGATGCTGCAGGGCATCATGATCGTGGCGGCGACCCTCGGCGGTCAGGGCCTGGTGCTCGCGGCCCGCCGCGACGGCTGGCCGATGCTCGCCCGCGTCGCGACGGCCGTGCTCGCGGTCGCGGCGGCGCTCGTCCCGCTGGTCGGCCTCGGCTGGTTCGCGGCCGGCGGTCACGACGAGCTGAGCACCGAGGCCGAGGGTGGCATCCCGGCGTACATGGTCCAGAGCTCGCAGACGGGCCCCGAGCACGGGATCCTCGTGGTCCGCGGCGACGTGGCGACCGGCCTCGACTACGTCGTACGACGCGGCGACGGGGTGACCCTCGGCGAGGACGAGGTGCTCGCCCTGACGCCCGAGGACGACGAGCTGACCCAGGTGGTCCGCACCCTGGTCTCCCGGCCCACCGGCACCGAGGTCGCCGCGCTCGCCGACTACGGGATCGAGTACGTCGTGCTGCCGAGCCCGGCCGACCCCGAGGTCGCCGGCGCCCTCGACGCGACCGCCGGCCTCGTGCAGGCCAGCGCCGAGAACCGGTCGACGCGGGCCTGGCAGGTCGAGCAGGCCCTCGACCCCGAGGCCGTCGCCGGACCCCGCTCCTGGCTGCGGGTGGTGCTGCTGGTCGTCCAGGGGCTCGCGATCGTCGTCGTCCTCGTCCTCTGCGCCCCCACCACGGACTGGAGGAGGCAGCCGTGACCGACGCTCCCGCTCCCGGCCGCCGCAGTCGGTCGAGCTCGTCCGGTCGACGCGTCGACGTCACCGTGCTGCTCGCGGTGCTGCTCCCCGTGCTCGTCCTGGCGCTGCTGGCCGTGGCCGGCACCGAGCCCGTCGAGCGATCGCAGCGCCCACCCACGACCACCGGCCTGACGAGCGCGACCCTGGGCTGTCCCACCGGCCTGCCCGGCGCGCCGAGCGTCCGGGTCGCCAACGCCGACGACGCCGCCGGCGAGGTGAGCATCGGCGAGGACCAGGCCACCCTGGAGGCCGGTCGCTCCGCGCAGCTCGAGGTGAGCGGGTCGGCCGTCGTCCGGGCCACCGGGGACCTCGCGCCGGGCCTGGTCGCCGGCCGCAGCGGTACGACGCCGCTGGCCGCCACGGAATGTCCTCGGCCGATCGCCGAGCAGTGGTTCACCGGCGTCGGCGCCGGCGCCCGGCACTCCTCGGTGCTGGAGCTGGTCAATCCCAACACCGGACCCGCGGTGGCCGACGTCGTCGTACTCGGCAGCGCCGGTGCGGTCGACGCGCCCGAGCTGCGCGGCGTGCTCGTCCCGGGGAGTGCGACCCGGCGCCTGGAGCTGGGGAGCCTGCTTCCGCAGGAGGGCGAGCTCGCGCTGCAGGTCACGACGACCCGTGGTCGCCTCACCGCCTCGGTCGAGGACACCGACGACCGGCTCGGCTCGGCGGAGCCGACCACCGATTGGCTCGGAGGCCAGGCCGAGGCGCAGCCGACGAGCACGCTCCTCGGCGTGCCGTCCGGGGCGGGCCGACGCAGTCTGGTGCTGGCCAACCCCGGCGAGGACGAGCTCCGCGCCGAGCTGCGGTTCGTCACCGCCGACTCGGTCTTCGCCCCCCAGGGCCTGGAGGAGGTGCGGATCGCCCCGCGGTCCACGACCCGGGTCACGCTCTCCGAGCAGCTGGGGACCGCCACGGCGGACGGGACGTACGGCGTCCAGGTCAGCGCCACCGGCCCGGTGACGGCCAGCCTGCGGAGCGTGGTGCGGCGCGACGTCTCCCACGCCATGCCCGCGGAGCCCGTGACCGCTCGGACGGTCGCGGTCGTGCCCGAGGGGCGCAAGCAGCTGCAGCTGGCCGACGCCTCGGGCGTCGGGGTGGTCGGCGTGGTCGCCCGCGACGCCGAGGGCCGCGAGGTCGCGCGGGAGAAGGTCGAGGTGACCCCTGGCGCGGGCGGCACCCTCGACCTGCCGTCGAGCGCCGTCGTCGTCGAGGTGACGCCGCGGCGCGTCTCGGTGCTCGGCGCCGTGCTGGTGACCGGCACCGGCTCGACCGTGCTCCGGCTGCACGACCTGACCTCCGCCGGGCTGGTCCCGCAGGTCGGGCCCGGACTGCCCTGACGTCAGTCGTCGCCCTCGTAGCGCGGGTCGACCTCGGAGGCGTCGATGCCGAGCAGCTCCGCGACCTGCTCGACCACCAGGGTGAGGACCAGCGCCTCCAGGTCGCTGCGGGTCTCGCAGCGGTGCTCGATCGGCCGGCGGAACAGCACCAGCCGGGTCGGGTCGCCGCCCGTGCCGCGCACCAGGGACGACAGCGGCACGGTGGCGGAGTCCCAGTCGTCGGGCACCTGCGGGGTGTCCTCGACGGCGTACTCCACCAGCCCGAGGCGGTCCTGCCAGCGACCGTCGACCTCGGTCACGATGCCGAGGACGAGATCGTCGAAGCGCTCCCGCCCGGTCCGCAGCGCGGGAGTCCCGGGGTGCTGAGGCAGGACGCCGGGACCGCGCATGCCGCGTCCGCGGCGGTCGCGGGTGCGCCGCTTCCGCTCCGGGGGTCGGGTGCCGGGCCTGTCCACGCCGCGAGCCTAATCGGGGCCGGTCCGGACGGGGGGTACCGTCTGCCGCGTGAGTCCCACCCGTCGCTGTTCGCGCACCGCGTGCGGCCGTCCCGCGGTCAACACGCTGACGTACGTGTACGCCGACCAGACGGCCGTCCTGGGCCCGCTCGCGACGTACGCCGAGCCGCACGCCTACGACCTGTGCGAGACGCACTCCGAGCGGCTCTCCGCACCCCGCGGGTGGGAGGTGCTCCGGCTGGCTCCGGACCCGAAGGCGCAGGGCCCGTCCAACGACGACCTGCTCGCGCTGGCCGACGCGGTCCGCGAGGCCGCTCGCCCGGTCCCGCCCCCGCGGACCGCCCCGGCCGAGGAGACCGGACGTGAGACCGGTCGCAAAGGTCACCTCCGGATGCTCAGCACCGACTGATCCGCCACCACCTCGCCGAGTCAGCAGAAGTGGAGGCCCGAGTCAGCACCAGTAGTGCTGACTCGGCGAACGGGTCACCCCGCGTCAGCGGGTCCGCTGCGCGTCCCCGCTAGGGTGCGGCGCATGGCCGACACCCTCGACCCCGCCAACGTCCACGCCATCTTCAAGGCCTACGACGTCCGCGGACTGGTTCCCGAGCAGATCGACGAGGAGCTCGCCCGCGCGACCGGCCGGGCCTACGTCCAGGTGGTCGGGGCCGAGACCGTGGTGGTCGGTCACGACATGCGACCCAGCTCGCCCGGCATGGCCGGCGCGTTCGCCGAGGGTGCGACCGAGGCCGGCGCCGACGTCATCCTGATCGGCCTCGCCTCGACCGACCAGCTCTACTTCGCCTCCGGCCACCTCGGCCACCCCGGCGTGATGTTCACCGCCAGCCACAACCCGGCCGAGTACAACGGCATCAAGATGTGCCGCGCGTACGCCGTCCCGATCGGGCTGGAGACCGGTCTGGCGGAGATCCGCGACCTGGTCGTGACGCCGCGACCGGTCACCGCCACGGTCCCCGGCGACGTCTCCGAGCACGACGTGCTGGAGGCGTACGCCGCTCACCTGCTCTCACTCGCGCCGGTCGAGGGGCGGTCGCTGAAGGTCGTCGTCGACGCGGGCAACGGCATGGCGGGCTACACCGCGCCGGCCGTGTTCGCGCGGCTCGGCGCCGACCGGGTCGAGATCGTGCCGATGTACTTCGAGCTCGACGGCACCTTCCCGAACCACGAGGCCAACCCGATCGACGCCGACAACCTGCGCGACCTGCAGGCCAAGGTGCTCGAGGTGGGCGCCGACGTCGGGCTCGCCTTCGACGGCGACGCCGACCGGTGCTTCCTGGTCGACGAGCTGGGCCGGGCGGTCTCGCCGTCCACGCTGACCGCGCTGATCGCCGCCCGCGAGCTGGCCAAGGAGCCGGGCGCGACGATCATCCACAACCTGATCACCTCGCGGGCCGTGCCCGAGATCGTCACGGAGCTGGGCGGCAAGCCCGTTCGCACCCGGGTCGGCCACTCCTTCATCAAGGCCACGATGGCCGAGACCGACGCGGTCTTCGGCGGCGAGCACAGCGGCCACTTCTACTTCCGCGACTTCTGGCGCGCCGACTCCGGCATGCTCGCCGCGCTGCACACCCTGGCCGCGCTCGCCGAGACCGACCGGCCGCTGTCGGAGCTGCTGGCGTCGTACGAGCGCTACCCAGTCAGCGGCGAGATCAACTCCGAGGTCGCCGACCAGGTGGGCATGATGGCCGCGCTCGAGGGGGAGTACGCCGTACGCCCCGGGGTGAGCACCGACCGCCTCGACGGGCTTACGGTGTCCCACGCGGACTGGGTCTTCAACGTGCGGCCCTCCAACACCGAACCGTTGCTCCGGCTGAACGCCGAGGGGAAGGACCACGACACCATGGCGACCATGCGCGACGAGGTACTCACGAAGATCCGGAGCGCCCGGTGAGCGAGCAGGGCGGCGCGGCCGCGAAGCTCGACCCGGCGCTGCTGTCGATCATCGTGTGCCCGCAGTGCCGCGGCCAGCTGGCCCCGGTCGCCGACGAGCTGGTGTGCCAGGGCGAGTGCGGCCTGGCCTACCCGGTCCGCGACGGCATCCCGGTCCTGCTCGTCGACGAAGCCCGCACCCCCGCCTGAGGGCGGGCGGACCACCCATGGCGACCTGGTTCGACGAGTCCCGCCTGGACGACGAGACCGCGATCGGTGCGGCCGACCTGCGGCTGCGCACACTGGCGGAGTCCGGTGCGCGGGTCCGCCGTGAGGTGGGTGCCGCCGCCGAGGCGATCGAGGAGGCGGTCTCCCGCAGCCTCTCGCAGGCCCGACCGCGCGCGGTGATCGCGGCGGGTCCCGACTCCCGCCTGCTGCGGGCGGTGCTCGAGCCGTGGTGCCCGGTGCCGTTCGTCGCGTGGCCCGGGCCGGCCCTGCCCGGCTGGGCCGGCAGCCTCGACCTGGTGGTCGTGCTGGCCCCCGAGGGCTCCGACACCGGTACGGCGTCCGCCGTCGCCGAGGCCGTACGCCGCGGCTGCCAGGTGGTCGTCGCCTGCCCGTCCGCCTCCCTGGTCGCCGAGCACGCCGCCGGCCGGTGGAGCACGATCCTGCCCACCGCGACGGCCGACCAGCTCGCGACCGCCGTGGCCATGTTGACCTTCCTCGACCGGGTCTCGCTCGGTCCCGCCGCGGACCCCGAGCAGGTCGCCGCCGCGCTCGACGAGGTGGCGACCGCCTGCTCGCCGTACCGCGACCTGGCCGTCAACCCGGCGAAGGTGCTGGCGATCGCGCTGGCCGACGCGAACCCCCTCGTGTGGGGCGGGTCGGTGCTGGCCGCCCGGGCCGCTCGTCGGGTGGCCGAGTCGATCCGCCGGGCCAGCGGCCGCACCGCCCTGGCCGGGGACGCCGAGCACCTGCTGCCGGTCCTCGAGGCGGCCCGCGAGCGCGACGTCTTCGACGACCCGTTCGCGGGGGAGGGCGGTGAGCTCCGGCCGGTGCTGCTGGTGCTCGACGACGGCGCCGAGGACCCCGTGGTCCGCGAGCAGCGCGGCCGGCTCCAGGCCGCGGCGACCTCCCGCGGCGTCCGGGTCGAGAAGGTGACGACCGAGGCGCCGAGCGAGGTGGCTCGCTACGCCTCGCTGCTGCTCACCGGCACCTACGCCAGCGAGTACCTCCGGCTCGGTCTCACCGAGGACTGAGCCCCTCGGGCAACGGGTACCCCGACCCCCGTGCACGCGCCGTCCCCCGCCTCGAAGCCCCGGACCCGCGACCCCTGGTTCGACAACGCCAAGATGGCCCTGGTCACCCTCGTGGTGATCGGGCACGCACTGCCGCTGCTGCCCGGCACGACCTTCAACAACCACGTCTACGACTTCCTCTACGCCTGGCACGTGCCGGCGTTCGTCCTGGTCACGGGCTACCTGTCGCGTTCCTTCGAGTGGGAGCGGCGCCGGATGTGGCAGCTGGTCCGCACCGTCGTCGTGCCCTACGTCATCTTCGAGTGCGCCCTGGCGCTCTTCCGGGTGCACGTCGGCGGGGAGCAGCTGGAGGATCTGTTCGCCGACCCGCACTGGCCGATGTGGTACCTCTCGGCACTCTTCTTCTGGCGGCTGCTGACCCCCGTCTTCAAGCGGCTCCCGGCCGCGGTCCCGGTCGCGCTGGTGATCAGCCTCGTCGCAGGTCTGTACGCCGGCGACACCCTCGACGCCGCGCGCGTCCTGGGACTGCTGCCGTTCTTCGTGATGGGTCTGGCGGCGACGCCCGAGCGACTGGAGCGGCTGCGCAGCAGGGGCGCGCAGCTGGCCGGCGTCCTGGTCCTGGTGGCGATCTGGGTGCTGACCACCTGGACCGACCGGTGGGCGGCCACCGAGTGGCTCTACTACCGCTCGCGCTACGCCGACCTGGACGTCAGCGACTCCGAGGCCTTCCTGATCCGGGCCGTCGTCCTGCTGGTCGGCACCCTCGGCGCCTGGGCGTTCCTCGCCCTGGTCCCGCGGATGAGCGGCTGGTTCACGCAGATGGGTGCCTGGACCCTGGTGGTCTACCTCTTCCACGGCTTCGCGGTGAAGGGGGCCAGCTACGCCGGCTACTCCGAGTGGGCGGCCGCGCACGACACCCTGGCGCTGCCGGTCACGCTGGCGGCGGCCCTCGCGCTCGCCTTCCTGCTGGCCTGGGATCCGGTGGCCCGGGCGCTCTCCCACCTCGTGGACCCCGTCGGGTACGCCGAACGTCACGTCCACGAGGCGCACTCGATCGCCAACGCCAAGGCGGAGGCCGACGTCATCAGCGAGGCCGTGGAGGACGCCGCCGAGCGGGCCCACCTACGCTCGTGAGCGTCGTACAGCGGCGTCCGGAGCGCGGGGGAGATGCCCTAAACTCCGACCATGCCTGACGCAGCCGCCGCCTCCTTCGACCGAGCCACGCGGTGAGCGCCGGTCTCTTCGGGCTCCTCGACGACGTCGCCGCGATCGCCCGGCTGGCCGCGGCCTCGATCGACGACGTCGGTGCCGCCGCAGCCAAGGCGACCGCGAAGGCGGCTGGTGTGGTCGTCGACGACACCGCGGTCACGCCGCAGTACGTCCACGGCGTCACCGCCGACCGCGAGCTGCCGATGATCAAGCGGATCGCGATCGGCTCGATCCGCAACAAGCTGCTCATCATCCTCCCGGTCGCCCTGCTGCTCAGCCAGTTCCTCCCCGACCTGCTCACGCCGATCCTGATGTGCGGTGGCGCGTTCTTGTGCTACGAGGGCGCGCACAAGGTCTGGGGCAAGATCCGCGGGCACGACGGCCACGCCGTACCGGTCGCCGAGGCCGGCCCGGACGCCGAGAAGACGATGGTGGCCGGCGCCGTCCGCACCGACCTGATCCTCTCGGCCGAGATCATGGTCATCGCCCTCAACGAGGTCGCCGACCAGGGCTTCTGGGCGCGCGCGGCGATCCTGATCGTGGTGGCCCTCGTCATCACCGTCGTCGTGTACGGCGTGGTCGCCCTGCTGGTGAAGGTCGACGACGTCGGCCTGCACCTCGCCGAGCGTCCCTCGGCGTCGTCGCAGAAGCTCGGCCGCGGCATGGTCGTCGCGATGCCGCACATCCTCAACGTCATCTCGGTCGTGGGCACCGCCGCGATGCTGTGGGTGGGCGGTCACATCCAGCTCGTCGGACTCGACGACCTCGGCTGGCACCCGCTGTACGACTTCGTGCACCACCTGGAGCTCGACGTGGAGCACGCCGTCGCCGGCATCGGCGGCGCCCTGGGCTGGCTGGTCAACACCGCCGCCTCCGCGGTCTTCGGCTTCGTCCTGGGCAGCGTGATCCTCGGGATCGTCAGCGTGCTGCCGTTCGGCAAGAAGGACCACGCGCCGGCTCATTGAGCCTCGGCGACCGGCTCACGCTCCGGTGTCGGTGCTCACGAGGATTCCCCGTTGACCGACGGACCGTTCTAACCTCGGACGACGCGAACCGCCGCCACCATCAGGAGCATTCCATGGACTACAAGGTCGCCGACCTCAGCCTGGCCGACTTCGGCCGCACCGAGATCTTGCTCGCCGAGCACGAGATGCCCGGCCTGATGGCCATGCGTGAGCGCTACGGGGCCGACAAGCCCCTCGCCGGCGCCCGGATCGCCGGCTCGCTGCACATGACGATCCAGACCGCCGTCCTCATCGAGACGCTGGTCGCGCTCGGCGCCGAGGTGCGCTGGGCCTCCTGCAACATCTTCTCCACCCAGGACCACGCCGCCGCCGCGATCGCGGTCGGCCCGAACGGCACTCCCGAGGACCCGCAGGGCGTCCCGGTCTTCGCCTGGAAGGGCGAGTCGCTGGAGGAGTACTGGTGGTGCACCCAGCAGATCCTCAACTGGCCCGGCGACACCTTCGCCAACATGATCCTCGACGACGGTGGCGACGCCACCATGCTGGTCCACCTCGGCGTCGACGCCGAGAAGACGGGCCAGGCGCCGGACCCGGCCACGGCCAAGAGCCACGAGCAGAAGATCGTGTTCGACGTCCTCAACGCCTCGCTCGCCGAGAGCAAGGACCGCTACACGAAGATCGCCGGTGAGCTCAAGGGCGTCACCGAGGAGACCACCACCGGTGTGCTGCGCCTCTACGACATGATGCGCGAGGGCTCGCTGCTCTTCCCCGCCATCAACGTCAACGACTCGGTCACCAAGTCGAAGTTCGACAACAAGTACGGCTGCCGCCACTCGCTCATCGACGGCATCAACCGCGCGACCGACGTCCTCATCGGCGGCAAGGTCGCGGTCGTCTGCGGGTACGGCGACGTCGGCAAGGGCTGTGCGGAGTCGCTGCGTGGCCAGGGTGCCCGCGTCATCGTCACCGAGATCGACCCGATCTGCGCGCTGCAGGCCGCGATGGACGGCTACCAGGTCGACACCCTCGACAACGCGCTGGCCATCGCCGACATCATCATCACGGCGACCGGCAACAAGGACGTCGTCTCGGTCGAGCAGATGTCGCGGATGAAGCACAACGCGATCCTCGGCAACATCGGTCACTTCGACAACGAGATCGACATGGCCGGTCTCGAGGCCGACGGCGTCGCGACGCGCAAGAACGTCAAGCCGCAGGTCGACGTGTGGACCTTCCCCGCGGGCAACGCGATCATCGTGCTCTCCGAGGGCCGCCTGATGAACCTCGGCAACGCGACCGGTCACCCGTCGTTCGTGATGTCGAACTCCTTCACCAACCAGGTGCTCGCCCAGATCGAGATCTTCACCAAGCCCGAGGAGTACCCCGTCGGCGTCTACGTGCTGCCCAAGCACCTCGACGAGGAGGTCGCACGCCTCCACCTCGACGCGCTCGGCGTGAAGCTGACGACCCTGTCGGAGTCGCAGGCCTCCTACCTCGGCATCCCGGTCGAGGGCCCGTACAAGTCGGAGCAGTACCGCTACTGAGCGCCGGAGTTCCCCTCGGTGGCAGGATTGGGCCCATGAGCCAGTCCGCCGGAGGTCAGACCGGCATGCCCACCGGGCAGCCGAGCAACCTCTCCAGCGATTACGCGACCAAGGGACGCGTCCTCGTCGTCGACGATGACGCGTCCCTCGCGGAGATGCTGACGATCGTCCTGCGCCAAGAGGGCTTCGACAGCCGGATGTGCGTGCGGGGCGACCTGGCGCTCGGTGAGTTCCGCGACTACCGGCCCGACCTGGTGCTGCTCGACCTGATGCTGCCGGGCAAGGACGGCATCGACGTGTGCAAGGAGATCCGGGCGGAGTCGGGCGTCCCGATCGTGATGCTCACCGCGAAGGGCGACACCGTCGACGTGGTCGTCGGTCTCGAGTCGGGCGCCGACGACTACGTCGTCAAGCCCTTCAAGCCCAAGGAGCTCGTCGCCCGGATCCGGGCGCGGGTACGTCGCTACGAGACCGCCGGGCCGGAGACCTTGACGATCGGTGACCTCGTCATCGACGTCGCGGGCCACGCGGTCGCCCGGGCGGGCGCCTCGATCAGCCTGACGCCGCTGGAGTTCGACCTGCTGGTCTGCCTGGCCCGCAAGCCCTGGCAGGTCTTCACCCGCGAGGTGCTGCTGGAGCAGGTGTGGGGCTACCGGCACTCGGCGGACACCCGGCTGGTCAACGTGCACGTGCAGCGGCTGCGCTCGAAGGTGGAGCACGATCCGGAGAACCCCGAGATCGTCGTCACCGTCAGGGGCGTCGGCTACAAGGCCGGCCACGCCTAGCCATGACGCGGGTCCGCTCGCCGCTGGGGATGCCGCCCGGACTCCGGCGCGGACTGACCTTCTGGCGGCGCTCCATCCAGGCCCGGGTGGTCGCCTCCACCCTGCTGTTGTCCGCGACCGTGGTCGGAGTCGTGGGCTGGTTCCTGCTCCAGCAGGTCCGGGAGGGCCTCCTGGAGCAGCGCGTGGACGCGGTGGTGGCCGAGGCCAACACCGAGCGCGCGGACGCCGAGACCCGGCTCGGGTCGGTTCCCGGCACCGATGTGGACGCCACCGCCCAGCAGGCGGAGCTGATCGACCCGATCATCCAGCGCGGCCTGACCCGCGGCTTCTCGGTCGTGCTCGCCGGTCCGCTCGGTGAGAACACCGGCCGGATCGCCCAGCGCGGGACCCGGTCCTCGCCGGGGGTCGACACCGCCAGCGTGCCGGGCTCGCTGGAGGGTCACTTCCAGGAGCCGGCCGGGACGGCGTGGACGTACACGACCATCCGGACCGTGGCGGCGAGCGGAGCCGCGCGCAGCGAGGAGCCCGGCATCGTGGTCGGCACCCAGGTGGCCCTGGTGGCCGACGGCGGCACCTACACCCTCTACTTCCTCTTCCCGCTCGACGAGCAGCAGGAGACGCTCGCCCTGGTCACCCAGGCCCTGCTCACCGCCGCCGTGCTGCTGCTGGTCCTGGTCGCCGGCGTCACCTGGCTGGTGACCCGCCAGGTGGTCACCCCGATCCGGATGGCCCGCCGGGTCGCCGAGCGGCTGGCCGCCGGCCGGCTGCAGGAGCGGCTGCGGGTCTCGGGTGAGGACGACCTGGCCCGGCTGGCGACGTCGTTCAACCAGATGGCGAGCAACCTCCAGCGCCAGATCCGGCAGCTGGAGGAGCTGAGCCGTGTCCAGCACCGCTTCGTCTCCGACGTCTCCCACGAGCTGCGCACGCCGCTCACGACCGTGCGGATGGCCGGGGACGTGTTGTACGACGCCCGCGCCGACTTCGACCCCGTCACCTCCCGCGCCGCCGAGCTGCTGCAGACCGAGCTGGACCGGTTCGAGACGCTGCTGGTCGACCTGCTCGAGATCAGCCGCTTCGACGCCGGCGCCGCGGTGCTCGACGCCGAGGACCTCAACCTCGTCGACGTCGCGCACCGGGTGGTCGAGGCGACCCGCCCGCTGGCCGAGCAGCGCGACGTCCGGGTCGTCGTACGCGCCCCGGACCATCCCTGCCTCGCGGAGGCGGACGCCCGGCGGGTCGAGCGCGTCGTCCGCAACCTGATCACCAACGCCATCGACCACGCCGAGACCGGTCGGGGCGAGGAGATCGTGGTCTCGGTCGCCGGCGACGACCATGCGGCGGCGATCACCGTGCGCGACTTCGGGGTCGGGCTCGGACCGGGGGAGTCGGCCCTGGTCTTCAACCGGTTCTGGCGCGCCGACCCGGCTCGCGCCCGCACCAGCGGAGGCACCGGGCTCGGCCTGTCCATCTCGCTGGAGGACTCCCACCTGCACGGCGGGTGGCTGCAGGCCTGGGGGCGGCCGGGCGAGGGCGCCCAGTTCCGGCTCACCCTGCCCCGCCGCGTCAACGCCCCGCTGCGCCGAAGCCCGTTGCCGCTGGTCCCGGCCGACGCCCGGGAGCCGGTGACATGAGACGTCCGTCGCGCGTGGGCGCCGCGGTCCTGACCGCCGTGCTGCTGGTCCTGGCCGCGGGGTGCGTGGGCCTGCCCGAGAGCGGACCGGTCGTGGAGACCGACAACTCGCGCGGCACCCCCGAGACGACGGGCGTGAAGTACGACCCGCTGCCGCCGCTGCCCGACGCCTCGCGCTCGGAGATCGTCAAGGGCTTCCTCGACGCGATGACCGCGGTGCCGATCCAGACCACGTCGGCCGCGGAGTTCCTCACCCAGGAGGCCCGGGCATCCTGGCGCCCCGAGCGCGAGACGATCACGTACGGCGACCGCTCGCCGGCCCTCGACATCAGCTCCGTCGTACGCGTCCGGATGCTCGACGGCAGCAACCGGTTCGACGCCCGGGGTGCCTGGCGGGGGTCGTTGAGCGGGAGCGACCTCGACCTGAGGTTCGGCCTGGAGATGGAGCGGGGCCAGTGGCGCATCGCCGACGTCCGCGACGCGCTGATCGTGCCCGAGTCGTGGTTCGAGGCGCGCTTCCGGCGGCTGTCGCTGTCCTTCTTCGACCCCAGCGCCGAGATCCTGGTGCCCGAGCCGGTGTTCGTCGCCGACGACGACGCCCTGGCCACCCGGCTGGTCGAGGGCCTGCTCGACGGTCCGGGACCCGCGCTCGCGCCCAGCTCTCGCAGCTTCTTCCCGCCCGGGGCCCGGCTCGGTGACCTGTCGGTGCCGGTGTCCCCGGACGGCGTGGCCGAGGTGTCGCTCAGCGACGTCGGCCAGCAGCCTCCCGAGAGCCAGCGACTGATGGTGGTGCAGCTCGCCGCCACGCTGCGCCAGGTCGCCGGCGTCACCTCCGTGCGGGTGAGCGTCGACGGCGACCCGGTCCAGCCGCCCGGCAGCGAGGAGGGTCGGTTCCCCGTCGGCCTCGGCGCGCAGTACGACCCCGCGGTCCCGGGCGCCAGCGCGGTCGTCTTCGGCATCCGGGAGCGGCGGCTGGTCTCGGGGATCCCCGAGGACCTCGACCCCGTCCGTGGGCTCTTCGGCACGGGCGAGGTCGCGTTGCGCTCAGCGGCGGTCAGCCTCGACGGCAGCACCGCCGCGGCCGTCACGACCGCCGGCGCCGTCCTGGTCGCTCCGGTCAACGGCGACGCCGACGACGTACGCAGCATCCTGGACCGCGGCACCGACCTGCTGGAGCCGGCATGGGACTTCGCCGACCGGATCTGGCTGGTCGACCGCCGGGCCGACGGCGCCCGGGTCCGCTACTACGAGAACGACCGGCTCCGCGCGCTCGAGGTGCCCGGGGTCACCGGGCAGCTGGTCCGATCCTTCCTGGTGTCGCGGGACGGGTCGCGGATGGTGGCCGTGGTCGCCGGCCGGTCGGGCGACGAGCTGGTGGTGAGCCGGATCCGCCACCGGGCCCGGGGCGACGTCCGCAACGCGACCCCTGCCCAGGTGATCCTCGGCGGGGCGCTGGAGGCCCCGTCGATCAAGGACGTCGCCTGGCGCTCACCGACCAGCGTCGCGGTGCTGACCGGGGTGGCCGGCGAGCTGTGGGAGGTCCGCTCGGTCGCCGTCGACGGCGCACCGACCAGTGTCGAGAGCATCGCCAACCTCAACGGCCCGGTCCGGTCGCTGGCCGGCTCGCCCGTCGAGGGCCAGAGCCTGCTGGTGCTCGCCCCGGACGGGGCGCTCGACCTGTCCCGCCCGGTCGCCCGCGAGATCGAGCTCGGCGAGGGTCGGCGGCTGCGCTCACTCGGGTACGTCGGCTGACGGCGCCCTCCACAGGCTGGCTCGACCCCGGTTGAGCCGGGGCGGCCGGCGTGGTGCGCTGGGCCGGTGCGCGACGCCGTCACCGACCTGCTGCTCGGCGGCCGCTGCGTCGGGTGCGGTGACCCGGGCCGGCTGCTCTGCGTGACGTGCGCGCAGGAGCTCCCGACCGGAGCCCGGCTCGCCTGGCCGGTCCCGACCCCGCCCGGGCTGGTGCCGCCGTGGGCGGCGACGTCGTACGACGGTGTCGCGCGGGCGATGGTGCTGGGCCTGAAGGAGCGCCGGCTGCTCGGCCTGGGCCGCCCGCTCGTCGGGCTGCTCACCCAGGCCGTCGCCGCCGCGGCCCCACCGGGCCCGATCGTGCTCGTGCCGGTCCCGTCCCGACGCGTCAGCGTGCGCGCCCGCGGCCACGACCCGACGTACGCCCTGGCCGCGGGAGCGAGCGCCCGGCTCCGGCGGGAGGGGTACGACGTCCGCGTGGCCAGGCTGCTGCGCACCCGGCCCGGCCTGGTGGACCAGGCCGGCCTGGACGCCGCCGCGCGGGCCCGCAACCTCGCCGGGTCGATGACCTGCCCGAGCGGTCCGCTGCACCGGCTCGCGGCGGTGCTGCCCCGGGCCCGGGTCGTCATCTGCGACGACGTGCTGACGACCGGTGCGACCGCACGGGAGGCCCAGCGGGCCCTCGAGGCGGTCGGTCTGCAGGTGACTTCCGTGGCCGCCGTGGCGGCAACCCGGAGACGTCACACCGAAGTGGGGACCTCGGTCCCTTTTGTGCGGGCCGGGAAGTGACTACGTTCTTTGCATGGAGTCCGTCCGGGTCCGTGGTTGCACCGCTGGTGTGCCGCAGGCACGCCAGCGGCTAGCCGAGGCCAGTCGCAGGCGAAACGGTCCACGTAAGGACGCCCTCGGGCGTCTGATCACGGTGCGGCTTAGAGGTAAGTCCTGCCCCGTCCTCTCCGTCAGACACGGAGAACGGCGGGAGAAGGCCGGTAGTGGCAGAGAAGCTGCGGGAGCCTCAGCAGGCGATTGTGGGGTCGAAGACCAGGTCGGCCGGGCGGGCTCCATCTCGTCCTCGACCGGGGTGCGGGCCATACCGGCTCGTGCTCCGGCCTGCCCTCGGAGGGCATGGGCGAGCTGAAGAGAAACCAACTGTCTAACGGGAGGTTCACATGGAAGTTGTGGTCACGGGTCGTCACTGCGAGATCTCGGACAGGTTCCGCGAGCATGCGACGGAGAAGCTGACTCGACTGGAGAAGCACGACCACCGGATCATGCGGGTGCATGTGGAGGTGGACAGTGAGCCCAACCCGCGCCAGCACGACCGTTCCATCCACGTGCAGCTGACTGCGTTCTCGAAGGGCCCGGTCATCCGGGCCGAGGCCGCTGCCGACGACAAGATGGGGGCGCTCGACCTGGCCCTGGACAAGATGGCCTCACAGATGCGCCGGGCCGCCGACCGGCGTCGAGTGCACCGGGGCCAGAAGACCCCGGTCTCGGTGGGGCAGGCGCTCGCCGACACGTCGGCGGAGCCGATGGCCGACACCCTCGAAGAGGAGCTGTCGACGACCCAGGAGCGGCACGTCGGACCGATCGCCGTGACGGGCGACGGACCGTTGGTGGTCCGGGAGAAGACGCACCCGGCGAGCCCGATGACCCTCGACCAGGCCCTCTACGAGATGGAGCTCGTGGGTCACGACTTCTACCTGTTCGTCGACAAGGAGAGCGAGCGGCCCGCTGTCGTCTACCGGCGTCGCGGGTACGACTACGGCGTCATCTCGCTGGAGCTCGGGGAGGACTGAGCAGCCGGCTGATCGGTGCTGAAGTGGTCGGGGTGGCCCGTTCGGGCCACCCCGTCCTGCCGTCATGTGGTCCGCCCGGGCGCGAGAGGGGGCCCGTTCGTGCCATGATCTGCGCGTGGCCGATTCAGACACAGACGGCTCGGAGCCCATCCGGGTGCTCGTGGTCGATGACCAGGAGCTCTTCCGGCGCGGGCTCACGATGCTGCTGGGTGTGGAGTCGGGCATCGAGGTGGTCGGCGAGGCCGGCGACGGCGTCGAGGGCACCAACCTCGCCACGACGGCCGCTCCCGACGTGGTGCTGCTCGACATCCGGATGCCCAAGCGCTCCGGGATCGAGGCCTGCCTGGCCATCAAGGAGGCCGTGCCCTCGGCCAAGATCATCATGCTCACCGTCTCCGACGAGGAGGCCGACCTCTACGAGGCGGTCAAGAGCGGAGCCTCGGGCTACCTGCTGAAGGACTCCTCGATCGACGAGGTCGCCCAGGCGGTCCGCGTGGTCGCCGACGGCCAGTCGCTGATCAGCCCGTCGATGGCCGTGAAGCTGATCGACGAGTTCAAGCAGATGTCGCGCCCCGAGCGCGACCACGTCCCGGGCCTGCGGCTGACCGAGCGCGAGCTCGAGGTGCTGCGGCTGGTCGCGCGCGGCATGAACAACCGCGAGATCGCCCGCCAGCTGTTCATCTCCGAGAACACCGTCAAGAACCACGTGCGCAACATCTTGGAGAAGCTCCAGCTGCACTCCCGCATGGAGGCCGTGATGTACGCCGTCAAGGAAAAGCTGCTCGATCTCCCATAGCGGCGGAGCCGCTATGGGAGATCAATGGTGGTCGAGCGAGCGGCACGGCTGAGCCTGCGAAGCCGTGACCCGCGTGTCGAGACCCATTCCGATCTCGCGAGCAGAACCGTCGGCACCTCAACCAGCGGCGGGGAGTTGTCGGCGCCCCGCCGTACCCTCTCGCCCATGACGTCGCAGACGCTGAGCACCGCGCAGGCACGCCGGATCGCGCTCGCAGCCCAGGGCTTCCTCGACCCGCGCCACGCGGTGCCCACGATGCGCACCCTGCAGCGCACCCTCACCCGCACCGGCGTGCTCCAGGTCGACTCGGTCAACGTCCTGCAGCGCGCGCACTACATGCCGCTCTACTCCCGGATGGGCCCCTACGACGTCGAGCTGCTGCGCCGCGCGTCCGAGCAGCGGCCCCGCCGCCTGGTGGAGTACTGGGCGCACGTCCAGGCGTTCATGCCCGTCGAGCTGTGGCCGCACATGCAGCACCGGATGGAGCGCTACCGCCAGCGCCGGGGCAAGTGGGCCGTCCTGGAGGAGAACCCCCAGCTGGAGGCGTCGCTGATCGACGAGATCCGCGACCGGGGCGCCTCGACGGCCCGCGAGCTGGACGACGGGCTGCCGCGCACCAAGGAGCAGTGGGGATGGAACTGGTCGACGACCCGGCAGGTGCTCGACTACCTCTTCACCGTGGGCGACCTGGCCATCGCCGGCCGCAACAGCCAGTTCGAGGTCCGCTACGACCTGCCCGAGCGGGTCATCCCGGCTGACGTGCTGGCCCGGCCGACGCCGTCCCTGGCCGAGGCGTCGCTGGAGCTGGTGCGGCGGGCCGCGGTCTCGCACGGCGTCGCGACCGCCCAGTGCCTCAAGGACTACTTCCGGATGCACGTCGACGACGTCCGGCCGGCCGTCGCGACGCTGGTCGAGTCGGGTGAGCTGATCCCCGTGACGATCGAGGGCTGGAAGCGGCCGGCGTACCTCCACCGCGATGCCCGGCTCGCGCGCCGGATCGGTGCCCGGGCCCTGCTCAGCCCGTTCGACCCGCTCGTGTGGGAGCGCGAGCGCACCGAGCGGATCTTCGACTTCCACTACCGCATCGAGATCTACACCCCGGCCGAGAAGCGCGTGCACGGCTACTACGTGCTGCCGTTCCTGCTCGGCGACCGGATCGTGGCCCGGGTCGACCTCAAGGCGGACCGGAAGGCGGGCGTGCTGGTCGTCCAGGGTGCGTACGCCGAGCCCGGGGCACCGGGTGAGACCGCCGAGGAGCTCGCCGCCGAGCTCCGCGTGCTGGCCGGTTGGCTCGGTCTCGACTCGGTGCGGGCCGAGCCGCGTGGCGACCTCGCGCCGGCGCTGCTGCCCGCGCTGTCCGCCGCCGGGCTCATCGGATTGGCCCAGCCCCGATAGCATGGCCCCGGCCCGGTCCGGGCCTGCCCGAACTACCCAGGGAGATTCCTCTCATGCCTGCCATCCTCGACAAGCTCCTTCGCATCGGCGAGGGCAAGATCCTGCGTCAGCTCGAGGCCGTCGCGAAGGCCGTCAACGCCATCGAGGACGACTTCGTCGCGATGAGCGACGAGGAGCTGCAGGGGATGACGGTCGAGTTCAAGCGGCGGCTGGCAGAGGGCGAGACCCTCGACGACCTGATGCCGGAGGCCTTCGCCACGGCGCGTGAGGCGGCCAAGCGGGTCCTCGGCATGCGCCCGTTCGACGTCCAGATCATGGGCGGCGCGGCCCTGCACCTCGGCAACATCGCCGAGATGAAGACCGGTGAGGGCAAGACCTTGGTCGCGGTGCTGCCGTCGTACCTCAACGCGCTCGCGGGCAAGGGCGTCCACGTCGTCACCGTCAACGACTACCTGGCCAAGTACCAGTCCGAGATGATGGGCCGCGTCCACGGCTTCCTCGGGCTGACCACGGGCGTGATCCTCCCCGAGATGCGTCCGGCGCAGCGCCGCGAGCAGTACAACTGCGACGTCACCTACGGCACCAACAACGAGCTCGGCTTCGACTACCTGCGCGACAACATGGCCGGCTCCATCGAGGAGTGCGTCCAGCGCGGTCACGCCTTCGCCGTCGTCGACGAGGTCGACTCGATCCTCATCGACGAGGCGCGGACCCCGCTGATCATCAGCGGTCCGACCCAGGACGAGGTCAAGTGGTATGGCGAGTTCGCCAAGCTCGTCAGCAAGCTCGAGAAGGACGTCGACTACGAGACCGACGAGAAGAAGCGCACGATCTCGGTCCTAGAGCCCGGCATCACCAAGGTCGAGGACCACCTCGGGATCGAGAACCTCTACGAGGCGGTCAACACCCCGCTGATCTCGTTCCTGAACAACTCCATCAAGGCCAAGGAGCTGTTCCGCCGCGACAAGGAGTACGTCGTCATGAACGGCGAGGTGCTCATCGTCGACGAGCACACCGGCCGGATGCTGTCGGGCCGCCGCTACAACGACGGCCTGCACCAGGCCATCGAGGCCAAGGAGGGCGTGACGGTCCGCGAGGAGTACCAGACCCTCGCCACCGTCACCCTGCAGAACTACTTCCGCCTCTACGAGAAGCTCTCCGGCATGACCGGCACGGCGATGACCGAGGCCTCGGAGTTCGACAAGATCTACCAGCTCGGCGTGGTCCCGATCCCGACCAACAAGCCGATGCAGCGCGTCGACCAGGCCGACCTCGTCTACCGCACCGAGGAGGCGAAGTACGACGCCGTCGCCGACGACATCGCCGAGCGCAACGAGAAGGGCCAGCCGGTCCTGGTCGGCACCGTCTCGGTGGAGAAGTCGGAGTACCTCTCCGACCTGCTGAAGAAGCGCGGCATCCCGCACACCGTCCTGAACGCGAAGGTGCACGCAGCCGAGGCCAAGATCGTCGCGATGGCCGGCCACAAGGGCGCGGTGACAGTCGCGACCAACATGGCCGGTCGAGGCACCGACATCATGCTCGGTGGCTCGGTGGAGTTCCTCGCCGACGCCGAGCTGCGCAAGCAGGGCCTCGACCCGGTCGAGCACGCGGAGGAGTACGACGCCGCCTGGCCGGCCATGCTGGAGCGGATCAAGGCGCAGGTCGGCGCCGAGCACGACGAGGTCCGCGAGCTCGGCGGCCTCTACGTCGTCGGCACCGAGCGGCACGAGTCGCGCCGGATCGACAACCAGCTGCGCGGGCGCTCCGGCCGTCAGGGCGACCCGGGCGAGTCCCGGTTCTACCTGTCGCTGCAGGACGAGCTGATGCGGCTGTTCAAGTCCGAGTGGGTCGACCGTGTCCTGACGATGCTGAAGATCCCGGACGACGTCCCGATCGAGAACAAGCGCGTCACCAACGCGATCGCGAACGCCCAGGGCCAGGTGGAGTCGCAGAACTTCGAGTCCCGCAAGAACGTCCTGAAGTACGACGACGTGATGGACCGCCAGCGCAAGGTCATCTACGGCGAGCGGCGCGAGGTGCTCGAGGGCGCCGACCTGCAGGACCAGATCCGCACCTTCATCGACGACGTCGTGACCGGTGTCGTGACCGGGCACACGCAGGGCTTCGGCGAGGAGTGGGACCTGGAGCAGCTGTGGACCGACCTCGGCCAGATCTGGCCGGTCTCCGTCAGCCTCGAGAAGGTCCTGGCGGACGCCGACGGCGAGGTCGCCCACATCGACCGCGACGAGCTCATCGAGCAGCTCAAGGCCGACGCCCACGCGTGCTACCAGGCCCGGGAGGCCGAGGTCGGCGAGGAGGTCATCCGCGAGCTGGAGCGGCGCGTGCTGCTCTCGGTGCTGGACCGCAAGTGGCGCGAGCACCTCTACGAGATGGACTACCTCCGCGAGGGCATCTACCTGCGTGCCTACTCCCAGCGCGACCCGCTCGTCGAGTACCAGCGCGAGGGCTTCGACATGTTCGCGGCCATGATGGACGGCATCAAGGAGGAGGCGGTCGGCTTCCTGTTCAACCTCGAGGTCTCCGTCGAGGACGAGGTCGAGGAGGACGAGGAGACCGAGGAGGTCTACGAGCCGCTGCTGCAGCCCGAGGGCACGGTCCAGCAGCGCGCGGCCGTGCCGACGATCAAGGCCAAGGGCCTCGATCGGCCCTCGCAGCCGCAGAACCTCACCTACTCCGCCCCGGACGAGGACGGCGAGGCCGAGGTCCGCGGCGTCACCGCCACCAACGCCGACAACGAGTACGCCGGGGTCGGCCGCAACGACCGGTGCCCCTGCGGCTCGGGCAAGAAGTTCAAGCAGTGCCACGGCGCTCCCGGTGGCCCGAGCGGCCTCACGGCTCGCGCCTCGGGCTGATCGCGACCGCGCCCGCGAGGTCGCGATCGTCGGTCGTCGAGTAGGCGGACGACGTATCGAGACCCAGCAGGCCGACCGTCGGCCGCAACCCCCGCGGGTTGCGGCCGACTGTCGTCTCACCGGGTTTCGACGCGCGGTCGCGGCTTCGTTCCTCAGCCGCGCGCTTGCTCAACCTGCTTGACCCCACGGAGCGGGCTCGTTCCTCGCACGCTCCTGGTCAAGCAAACTCCAGGGCGGTGCAGATCCAGCGCGGGGTGGACTCGTGCCGGCTCCGCTTCAGCTCGAAGCGGGCGGCGACGGCGCGGGAGCGGTCGCCGTACCGCACGTGCACGCCGGCCTCGACGGCGCCGTGCTCCACGAAGCAGGTGCGGACGCTGAGGACCTGGGGGCGGACGGGCTGGACCCGGGCGGCGCCGGGCTGGTGCCCGCCGGCCCGGGCGACGAGCAGGGCGCGGCGGTGCAGGTCGGTGTAGACCTCGCCCGTCGTCCAGCGCAGCAGCTGGGTCGCCGGACGGTCGCCGCCGACGATCTCCACCGCCGCCTGGGCGAAGCGGTGCGCCCAGCGCTCGACCTCCCGGCGGCGTCGGACGTCGACCGGGGTGGCGTCGTCACCCGAGCCCCGGTCCTGCGGAGGTACGGCGCGCGGCGGGTCGTGCCGGGGCTGGAGGTCGAGGGCGAGCGTGCCCTGCACGCTCGCGACCGGGACCGGCACCCGGAGTCGGACGACGTTGTCGGGACGCGACTGGTTCATGACGACTCCTGAGGGGGTGCGGGCAGCCGCAGCTGCTGGCCGGGGTGGATCAGGTCGGGATCCGGGCCGACGACGGGCCGGTTGAGGGCGTAGAGGTGCCGCCAGTGCCGCTCGACCTCGGCCGGCGCGGCGCTCGGACCGAGCTGGGAGGCGGCGAGCTCCCACAAGGAGTCGCCGCGTCGCACGGTGACCGGTGCCGCCGGCGGTGCCGCCAGGGAGACGCGGGTCGCCGGGTCCGGGACCGGACGGGTGGCCGCGCCGGTGGCGCGGTCGGGCAGTGGCAGGCCGGTCAACCCGGGGTCCGCCGACGCGGGGACGCTCAGGCCGGCCGCGAGGGTCGTGCCGCAGGCCAGGAGCACCAGCCGCCGCCAGGAGGCGGGGACTCCCGGCACGGCCCACCCGGCGCGTCCGCGGGCCGCCTGGAGGACCAGGGTCGAGGTCGCGAGCCAGGCCCAGGCGGCACAGCCGAGCAGTACGGCGGAGCAACAGCGCACCAGTGCGCTCTCCAGGTCGGGTCCCGGCCCGCCCCGCAGCGCCAGGGCGTCCGCGTGCAGCACGGCGGTGGCGAGGACCGCGGCGATGCTGCTGGCCAGCCACACGAGGGTGCAGCGCAGCAGGCGTGCGCAGGTGGCGTTCATCCGAGAACCTTTGCGTTTGCGTCTGTTTGCATCAGTCAACGCATATTTTGCAAAGTCGTCAACGGCTTGTCCCCAGGCGGAGGACGTGTGGCAGGGTCGGGGCATGGCCTGGGAGGACGAGCTCTTCGCACTGCTCGACGACCTCGAGCAGCAGGCGGACGCGCTCTACGACGCCGAGCGGGCGCCGGAGCTGGCCGACCGCAGCCGCGCGGAGTACCAGCACGTCACCCTGGCCAGCCGGCTGGTCGCCTCGGCCGGCCTGGAGGTGAGCCTCGAGGTGAGCGGGGTCGGTGCGGTCGCCGGCATCCTCGAGCGGGTCGCCGCGGAGTGGTGCCTGGTGCGCGCCGCCGATCAGGACTGGGTGATCGCCCTCGACGCGATCCGCTCGGTCAGCGGGGCGTCCGCGCGCTCGGTCCCCGAGCTGGCCTGGTCACCGCTGGCCCGGCTGGGCCGCGCGTCGGTGCTCCGCCGGCTGGCCGACGCGGGGGAGCGGTGCGTGCTGCACGACACCGACGGGGGCCGGGTCGACGGCGTACCCCGCCGGGTGGGCGCGGATTTCGTGGAGGTCGTCGTGGGGGAGGCGGGGCGCACCGTGCTGGTGGCCTTCGCGACCCTCGCCGCGGTGCAGAGCCGGGACTGAGCCGTCAGGTCGCGTCGACGTCGTACGGCGGGATCTCGCCCTCGCCGAGAGTGCGCAGGCCCCGCCGACGAGGCGCCTTCTCCTCGGCGTCGGCGTCCTCCATCGCCTCGACGATGTGCTTGCGCACGATCGTGCGGGGGTCGAGGTCGCGCAGCTCGAGGTCGGAGTACTCCGGTCCGAGCTCGTCACGCAGCTCGTCGCGGGCCGCGTTGGCGAAGCGACGGGCCTTGCGGACCATGGCGCCCGCCTGCTTGGCCAGGTCGGGCAGCCGGTCCGGGCCGAAGACGAGTACCGCGACGAAGGCGATGACTGCGAACTCCGGCAGACCGACCCCGAACACGAGTCAGAACTTACTGCTCGGGGTCAGCCCGAGCTGCATGCCCGCGAGGCCCCGGCCCCGACCCGACAGCTTCTCGGCGATGCCGGACAGCTCCCGGGCCGCCGGAGCGGTGGGGTCCGACTCGACGATCGGCTTGCCGACGTCGCCGCCCTCGCGCAGGGAGAGGTCGAGCGGGATCCGGCCGAGCACCGGCACGTCGTACCCGAACCGGGCAGAGAGGGTGGCCGCGACGCGGTCGCCGCCGCCGCTGCCGAAGATCTCCAGCCGGTGCTCCTTGCCCTCCGCGGTGCAGTGCGGGCAGGGCAGGAAGCTCATGTTCTCGACGACGCCGACGACGCGCTGGTGCATCATCGAGGCCATCGTGCCGGCCCGCTCGGCGACCTCGGCCGCCGCCTCCTGCGGCGTGGTCACCACGATGACCTCGGCGCCGGGCAGGTGCTGCCCGAGCGAGATCGCGACGTCGCCGGTGCCGGGCGGCAGGTCGAGGAGGAGTACGTCGAGGTCGCCCCAGTAGACGTCGGCGAGCATCTGGACCAGGGCCCGGTCGAGCATCGGACCACGCCAGGCCACGACCTGGTCGCGACGCGGCTTCAGCATGCCGATCGAGATCACCGAGACGCCGGAGGCCGTGGGGACGGGCATGATCAGGTCGTCGACCTGGGTCGGGCGGGCGTCGGCCACGCCGAGCATCGCCGGCACCGAGTGGCCGTAGATGTCGGCGTCGACGAGGCCGACCTTCAGCCCCTGCTTGGCCAGCGAGAGCGCGAGGTTGACGGTGACCGAGGACTTGCCGACGCCGCCCTTGCCGCTGGCGATGGCGAAGACCTTCGTGAGCGAGCCGGGCTGCGCGAACGGGATCTCGCGCTGCGCCTTGCCGTCGCTGAGGATGTCCTTGAGGCCGGCCCGCTGCTCTGCGGTCATCACGCCCAGGGTCAGGTCGACCCCGGTCACGCCCGCGACGCCGCCGGCGGCCGCCGTGACGTCGCGGTTGATGGTGTCCTTGAGGGGGCAGCCGGCCACCGTCAGCAGCACCGTGATGTGCGCGAGACCGGCATCGTCGATCTCGACGGAGTCGACCATCCCCAGCTCGGTGATGGGCCGCTTGATCTCCGGGTCGTTGACCGTGGCGAGCGCGGCGTTGACCTGCTCGAGAAGGGTGTTGCTCATGATCCCCGAGTCTAGGCGGTAGGTCGTCCGGGATCCTCGTCGGCGACGTGAGACTCCGCACGCTCGTCGAGCTCGCTCAGCAGGGCACGCAGCTCCGAGCGCATGAAGTCGCGGGTGGCGACCTCGCCGACGGCCATCCGCAGGGACGCGACCTCGCGGGCCAGGAACTCCATGTCGGCGTGCGCGCGGGAGTCGGCCTGGCGGTCCTGCTCGGCGATCACCCGGTCGCGCGCCTCCTGGCGGTTCTGCGCGAGCAGGATCAGCGGAGCGGCGTACGACGCCTGCAGGCTGAGCATCAGGGTCAGGAAGATGAACGGGTAGCCGTCCCACTTCAGGTCCGCGGGGGCCAGGGCGTTCCAGGCCACCCAGATGATCACGAACCCGGTCATGTAGAGCAGGAACCTCGCGGTCCCCATGAAGCGGGCGAACTGCTCGGCGAAGACGCCGAACGTGTCGGAGTCGTACGCCGGCCGCCGCACCAGGGTCCGGCGCAGCTCGCGGGGCGCGTCGAGCCGGCTCCGCGGCGGCCGCTCAGCCACGAGAACCCGCCTGGCGGCCCTGGCGGCGCTCGTTCGACCGGATCGCCTGGTCGCGCCAGCCCTCCGGCAGCATGTGGTCGAGCAGGTCGTCGACGCTCACGGCCCCGACGAGGTGCCCGTTGTCGTCGACGACGGGCGCGGCGACGAGGTTGTACGTCGCCAGGTGGGCGGCGACCTGGTCGATGGTGGCCTCCGGGCGCAGCGGGTCCATGGAGTCGTCGAGGGCCCCGGCCACCAGGGTGGACGGCGGCTCGCGCAGCAGCCGCTGGATGTGGGCGACGCCGAGGAACTTGCCGGTCGGCGTCTCCAGCGGCGGCCGGCAGACGTAGACCAGGGCGGCCAGGGCGGGCGTCAGCTCGGGGTTGCGGACATGGGCCAGCGCGTCGGCGATGGTCGCGTCCGGACCGAGGATCACCGGCTCGGGCGTCATCATCGCGCCGGCGGTGTTCTCGACGTACGACATCAGCCGCCGCACGTCCTCGGCCTCCTCGGGCTCCATCAGCTCCAGGAGTGCCTCGGCGGTCTCGGGGGAGAGCTCCGCGATCAGGTCCGCGGCGTCGTCGGGCGACATCTCCTCCAGGACGTCGGCGGCACGCTCGGAGTCGAGGTGGCTGAGGATCTCCACCTGGTCCTCCTCCGGCAGCTCCTCGAGGACGTCGGCGAGCCGCTCGTCGTCGAGCGCGGCCACGACGGCAGCGCGTCGCTCGACCGGGAGGTCGTGGATCATGTTGGCCGCGTCGGCCGGTCGCATCTCGTTGAGCGCGTGCACGAGGTGGGTGGCGCCCTGGGACTCCTCGCGGCGACTGAGCCCCTCGACGTCGCGCCACTCGACGACGTGGGTCTGACCGCGGCGGCGCAACCCCTTGGCCGGCTCCTGGATGGCCACCCGGCTGAGCACCCAGTCGCGGTTGCGGGCCTGCTCCATGGCGACGTCGTAGACGACTCCGGTGACGCTGCTCGACGAGATGGTGACGGTGCGGTCGAGCATCTGGCCGATCACCAGGGTCTCGGTCGAGCGCTGCTCGAAGCGGCGCATGTTGAGCAGCCCGGTCGTGTAGACCTGCCCGGCGTCGATGTTGGTCACCCGGGTCATCGGCACGAAGATCCGGCGCCGGCCGAAGACCTCGGCCACCAGTCCGAGGACCCGCGGCTGACTCACCTCCGAGCGGATCGCCACCACCAGGTCGCGCACCTTGCCGACCTGGTCGCCCTGCGGGTCGAAGATCGGCAGACCGACCAGGCGGGCTGCGTAGACCCGCGAGGGTGCGGTGCTCATGACCGTGGCACGGAGCTTCTGGGCGGCGCGGTGAGGGCCGGATCGAACACGTCGAGATCCTGCTTGCTGTTGATCCCGCTCCCGTCGACCACCGGCAGCCGGAGCACGCTCGTCACCAGGTTGGCGACGGCCGCGGACCGGATCGGCTGGCGGCCGGAGTACTTCGAGCGCCGCGCGGTCGCGGTGGTGTACGTCGGGTTGAGGGCGTAGAGGTCGGCGGCCCGGGCGACGCCCGGCCCCCAGACCAGGAACGGCACGACGCGACTCGAGGTCGGCGACGGGCCGGTGCCGCTCGCGGTCACGATGACCATCGTGGAGCCGGCCGTGCGCGAGTTGCTGCTGATCGTCTTCACGATCCGCTTGACCCGGGCGTCGGCGAGCCGGAGCGCCGCGAGGTACTTCCTGCTGCGGGGGCCGTACTTCTCGGCGGCCCGGGCGGCGTCGTCGAACTGGACGAAGGTCAGCGTGGGGGCCGACTTCGCGAGCTGCTTGCGCGCGGCGCGGAACGCGGCGTTGTCGCGGTCGCCGACATAGGAGCGGTTGATCTTGTCGCGACCGTTGTTCCTGCCGATCCGGTCCGCGGCGCCGTACTTGGCGTTCCAGGAGCGCACGAGCAGGCCGGAGCGGGCGTCGCCGGAGTAGAACCCGGTCGTCATGCCCACGTCGTGGGCGACGTCGAACATGCTCGCGACGTAGCGGCCCGCGGCGCCGTGGACCGTTGCGTTGCCCCGCGTCGATGCCGTCGCGATGCCGTGCCCGCCGTCCTTGCGTCGGACGGGACGGCCGGTGACCATGCTGACGGTGTTCGGCAGCGACGTGGTCCGCTCCTCCAGGGTGCGGGCGGACAGCGTGGAGGCACCCTTGCTGCGCAGCCAGGCCAGCGTCGGGGTCCGGCGGGCGCTGATGACGGGGGAGCGCAGGCCCTCGACGTCGATGACGACGACCCGCTTGATCCCCGCCTTGGCGGCGGCGTCCGGGGGGATGGTGGCTGTGGCGTAGATCAGTGCGTGGTCGGAGGTCTTCTTGATCAGGCCCTGCTCGAGGCTGGTGTAGCCCGACCAGAAGATGTCGGGCGTGCCCATGATCCAGTCGACCTTCATCGGCTTGGCCGGCAGGCAGGCGCCACCGGGGACGTCTTCGTGGTAGCCGCCGCTGGCCGACTCGAGCTCGGTCAGGTAGGTCATCGGGCAGTAGAAGCGCTCCCGGTCGTTCATGTCGCCGACGAAGATGACCGGGATCTGCGGGTTCTGGCGGCGCAGGTTGTTGATCAGGGCGGCCTGGATGCGCTCGCCCTGGTCGCGCCACTTCTGGGCGTCCCCGCGGGTGTTGGCCGGGTTGTGGGTGTTGAGCACCCAGATCAGCTGGCCGGTGGCGTTGTTGCGCAGCTGGATGAGGGGCCGAGCCTGCATCTGGCCGCCGAAGTACGGCGACATGAAGGTCGTCTGGCTGACCAGGGTCCAGTCGGCGGTCCGCCAGGCGATGGCCTTGGACTGCGCGTAGCCCGAAGCGTCCAGGCCCGGCGCGATCGACCAGGTCGCGCCCATCAGCTTGGTGAACGCGGCGTACTGCTGGGGCTCGAACTCCTGGAAGCCGACCAGGTCGACGCCGGTCTCCTCCAGGAGCTGGGTGGCGTACCGCATCCGCTTGGGGCCGCTCTCCCAGCCCTTGCGGTCGCCGCCGGGCTTGGTGTGGCTGTGACCGAGCGCGTTGAACGAGGCCACCTGGAACGAGGTGTTGCCCGACCGCAGTGCGGCGGCCGATGCCGCGACGGGGGCTGCGGCGGCTGCGGCGACGGGGGCTGCGCTCGACGATCCGGTCGGGGCGGCGGCGACGGCGCCCAGCGCGAGAGCTGCGGCGAGGGCCCCGACGAGGGCCCGGCGGCGACCGGGGATGCGACCGGCAAGGTGGCCGGCGATGTGAGGAGCCGAGGGCTCGGAGGATCGGCTCGACTGGCGCATGGCAAGACTCCCGGTGACGGCGGCGACGGGTTCATGGTAGGTGATGTTGTTGGGATTGTTGTGGTTCGTGTGACTCGCCGGGTCGCACGGACCGGCGGGTCAGGACCGCCGGAGGCGACCCAGTCGGCGGCGCGGCGGGTCCTCGGCGGGGCCGGTCTCCCGGCTGGGGTCCTTGGCCTTCGCCTTCTCGGCGTCGGCCCGGCGGTCGCTGTCGGGCAGGAACTGCCACTTGTCCTGGTCGCGGAGCTCCTCCAGGAACCCGACGAGGCGGGATCGCTCGCCCTCCGGCAGCGGCTGCGGGGTGTGGCCGCCCTGGAGCGGGTCGACCTCGCGCAGCAGGCCGAGGTCGCGGAGCAGGTCGACCGGGTCGGCCATGTGGCGCTCGTAGATCAGCTCGAAGAACCGGGACCGCTGCTCGGGCGGCAGGTCCTTGTCGACGACCGCCTTCAGCGCGGTCGCGAGCTGCATCCGGTGGGTGCCGAAGTGCATCCGCGGCCCCGAGCCGACCATCGCGGTCCACTTCCGGACGAACTCCTCGCCGGAGTACGACTCCAGGTGCAGCATCTCGAACCCCGGGCGACGGACCAGGGGGAGCCGGTTGTCCTCGTTGTCGGTGGCCTTGTGGATGCCCAGCCACACGTCGGCCTGGGGTCGGACCCCGACCTTGCCGGCGATGTGGCTGCGGAAGTAGAGGGAGTTGCTCGCCTCGGGCAGGGCGCCGAGGGCCAGCAGGAGCGCCAGGTCGTCGTCCCCGAGCAGGGGCTTGAACAGCCGCGGCTCGCCGACGGGGTGCATCTGGCTGACCACCTCGAGCGGTCGCAGCCCCACGGCCGGGCGGCGGCGCGGCACCTGGGTGAGCGCCTCGCGGTCGATCCGCACGATCTCGTCCGCGTCGATGTGGAAGAGCCACTCCGCCCAGTCCAGGCGCCGCAGTACGGCGCGGGCCAGGTTGGCGTTGACCCGCTGGCGCTTGTTGAGCAGCTGGGGGCGCTGGTCGTGCCACCACGAGTCGTCGGTGACCACGACGGTCACCTCGCGCTGGTCCGTCAGCCACGCCAGGACCTCGTCGTCGGGGGCGTCGAGGAAGACGATCAGGTGGTCCACCCCGCCGGCGAGGTTGCCCCGGACGAAGCGCTGGACGTTCGTCAGGCGGTCCTTGAGGGTGGTCACGGTGACGATCACGCCGGGCACTCTAGCGAGCGAGCCCGCGGGCGGCACCGCGACCGGCGGCCCGGATCCCCGGTGACCAGTGGTCACCACCAGTGATTCGTCAGGTGTCCCGCACCCCGGGCACGCACCTCGCTGCGTTGCCGTCGCTCGCCAGACAAACCCGGTCTGCCTCGCTCCGGCGCCTGGCGATGCACGCACCCGGAGCACGGGCCACCCCCGACGAATCACCGGCGGTGACCACTAGCATGACCCGCATGCCACCCCGGACGACGGCGCCCGTCACCGACCTCGCCGTCGACGACCGAGGGCTCACCTTCGCCGTCACCGACGACGTCCCGGCCAACGTGCTCTTCGACGGTCAGCGGGTCTTCTCCTTCTGGCTGGAGCGGGACACGACGCAGCAGGACGAGCGCCGGCACTACCCCTGGCCGCCCGCCCTGCGCCGCTTCCTCGACGGCTCGGTCGAGGTCACGCTGGCCGACCCGGTCGACGGGACGGTGTGGCTCTCGGCCCCGGCCCGGCTCGGCACGGGCGAGGGGCCGGTCAGCGTGCGCGACCGGCAGGGGAACCCGCTCGCGCTGGACAAGAGCCTGCGGCTGACCCGGCTCTTCGGGGACCGCGACCCCGAGCAGATGCTGCCGCTGCTCGACACCATCGAGGTCGTGCTCGGCGCCCTCGAGGCGGCGGGCGTCGAGCCCTTCGTCGCGTACGGCACCCTGCTCGGCGCGGTGCGCGACCAGGACTTCATCGGCCACGACTCCGACGCCGACCTCGGCTACGTGAGCCGGTTCGAGCACCCCGTCGACGTCATCCGCGAGTCCTTCCAGCTGCAGCGGCGGCTGCGGGAGATGGGCTTCCCGGTGCACCGCTACAGCGGACTCGGACTGAAGGTCGTCGCCAAGGAGGCCGACGGCTCGCCCCGTGGCCTGGACGTCTTCGGCGGGTTCCTGCGCGAGGACATGCTCTACCTGATGGGCGAGGTGGGCCACCCGTTCCGCAAGGAGTGGCTCTACCCGCGCAGCACCGTCGTGCTCGCCGGCCGGGAGCTCCCTGCGCCGGCGGAGCCGAGCCACCTGCTCGAGGCGATGTACGGCCCCACGTGGCGTACGCCGGACCCGGCGTACCAGTTCACGACCCCGCGGAGCACCCAGCGCCGGCTGTCCGGCTGGTTCCGCGGCACCCGGGTCGGCATCGACGAGCGGTGGAACCGGCGCCGGGGCGCCACGTCCGAGCCCGCTCGGCGTGCCCCGAGCGACTTCGTCCGGTGGGTCGGCCGCCGCGAGCGCGGCGCGGCCACGTTCGTCGACATCGGGTGCGGCGAGGGCACCGACGCCCTCTGGCTGAGCCGGACCGGAAGCCGGGTCGTAGGCCTGGACTTCTTCGGACCGGACCTGCGCAGGGCCCGGGGCCGTGCCGAGCGGAAGGGGCTCCGGGCCGAGTTCGCCTGGGTCAACCTGCACGAGCTGCGCTCGGTGCTGTCCGTGGGCGCCTGGCTCGCCCGCGAGGAGGGACCGCGGGTCGTCGTCGCCCACCACGTGGTGGACGCCGTGGACCTGACCGGACTGACCCACCTGCTGCGCCTGGCCCGCACGATCACCCGCGACTCGGGCCGGTGCTACCTGCAGTTCCACACCGCGGCCACGGCCCACTCCCGGGAGGCCGGCCTGCGCCCCGTGCCGTCCGAGCGGGTGGTCGAGGCCGTCCGCGCCCTCGGCGGCCGGGTGGACGAGCTCACCGAGCTCACCGAGGCGCAGGTGGGGATCCCCGGGGCAGTGGCGGACGCCGACCCCACGTTGTGCAGGATGGTGGTCTCATGGAGTCGATGAAGAGGTTGTTCCGCAGCCGGGCCGCGATGCAGGAGCGCATGCGCGTCCTCGAGGAGGAGGTGCAGGAGTGCCGCCAGCTCAACGTACGCCTCGCCGAGCTGTGCGACGTCGTCACCGAGCTGCTGCTCCCGCTCGCCGACCGTGACGAGGCCGCCGTACACGCGATCCTCGACAAGTACCGCGCCGACGTCGGCGACCCGCTGTCCCGCTGACCTCTCTCGGGCTCGCGGGCCCGCGCTCAGCCGCTGGCCGGGCCGTGCTCAGCCGGTCGGGCAGTACCAGACGACCCCGTCGCGGGAGATCCGCGGCTCGCACCCCGGTCGGTCCTCGACCCCGGGCAGGGCCGCCGTCGCGGTGATCAGCGGGTGGTCGCTCAGCTTGCGGCCCTGGCTCTGGGCGTCGGACTCGAAGGCCGAGAAGGTCAGGTCCTGGGTGCCGAAGATCCAGTCCACGTCGAGCTTGCCGGGCAGGACGCACGAGGAGTCGCGGATCGTGACGCCGTTGGGGGAGTGCATGCCGCTCGCCGAGGCGAACGGGCAGGCGAACTCCTTGCGGTCGTTCATGTCGCCGGTGACGACGACCGGCGTGCCGTCGGCGCTGAGCTCCTTGGCCAGGCGCGCCTCGATCTCCAGGGCCTGGGCGCGCAGGTGCCGCGCCTCGCCGGCGACGTTGGCGGGGTTGTGGAAGTTCGCGAACCACACCCGCCGGCCCGAGGCGATGTGCTGGAGCAGCACGTACGGCATCGGGGTCGGCTTCCCGCGGAAGTAGGGGATCTGCACGGTCCGCGTCGTGAGTGCCTGCCACTGGTCGGTGCGCCACACGATCGAGTTGTCGGCGAGCCAGTTGCCCCGCTCGACGCCCGGGAAGATCCCCCAGGTGTCGCCGGTGCGCTCGCGCAGCTGGTGCACCTGGGGGTACTGGAACTCCTGCAGACCGGCGACGCTCACCTCCTTGGCGCCGAGCAGCTCCAGCTGTGCGGGGAGCCGCTGTTCGGCGCCGGCGTACCCCTTGCGCCGCTTGGGGCCTCGGGTGTGGCTCGCGCCGAGGACGTTGTACGACGCCACGTTGAACGTCGCCCCCTGCCAGGCCTTCGGCGGCACCCGGGTGAGCCCGCGCTCGCCCATCACCTCGTCGAGGCGCGCGATCGACGGGAACGACGTGGCCGGTGGGGTGATCGCGGGGGTCTCGGCCGGCGGGGTGGGCGGGACCGGGGCCGAGGTGGTGGGCGAGGCCGGGACGGACTCCGACGGGGACCCGGCGGGTGACGCCTCGGGCGCCGTCTGCGGCGAGTCGGACGGGGTGATGGCATCGAGCGCCGACGGCACCAGGGTCACCACGAGGGCGGCGATCATCGCGCCCACCGCGGCGAGGCCGACGACGTACTCCAGGGCCGAGGGGCGCGAGCCGCGCCGGGCCCGCCTGCCGTCGGAGGAGTCGGCCTGGTCGGCCGGGTCTCGACGAGCGCCGAGGCCGAGGGCACGGAGCCAGCTGGTCACACGAATCGCTCCTCCGAATGCTGCTCTCCGACACCAGAGGGTAACCGGTGGACGGTCGCCGTACCGTCGTGACGGCCGTCCTCGAACCTCGCCGCGTCGCTAAGTGACTGGCCGGTATCCTTCCCGCGTTCGAGCCGCCACACATCGAGGAGCACTCATGGGTCGTCTGTGCCAGACCGAGGGACTGTCCGAGGACCAGAGCGAGATCCTCAAGGCGGTACGGACGTTCGTGGAGGAGAAGATCCTGCCGGTCGCGACCGAGCTGGAGCACGCCGACGAGTACCCGACCGAGATCGTGGAGGGGCTCAAGGAGCTCGGGATCTTCGGGCTGATGATCCCCGAGGAGTACGACGGTCTCGGGGAGTCGCTGCTGACCTACGCCCTGTGCGTGGAGGAGATCGCGCGCGGCTGGATGAGCGTCTCGGGCGTCATCAACACCCACTTCATCGTGGCCTACCTGCTGATGAAGCACGGCACCGAGGAGCAGAAGCGGAAGTACCTGCCGCGGATGGCCACCGGTGAGGTGCGGGGCTCGTTCTCGATGTCGGAGCCGGGTCTGGGCTCGGACGTGGCGGCGATCAAGACCAAGGCCACCAAGACCGGCGACGGTTATGAGATCACCGGCCAGAAGATGTGGCTGACCAACGGCGGTACGTCGAACCTGATCGCGGTGCTGGTCAAGACCGACGAAGGCGCCGACAGCGTCTACAAGAACCTGACGACCTTCCTGGTGGAGAAGGAGGTCGGGTACGGCGAGACCGCCCCGGGCCTGACCATCCCCGGGAAGATCGACAAGATGGGCTACAAGGGCGTCGACACCACCGAGGCCGTCTTCGAGGGCCACCGGATCGCGGCCGAGCAGGTCTTGGGCGGGGAGCCCGGCAAGGGTTTCTACCAGATGATGGACGGCGTCGAGGTCGGCCGCGTGAACGTCGCCGCCCGGGCCTGCGGGATCGCGAACCGGGCCTTCGAGCTCGCGATCGCCTACGCCCAGCAGCGCGAGACCTTCGGCAAGCAGATCGCCGACCACCAGGCGATCCTGTTCCGGCTCGCGGAGATGGCGACCAAGGTCGAGGCCGCGCACGCGATGATGGTCAAGGCCGCGCGGGGCAAGGACAAGGGCGAGCGCAACGACGTCGAGGCCGGGATGGCCAAGATGCTGGCCGCGGAGTACTGCAACGAGGTCGTCGCGGACTCCTTCCGGATCCACGGCGGCTACGGCTACTCCAAGGAGTACGAGATCGAGCGGCTCTACCGCGAGGCCGCGTTCATGCTGATCGGCGAGGGCACCTCAGACATCCAGAAGATGATCATCGGTCGCAGCCTCCTCAAGGACTACGCCCTCAAGGGCTGAGCGGCATGGTCGCGCGCGTCTTCCTGCACATCGGGCTGCCCAAGACGGGCACGACCTACCTCCAGAAGATCCTGTGGGAGAACCGGGACCGGCTCCGGGGGGACGGCGTCGTACTCCCCGGGAGCGGGCACCGCGAGCACCTCTGGGCCGCGCTCGACGTCCAGGAGCGCAAGCACCTCGCGCGGCGGGACCCGCAGGCCCCCGGCACCTGGGAGCGGCTGTGCACGGAGCTCGAGGCCGTCGAGGGCGGCTCGGGCCTGGTCACCCACGAGTTCCTCTGCGGCGCCGACGCGGACCAGGTGCGCCGGGCCGTACGCCGGCTCGCGCCCGCCGAGGTGCACGTCGTCGTCACCGCGCGGCACGCGGCCGGCATGCTGGCGGCCGGGTGGCAGGAGATGGTCAAGAACGGCAGCGGCCTGGCGATCCACGACCTGGCCACCGCCAAGACCTTCCCGGAGTTCGGCTGGCAGACCTGGGACCTCGCCGGCGTACTGGAGCGCTGGGGCCAGGACGTGCCCGCGGACCGGGTCCACGTGCTGCCCGTCCCTCCGCGGACCGAGGCGCCCGACCGGCACTGGCGCAACTTCGCCGGGGTGCTCGGCCTCCGGGAGGAGTACCCGCTGCCCGACGAGCCGGTGAACCCGTCGCTCGGCGCGGTGCAGGTCGAGCTGCTGCGCCGCCTCGACCGGCACCTCGGCTCCTTCCACTCGGCGCGCGACCGGGGCGACTGGATCCGCGGCCACCTGGCCGAGCGGCACCTGGCGGCGCAGGCGGGGGAGCGCTTCGTCCTCGATGAGGATCTGCTGGCGGACTGCCGTCTCCGCAGCCGTCGGGCCGTCGACCTGATCGTGGCGCGCGGCTTCCACGTCGTCGGCGACGTGGACGACCTGTTGGTCCCCGACGAGCTCCCCGCGGGACGGGCGCTGGCCTCGGTCACCGACGGCGAGCTGCTGGAGTCGGCGTCCCGGTTGGTCGCGGCGCTCCTCGAGGACGTCCGGGACCTGGCGACGGAGGCGGAGCGCCGGGACGCGGAGGCCGCCGGCCGCTCCGCGACGCCCCTGCGACGGGCCGCGCGGGCGCTGCGCCGAGGACGCGGCGACTGATCCGGGGATCGTAAAATCTCGCGGAGGCTCAGGTAGGTTGCAGCGCGTGCCGCAGTCGAACTTGCTTACCTCCGCCCGCCCTCGGTCCCCGAGGAGGACGGTCCGCGCCCGGTTCGCGGCGCTGCTCGTCGCGGTGGTCGCCGGGGCCGTGATCGCCCCCATCGCCGCGGCTCCGATCGCCTCGCCGGCCGAGGCGGCGTCGGCCCGCAAGGGCGGGTGGCGCCCGACGCCCGGGGTCAAGTTCAACACCCCCCGGGTCGGTGGCGAGCGACAGTTCCGGCTGGAGAACCAGGTCATCGCGGCGGTCCGCCGGGCCAAGCCGCGCTCGACCATCAAGATGGTGATGTTCTCCTTCGACCGGATGCAGGTCGCGGACGCGCTCATCGAGGCCCGGCGCAAGCGCAAGGTCCACGTCCAGGTGATCGTCAACGGCCACGAGCTCCCGGCGGCGCAGAAGAAGCTCCGCTCCGAGCTCGGCGGCAAGCGCAGCAAGCGCAGCTTCTTCTACCAGTGCAAGGCGAGCTGCCGCGGCCAGGGCGACGTCCAGCACAGCAAGTTCGTGCTCTTCTCGCAGACCGGTGTCGCCAAGAACGTCGTCATGCTCGGGTCGCTGAACATGAAGCTCAACGGTGCCGAGAACCAGTGGAACGACCTGCTGACCCTGAACAACAAGCGCCGGCTCCACCGCACCCTGGACTTCGTGTTCAACGAGATGCGACACGACCGGCTGGCCAAGCGGGCCTACCTGCGCCGGTCGTACGGCAAGTTCGGGCTCTACATCCTGCCGTTCCCGCGCCAGGGTGCCGCGAACGCGCGCACCAGGTGGACGCCGTCGCGCGACCCGATCTCCCGCCTGCTCGCCCCGATCAAGTGCACCGGTGCGCGCACCGACAGCGGGCGCACCATCGTCCGGGTCAACATGCACGCCTGGGACGGCGACCGCGGCCTGATGATCGCCAAGCGGCTGCGTGATCTCCACGCCAAGGGCTGCGACGTCAAGATCATGGTCGGGTACGCCGGCGGCAAGGTGCGCGACGTCTTCGCCAGTCCCACCAAGCGCGGGCTGATGCCGACGCGCAGCACCGGTTTCGACACCGACGACGACGGCGAGATCGACCTCTACAGCCACACCAAGATCCTGCTGGTCAACGGCAACTACGACGGCAAGCGGGACCGCAAGATGGTGGTGACCGGCTCCAGCAACTTCCAGAACGGCGGCCAGTACGGCGACGAGCTGATCCTGCGGGTCTTCGACAGCGGCCTCTACCGCAAGTACGCCGACAACTGGGGCATGGTCTGGCGCGACCACACCCACGGCTTCTCGTGGGGCGGCGCCGGCGTGATCACCGGCGGTGCGATCGCCGGTCGCTGGATGATGCCGCGGATCTACGCCGACGACCTGGGCACCGACAGCCCGGAGTGGCGCAACGAGTGAGCTCGGCGCCGTCTTCTCGGTGGCGTTAACCCGTCGACGCGCGCTCACCGGCATGCTTGGCTGAGTAGACAGATCGCCCACCACCCTCGGAGGACCCCATGACGGACGCCCCAGGCGCCAACGACGACCTCAAGGCGAAGATGCGCGAGGCGCTCGAGCGCAAGCAGGCCAATGACCGCGGCGTGCCGCAGGACGGCCCGGTCAAGGAGAAGGCCCACGGGTCCGAGGTCGCCGACAGCGCCCCGAAGATGCACCGGCGCAAGGCCGGCGGCGGCGGCTCCTGACGCGGCTCCTACGCGTGGGTGACATTACCCACGCGTAGGGGCGATGCGCCGCACGCGACGTAGGAGGCATCATCGGCGCATGCAGTTCGGACGCAGCTACGAAGAGTTCGAGGTCGGCGCGACCTACAAGCATTGGCCCGGCAAGACGGTCACCGAGTACGACGACCACCTGTTCAGCCTGCTCACGATGAACCACCACCCCCTGCACATCGACGAGAACTACGCCGTCGAGACCACCCAGTTCAAGAAGAACGTCGTGGTGGGCAACTACATCTACTCGATCCTGCTCGGGATGAGCGTCCCGGACGTCTCGGGCAAGGCGATCGCCAACCTGGAGGTCGAGTCGCTGCGCCACGTCGCACCGACCTTCCACGGCGACACCATCTACGGCGAGACGACCGTTCTCGACAAGTTCGAGTCGAAGTCGAAGGACGACCGGGGCATCGTCTACGTCGAGACCATCGGCTACAAGCAGGACGGCACGGTCGTCTGCATCTTCCGCCGCAAGGTGATGGTCCCGAAGAACAGCTACCTCGAGGCGCGCGGCGGCGAGCAGCCCGGCCGCCCGGTCCCGCAGCCGGACCGGAACTGGCCGGGCTGAGCTGGCCGCCACGGGTCGTGCCGGCGGGGTAGTCCGTCACACAGTGGGGGTCTTCGAGTCGGATCCCCCCGCTGGTGTGACGGAGTATCCCGACGATCCCCGCCGGGCGGCGAACGCCGGCGCGAGGGGGATGATCCCCAGCACCAGGATCATCGGTACGGCGAAGCCGACCCGCAGCGAGTCGGCGCCGATCAGGCCGGTCAGCACCGAGCCGAGCAGCGCGCCGGCGTAGTTGAACTGGTTGAAGCGGGCGATCACGGCGTCGACCCGGGCCTGGCGGACCGCCGGGTCGAAGCCCTCGCCGCCGGCGATCCGCGCCGCGGCCGAGAAGCTCAGCGGCGCGACGACGGCCACGCCCGCGCCGAGCAGCGAGAAGCCCACCACGGCGAGCTGCCAGCTGGTCGAGAAGACGACCACGGCGAGAGCGGCCGCGCCGAGCAGCGAGCCGGCCCGGAGCACGAGGACGGCCCCGTAGCGTCGTACGAGCGTGTCGCCCGCGATCCGCACCACCCCGCTCGCGAGCAGGTAGCCGAGCGCGGAGAGCGAGACGTAGCGCTCCGGGGTGCTGAAGGTGTGGTCGAGGAACAGCGGGCCCCAGGTCTGGACGGCCGTGTCGACCATGTAGAAGAGCACCATCGCGGTGCCCACCAGCACGATCGGGCGCCACGGGACCGCGACCTCGACGGCCAGCTCGGTCGGGCCGTGGTCGCGGGGGAGGAAGGCCCCGAACGCCACCGCCAGCGGCACCACCCCGAACACCGCGGCGGCGGGCAGTGGCAGGTCCGCGGTCAGCAGGGTGAGCGCGGCGCCGAGCACGCCACCGAGGGTCCAGGCGCCGTGGAAGGACGGCAGGATCGGCCGCTCGTAGCGGTGCTCGAGCGCGACCGCCTGCATGTTGGTGCTGGCGTCGACGACGCCCAGGGCGAGGCCGTAGGCGCCCACGCCGGCGACGAAGACCACGGTGGACGGCGCCACGCAGATGACGGGTACGGCGAGCGCCACCAGCAGCAGTCCGGTCCGCAGCAGCAGGGCGCTGTCGCGCCGCTTCGCGAGGGCCTCCGCGACCACCGACCCGGCCCCGGCCAGCAGGATCATCATCAGCAGCACCAGGGACAGGGACACGTCCGAGAGGCCCCACTCGTCCTGGAACTCCGGCAGCCGGGTGGTCAGGCTGAGCAGGACCAGGCCCTGGGCGAGGAACGCTGCGGCGACGGCCACACGGGCCCGGGTGAGCGGCATGGGGTTCAACCTAGGACGTTTCGCCATCGCGACGGGCTCAGTTGAGGGACGATCTCGGTAGGTAAAGAGCACGACCACTCACTGAGGAGCACCCACGCATGGCACGGACCGGGCAGCAGCTGCGTCGACGCACCGCCAAGGCGGTGCAGGAGCGCGCGAGCGGCAGCTCCCAGAAGAAGGCGGCGTCCGCGCCGAGGTCCGATCTGGGGGACAAGCTGCGCTACTGGTTCGACAACAGCATGTCGCGCGGGACGCCCGCGCTGATCGCGTGGCTGACGGCTGCGACCCTCGTGCTGATCGTGGTCTTCTCGGTCGCCACCCTCGTCCTCGGGCTCCGCGACGGTGACACCTCGACCGGGGAGGGCTTCTTCGCCGAGCTGTTCCAGAGCCTGCTGCACGCCCTCGACCCCGGCACCGTGGCGGGCGACACCGGCAAGTCGTGGCAGTTCATCGTCACCATGCTGCTGCTCACCATCGGCGGCCTGTTCATCGTCAGCGCCCTGATCGGTGTCATCGCGGCCGGCATCGACGAGAAGCTGGCCGAGCTGCGCCGGGGCCGCTCCATGGTGCTGGAGTCCGACCACACGGTGATCCTGGGCTGGTCGGACTCGATCTTCACGATCGTGCGCGAGCTGACCCTGGCCAACGAGAGCCGCAAGCGGCCGGTCGTGGTCGTCCTCGCCGACCGCGACAAGGTCGAGATGGAGGAGCAGCTCGCGGCCAAGGTGCCCGAGCGGCGCGGCACCCGGGTGGTGTGCCGCTCCGGCTCGCCGATGGACATCGACGAGCTCGCGGTCGCCTCGCCGGGCCGTGCCCGGTCGGTGATCCTGCTCGCCCCCGACTCCGAGGACCCCGACTCCGAGGTCATCAAGACCCTGCTCGCGCTCACCCACGGCAGCCCCGACCCCGAGACCGGCCCGCGGATCGTCGCGGAGATCCGCAACCCCGGCAACCTGGAGGCGGCCCGTCTCGTCGGCCACCGTCGTACCGCCCTGCTCGACATCCGCGAGACCGTCGCGAAGCTGGTCGTGCAGACCTCGCGCCAGTCGGGTGCCGCCGCCGTCTACACCGAGCTGTTCGACTACGACGGCGACGAGATCTACTTCTTCGACGACCACGGCCTCGCGGGCCTGACGTACGGCGAGGCGCAGCTGTTCTTCGAGAGCGCCTCCGTCATCGGCCTGGCCGGCCCGAGCGGTGCCAAGCTGAACCCGCCCGTCGACACCCTCATCGGCCCGCAGACGCTGATCATGGTCGCCGAGGACGACAGCGCGCTCGCCGCCACCGCTCCCTCCAGCGCCCGACCCGACCTCGACGCGCTCGGCGAGGAGAGCGGCACCGACGCGCACGCGACCGCCGCCGTGCTGATCGGCTGGAACGAGCGGGCGCCGATCGTGCTCCGCGAGCTCGACCACTACGCCGAGCCGGGCTCGACGCTGACCGTCGTGACGTCGTACGGCACCCCCGACATCCCGGCGCTCGACCACCTGGCCGTCACCGTCGTCGTGGCCTCGACGACCGACCGTGCCGTCCTGGAGGCGCACCTGACCGAGGGGCTCGACCAGGTGCTGGTGCTCTGCTACTCCGACGACCTCGACGTCCAGGCGGCCGACGCGCGGACCCTGGTGACGCTGCTGCACGTGCGCGACATCGTGTCCCGTTTCGAGGAGCAGCCGCCGATCGTCAGCGAGATGCTCGACGACCGCAACCGGGTGCTCGCCCAGGTCGCCGACATCGACGACGTCGTCGTCAGCGGCGAGATCGTCAGCCTGATCGTCACCCAGCTCTCCGAGGACCAGCGGCTGGAGGCCGTCTTCGGCGAGCTGCTCGGTGCCGACGGCAGCGAGATCTACCTCCGGCCCGCCGAGTGGTACGTCGTCCCCGGCCGCGAGGTCACCTGGGCCACCGTCGTCGCCGGCGCGGTCCGCCGTGGGGAGACCGCCATCGGCTTCAAGTCCGCCGCGCTCGCCGAGGGCGGTGCCGAGTTCGGCGTCGTGGTGAACCCCGCCAAGTCCGAGCTCGTCGTCGTCGAGCCGGGCGACCGGGTCGTCGTCCTCGCCGAGGTCTGACCCCCCGTCTCGCCGAGTCAGCAGAAGTGGGCGGGTCGAGTCAGCACCAGTGGTGCTGACTCGGCCGGGACGCCGACGGTGGGGCATGCTGGACTCATGAGCAAGCCGGATCGCGACATCGAGAAGATCTACGCCACCGAGGAGGTCGTCGCGAAGCTGCGCCGGCTGGCCGACGCACTGGAGTCCGGGAAGTCGTTCCGGATCCAGATCGCGGGGGAGCGGTTCCGGGTGCCGGTGCGCGCCGAGTTCTCCATCGAGCACGAGCGCGGCGACGGCGAGGAGGAGGTCGAGTTCCAGCTGCGCTGGACCCTCGACGACGAGGTCGACGACGACGCGGGCCCGGTCGTCTGACGGCCACCGACGAGTGTCCGGTATGGGTGACGAGCTGTGGCTGGTCCGGCACGGACAGACCGAGTGGAGCCGGGACGGCCGGCACACCTCGATCACCGACCTGCCGCTGCTTCCGGAGGGTGAGCAGGTTGCTCGTGAGCTGCCCGCGAAGCTGGCCGGCGTCGACTTCGGGCTGGTGCTGACCAGTCCACGGCAGCGGGCCCGGCGTACCGCCGAGCTGGCGGGGTACGCCGACGCGGAGGTCGACGACGACCTCGTCGAGTGGGCGTACGGCGACTACGAGGGGATCACCTCCGCCGAGATCCGCGAGCGGGTGCCGGGGTGGTCGATCTGGACCGACCCGGTGCCGGGAGGCGAGTCGGCCGCGCAGGTCGGCGAGCGCCTGGACCGGGTCGTGGCCCGCGCGCGGGCCGTCGACGGGGCGACGCTGGTCTTCGCCCACGGGCACTCGCTGCGGGCGCTCGCCGCCCGGTGGCTGGAGCTGCCGGTCAGTGAGGGGCGGCTGCTCCGGCTCGACACCGCGACCGTCTCGGTGCTGGGGGAGGAGCGCGGCCAACCGGTCGTGCTGCGCTGGAACTCTTGACGAGCCGCGGCCCGATCCGCACGGTGGTCTCCATGCCCGACCCCGGTTGTCCCCGCTGCCCCACGCCGGTCGCCCCCCTCGACGCGGACGGCTTGGTCGCGTGTCCCGAGCACGGGGAGGTCGCGCCGCTGTGGCACCCCGCGGAGTCGTCGTACGAGCTGTTCACCGAGCACCTGAGGCGTGCGGACGGCCTCCCGTCGTACCTGCCCTGGCCGCTGAGCCCGGGCTGGAGCATCACCGACTTCGCGGCCGTGGGCGGGCCGGAGCGGCCGCGGGCGACGATGACCTGCTGCTCCGGCACCAGCGAGCCGGACGGTCCGGTCGACCTGCTGGTCGTGACCGAGGAGGCCGGCACCGGCCTGGGCGCGCGGGTCGCCGGCACCGTCCACGACGACCCCGGGGCCGACATCGTCGCGGGCCCGCCCGTCGTCCAGGTCCGGATCGGCAGCCAGGCCGTGCGGCTGTGGTCGGTGTCGACCAGTCGCAGCCTGGGTGAGTGGGATCGCTCGGTGGTCGCGGGCGAGGCGGCCGGCCGGTGGCTGTGGATCGTGCTCCGGCCCGCCTCCGCGATGCTGCTGCTGCAGGACGAGTGGATCCTGCGCGACGTCTCGGGCCTGGGTCCGCCGCTGCTCGCCCTGCCGTTCGGGGGGCCCCGCCCGCCCTGGTGAGCAGGTGGTGAGCAGCTGGTGAGACGGCCCACAGCAGGGCTGCGGAATCGGCGCCGGGCTGGCGTTCTCACTACCCTGGGCGGGTGCGCATCGACCTCCACACCCACTCCCGGGCGAGCGATGGCACCCAGACCCCGCGCGAGCTGGTGCACGCGGCGGCCGCGGCCGGTCTCGACGTGCTGGCGATCACCGACCACGACACCTCCGCGGGCTGGGCCGAGGCGGCCGAGGCCGCCGACGAGTGCGGCATCGAGCTGGTCCGGGGGATGGAGATCAGCACCAAGCACGGCCGCCGCGGCGTGCACCTGCTGGCCTACCTGCCGGACCCGACGTACGCCCCGCTCCTGGACGAGCTCTCGTCCGTGCTCGACGGCCGCCGCGCCCGGGTCCCGATGATGCTCGACCGGTTGCGCGCGCTGGGCATCGACATCGGCGCGGACGACGTACGACGGGCCGCCCGGGGCACCGCGGCGACCGGCCGGCCGCACGTCGCCGACGCCCTGGTGACCCTGGGTGTGGTGGCCGACCGGACCGAGGCGTTCGACCGCTTCCTCGGGGCCGGGCGGCCGGCCAACGTGGACCGGTACGCCACTCCGCTGCTCGACACGATCCGCCACGTCGCCGCAGCGGGCGGCGTCAGCGTCATCGCCCACCCGTGGGGGCGCAGCCTGCACCGGTTGTCCGAGGCCGACCTGGCCGGCTTCCAGGACGCCGGGCTGTCGGGCCTGGAGGTCGACCACCAGGACCACGACCCGCAGGCCCGGGCCGAGCTGCGCGCCATCGCGAACAACCTCGGCCTCGTCGTCACCGGCTCCAGCGACCACCACGGTGCGGGCAAGAACGACCACGAGCTGGGCGTGAACACCACCGCCCCCGACCAGTACGCGCGCCTCCTCGAGCTGGCCGCCGACGCGGCGTCCGCCGCGGGCCGGGCGACCCCGGAGATCATCCGGGGCTGAGCGTCCTCGACACGGGCCCCGCGACCGGCGGGTCGAGACCGTCGGCGTGGACGGGATCGTCCTACTTCCGCCCGAGCGCCTGGAACCGCTGGAGCAGCGAGCTCGGCACCAGCCGGGCGGCGGCCGCGATGACCTTGTACTGCGCGCCGGGGATCGAGTAGACCCGGCCCTTGTCGAAGTCGGCCAGCGCCCGCGCGACCAGGTCGTCGGCCTCGAGCCACAGGAAGTCGGGCGCCGAGCCACGGCTGACGTCCATCCGCTGGTGGAACTCGGTCCTGGTGAACCCCGGGCACAGCGACATGACGGTGATGCCCTGGTCGCGGTACTCGTTGGCCGCCCACTCGCTGAAGCTGTTCACCCAGGCCTTCGCCGCGGAGTAGGTGCCGCGGGGCAGGAAGGCCGCCACGCTCGAGACGTTGATGACGCCGCCGTGACCCCGCTCGCTCATCGGGCCGAGCGCGGCGTGGGTCAGCCGCAGCACGGCGGTCACGAGCAGGTCCAGCATCGCGGTCTCGGCGTCGGCGTCGTTGTGGAGGAAACGGTGCTTGAGCCCGAAGCCCGCGTTGTTGACCAGCAGCTCGACGGGCCGCTCCGGATCGCGCAGCCGGGCCTCGACCGTCGCCAGCGCGGCGCGGTCGCCCAGGTCGGCCGTCAGCACCTCGACGCTCACGCCGTACGACGACCGCAGCCCGGCCGCGACCTCCTCGAGACGACGGGTGTCGCGGGCGACCAGGACCAGGTCGTGCCCGCGGCGGGCGAGCTGCTCGGCGAAGGATCGCCCGATGCCGGCGGTCGGACCGGTGACGAGGGCAGTCCCGGGGGAGGTGCGGGAGCGAGTGCTGGAGGACATGCGGACCAGTCAAGCAGTGCGTCCCCGAGGCGTGCCCTCCGTCGGGCATGATGGACCCGATGACGACGACACTGGCAGTCGCCAACCAGAAGGGCGGCGTCGCGAAGACCACCTCGGTGGCCTCGATCGGCGCTGCGCTCGCCGAGCTGGGCCACTCGGTGCTGCTCGTCGACCTGGATCCGCAGGCGTGCCTGACGTTCTCCCTGGGCGTCGACCCCGAGGACCTCGAGCTGTCGGTCCACCACGTGCTCACCAAGGGCGTCGAGCCCGGTGACGTGATCCTCCAGACCGAGGACGGCGTCGACCTGCTCCCGGCCACCATCGAGCTGGCCCGCGCCGAGGCCGACCTGCTCACCCGCACCGGCCGCGAGCACGTCATCAAGACCGCCATCGAGGACCTGGACGACGAGTACGACTGGATCCTCCTGGACTGCCCGCCCTCGCTCGGCGTGCTGACCGTCGCCGCCCTGACCGCCGCCACCGGCGTCCTGGTGCCGCTGCAGTGCGAGACGCTGTCCCACCGCGGGGTCGGCCAGCTGCTCGACACCGTCCACGACGTACGCCGCTTCACCAACAAGAAGCTCGAGGTCTGGGGCGTGCTCCCGACCCTGTACGACGGCCGCACCAACCACTCCCGCACCGTGCTGGAGACGATCTCGGAGACCTACGACCTCGAGGTCGTCGAGCCCCCGATCCCGAAGACGATCAAGTTCGCCGAGGCCCCCGCCGCCGGCCGGTCGATCCTCGCCACCAGCCGGTCGAGCAAGGGCGCGGCCGCCTACCGGGAGGTCGCCGCCAACCTGGTCGTCCGTTCCCAGCGCAAGCCGACCCGGCGGGCGAAGAAGAAGTGAGCCGGCACAAGGCGACCTCGGTCCGGCCCCGCTACGGCCGGATCTCGGTGCTGGGAGCCTCGCTGGCGGTCACCGCCGTCGCGGTGCTCGGCGGCACCGGCGCGCTGCCCGCCGCCCTGTCGGGCTCCGGCGGCCCCTCGGCCGCGATCGTGCAGGACAAGCAGGCCGACCAGCAGCCCGCGGCGGCCGAGGTCGCCGCGGACCGGGCGAGCGCGGCGGAGCCGACCCCGCAGGCCGAGCCGGTCGCTCCGGTCGTGGTCGACCCCGCCGCCGACACCACCCTGCCGGCGGACTCCGGCAGCGGTCGCCGCATCGTCTTCAGCGAGAGCAGGCAGCGGGTGTGGCTGGTCGAGGAGGGCGAGCAGGTGCGTCGTACCTATCCGGTCTCCGGCAGCCTCTCCGACAACCTGGACCCCGGCACGTACGACGTCTACTCGCGCTCCGAGGACGCCGTCGGCATCGACGACTCCGGGACGATGAAGTACTTCGTGCGGTTCACCCGCGGGGACACCGGCGCCGCCATCGGCTTCCACGACATCCCCGTCGACGAGGGCAAGCAGGTGCAGACCGTCGCCCAGCTCGGCACCCCGCAGTCCCACGGCTGCGTCCGGCAGCGCCGCGCGGACGCGATCGCCCTGTGGGAGTTCGCGCCGCTCGGCACCACGGTCGTCGTGACGGCGTAGGCCGGAGCCCCGGGCGTACGACGTGCGCTCCGGCGTCGAGTGCGAGCCGGCCGACGACGACGGAGCCCCCGGCGTACCAGGTACGCCGGGGGCTCCGGGTCGATCGTCAGGCTCAGGCGTCCGCGGGGGCCGGAGCGGCGTCGGAGCCGCCACCACCGGAGGATCGGCGGCGGCGCCGGTTGCGGCTCGCACCGGCGGGGCGCTCGCCACCCTCGGCGGGCGGAGCGGTCTCGGAGGCGGCTGCGGCGGGGGCCGAGCCTTCGGAGGCGACCTTGTCGCCGCTGCGGGTGCGCGTCCGGTTGCGGTTGCCGGAGCGCGCGGCACGATCGCCGTCCCGCCGCTCGCGGTCCTCGCGCGGCTTGCGCTCGACCGGCGCCGGGTCGACGATGCGGCCCTTGGTGCCGGGCGGGATGCCCTGGTCGTGGAAGAGGTGCTCGGAGGTGGAGTACGTCTCCTGCGGCTCGTCGAAGGGCAGGTCGAGGGTCTTGTTGATCATCTTCCAGCGGTGCAGGTCCGCCCAGTCGACGAAGGTGATCGCGATGCCCGACGCGCCGGCGCGGCCGGTGCGGCCGATCCGGTGGACGTAGGTCTTGTCGTCCTCGGGGCAGGTGTAGTTGATGACGTGCGAGACCCCGCGGACGTCGATGCCGCGCGCCGCGACGTCGGTCGCGACCAGGACCCGGATCTTGTCCTCGCGGAACTTCGTCAGGGCCTTCTCGCGCGCCACCTGGGCCATGTCGCCGTGCAGGGGACTGGCGCTGAAGCCGCGCTCGGCCAGGTCGTCGGCGATCCGCTGCGACTGCCGCTTGGTGCGGGTGAAGACGATGATCTTCTCGGCGTCCTCGGCCTGCAGGATCCGGCCGATGATCTCCGGCTTGTCGAGGTCGTGGGCCTGGTAGATGAACTGCGCGGTCGCCGGCACCATCGAGGTGTCGTACGACGACTCGGCGCGGATGTTCATCGGGTGCCGCATGTGGATGCGGGCCAGCGCCACGATCGCCGACGGCATGGTGGCCGAGAACAGCATCGTCTGGCGGGTCTCGGGCGTCATCCGCAGGATCCGCTCGACGTCGGGCAGGAAGCCCAGGTCGAGCATCTCGTCGGCCTCGTCGAGCACCAGCGCGTGCACGTGGGACAGGTCGAGGGCGCGACGGTTCGCGAGGTCGATCAGCCGGCCCGGCGTGCCGACGACGATGTCGACGCCGGACTCCAGCGTCTCCAGCTGCGTGTCGTAGCCGACGCCGCCGTAGACGGTCAGGACCCGGAGACCGGTGTCCTTGCTGGCGATGGAGAGGTCGCTGGAGACCTGGAGCGCGAGCTCGCGGGTCGGGGCGACGATGAGGGCCTGCGGCTTGCCCTGCGGCAGGTCGGCGTACGCCGGGTCGGTCGGCGAGACGCTGCGCTGCAGCACCGGGATGCCGAACGCGAGGGTCTTACCGGTGCCGGTGCGGGCCTGGCCGATCAGGTCGGTGCCCATCAGGGCGACGGAGAGGGTCATCTCCTGGATGGCGAAGGGGGTCGTGATGCCGTGGCGGTCCAGGGCATCGCAAATCTCGGGGATAACCCCGAGCTCTCGGAACGTGGTCAGGATCTTGTCGCTTTCTGGAGTCAGCCGGGATCGACCGAGGGAGAAGTCGGAAGCGGCGGACTCAGGTGCGGTCTGCCGCGCACATACCGGGGCGGCTCGCTTTAGGTCGTGATGACCACGGGCGGGCGCGCCCTCTTGCGGACCAGTCTATCGGTAGGGTGCGTGGGTGGCCCCATCGACAGCCGACACGCCCGAGGGCTCCCTCGACGACGGAACGCCCCTGGCCTTCCAGGACCCGGTCTACCGCGAGGCCGTCGTCGACCTGCTCGGCGTCATCGCGTACGGCGAGATCTCGGCGTTCGAGCGGCTGGCCGAGGACGCCAAGCTCGCGCCGACGCTCGAGGACAAGGTGGCCATCGCGACGATGGCCAGCAGGGAGTTCACGAAGGTCGCCGCGGTCCATGCGCGGATCACCGAGCTCGGCGCGGACCCGTTCGCGGCGATGAAGCCGTTCCGCGAGGCGATCGACCTGTTCCACGAGCACACGGCCCCCTCGGACTGGTTCGAGGGCCTGATCAAGGCGTACGTCGGCGACGGGCTCGCCAACGACTTCTACCGCGAGATCGCCGCCTACCTCGACAGCGCCACGCGCGACCTGGTGGTGGCCTCTCTGGAGGACACCGGGCACGCCGCGTTCGTCGTCGACCGGGTCCGCGCCGCGATCGTGGCCGACCACCGCCTCGGCGGCCGGCTGGCGCTGTGGGGCCGGCGACTGATGGGGGAGGCCCTGATCCAGGCCCAGCGGGTCGCGGCCGACCGCGACGCGCTGTCGTCGCTGTTGGCCGGCGGGGTGGACCGGCCCGGGCTCGACCTGGCGGCGATCGGCCGGATGTTCGCCCGGCTCACCGAGCGGCACACCGACCGGATGACCGAGCTCGGCCTCGACAGCTGAGCGGGCCGTCGTACCAGCTGACCCGCGCTAGCGGTCCCGCCGGCGGCCGGAGGCGGCCGCCGCGGCGGTGACCAGCACGGCGGCGACGCCGACCTGCCAGACGTGTCGCCACCAGTCGAAGCCGGGGGTGGTGGGCGTCCAGACGCTGATGTAGATCGCGTTGCCGACGAAGACGCCGCCGACTCCGCAGAGCACGGTGACCCACAGCGGCACCTCGTCCCGCCCGGGCGGGGCGAGCCACTTGCCGAGGATCCCGATGCCCGCGCCACCCAGGAGGGCCCACAACAGGTCGCTGACGAGCATCGGGGTCGGTTCGGTGCTAGCTGCGGAAGCCGACCTGGCCGGAGACGCCGCCGCCGATCTCGACGTACGAGATCCCGACCGCGGGGACGATGGTCTTGCGGCCCTTGGTGTCGGTCAGGACGAAGACGCCACCGGCCGCCACGGCGTCCGCGAGCAGCTTCTCGACGCTCTCGGCGGACTCAGCAGTGTCCACGACCAGCTCGCGCGGCGAGTGCTGGACGCCGATCTTGACCTCCACGGGTACTCCTTCGGTTCGGGGTTCGTTCGGTGGGTGGTGCAGGTGGCTCGGGGGTTGTCGCGGCTCAGTGCTCGTCGGTCTTCGGGTAGCCCCGGATGCCGCGCCAGGCCAGCCCCGCGACGAGCGCGGCCGCGTCGGGGCGGCTGATGCCGCCCGCCTCGGTCAGCCAGAACCGCGCCGAGACCTGGGCCATTCCCACCAGGGACACCGCGAGCAGGCGGGACGCCTCGTCGGGCAGCCCGGTGTCGTCGTGGATGACCTCCGCGATCAGCGTGGCGCACTCGGTGGTGACCCGCTCGACGTGCGTGCGCACCGCCGGCTCGTTGGTCAGGTCGGACTCGAAGACCAGGCGGAACGCGCCGGTGTCCTCGGCGACGTAGGCGAAGAAGACGTCGATGGCCGCCGCCACCCGCTGCTTGTTGTCCTGGGTGGACTCCAGCGCCTGGCGGCAGTTGTCGATGATCTGGTCGCAGGAGACGTCGAGCAGGGCGAGGTAGAGGTCGAGCTTGCCCGGGAAGTGCTGGTAGAGCACCGGCTTGGAGACACCGGCCCGCTCGGCGATGTCGTCCATCGCCGCCGCGTGGTAGCCCTGGGCGACGAACACGCCGAGCGCCGACTCGAGCAGCTGGGCGCGGCGCTCGCGCCGCGGCATCCGGCCACCCCGGGGGCGGGTCCCCTCGACGTCGTACTGCCCTGCGCTCACCTGTGCTCCTGACGTGTGTCCTGCAGCGCAGAACCCTACCCGCAGGTACGTCGAGTCCGGATGACGGGACGCGGTACGGCGAGGCGCGGCGCCGCGGGGAACATGGGAGGGAACACGGACGGGCCGCCCGGTGTTGCCCGAGCGTTCGACGACCAACGCAACACGAGGAGAGAGCCGTGTCCTTCCCGCCCCTGGTGGAGCCCGCAGACGAGCTGACCATCGACGAGGTGCGTCGCTACAGCCGCCACCTGATCATTCCCGACGTCGGGATGAGCGGGCAGAAGCGGCTCAAGAACGCCAAGGTGCTGGTGATCGGGGCCGGTGGCCTCGGCAGCCCGGCCCTGCTCTACCTGGCCGCCGCCGGGGTCCACACGCTCGGCATCGCGGAGTTCGACGAGGTCGACGAGTCCAACCTGCAGCGCCAGATCATCCACGGCCAGTCCGACATCGGGAAGTCCAAGGCCCAGTCGGCCAAGGAGTCGATCGCCGAGGCGAACCCGTACGTCGAGGTGATCCTGCACGAGCAGCGCCTCGACAACGACAACGTCATGGACGTGTTCAGGGGCTACGACCTGATCGTCGACGGCACCGACAACTTCGCGACCCGCTACATGGTCAACGACGCGGCGTACTTCCTGGGGATCCCCTACGTGTGGGGCTCGATCTACCGCTTCGACGGCCAGGCCTCGGTCTTCGCGCCCAGCATGGCCCCGGACGCGCCGTGCTACCGCTGCCTCTACCCCGAGCCCCCGCCGCCGGGCATGGTCCCGAGCTGCGCCGAGGGCGGCGTGCTCGGCGTCCTGTGCGCCGCGATCGGCTCGATCCAGGTCAACGAGGCCATCAAGGTCCTGACCGGCATCGGCGACCCGGCCATCGGCAAGCTGGTCATCTACGACGCCCTCGAGCTGGAGTGGCGCAAGCTGAAGGTCCGCAAGGACCCCAACTGCGCGCTGTGCGGCGAGAACCCCACCGTCACCGGCCTGATCGACTACGACGCCTTCTGCGGCGCGATCTCCGACGAGGCGGCCGACGCGGCCGCCGGCTCGACGATCTCGGTCACCACCCTGGAGCACATGCTGAAGGAGCGCGAGGAGGGCACCCGCGACTTCGTGCTCGTCGACGTGCGCGAGCCCAACGAGTACGAGATCAACAAGATCCCCGGCTCGGTCCTGATCCCCAAGGGCGAGTTCCTCAACGGCTCCGCGCTGGAGAAGCTGCCCGCGGACAAGCAGGTCGTCATGCACTGCAAGTCCGGCGTCCGCTCGGCCGAGACGCTCGCCATCGTGAAGGGCGCCGGGTACGCCGACGCCGTCCACGTCGGCGGTGGCGTGGTGGCCTGGGTCAACCAGATCGACCCGTCGCAGCCGACGTACTGACGCACGGAGCCTCCGGGCACCGCCCGTCCCGAACGACCCGTCCGCATCCGCGGGCGGGTCGTTCGCGTCGTCGGGGCAGCACGCTGCCCGGAGCCGGCCGCTAGCGTTCGGGGCGTGAGGCATCCCGAGGAGTACGTCGAGGCGGTGCTCGCGATCGTCGAGCAGGTGCCGCGCGGCCGGGTCACGACGTACGGCGCCATCGCGGACGCGCTCGGCCGGTACGGCCCGCGCCGGGTCGGCAACGTGATGGCGACCCACGGCGGCGGGGTGCCGTGGTGGCGGGTGGTGCGCGCCGACGGGTCGCTGCCGCCGAGCCATCTCGACGAGGCGCGCCAGACCTATCTCGAGGAGGGCACCCCGCTGCGGCCCTCGGGGAGCGTCGACATCAAGGCCGCCTTCTGGCTGCCGCCGCAGCAGGCCTGACCGGCTTCGGGACCTAGGTCCTCCACCCGCGCGACGTCCGGCACTGACCGGGAGCGGCGCGCGCGGCGAGAGTGGTGGTGTCAGAGAACGTCACCACCGGAGCAGGAGGTCACACCATGTCGAACATCCACCTCACCCACCGAGGACGTCACGAGGGCGGGGCCGCGACCCTGCCCGACCCGAACTTCGTCCACCCCGAGCTGATCGCCCCCGAGACCCGCCCCGCGCGTGCCGCCCGCTACGTCGGTGCCGGCCTGCGGATCGCCCTCGGCTGGGTCTTCCTCTGGGCCTTCCTGGACAAGCTCTTCGGCCTCGGCTTCGCCACCGAGCGGGACTCGTCCTGGCTCAACGGCGGCAGCCCCACCGAGGGCTTCCTGAGCTTCGCGACCAAGGGCCCCTTCGCGGACGCTTTCAACTCGCTGGCCGGCTACGCCGCCGTCGACTGGCTGTTCATGGTCGGCCTCGCCGGCATCGGTCTGGCGCTGATCACCGGCGTCGGCATCCGGGTCGCGGCCGTCTCGGGGGCGCTGATGATGGTCCTGATGTGGGCCGCCGCGCTCTGGCCGGAGAACAACCCCTTCATGGACGACCACCTCGTCTACGCCGGTCTGCTCGCGATGCTCGCGCTGACCGACGCCGGCCGGACCCTCGGTCTCGGCGGTCTCTGGGCCAAGGTCCCGTTCGTCCAGCGTCACGGCTGGCTGAAGTAGCCGCAGCAGTCACACCCCAGGCCCCGGTGCTCGGCACCGGGGCCTTCGGCATGCCGGCTCACCGCAGCCGGCCGACGTACGCCCCCGCCCGGTGCAGCTCGACGGAGCGGCGCTCCCAGGTGACGCCCACGACCGTGAGCAGGGCTCCGGCGGTGCCGATGAGGATCCACTGCGGGGTCTCGGCGAGGTACGGCGCGGACTCGCGCAGCACGACGAGCGCACCGACGGTGCCGCCGACCAGCAGGGGAGCGCTCCAGCCCAGCCGGGCGCCGAGCAGCACCAGGGTCAGGCAGCCGGCGCCGAGCAGCACCGCGCGCGGCGTGAGCGGGTCGGCGAGCACCCACAGCAGGCTCGGGACGGTGGCGAGCACCAGGCCGGGCAGCAGCGCGGTCGCGGTGCCGGCGCGACCGTCGCGGGTGAGCCGGTACAGACCGACCAGCACGAGCGCGACGGCGCTCGGCAGCGTGTAGGCCTCGGGCGCCTCGACGCCGATCTCGGCGAGCCGTACCCAGGTCGCGGCCGCGAGCAGCAGCCCGCCCGGCCAGGCCAGCGGCCGGCGGTCGCGGTGCAGCAGGGAGTGGATCGTGAGCAGGGCGCCGGCGAGGGTCAGGTGCACCGCCAGCGGGGTGCTGTCGTCGATCCCGGCAAGCGCAGCGGCCACCGCCGCCACGACCGCCGCGAGCTCGACCTCCGGCCGCGGGCGGGGCAGCGCGAGCGCCGCGACCAGCGCCAGCACCAGCAGGGAGCGGTACGACGGGTCGAGCCCGGCGACCTCCCCGCCGGCCCAGGCGGCGGTGGCGAGCGCGAGCGGCAGCGCGGCGCCGCCGAGCAGCCGGACCTCGGCCGGCCCGCGGAGGGCAACGGAGGCGGCGACGACGCTCAGCACCACCGCGGTCGCGGTCGTGAGACCGGCGCTCGGCAGGGCGAGGGGCACCGCGGCTCCGGCGGCCGCGACGGCGACCAGCCCCAGGAGGCCGGTGCGGACCCGGCGGACGAGCAGCACGGCCGCGCCGGCCGCGGACAGCGGCAGCACGACCGCAGCCAGGGGAGCGGCGAACAGCGCCACGCCGCCGAGGCCGGCGAGGCCGAGTGGTCCGGCGGCTCGGGCCGCTGCGGTCCGCCGGTGGGCGCGCGGCACCAGGCTCGCGATGGCGACGGCGATGGTGAGAGCTGCGATAGGCAGCACCAGCGGGTGCGGCTGGTCGAGCCGCGCGGCCAATCGGACATCGGCGGTCGCGGAGTACGGCGTCCCGATGTCGAGCGTGCGGGACAGGGCGAGCAGGCCGAGCGTGATCGTGGCTCCCGCCACGGGGACGCACGCGATCAGCAGCGGCACCTGCGCGACCAGGGACCAGCGGGAGCCCAGCAGCAGGAGGAGCACGCCCGACCAGGCGACGACCACGGCGGAGGCGACCAGGACCAGGACCGTGGCGGTCTCGTCGACGACCGGCACCGCGAGCGCACCGGTGACCGCGGCAGCGGCCAGCGCCAGGCACGGCTCGAGGGCCACGGGCCGGAGCGGGCGGAAGGCCGCCGGAAGCAGGAGCAGCGCCGCGGCGGCGAGCAGGCCGGCCACCCGGCCGTCCGCCCACTGGCCGGCCAGGGTCGGATCCTCGAGCGCGTGCGCCGCCGAGGTGCCGGCCAGCACCAGCCAGCTGACGCCCGCGCCGGCGAGCGCGAGCCACCGGAGGGCCGCCGCCCGCAGCGCCCGGCCGGTCCACGCCAGTGCGGCGAACGCGAGCACGCCGACGAACGCCAGCAGCCGGAGCCGGTCGGTCTGCTCGCCCAGCCCGGCGAGCAGGACGCCCACGCCGGTGGCCGCGGCCAACTGCGGGACGATCAGCCGCGACGGGTGGGTGAGGAGCGCGAGACCGGCGACGGCCAGCGCCCCGCCGTACACCGCGAGCGGGACGCCGTCGGGATGGGTGCCGAGCCAGCCCGCCCGGCCCGCGCCGGCGACGTCGAGCAGGACCAGGCCCAGTGCGACGACGGTGAGCGCCTCCCCGGCCGCCCGCAGGCCGCGCCCGCCGAGCACCAGCCCCGCCGCCGCGCTGCCCGCGGTCAGGCCGAGCAGGACCGTCGTACGACCTCCCACGCCGAGCCAGGACCAGGCGACGGCCAGGAAGATCAGTGCCGCGACGAGCAGGCAGAGCGCCCCGAGGCCGAGCAGCACGGCCGGCACCGAGGTGGTGCGCGGACCGCGGCGCTCGCGCTCGCGCGGCGCTGGGGCGGGGTACGGCGCGATCGCGGACGGGGCCGGCCGGCGGAGCTGGCCCAGCAGCTGGTCGGCGTACCGCAGCACGCTCTGCAGCTGGACGGCGGTCTGGCCGGTCAGCGGCAGGTCGCAGGCGTCGCACCGGCTGGGGACGGCGGGCAGGTCGGCCCCGCAGTCGGGGCACCGCGTCGGGTCGTAGAAGGGCATGCCCCCATCCAGCCACCCGGTCCGGTGCCGGCGTCAGCGGCGGCCTACTCGACCGGCCTGAGTGTGCGTACTCAGCCCCGGCCCCGGGCCAGCTCGGCCAGTCGCGCCAGCGCCTTCGGGAAGATCTCGGCCGGCGGGGTCACCAGGCCGGCACCGACCTGACCGGTGCCGGCGACCTTGCCGGCCATGCCGGTGTTGATCTGCGGCAGGATGCCGGTGCGGCAGACCCGGGTGACGTCGATGCCGGTCGGGGTGCCCTGGAAGTCGAGCACCGGCACCGACCAGCGCGGGTTCTCGCCGAGGGTGATCTCGTGCATCCGGCGGGTGGTCGCGAGCGCGTCCGGGACGCTGCCGCCGACCAGGCGCACGATCGCGGGGGCGGTGGCCATCGCGAAGCCGCCGATGCCGGCGGTCTCGGTGATCGCGGAGTCGCCGATGTCGGGGTTGGCGTCGTCGGGTCCGTAGTCGCCCAGGTAGAGCCCGTCGGCGACCTGGGCCGGACCGGTGAACCACTCGTCGCCGGTGCCCGCGACCTGGATGCCGAAGTCGGTGCCGTTGCGGGCCATCGCCACGACCATCGTCGAGCCCTCGATGCCGCGGGCGGCGTCCAGCGCGAGCTTGCAGGCCGGCATCGCCAGGTTGAGGAAGAAGTGGTCGTTGGCGCCGACGAACCGGATCGCCTCGGCGACGTCGGCGGTGGCCGCGCCGGCCTCGTGACTGCTGAGGACCATCGCCGGGGCGAGGTCGCGCAGCAGCATCAGGGTCCCGGCGCGGTTGCGGTTGTGGGCCTCGTCGCCCATCTGCAGCATCTGGGTGAGGATGCCGGTCACGTCGACGGGCTCGCTGGCGCGCACGGCGGCCTGCAGCAGCGGGCCCAGCACGTCGCCCATCCAGCGCAGCCGGGTGAGCACCTCGGGGGAGTAGGCGCCGTACCGGAGCACCTTGCCGAGGCCCTCGTTGAGCGAGCAGTGGGTACGACGCCCGCTCGCCGGATCCTCGAGCACGAACATCCACATGCCCGGGGTGACCACCCCGGCCATCGGCCCGACTGTGGCGCGGTGGTGGCACGGCTCCAGGCTCACCGAGGAGCCGGACTCGAAGAGCGCGACGGCGTCCTCCGGGTCGTCGACGAGCCCCTCGAGCGCGGCACCGGCCATCAGCCCGCCGCGCAGCGGGCCGGACGCGCGGTCCCAGGTGATCGGCGGGCCGGCGTGCAGGAACTCGCCGCGCTGCAGGCCGAGCACCTCGGCAGCCGGGGCGACGTCGACCAGCCGGGCGGTCACACCGAGCATGGCGTCGAGGGCGCGCCGGTTGGCGTCGTGGCGCAGCGGGTCCGCGGCGACGGTGGCCAGATCGGACTCCGTGCCGGGCATCGGCGGGCGCCAGTCGACGCGCTGGACCTCGACCGCCTGACCGGCGAGGGCATCGGCGAGCAGGTCGGTGCCGACGGAGACGACGGTGCTGGTGCTGGTCACGACGGTGCTGGTCATGACAGGGCCTCCAGGCGCTGCTCGACGAGGGCCACCGCGCGCCGGGCCGCGCCGGCGTTGGACAGGTGCACCTCGGCACCGGCGCCGGCGAGCGCGTCGGCCTGGCGGGCCAGGTCCTGCGGGTCGGCGGCGGTGCCGACCAGGCTGACGACGACGGGGACATCGAGCCCGGTGATGGCCGGCGCGAGGAGCGCGGCCGGGTCCGGCTCCGCGCCGTGGCCCAGCACGACGTCGAGCAGGAGCACCGCCGTGTCCGGGTCGGCGGCGACCCGGGCGAGGTGCTCCAGGCGCAGCGTCGGGTCGATCATCGGATGGGCCCGGCCGGCGGTGTAGGCGTCGTCGCCGAAGTCGGTGAACGGGTGGTCGGTGCCGAGCCGCTCCTCCGCGATCAGCCTGGCCTCCTGGCAGAGCGTGCCGCCGACGAAGAGCCCGTGCAGCCGCCGACCGCGGGTGGCCGGACCGGTGCTCCCGGTGACCGGCCAGGTGGGGACGGCGTGGCCGAGCCGGCGCAGCACCGCCTCGGCGGCCGCGGTCAGGTCGGGGCGGCCGGCACCCAGGAGCGCGAGCTCGACCGGCGTGCCGAGGCGGTCGGCGTACTCCTGCACGGTGGCGGCGACCTCGGGGGCCGGGGGCTTGGAGACGAGGACGACGAGCTCGACCGACGGGTCGAGGTCGAGCCGGCGCAGGGCCTCGGTGGTGGACCGGCCGCCGACCTCGGTGGACAGGTCACGGCCGCCGACGCCGAGCGCGGAGGAGACGCCGACGCCGGCGTGGTCGAGCAGCGCGAGGAGCTGCTGGCAGCCGGTGCCGGACGCGGCGACCAGGCCGACCGGTCCGGGGCGGACCACGTTGGCGAAGCCGAGACCGACCCCGTCGACGACGGCCGTCCCGCAGTCGGGGCCCAGCACCAGCAGCCCGCGCTCGGCGGCGGTGCGCTTCAGGGCGATCTCGTGCTCGAGCGGGACGTTGTCGCTGAAGACCATCACGTCGCTGCCCGCGTCGAGGGCGTCCATCGCCTCGACGAGGGCGTGCTGGCCGGCGACGGAGACCAGGACCAGCCCGCCGGGGGCGTCGCGCAGCGCGGTGGCCGTGGTGCGGTGGGGTGCCACCTCGCCACCGCCGGTCGGTCGGCGGCTCGTCGCGGCCAGCGCCTCGGCGACCGCGGCCAGGGCGCGTTCGACGGCGGCGTCGTCCGCGACGCGCAGCGCGACGACGAGGTCGTTGGTGGTGGCCTCGGCGGGCACGTCGAAGCCCATGCCGGCGAGCACCTCGAGGTTCAGTGCGGTCGCCATCGCGACCTGGGCCGCGAGCACGCCCTCGACCTGCTGGACGCTGCGGCTGACCTGGAGCAGGGCGACGGAGTCGGCGTACGCGCCGGGACGGAGCTCGACGTGGGTCCTCATGCCGCGCTTCCGCTGCGCCGTGCGAGTCCGGCGAGGGCACGCCGGCCCCCGGTGAGCAGACCGCGGCCGGAGGTGTGTCCGATCGCCGCCAGCGCCGCGGCCCGGCCTCGCTCGGCAGGGGTGCCGACGACCCGCAGCCAGTCCCCGAACTCGGGCAGTGCCTCCCCGTGCAGGGCGCAGTCGAGCAGGGTGGCGGAGAGCAGCGTGGTGCGGTACGCCATCGCCCGCACCGCCGCGTCGACCTCGGGGGTCGCGACGCCGGCGGCCCGGTGCACGGCCAGCCAGCCGCAGAGCTGGTCGTCGCCGTACGGCGTGAGCCCGTCGCCGGCGCCGACCAGGCTGCGCACCTCCTCGACCCCCAGCGGTGCCGGCCGGTCGGCGGTGAGCGCCAGTGCGGGGACGCCGACCCGGACGAACCGGCCCACGACCAGCGGCCGACCGTCGAGGTGGAGCACGCCGTCGCGGACCTCCGCGGTCCGCGCCGGGAGCTCGGCGAGCACGCCGGCCGCGGCGCGCAGGGCGCACGGCACCTGGGCGGCCTGCGCGTCGACGACGCCGGTGCACCAGCCGTGCAGGTCGACGTACACGGCGTGCGGACCTCGGTGGAGCACGGTGACCGGGCCGTCCGGCGCGGCCCGGAGCCGCTCGTGGACGCGCGGCGGTGCGCTGACCGGAAGGGGGGCCCGGTGCTGGGCCGGGAGCGGGCGGTGGGGCCTCACGCTGACAGACGCTAGCGGGTCATTCTAGGGTTGACCGATGTGAGGATGTGCCAACGATCTCCCGAGGAGGGCGCAGATGTTGATAGGCACCGGTGACGGTGGCGCCGCCGAGGCGCTGGCCCGGGTCGACGCGCTGCACACCGGCCTCACCCAGATCGCCCTCGAGGGTGGCGACCTGCGGGGGATCGCGGCCGAGGTGGCGCGGGTGCTCGACGTGGGCGTCCTGGTGACCTCGACCGACGGCCGCGAGCGTGCCGGTGCGCTCTCCGAGGCGCAGCGCACCCAGCTCGCCGACCACGATCTCGTCGACCCGACCGGCCGGGTCCGGGTCGAGCGGATCGGGGGCCACGGAGCGGTGGTGGGGGACGGCGAGGTGCGCACGCTGCGGGTCGCGGCGGCCGGCACCGACCTGGCCCGGCTCGTCTGCGTCCGGCCGGGCGCGCCGATCTCCTCCGACGACGTGCACGCGCTCGAGCGGGCGGCGGCCGTGGCGGCCCTGGTCATCATCCGCGAGCAGGCCGTCTCCGCGGTCGAGAACAAGTACCAGGGCGACTTCCTGCGCGACGTCTTCCTGCGCCGTGCCGGCGGGGAGGAGTACGTCGCCGAGCACGCCGACACCTTCGGCTGGGACCTGCTCCGGCCGGTCGTCGTGGTCGCCGCCGAGATCGACCCGCCCGGACCGGACGAGGCGCCGGTCGCGCGCGCCGTCCGCCGGCAGTGGCAGGAGCGGTTCGCGGCGGCCTGGCGGCAGGTCGGTCGCGGCGTCGACCCCGGCATCCCCTGCGTCGACTTCTCCTCCGAGGTCGTCAGTCTGCTGCCGGTCCCGTCCGGCGCCGAGGAGTCGGTGGCCGGCGAGGCCGTCGTACGACGGGTGGTGACGGCCGTGGCCGGCGACAAGGGCGGTGGCCGCCGGCCGTTCTCGGTCGGGGTGAGTCGGGTGGCCGTCGATCTCGAGGACCTGCCGGGCGCCTACGCGCAGGCCCGGCGCGCGGTCGAGGTGGGGCGCCGGGTGCACGGCGGCGGCTCGACGACCTTCTTCGACCAGCTCGGCCTGCACCGGCTGATCGCGCTGATCACCGACGACCGCGAGCTGGAGGCCTTCACCCGCGACGTGCTCGGCCCGCTCGCCCTGGCCACGACCGAGGCCGCGGACCTGCGCGAGACCCTCCAGGTGCTGCTGGACACGAACTTCAACGTGGCCGAGGCCGCTCGCGTGCAGTTCTTCCACTACAACACGATGCGCTACCGGGTGGCCAAGCTCGAACGTCTCCTCGGCCCGCTCTCCTCCGACCCGCACCTGCGCCTCGACGTCGCCGTCGCCCTCCGCGTCCTGGAGATCGCCTCCTGAGCTTGCCTCCTGAGCTTGCCGAGTCAGCACCAGTAGTGCTGACTCGGCCCACCACTTCTGCTGACTCGGCGGTCAAGTGGTGCCAGCGGATTCGGCGTTCCTTCGGCAGGAGTGGCCGTCGAGGGTGTGTCATGGGGATCACTACGTTGTGGTTCCTCTGCGGCCGCGGGCCGCCGGTGATGGAGGTGCGGGCATGTCGTTGTTCTCGTGGGAGAAGGTCGACCCGGCTCCGGGGGTGGCGGTCGCGCCGCACCAGCGGCTGAGCTGGGGGAAGACGGCGGGCCTCGGCGCCCAGCACGTCGTGGCGATGTTCGGGGCGACGTTCGTCTTCCCGCTGGTGATGGGGCTCGACCCCAACCTCGCCATCATGTTCTCCGGGATCTGCACGATCATGTTCCTGCTGGTGTGCAGCAACAAGGTGCCCAGCTACCTCGGGACCAGCGCGTCGTTCGTGGGCGGCGTCGTCGCGATCCGGGGCCAGGACGGTGACTCCGCGGACGTGACCGGGGCGATCCTGGTCGCCGGCCTGGTGCTGCTGGCGGTCGGCGTGCTGGTGCACTTCGCCGGCGCGGGCCTGATCCACAAGATCCTGCCGCCGGCCGTCACCGGCGCGGTCGTCATGCTCATCGGCTTCAACCTGGCGCCGGTGGTCGCGGACGTCTACTGGCCGCAGGACCAGTGGGTCGCGCTGCTCACCGCCACCTTCATGGTGGCCGCCGCGGTGCTGCTCCCCGGCTTCTGGTCGCGGATCGCCGTGCTGCTGGCGCTGGTCTTCGGCTACCTGGTCTCGTGGCTCTTCGACGGCGTCTTCGGCCCGATCACCTCGGTGCTCGGCGGTGCGACCGAGGCCACCGAGCACGACCGGGTGACCTGGGCGGGCGTGCAGGCCGCCGACTGGATCGGCCTGCCGAGCGGCACCCTCGCCGACGGCGTGGACGTCGTACACGGCCCGAGCTTCTCGCTGACCTTCATCCTGCTCGTGCTGCCGGGCGTGATCGCGCTGATCGCCGAGAACACCGGCCACGTCAAGGCGGTCGCCGAGATGACCGGCGAGAACCTGGACCCCTACATGGGCCGGGCCCTCGGCGCCGACGGTGCCGCGACCGCCCTGGCCAGCCTGTTCGGGGGCAGCCCGACGACGACGTACGCCGAGAACATCGGCGTGATGGGTGCGACCAAGGTCTACTCGACCGCCGCCTACTACGCGGCGGCCATCGTGGCGATCCTGCTGGGTCTGTGCCCGAAGTTCGGCGCCATCGTGAACGCGACCCCGGGCGGCGTCCTCGGCGGCATCACCGTCGTCCTCTACGGGATGATCGGCCTGGTCGGCGCCAAGATCTGGGTCGACAACCGGGTCGACTTCGCCAATCCCGTCAACCTGGTCGGTCTGGCCGCCGGCATCATCATCGGCGTCGGCGACGTCACCTTGGAGATCACCGACGACTTCGCGCTCACCGGCATCGCGTTCGGCACGATCGTCGTCATCGCCTACTACCACCTGGTGGCCCGCAACCTGAACGCCTCCGCGGGCGAGGTGACCCGGAACCTGTGAAGCCCGCACCGTTCGCGTACCACCGCCCGTCGACCCTCGACGAGGCGATCGCGACGCTGGCCGCCGACCCGCACGCCAAGGTGCTGGCCGGCGGCCAGAGCCTGGTGCCGCTGCTGTCGATGCGGCTGGCCCAGCCGAGCGCGCTGGTCGACATCAACGGGCTGGCCGAGCTGGCCGGCATCCGGGTCGACGACCGGGGGGTCCGGATCGGGGCGCTGGCCCGGCACGCCGACGTCCTCGCCTCGGCGGAGGTACGACGCACGCAGCCGCTCGTCAGCCTGGCCCTGGCCCACGTCGCCCACGCGACGATCCGCAACCGCGGCACCACGGTGGGCTCGCTGGTGCATGCGGACGCGGCCGCCGAGATGCCGGTCGTGCTCACCCTGCTCGGCGGCTCGGTGGAGGTGGCCTCGGTGCGCGGCCGACGCACGATCGCCGCGGCCGAGCTGTTCCTCGGTCCGCTGGAGTCGTCGCTGGCCCCCGACGAGATCGCGGTGTCGGCGGACTTCCCGGCTCTTCCGGCCGGGGCCGGCGTGGCCTTCGAGGAGATCGCGCGGCGGCACGGCGACTACGCGCTGTGCGGGGTCGCGGCGCTGGCCGACGGCGAGACGGTCAAGGCGGGGTTCGTGTCGGTCAGCGACGTGCCGACGGTCGTCGACCTGAGCGGCGTCCCGGCCGGGGAGCGGGGCGCGGCCGCGCTGGCCGAGCTCGATCCCGTCGGCGACATCCACGCGACCGCGGCGTACCGCTCCCAGCTGGTGCGGGTGCTCACCGAGCGGGTGGTCGGGTCGGCGGTCCGGGACGCGGAGCTCCGATCCCGGGAGGGGGCACCGTGAGCGAGGAGCTGCACGACGTACGCCTGAGTGTGAACGGTGCGTCGTACGACGTCCGGGTGCCGGGTCGGCGGCTGCTCTCGGACGCGCTGCGCCACGACCTCGGCCTCACCGGCACCCACGTCGGCTGCGAGCACGGCGTGTGCGGCGCCTGCACGGTGCTGCTCGACGGTGCCCCGGTGCGCGCCTGCCTGATGTTCGCGGTCTCCGCGCAGGGCCAGGAGATCACCACCGTCGAGGGGCTGGCCCGTCCCGACGGCACCCTGAGCAACGTGCAGCAGGCGTTCGTGGAGTGCCACGGCCTGCAGTGCGGCTTCTGCACGCCGGGCTTCCTGACCACCATCACCGCGGGGCTGCGGGCCAACCCGACCCCCACGCACGAGGAGTGCCGCGAGATGGTCGCCGGCAACCTGTGCCGCTGCACCGGCTACCAGAACATCGTCAGGGCCGTGGAGCGAGCCGCCGAGCTGGGTCTCGATACGCCCTCGCTCGTTCCTCGCGAGGGCTCCTCGACCAACGAGGAAACGCCGTGACCACGAAGCTGATGGGCCAGGGGGTGCAGCGGGTCGAGGACCAGCGGTTCCTGCGCGGACAGGGGCGCTACGTCGACGACGTGGCTGTAGGCCCGGCGACCCTGCACGCGGCGGTGCTGCGCAGCCCGCACGCGCACGCCCGGATCGTCGACATCGACGTCGACGCGGTGCTCGACCTCGAGGGCGTGCACGCCGTCTGGACCCACGACGACCTGACCGGTCCGATGGCCGAGCCGCTGCCGCTGCTGATCCCGCACCCGGCCCTGACTCACGGCCGCACGCAGTACGCCCTGGCCAAGGACGAGGTGAACTACGCCGGCGAGGCGGTGGCGTTCGTGGTCGCCGAGGACCGCTACGTCGCCGAGGACGCGCTCGACCGCATCCGGGTGACGTACGACGTGCTGCCGCCCGTCGTCGGCATCGACGCCGCCCGCGCCGCGGACCGGCTGGTCCACGAGGACGTGCCGGGCAACGTCGGCGCCCGGATGGAGCAGCAGACCGGCGACGCGCAGGCGGCGATCGCGAAGGCGCCGCACCGCCTCGAGCTCGACCTCACCGTCGAGCGCAGCGCCTGCACGCCGATGGAGGGCCGCGGCACGGTCGCCCGCTGGGACCCCGACCTCAACCGGATGCAGGTGTGGACCTCGACCCAGAGCTCGACCGGCGTGCGCGCGGTCGTCGCGGTGAAGCTGGAGCTCGACCTCGGCCAGGTCGACGTGATCACCCCCGACGTGGGCGGCGGCTTCGGCGTGAAGATCAACCACCCGTGGCCCGAGGAGCTGCTCGTCCCGCTGGCGGCCCGCGCGCTGGGCCGCACGGTGAAGTTCACCGAGGACCGCCGCGAGCACTTCATCTCCAGCGCCCACGAGCGCGGCCAGGTGCACCACGTCGAGGTCGGGTTCGACGACGACGGCCGTCTGCTCGGGCTCGACGTGGCGTTCTGGCACGACCACGGCGCGTACACGCCGTACGGCCTGATCGTCCCGATCATCACCTCGACCCAGCTGCTCGGGCCGTACAAGCCCGAGGTCTACCGGGTCGTCTTCGAGTCGGTCTACACCAACACCGTGATGGTCACGCCGTACCGCGGCGCCGGGCGGCCGCAGGGCTGCTTCGTCATGGAGCGCACCATGGACGCGATCGCCGAGTACCTCGGCAAGGACCGCGCGGAGGTGCGGGCCACGAACTTCATCCAGCCCGACGAGTTCCCCTACGACCAGGGGCTGATCTTCCAGGACGGGCGGGAGCTGGAGTACGACTCCGGCGACTACCCGGCCTCGCTGGAGAAGATCAAGGCGCTGGTCGGCTGGGACGAGTTCCCCGCGTTCCAGAAGGAGATGGCCGCGGTCGGTCGGCGGGTCGGCATCGGCCTGGCCTGCTACGTCGAGGGCACCGGCGTCGGCCCCTACGAGGGCGCGCACGTGCACATCGAGACCACCGGCAAGGTCAAGGTCGCCACCGGCCTGACCACCCAGGGCCAGGGGCACGCGACCGTGTTCGCGCAGCTGGTCGCCGACGAGCTGGGGGTCCGACTGGAGGACGTCGAGGTCGTCACCGGCGACACCCGGCGGATGCCGTACGCCGTCGGCACCTTCGCCTCGCGGGCCGCCGTGATGAGCGGCTCGGCGATCCACCTGGCCGCCAGGCGGGCCAAGGAGAAGGTGCTGAAGATCGCCGCCGAGGCGCTCGAGGCGTCCGAGGAGGACCTGGAGATCGTCGACGGCGTCGTCTCGGTGAAGGGCTCGCCGGGCAGCTCGCTCGACCTGGGCACGGTCTCGGTGCTCTCGAACCCGCTGCGCTACGCCTTCGACGAGGCGTCGAAGGCGGCGACCCAGTTCTCGGTCGGCGACCCGGGCAAGCCGCCGGTGCCCGAGGACGAGGAGCCGGGCCTCGAGGGCCGCGACTTCTACAGCCCCGAGCGGGCGACGTTCGCCTCCGGCATGCACGCGGTGATCGTCGAGACCGACCCGGAGACGGCGGAGATCACCATCCTGAAGTACGCCGTCGTCCACGACTGCGGGAAGCTGATCAATCCGATGATCGTCGAGGGCCAGATCCACGGCGGCGTCGCCCAGGGCGTGGCCGGCGCGCTCTACGAGCGGATGGCGTACGACGAGAACGGCCAGCTGCAGAACGCCTCCTTCATGGACTTCCTGATGCCGTACGTCACCGAGGTCCCCGACGGCATCGACATCGACCACCTCGAGACCCCGTCACCGCTGAACCCGCTCGGCATCAAGGGCGCGGGGGAGGCGGGCGTGATCCCGTCGGCCGCAGTGTTCGCGGCCGCGATCGAGGACGCCGAGAGGCTGTCCATCCCGGGCCTGGCGATCACCGCGATGCCCATCTCGCCGTCCGAGCTCTTCCACCTGCGCCAGTCCCACCCCAGCCAGGAGCACACCGCATGAGGATCCAGGGTTCGAACGTCATCGCCGCGCCGATCAACCAGGTGTGGGACGCCCTGCTCGACCCGGCCGTGCTCGTGGCCACCATCCCCGGCTGCGAGCGGCTGGCGGCCCGCCCCCCGATCCCTGGGAACGAGCACGCCTACGACATGACCGTCACCGCCGGCGTGGCCGCGATCAAGGGCACCTACGCCGGCACCTGCACGCTCTCCGACCTGGTCCCGGAGCGCTCGCTGGTGATGACGCTGTCGGGGTCCGGTGCGCCGGGCACGGTCGACGCCCGGGTCGCCGTCTCGTTCGCCGAGGTCGACGGCGGCACCGAGGTGTCGTACGACGCCGACGCGACGGTCGGCGGGATGGTCGGCGGCGTGGGCCAGCGGATGCTCACCAGCGTCTCGAAGCGGATGGCCGGCGAGTTCTTCGGCAACGTCGGCGCCGCGATCGCCGGCCCAGCGCTCGATCAGTCCGGCGCGCCGGCGCCGGCCGGTGTCGAGACCCCCGCAGCCCCCGGGACCACGGTCTTCACCGCTCCCGCGAAGGCATCCGCCCCCGACGACTTCCTCAAGGGCATCGCCGTCGGCGCCGGCCTGGTGCTGCTGGGCGTCGTCGCGGGCTCGCTGTTCGGGCGGCGGCGGTGAGGCAGCCACCGATGCTGCGGCCGGAACGGTGCCCAGCTCACCGCCCGACCGGGTCGCGCCGCGTCGGCGGTGCGCCAGCCACCGATCCGCTGCCACGAACGGTGGACAGCTCACCGCGCACCCCGGGGCCCCGGTGAGCCAGCCACCGATCACCCCTGACTCGTCCGCCCGCGCGATGGTCGCGGCGGTGCGGGAGCGACGGGTCTCCGCCCGCGAGCTGCTGGAGCTGCACCTGGAGCGGATCGATGCCCGCAACCCGGAGCTGAACGCGATCGTCAGCCTCGATGCCGACCGGGCGCGGGCCGGGGCCGACGAGGCCGACCGCTACCAGTCCGACGGCGGCCGGCTGGGTGCCCTGCACGGCCTGCCGTTCGCGGTGAAGGACACGCACGCGACGGCGGGTTGGCGCACGACGTACGGCTCCCGGCTCTTCGCCGACCACGTCCCCGACGAGGACGAGCTGATCGTCGAGCGGATCCGCCGGGCCGGCGTGGTCCTGCTCGGCAAGACCAACGTGCCGGAGTTCGCGGCCGGCTCGCACACCTTCAACCGGGTCTTCGGCACCACCCGCAACCCGCACGACCCGACCCGCAGCGCGGGCGGCTCCAGCGGGGGAGCGGCGGCCGCGCTCGCGTCCGGGATGGTGCCGCTCGCCGACGGCTCCGACATGGGCGGTTCGCTGCGCAACCCCGCGTCGTTCTGCGGCGTGGTCGGACTGCGCCCGAGCCTGGGCCGGGTGCCGGAGTGGCCGCTGTACAACCAGTGGGAGACCACCTCGGTCGGCGGCCCGATGGCCCGCGACGTGGGCGACCTGGCGCTGCTGCTGGGCGTGCTGGCCGGACCCGACCCTCGGGCGCCGCACGCGCTCGGCGACCCCGGCCGGGTCTTCGCCGAGGCGCTGCCGCCCGGCGCCGGGGCACTCGACGGCCTCCGGGTCGCGCTCAGCGTCGACCTGGGCGGCGCGTTCGAGGTCGACGACGAGGTCGCCGCGGTCGTCGAGTCGTCCGCCGCGACGTTCGCCGGTGCGGGCGCCCGCGTCGCGGCGGCGTACCCCGACCTGCGCGAGGCCGACGACACCTTCCGCACCCTGCGCGCCTGGCACCTGCACGCCAAGCTCGGCCCGCTGCTGGCCGAGCACCCCGGCGAGCTCAAGCAGTCGCTCGCCGACAACATCCGGCTCGGCGAGCACCTGAGCGGCGCCGACGTCGCCCGCGCCTACACCCGGCGCACCACGCTCGCCGAGCGGATGCGCCTGTTCTTCCAGCAGTACGACGTCCTGGTGCTGCCGGTCTCCCAGGTGCCGCCGTTCCCCGCGGACCAGGAGTTCCCCGCCGAGATCAACGGCCGCCCGATGGCGACGTACCTGGACTGGATGCGCTCGGCGTACCTCATCACCGTCACCGGCTGCCCCGCGATCTCGGTGCCCGCCGGGTGGACGGCCGCCGGCCTGCCGGTCGGCGTGCAGCTCGTGGCCCCGCACGGCGCCGACCGGCGGCTGCTCGAGGTGGCGGCGGCGTTCGAGGGGGCCGCTGGCGTACGACCGCGGGCGTAGCCCCGGGTACCGGGGGACGTGACCGCCGATCTCGTCTACGTCGTCGCCGGCGGCAGCCTGCTGCTGGCGATCGTCCTGCCCGACCTCCTCAGCCGCTGGGCCATCTCGGCCCCGATGGTGCTCGTCGGCGTGGGGATGCTGCTCGGGCTCACCTCGCTGCCCGACGGCCTGCCGATCGACCCGCAGCAGAACCGGGCGGCGATCGAGCACGTCACCGAGCTGGTGGTGATCGTCGCGCTGATGGGGGTCGGCCTGGCGCTGGACCGGCCGCTGTCGGTGCGGGACCCGCGGACCTGGGGTGGCTGGGCGCCGACCTGGCGGCTGCTGGGGATCGCGATGCCGCTGTGCATCGGCGCGGTCGCGCTGCTCGGCTGGTGGGCCGGCCTGGCGGCACCCGCCGCGATCCTGCTCGGTGCGGTGCTCGCCCCGACCGACCCGGTGCTGGCCAGCGACGTCCAGGTCGCCGGCCCGCAGACCGGGGAGAAGGAGCACGAGGTCGACGAGCGCGACGAGCTGCGCTTCACGCTCACCTCCGAGGCCGGGCTGAACGACGGCCTGGCCTTCCCGTTCGTCTACCTGGCGATCCTGCTCGCGACCGAGGGCACCCTGCACCTGTGGGGCCTGGAGTGGTTCGCCTTCTACGTCGTGGCCAAGATCCTGATCGGCGTCGCGGTCGGCATCGTGATGGGTCGACTGCTCTCCTTCGTCGCGTTCCGCTCGGCCAGCGCCTCGCTGCGGGTGGCCGAACGGGGGGAGTCCCTGCTCGCCCTGGCGGCGCTGGTCGGGTCCTACGGGGTCGGGGAGATCGCCGGCGGCTACGGCTTCCTGGCCGTCTTCGCGTGCGCGATGACCTTCCGCTCCGCCGAGCGGTCGCACGACTACCACGCGGCGATGCACGAGGTGACCGAGCGGCTGGAGCGGCTGCTGACCCTCTTCGTGCTGCTAGTGCTGGGCATCGCGCTGACCCGGGGGCTGCTCGACGCGCTGGACTGGCGGGGCGTGGCGATCGGGCTCGCGCTGCTGCTGGTGATCCGGCCGCTGTTCGGGTTCGTGGCGCTGGCAGCGTTCGCCCGTCGTACCCACCAGACGGGCGGGCTGGACCGCGGCCAGCAGGCCGCCGCGGCGTTCTTCGGGGTACGCGGGATCGGGTCGATCTACTACCTGGCCTACGCCGCGGGGGAGCACCCGTCCCTCGGTGCCGACTGGCTGTGGTCCACGGTCGGGTTCACGATCGTTGCGTCGGTGCTCCTGCACGGCGTGCTGGCCGCTCCGGTGCTCAAACGGGTGGGCAGCCTCGACCGGGCCTGAGTACCGTCCGCCCATGACCGACTCCGCGCTCCGCGCCGACCTGCGCGCCCGGCTGACCCGTGCCCGTCTCGACCGCGACCGGGCGGGTGCCGCGGCGCTCCGCTCGGCGATCGCGGCCCTGGAGAACGCCGAGGCGGTGCCGGTCGCGTCCGGGGCGGCCGGGCCGGCCGAGGTGTCGTCGGAGCACGTCGCCGGCGCGGCCGCCGGGCTCGGCGCGGCGGAGGCCGAGCGCCGGGTCCTCGACGACGCGGAGGAGCGCGCCATCGTCGCCCGCGAGCGTGCGGAGCTGCTCGACGCCGCCGCGTCGTACGACGCCGCCGGGGACCCGGTCGCGGCCGTGGCGGCCCGCCGGGCCGCCGACCTGCTGGGCTGACTCAAGTCGAGCCGAGCCGACCAGACCGGCGCGTCGGCGGTCCACGGTCTGCGGTCAGCGGCCGGGTCCGCCGCCCAGGTCCTGATACGGCGAATCCGTGGACCGGCCGGTAACCGCCATGCTGGGCCGCATGGACGTCTACTCGGTGATCCACACCGTCGTCGCTCCGGCGGCCAAGGCCCTGTGGCGACCGACGGTGCGGGGCCTGGAGAACATCCCGTCGACGGGCCCGGTCCTGCTGGCCAGCAACCACCTGAGCTTCGCCGACTCGCTGGTCATCCCGATCATCGTGCCGCGCAAGGTGGCCTTCCTGGCGAAGTCCGACTACTTCACCGGAACCGGCGTGAAGGGCACCATCAGCCGGCTGTGGTTCGAGGGGATCGGGATGCTGCCGGTCGACCGCGACGACAGCAGGGCCGCGCTGGCCAGCCTCGACACCGCGCTGGAGGTGCTCGGCCGGGGCGAGGCGTTCGGGATCTACCCCGAGGGCACCCGCTCCCGCGACGGCCGCCTCTACCGCGGCCGCACCGGTGTCGCGCACCTCGCGCTCACCGCCGGCTGCCCGATCGTCCCGGTCGGCGTGCGCGGCACCGAGAAGCTGCAGCCGATCGACGCCCGGCTGCCGCGGATCGTGCCCGTGACCGTCGCCTTCGGCGAGCCGATCCAGGTCGCCGGCCGCTTCGACGGCAAGCCGCTCGGGCGCGCTCGCCGCGAGCTGACCGACGAGGTGATGACCGCCATCCAGGCCCTGTCGGGACAGGAGATGGCGGGCGTCTACAACGAGCGCGCCGCCGACGTCTAAACAGGTCAGCACAGAGCACGGAGCCTCCGGCGTACCTGGTGCGCCGGGCGCTCCGCGCAAGGGCGGGACATCGCCCCGAGAACGTGGTCCACAAGATCTGCGAGGGCCAGCCGTCAACCTGTGCCGATGGCCAGGGCGAGCGGGGACCGCTTGGATCGAGGGATGGCTGAGGACCGACGGATCCGGATCGGGATCGACACGGGCGGCACGTTCACCGACGTGGTGGCGCTCGACGAGGACAGCGGCGAGCTGGTCACCACCAAGACCCCGTCCACGCCGGGCAACCCGGCGGACGGCTTCCTGACCGGCATCGCGAAGGTGCTGGAGCTGCTCGACGCCACCGACGACAGCGTGAGCTCAGTCAGCCACGGCACCACGGTGGCGACCAACCAGCTCCTCGAGGGCAAGGTCGACCGGCTGGGGTTCATCACCAACACCGGCTACGAGGCGATGCTCGAGATCGCGCGGCAGTCGGTGCCCGACGGCTACGGCAACTCCTACTTCTGGGTCAAGCCCGACCGGATCGTCCCGCGCGACCTGGTCCGCGGTGTCGAGGGCCGGCTCGACCCGACCGGGGCCGAGGTGCGGCCCTTCGACGAGTACGGCGCCCGCGAGACCGCGCGCTGGTTCCGCGACCGCGGGGTCGGCACCCTCGGCGTCTGCTTCCTGCACGCGTACGCCGACCCCGCCCACGAGCTGAGGATGCTGGAGATCCTGCGCGAGGAGCACCCGGACGCGGTGGTCAGCATCAGCAGCGAGGTGCTGCGCGAGTACCGCGAGTACGAGCGCGCGATGACCACGCTCGTCGACGCGGCGGTCAAGCCGCGGCTCTCGGCGTACGTCCGCAACATCGCCGAGCGCTTGGAGACCTACGGCAGCCCGCCCTTCTATGTCATGAAGAGCAACGGCGGCGTGCTGAGCGCCGCTGAGGTCGTGCACCAGCCGATCACCACGGTCCTGAGTGGACCCGCTGCGGGCGCGCTGGGGGCCGCGCTGATCGCCAAGGTCGCGGGCTTCGACCGCGTCCTCACGAGCGACGGCGGCGGGACGTCGACCGACGTGAGCGTGGTCATCGGTGGTGAACCCACCCTCACCACCGAGGGCAGCGTCGGGGCGTTCCCGAGCAAGATCCCGATGATCGACGTCGTCACGGTCGGTGCCGGCGGCGGCTCGATCGCCTGGCTCTCGCCCGAGGGCACGCTGAAGGTCGGCCCGCAGTCGGCCGGGGCCGACCCGGGCCCGCTCTGCTACGGCAAGGGCGGTGCCGACGTCACCATCACCGACGCCCACGTCGTCCTGGGCCGGATCCCGCCGCACCTGCTCGGCGGGGAGATCCCGCTCGATGTCGACGCCGCCCGGGCCGGCGTCGAGGCACTCGCGAGCCGGCTGGGGCTCACCCCGGAGGCGTGCGCGGCCGGCGTACTGGAGATCTCCGCGTGGAACCAGGCGAACGCCCTGCGCCAGGTCACGGTCAAGCGTGGGCTGGACGTCCGCGACTTCGTGCTGGTCACCTTCGGCGGCTCCGGGTCGCTGCTGCTGTGCCGGCTGATGGACGTGCTCGGGCTGTCGACCGTGCTGGTGCCGCCGAACCCGGGCAACGTCTCGGCGTTCGGCCTGCTCACCGTCGACGTCAAGAACGACTACGTGCAGACCCACGTCGCCCTGGCCGACGCCCTCGACCCCACCGTCGTCGAGGGCGTGTACGACGACCTCACGGCGCGGGCGGCCGTCGCCCTGTCGGGTGAGGGGTTCGCCCCGGAGCAGCACGTCTTCGCGCGCACCGCCGACCTGCGCTACTTCGGACAGGCCTTCGAGGTGCGGGTCCCCGTCGGGGCCGGTCCGCTCGACCCGGACGCGGTCGCGGACGCGTTCCACACCGAGCACCGGGCGACGTACGGCTACGACTTCGCCGGCGACCCCACCCAGCAGGTCGAGTGGGTCAACCTGCGGGTGTCGGGGATCGGGCCGATCACGCGGCCGGAGATCGCGCGGCACGAGGGTCTCGATACGCCGCCTCCTTCGTCACCGGCTACTCGACCGACGAGGAGCGTCTGCTTCGACGCCGACGAGGGGTACGTCGACACCCCGCTCCACCAACGCACCGACCTGCCGCCGGGGACCGAGGTGGTCGGCCCGGCGATCATCGAGGAGTTCGGCTCGACGGTGCCGCTGCACCCCGGGTTCACCCTCCGCGTGGACGAGTACCTCAACCTGATCGTGACGAGGAGCCCCCAGAAATGAGCCGAGCATGAGCCGTCGTGCCCCCACCCAGTTCCCGTTCGGCTTCCTCACCGACGACCGGGGCGCATCGGCCGACCCGGTGCTGGTCGAGATCGTCCAGGGCTCACTGGCCAGCGTCGAGATGGAGGTCGAGACCGCCATCGCGCGCACCAGCCGCAGCCCGATGATCCGCGACGCCCACGACTTCCGGGCCGGCATCCACGACCGGCTGCTGCGCAAGCTCACCGGCCGCTCGTACTCCGCCCTGGTCCACCCGATCGCCCGCGACTTCCCGATCGAGGACATGCAGCCCGGCGACGTGTTCTTCCACAACGACGTCTACCGCTCCGAGGGCGGCATCGGCCACCTGCCCGACCTCTGCGTCACCGTCCCGGTCTTCGGCGAAGGCGCGGTCGTCTCCTTCGTCCAGGCCTTCGGCCACCACGACGACATCGGCGGCGCCGTACCCGGCTCGATGCCCTCCAACGCGACCAGCGTGTTCGAGGAGGGGCTGATGGTCCCGCCGATCAAGCTCTGGGATGCCGGCGTCCCCAACCGGGCTGCGCTGGCCATCATGACCCGCAACAGCCGGATGCCCGAGTCGCTCTCCGCCGACCTGGACGCGGAGTGCTCGGCCTGCCTGATGGGCGCCCGCCGGCTCGGCGAGCTGTTCGACCGGTACGGCGTGGCGACCGTCGAGTCCTGCTTCGACGCCATCATCGACCGCACGACCACGACGTACCGCCGCGAGATCCTCAGCCAGATCCCCGTCGGGTCCTGGACCTGGGAGGACTACGCCGAGCACGACGGCGTCGACGAGCCGATGCTGCACACGCAACGGATCACGCTCACCCGCACCGACGTCGACGACCCCGACGGCGAGCGGCTGATCCTCGACTTCGACGGGACCGGTCCGCAGGCCAAGGGGCCGATCAACCACTGCGGCGACTACAGCGACGGCGTCTTCCTGAAGAAGTGGCTCGCGCCGATCCTGCGCAACCTCGCCGACAGCCCGGAGCGGATGGCCGAGCTCGACGTCAACGAGGGCATCGTGCCGCTGATCGAGATGCGCTTCCCCGAGCCCGGCACCCTGCTGACGCCGGTCTTCCCGGCGCCGACCAACGCCCGGACGTTCGTGATCCTGCGGCTGCTCGGCGTACTCGCCGGTGTGGTCGCCAAGGCGGTCGACGGCCGGATGCCGGCCGACCAGGAGACGATCCGCTACACCGGCGTGTACGGCGAGGATCTCGACGGCCGGCCGTACCTCATGCGCGAGGTGCTCGGCGGCGGCTCGGGCGGGCGCTACTACGCCGACGGCGAGGACACCATCCACGTGGTGCCCGACAGCCGCAACCTGCCGACCGAGTTCACCGAGGCGCGCTTCCCGTTCCGCGTCGAGTCGCTCTCGCTGGCCGTCGACAGCGGGGGAGCGGGGAAGTACCGCGGCGGTCTCGGCTATGAGAAGCACATCCGGATGCTCAAGGACGGGCACTTCATGTCCATCGCGGACCGCTCGATCCTGGCCTGCTGGGGGGTGCGGGGCGGCCTCGCCGGCCAGCCGTTCCAGGTCGTCATCGACCCGGGCGGACCCGAGGAGCGCGAGGTCGACGCGCTGGCCGACGCCGAGCCGATCCGGGCCGGTGAGGTGGTCCGGATCCGGACCACCGGCGGGGGTGGCTGGGGCGACCCGCGGGAGCGCGACCCCGCGCTGGTGGTCCGCGACGTGGTGTGGCGCAAGGTCTCGCCGGCGGCCGCGCTGGCGTCGTACGGCGTCGTGCTGACGGGCTCGGTCGACACCGACGACCTCTCGTACGACGCAGCGGCGACCGCCGCCGAGCGCGCCGGCCGACCGGCTGCCGCCTCCGCGTTCTTCGACCGCGGTCCCGGCTACGCGCGGCTGGCCGGGGGTGCGACGCACGCCGAGGTGGACGCCCGGTGACGTTCTAAGAGCAGCACTTAGCAGAGGTCCCGACTCCTGGCATCCCCTCGACCACTGGTCGAGAAAGTCTGTGAATGCTCTGTTACGGGACTCCCGCTGGAGCGGATTGTCAGACATCCTGACATTCACAGGGATCCCGGCCGCGTGCGGCCAGGCTCTGTCCCGTCGACAGAATTGAGAACACCAGTGAGGAAATCCCGCGCCCTGATCGGCGTGACAGGCCTGGCGCTCGCCGCGACGTCGGTGCTCGCCAGCACGAGCACGACGGCGGCGGCCGAACCGGCAGGCACGACCGTCTCCGCAGGCGGTCGCGGCGCCGCCACGGCCACGGCCGTCGAGCCACTGTCCAAGGCACAGCTGATCCGCAGGGCGGCCGAGTCCGCGGTCGCCGGCGACCCGATCACGATGCCGACGTCGTACCCCTACCAGCCGGACCTGAAGATCTACCGGGACAACGCCGACGACGCGGCGCACACCGCCGAGCTCATCGGTCACCCGGACATCGCGCCGAAGCTGCTGGACCTGATGGCCGTCAGCGACCGGATCTCCGTCCAGGTGGTCGGCCAGTCGAGCGAGGGCCGCGACCTGTACCTGGTCACGCTCACCGCGCCCGAGACGGTCGAGGAGACCGCGGAGCAGGCCGCGTGGAAGTCCCAGATGAAGAACGACCCGGACGCAGCGGCCGCCAACACCGCGCTGTTGAACGGCTACAAGACGCCGATCTGGATCAGCAACAACATCCACGGCAACGAGTGGGAGGGGACCGATGCTGCGATGCAGTACATCGAGCACCTCGCCACCGCCCCACTGTCCGAGGTCCGCGGCGTCCTGGCCAACAACCGGGTCTACTTCTCGCCCTCGCTGAACCCCGACGGTCGCACCAACGCCACCCGGGCCACCGCGCTGGGCCTGGACCCCAACCGCGACATGATCACCAACACCACCCCCGAGACGCGGTCGTTCATCCGGCAGGCGCAGGCGATCCAGCCGATCTACGCGGCCGACTTCCACGGCTACACCGGTGTGCTGCAGATGGAGCCCTGCGGTCCGCCGCACGGCTCGAACTACGAGTACGACCTCTACATGCCGCACAACTACGCCCTCGCCCTGAAGGTCGAGAAGGACGTCGTCGCCGCGGCCATCCCGGGCAACACCTACTACGACCCGGCCACCGACGACGACACCACGGAGAACACCGGGTTCATCAAGATCCCCTACCGCGACACCCCCGACGGCTGGGACGACTTCCCGCCGATCTTCACCGCGCAGTACGCCGCGTTCTACGGCGCGGCCTCGGCCACGGTGGAGCTGCCCAAGTCCCGCAACGCCCCGGGCGGTCGCCAGTCGCCGGAGAACGCCGTCATCAACACCGAGGTCGCGCTCCAGACGATGGAGAGCATCGTCGGCTACATGAACGTGGCGGGCAACGCCAAGGACATGATCAAGAACCAGATCGAGGTCTTCCGGCGCGGGACTGCCGGCGAGCCGAAGGACAACCTGACGACCGACGAGGTCGGCAGCGTTCCCGGCCCGACCCAGTGGCAGTCGCTGTGGGACGTGGTCGACAACCAGGAGCCGGTCACCCTGCCGCGCGCCTACGTCATCCCCACCGGTGGCGACCAGCGCTCGGAGAGCGACGCCACGAGCCTCGTGAAGCAGCTGCTGCTCCACGACATCGAGGTCGGCACGCTCGCGGCCGACACGTTGGTCGGCGCCACGACGTACCCGAAGGGCTCGTACGTCGTCGACATGCACCAGCCGCTGCGCGGCCTGGCGAACTCGCTGCTCGACCTGGGTGAGGACATCTCCGCCAAGGTGCCGTCGATGTACGACATCTCAGCCTGGAGCTACTCCTACACGTGGGGCGCGACCGTCGACAAGGTCGGCCTCACCACGGACGCACCGCTCGGCACCGTCATCCCGATCGGCACGGTCCCGGCCGCGGGCACGGCACCGTCTGCGCCCGACTACGTCACCTTCGACGTCGCGGGTGTCTCGGACTACCGGGCGCTCAACGCGCTCCTGGAGGACGAGGTCCCGGTCTCGATGCTGGCGGACGGCTCCGCCGTCGTCGGCGCCGCGTCGTACCCCGCGGTGGTCGAGGCCGCCGAGGAGTTCGGCATCGACTTCGAGCCCGCCACGGACGCGGAGCTCGCTGCCCTCGACGACGAGGACACCAAGCCGCTGTCGGACCTGACGATCGGCTACGTCGGCAACCAGGACGACAAGCTGTCGCTCCAGCAGCTGGGCTTCGACGACCTGACCCAGCTCACGGCCTCCGGGCTGAACGGCAACCCGACGCTGCTGAACGGCGTCGACCTCCTGTGGGTCGGGACCAACTTCAGCACTGCGGACGTGCCCCCGAGTCAGACCAACCCGACCGGCACCAGCTTCGCCCCAGCCCGGGCCGCCGTCCAGAGCTTCGTGAACCGTGGCGGCTCCCTGCTGGGACGCACGAACGCCGGCTTCAACGCCGCGGTCGCGGCCGGCCTGATGACCGGCACGGTCACCAACGGCAACGGCTCGGGCAACGGCATCGTCGCGGTCGACACGCCGGCCGGCTCGGTGCTCGCGCCGTACGCCCAGGACACGTCGTTCATCTACCCGGCGTACTCCTTCTCCGCGCTGGGGGAGAACGTCAAGGTCGAGCAGACCTACGACGCGACGGACCCGCTGCTCGCGGGTCACTGGCGGGGAACGACGGCCACCAACGGTCCCGACTACGCCGCGGGCAAGGCCTCGGCCGTCTCGTCGGTGAACGCCACCACCGGGGCCAAGTCGCTCGTCTTCGGTACCTCGGTGTTCTTCCGCACCCACCCCAAGGGCGGGCTGAGCCAGGCGGCTCGGGCGCTGTTCTGGGCCGCTCCGGAGGGCACGGCCGTGGTCGCTCCCCAGGCGACCAGCGTCGCCATCGCCCCCGTCGCCGACGTGACCTACCCGGGCTCGGCGTCGGTCAGGGTAACCACCTCGACGGCCGGCACGGTCTCCATGCTGGCCGGCGGCAAGGAGGTCGCCAGCGGCCCCACCGCCGCTGGTGCGGCGACCCTGACGGTCTCGGGCCTCAAGCCCGGGTCCACCTCGCTGGTCGCGAGGTTCACGCCGAGCGACTCGAGCTTCGAGCCGTCGGTCAGCGCACCGGTGACGGTGCGCGTCGCGAAGGCGCGCTCGGCGCTGAGGCTCTCCGCCAAGGAGATCAAGGTCGCCAGGTCGGCGAAGCGGGGCAAGGCCAAGGTGACCATCACCTTCGCCGTCCCGAACGTGCCGACCAACGGCCGGATCGTGCTCACCGACAAGGGCAGGACGGTCAAGGTCGTCCGGCTCGCCGCCGGCCGGTCGATCACCTTCACGCTGAAGCTGACGAAGGGCAGGCACACGCTGCGCGCCAAGTATGCCGGCAGCAGCCTGGTCCGGGCCTCGGCCAGCCCGGTCAGGACGATCAGGATCCGCTGACCTGATCGGAGCTGACCCATCCGGACGGCCGGCATCCCGCAGGGGTGCCGGCCGTTCGGCGTCCCGGTACGGTCACGTCATGCATCCGCCGCTCGCCGTCTCGCTCGGCCTGGAGCCGCACCCGGAGGGCGGCTGGTACCGCCAGACCTGGGCGTCGCCGGTCGAGGTGGCGCTGCCCGACGGCCGGGTCCGCCCGACCGCGACGCTGATCTACTTCCTGCTGCCGGCGGGGGAGTCCTCGGCCTGGCACCGGGTGTCCTCCGACGAGCTGTGGCTCGCCCACGCGGGCGCGGTCACCCTCGAGCTCGGCGGCTCCGCCGAGAGCCCCGCCGACCCCACGAGCGTCGTGTGCGACATCGACAACCCGCAGGTGCTGGTCCCCGCCGGGGTCTGGCAGCGGACCGTCCCCACCGACGCCGACGCGCTGGTCAGCTGCCTGGTCTCACCCGGCTTCGACTTCGACGACTTCGAGCTGGCGTCGGGGTAGTCCGTCACACCAGGGATGGTTACTCGCGGGTAGACCCCCCTCGTGTGACGGACTACCCGGGATCACGGCTCGACCAGGCCCGCGCGGATCGCGTAACGGACCAGCTGGGTCCGGTCGCGCATCCCGAGCCGGGCCAGGATGTTCGCGCGGTGCCGCTCGACGGTCTTCACGCTGATGGTCAGCGCCTGGGCGATCTCCTTCGAGGACAATCCCTCGGCGATCAGCTTGAGCACCTCGTTCTCGCGCTCGGTCAGCGCGGTCATCGGCACCCGCTCGCCGCGGCGCAGCCGGTCCAGGTAGTCGCGCACCAGCGCGCTCATCGCGCCGGGGTAGACGAACGCCTCGCCGCGCATCGCCGACCGGCAGGCCGCGACCAGATCCTCGTCGGCGACGGACTTCAGCACGTAGCCGCTCGCGCCGACCTTCAGCGACTCGAAGAAGTACTGCTCGTTGTCGTGCATCGACAGCATCAGCATCCGCGGCGGCTCGCGGCGCCGGGCGATCTCCCGGGCCGCCTGCAGCCCGGTCATCCGGGGCATCGCGATGTCGAGCACGACCAGGTCGACCGGCACCTCCCGGAGCAGCGCCACCGCCTCGGCGCCGTCGCCGGCCTCGGCCACCACCTCCAGGTCGGGCTCCTGGTCGAGGATCAGGCGTACGCCGCGGCGTACCAGCGCGTGGTCGTCGGCCAGCAGGATCCGGACGGTCACGAGGACCCCGCCGGCACGCTCAGTCGCACCCGGGTCCCGCGGCCCGGGGACCCGGTCACCTCCAGCTCGCCGCCCACCGAGCGGGCCCGCTCCCGCATCCCGCGCAGCCCGGCGCCGCTCGCACCGGCCGGGAGACCGCGGCCGTCGTCCTCGACGCCGAGCACCACCCGGTCGCCCAGCCGCTGCAGGGTCAGCTCCACCCCGCGGGCGCCCGCGTGCCGGGCGGCGTTGGTCAGCGCCTCCTGGGCCACCCGGTAGACCACCAGCTCCGTCTCCGGCGGGAGCGCGGGCAGGCCCGGCGCGATCGAGCGGCGGATCGTCGCGCCGCCGTGCCCGGAGAACCCGGTCGCCAGCGCGGCCAGCGCGCTGTGCAGGCCCAGGTCGTCGAGCACCCCCGGTCGCAGCTCGCGCGCCACCCGTCGTACGTCGTCGAGACCGGCGCGCGCGCTCTCGCGGACCAGCTCCAGCTCCGCCACCAGCTCGGCCGGGGCCCGCTGCTGGACCTGCTTGAGGCCGAGGAGTACGACGGTCAGCTGCTGGCCGACCTCGTCGTGCAGCTCGCGGGCGATCCGGTGCCGCTCGTCCTCCTCGGCGGCCAGGGCCCGGGCGTCGCTGCTGCTGCGCTCGGCCTCCAGCCGGTCGAGCATCGCGTTGAAGCTGGCGACCAGACGGGCGCCGGGCCCGCCCGTGCCGGCCGGGAGCCGCTGCCCGGGCTCGAGCAGGTCGACCGTTGCCATCTGCCGCACGACCCGGTCGATCGGGGCGAGGCTGGCGCGCAGCAGCAGCGCGTTGGTCACCAGCATCACGGTCAGGCCCAGGGTCAGCACGACGGCCTCGGAGACCAGCGCCCGACGGGACACGCTGGCCGGCGACAGCAGCAGCGCGACGGTCCCGCCGAGGAACACGGTGCCGTTGATCAGGCACACCTTCCAGTACAGGGGCAGCGTCCAGGTGCGCACGCCGCCACCCTGCCACGCCTCGGCGCCGGGACCGGCGGGACCGGACCCGAACGGCCGAAGATGGGTGGTAGCCCCCATGGTCCCGATCCGGCCCTCCGCGAAGACTCGGAGGTGCCGGACGAGCACGGGACAGGAGGCGTCATGCAGGAGCCACAGGGTGCGGTCGTGGTGGTTCTCCTGCTGGTGTCCCTCCTGGCTCTGCTCGCCGGCGCCAGCTTGCGCTGGACGCCCCGCGACCACGTGCTGGTCGTCAGCCGGCGCGGCGTCGTACGTCGGGTCGTGGGCGGTGGGCCGGCCTGGCACTGGCCGCTGCTGGACGCGGTCGAGGCGCTCCCGCTCGAGGCGGATCCGCTCGCGGTCAGCGTGCACGCGACGACGCGCGACGGGCACGACGTGCGGCTGCTGGCCGAGACCACCGTGCCGGTCTGGCCGCCCTCCCCGGGTGAGCCCGCCGACACGGTCCTGCGCGCGCGGGCCGACGCCGAGGCCGACCTCGAGGACGAGCTGGCCCGCGCCGTCGGCGCCCGCGACGTGGCCGACCTCGAGCGGCTGGACGTGCGCGGCCTGGAGGTCGTCGGTCTCGACGTCGTGCTGAGGCCCGCTCGGTGACGACCGCCGAGCTCAACGTCGTCGTACTCATCGGCGCGGCGGTGCTGCTGGCCGCCGTGGCGGCCGTGCGCATCGTCAGCCGCGCCGGCCTGCCCAGCCTGCTGATCTACCTCGCCATCGGACTGGCCATCGGCGAAGGCGGGCTCGGCCTGCACTTCGAGGACGCCGACCTCACCCAGGTCCTCGGCACCGTCGCGCTCGCGGTGATCCTCGCCGAGGGCGGCTTCACCACCGACTGGCGGACCGTCCGGCCCGTCGCCCCGCTGGCCGGGGTGCTCGCGACGCTCGGGGTGTTCATCAGCGTCGCGGTCACCACCGGGCTCGTCCACCTGGTCCTCGACGTGGACCTGCGCACGGCGATCGTGCTCGGTGCCGTGGCCTCCTCGACCGACGCGGCGGCGGTGTTCTCGGTGCTGCGCCAGCTGCCGGTCCGCAGCCGGCTGCGCGCGACCGTGGAGGCGGAGTCGGGGTTCAACGACCCGCCGGTGATCATCCTGGTCACGGTCGTCACCTCGGACGCCTGGAACACCGCCGGACCCCTCGGCATCGCCGGTCAGATCGGCTTCCAGCTCGTCGTCGGGGTGCTGGTCGGCGGCCTGGTCGCCTGGGCCGGCACCTGGGTGCTGGTGCGCAGCGCGCTCCCGGCCTCCGGGCTCTACCCGCTGGCGACCATCGCCATCGCCTTCCTCGCCTTCGCGGTCTCCGGCGTGCTCGGGGCCAGCCCGATCATGGCCATCTACGTCGCCGGGCTGGTGCTCGGCAACTCCCGGCTCCCGCACCGCTCCGCGACCGAGTCCTTCGCCGAGGGCCTGGCCTGGCTCTCCCAGATCGGGCTGTTCATCCTGCTCGGCCTGCTGGCCAGCCCCGCACGGCTCCTCGACGCGCTCCCGACCGCGCTCGTCGTCGGCGCGGCACTCACGCTCATCGCCCGGCCGGTGTCGGTGATCGTCTGCGCGACGCCGTTCCGGATGCCGTGGCGTGACCAGGTCTTCGTCAGCTGGGCCGGCCTGCGGGGCGCCGTCCCGATCGTGCTCGCCACCATCCCCTTGAGCGTCGGCCTGCCCGGCGCGGAACGGATCTTCGACGTGGTCTTCCTGCTCGTCGTCCTCTTCACCCTGCTCCAGGGGCCGACCCTGCCCTGGGTCGCGCGGCGTACCGGCGCGGCCCGCCCGCACAACCCCCGCGACGTCGCGATCGAGTCGGCGGCGCTCGACGACATCGACGCCTCGCTGCTGCAGTTCACCGTCCCCGAGGGGTCCCGGATGGTCGGGGTCGAGATCTCCGAGCTGCGGCTGCCGCCGGGTGCCGCGGTCTCGCTGCTGGTCCGCGACGGCGAGATCTTCGCGCCGGCCCCGAGCACCGACCTGCGCGGCGGCGACCACGTGCTCCTCGCCGCGCCCCGCGAGGACGGGGAGGCGATCGAGCGACGGCTCCGCGCGGTCAGCGACAGCGGCCGGCTCGCCGGCTGGTACGACGGGGCCGTCGCGGCACCGCGCCTCGTCGACCTCGGTGGGCGCCGGTGATCACCGCCGCCGCGATCGGGGTCTTCCTGGTCGCCTACGCCTTCATCGCGACCGAGCGGATCGACCGGGTCGCCGCCGCCCTCGGCGGCGTGGCCGCGATGACGGTGCTCGGGCTCGTCGACGCCGACAGTGCGTTCTTCGACCACGACACCGGCGTCGACTGGAACGTCATCTTCCTGCTCTTCGGGATGATGGTCATCGTCGGCGTGCTGAAGCAGACCGGTCTCTTCGAGTACCTCGCGCTCTGGGCCGCCCGGGCCTCCGGCGGCCGGCCCGCGCGACTGCTGGGCCTGCTGATCGTGGTCACCGCGCTGGCGAGCGCGCTGCTCGACAACGTCACGACGGTGCTGCTGGTCGCCCCGGTCACGCTCTCGGTGTGCGCGCGGCTCGGGCTGCCGACCACGCCGTACCTGGTCTCGCTGATCTTCGCCTCCAACATCGGCGGCACCGCCACGCTGATCGGCGACCCGCCGAACATCATCATCGCGAGCCGGGCCGGGCTCAGCTTCAACGACTTCCTGGTTCACACCCTGCCGGTGACGGTCGTGATCGTGGCGCTCCTCGTGGTGCTGTGCCGGTTCCTCTACCGGCGCGAGCTGCGCGCCGTCGTACCTCTCGAGGACGCGGTGCAGCTCGACCCGGCGTCCGCGATCCGGGACCCGCGCCGGCTGGCGATCTGCCTGGTCGTGCTGACGGTGGTGATGGTCGCCTTCGGCCTGCACACGGTGCTGCACCTCGACCCGTCCGTGGTCGCGATGCTCGGTGCCGGCGCGATGGTGCTGCTGACCCGGACCAGCTCCGAGGAGTTCCTCGAGGAGGTGGAGTGGGGGACGCTGGTCTTCTTCATGGCGCTGTTCGCGCTGGTCGGCGCCCTGGTCCAGGTCGGCGTGATCGGCGACCTCGGCGAGCTGGCCGCCGACGCGCTGGGGGACCGGCCGCTGGTGGCCGCGACCACCCTGCTCTTCGGCTCGGCGATCGTCGGCGGCTTCGTCGACAACATCCCCTACACCGCGGCGACCGTGCCGATCGTGCAGGACCTGGTCGGGGCGTCCGGGGACACCTCCTCGGGCAACCCGCTGTGGTGGGCGTTCGCGCTCGGTGCCGACCTCGGTGGCAACACCACCGCGGTCGCGGCCGGCGCCAACGTCGTGGTCCTCGGCATCGCGCACAGCGCCGGCCGGCCGATCACCTTCTGGCAGTTCACCCGCAACGGCCTGATCGTGACCTTCATGTCGCTGTGCGTGGCCTGGCTCTACGTCTGGCTTCGGTACTTCGTGATGTGATCGCCGGGTGCGTCCTCTCACCCTGGTCACCGGCGGCACCCGCGGCATCGGGCGGGCGATCGCGCTCCGGCTCGCGGCCGACGGCCACGACCTGGTGCTCGGCTACCGCGCCGACGCCTCGGCGGCCGCCGCCTGCTCGGCCGAGGCAGCGGATCTCGGGGCCACGGTCATGCTGGTCGCGGGCGATCTCACCGAACCCGTCGCCGTCGACGAGCTCTTCGCGGCCGCGCCCCGGCCGCTGACGGGCGTCGTCAACAACGCCGGGGCGACCCTGCACCTCGGGCCGCTCGCGGAGACCCCGGTCGAGGTGGTGCGGCGCACCGTGGACCTGAACCTCACCGCCGCGCTGCTGGTCGCGCGCGCCGCCGTCCGCGCCCTCGGTCGCTCGTACGGCGGCTCCGGCGGAGTCCTGGTCAACATCAGCTCGGGCGCCGCGACCCTGGGCTCGCCGGGGGAGTACGTCCAATACGCCGCCGCGAAGGCCGGCGTCGACGCCCTCACCGTCGGCCTCGCCCAGGAGGTCGCCGCCGACGGGATCCGCGTCGTCGGTGTCGCGCCCGGCATCGTCCGCACCCGGATCCACGAGGACGCCGGTGAGCCCGGGCGGCTCGACCGGGTCGGCCCGCTGGTGCCGCTGGGCCGGGCCGGCGAGCCCGAGGAGGTCGCCGACGTGGTCGCCTTCGCGCTGAGCGGGCGGGCGTCGTACGTCACCGGTACGACGCTGCGGGTGGCCGGCGGGCGCTGACCCCTGGGCGGGGTCGTGGGGGACGCCCAGGGGCCTCAGGAGCCTCGGGTTCATCACGGTATGCAGGTGAGCTCGCACCTCCCATGGTGGGTACGCCGTGGGAGGTGCGAACTGATCTGCATACCGTGATGAATCTGCGATCGAGCTCCCGCACCCCCGGTCCTACCGCCCCCACCCCGATCCGTTGGCAGATCTCGCCAATGTCGCGCCGCGAGACCGCCCCTAGGTTCGACGCATGAGGGTCCTGCTCGCGCTCGGCGGCAACGCCATGACCAGCGCGGACGGTCGGGCCCGGCCCGAGGACCAGCTCGCCGCGGCGTCGACCGCGGCCGCCGCCGTCGCCGACCTGGTCGCGCGCGGGGACGAGGTGGTGCTCACCCACGGCAACGGCCCGCAGGTCGGCAACCTGCTGGTCAAGAACGAGCTCGCCGCCGCGGTCGTGCCGCCGGTCCCGCTCGACTGGTGCGGCGCCCAGACCCAGGCGACGCTCGGGTTCGTGCTGATGAACGCGATCGACGCCGCGCTGCTCGAGCGCGGCGTCGACCGGCGTACGGCGACCGTCGTGACCCGCACGCTCGTGGCCTGGGACGACCCCGGGTTCACCCGGCCGACCAAGCCGATCGGCCGCTACCTGCCGGCCGCCGACGCGGCGCTGCTCGTCGAGCACGGCGAGACCTGGGAGGACCGCGGCGAGAAGGGCTGGCGTCGGGTGGTCGCCTCGCCCGAGCCGCTGGCGATCGTCGACCTGGCCGCGATCGAGGCCCTGGTCGCGGCGGGCCTCGTGACCATCGCCGCCGGCGGCGGCGGGATCCCTGTCGTGGTCGACGCCGAGGGGCGGCTCCGCGGCGTCGAGGCGGTCGTCGACAAGGACCTCGGGGCGGCGGTGCTGGCCCGGGACCTGCGCGCCGACGTGCTCGTCGTCGCCACCGACGTACCGAACGCCGTGCTCCACTGGGGCACGCCGCAGGCCGAGCCGCTGGGCGAGGTGACCGTCCCGGACCTGCGGAAGTACGCCGCCGAGGGCCACTTCGCCAGCGGCTCGATGGCGCCCAAGGTCGAGGCCGCCTGCCGGTTCGTCGAGCAGGGTGGCCGGCGCGCCCTCATCACCAGCCTGAGCCAGATCACCGATGCCCTCGACGGCGCCGCCGGCACCGTCGTCGTACCCGAGAGGAAACCCGCCTGATGCCCAGCGCCATCGAAGTCCGCAAGGTCCCGATCCACTCCGTCGCCGACGCCAGCGAGCTCGCGAAGCTCATCGACGAGGGCGTGATGGAGGCCGGCCGCGTCGTCGCGATCATCGGGAAGACCGAGGGCAACGGCGGGGTCAACGACTACACCCGGATCATCGCCGACCGGGCGTTCCGCGAGGTGCTGGTCGAGAAGGGCGCCGACGCCGACGCCGTGAAGGAGATCCCGATCGTCTGGTCGGGCGGCACCGACGGCGTGATCAGCCCGCACGCGACGATCTTCGCGACCGTCGATGCCGAGCCGAGCGAGGAGCAGCGGCTGACCGTGGGCTTCGCGATGAGCGAGGTGCTGCTGCCCGAGGACATCGGCCGGACCGCGATGATCACCAAGGTGGCCGACGCGGTGAAGGTCGCGATGGAGCGGGCCGGCATCTCTGACGCCGCCGACGTGCACTACGTGCAGACGAAGACGCCGCTGCTGACCCTGAGCACGATCGCCGACGCGAAGTCGCGCGGCCAGGACGTCTTCACCGAGGACACCCTGCACTCGATGGACGTCTCCAACGGCGGTACGGCGCTCGGCATCGCCGTGGCCCTCGGAGAGATCGAGATGCCCCGCGACGAGGACGTGCTGAAGGACCGCTCGCTCTTCTCATCGGTCGCCTCCTGCTCCTCCGGCGTGGAGCTCGACCGCGCCCAGGTCGTCGTGGTCGGCAACGCGACGGGGGTCGGCGGTCGCTACCGGATCGGCCACTCGGTGATGAAGGACGCCCTCGACGCCGACGGCATCTGGGACGCGATCAAGGACGCCGGCCTCGACCTGCCCGAGCGGCCGCGCACCGGTGACCTCGACGGGAGGCTGGTCAACGTCTTCCTCAAGTGCGAGGTATCCCAGGACGGCGCCGTCCGCGGGCGCCGCAACGCGATGCTCGACGACTCCGACGTGCACTGGCACCGCCAGATCAAGGCCGCGGTCGGTGGCGTCACCGCCTCGGTGACCGGCGACCCGGCGGTCTTCGTGTCGGTCTCCGCCGCTCACCAGGGCCCCGACGGCGGTGGCCCGGTCGCCGCCATCGTCGATCTGGGCTGACGCCCGGGCCGTGCGCGGGTGACGGCCCGATCGGTGAGTTGTCCACCGTCTGCGGGCCCAGGACGGTGGATCTTTCACCCCCGCCACGGCGAGCCGCGCGACTCGCCGTACGGCGCGGTGCGTGGTCCACCTACTGCCGGTCCGTAACGGTGGATTGCCCACCGCCCCCCACGCCCCCCACACCCGGATCGGCCGACAGGCCCGCGCGGGCGGCTAGGAGCGCCAGCCCCACTCCATCTCGGAGACGGTCACGTCGCGGGTGTGCTCGTCGGTCAGCAGCTGCACGGCGTGCAGCGAGCAGTCGATGCCGGCCGAGACGCCCGCCGACGTCAGGATCGTCTGGGCGGAGCGGACGAACCGCTCGCCCCGCACGACCACGGTGGTGGGGGAGAGCGCCGCGAGCTCGTCGTACGCGTCGTGGTGGGTGGTCGCCCGGCATCCCTCCAGCAGTCCGGCCGCGCCGAGCAGCAGCGCGCCCGTGCACACCGACACGAGCAGCTCGACCTCGCCGGTGCGCTCCCGCAGCCACGCCAGCAGCCGCTCGTCGTCGAGCAGCGCCCGGGTGCCGGCGCCGCCCGGCACAACCAGCAGGTCCGAGGCCGGCGCGTCGTCGAGGGAGTACGTCGGCAGCACCGTGAACCCGCCCCGGCCGACCGCCGGACCCGTGGTCAGCCCGACCGAGAAGACCTCGAAGGGCCGATCCGCGCCGAGCTCGCCGGCCACGTTGAACACCTCGTACGGGCCCGCGTAGTCGAGCACCTCCATGTCGTCGAAGGCGAGGATGGCCACGGTGCGCCTGGAGGTCGGGGGAGTCATGGGCCCATCGTCGCGGGTGGTGCCGACGGTTGTCGGCGCCGGGTGCTGAGATGGACCCATGAGCGCGACCACCACCGAGACGCCGGCCTTCCGCCTGCGACCCGCACCGGCCGCGCCCGCAGCGCCCACGCTCGACGAGCACCAGCAGCAGGTCGTCGACCATCCCGGTGGACCGCTGCTGGTGCTGGCCGGACCCGGCACCGGCAAGACGACCACCCTGGTCGAGGCGATCGTCGCGCGGGTGGAGGCGGGAGCCCGCCCCGACCAGGTGCTGGCCCTCACCTTCTCCCGCAAGGCCGCCGAGCAGCTGCGCGACCGGGTGACCGCGCGGCTGGGCCGCACGATGGCGACGCCCCTGAGCTCGACGTTCCACTCCTTCGCCTACGCGCTGGTGCGGCGCTACGCGCCGGCCGAGCTGTACGCCGCGCCCCTGCGGCTGCTGTCGGCTCCCGAGCAGGACGTCGTGCTCCAGGAGCTGCTCACCGACAACCCGGAGTCGGTGCGCTGGCCCGCCGGGCTCCGAGCCGCGGTCGGCACCCGCGGCTTCGCCAAGGAGGTGCACGCCGTCCTCGCCCGGGCTCGCGAGCGCGGGCTGGATCCCGACCAGCTGATCGAGCTCGGCGAGCGCGAGGGCGCCCCCGAGCTGGCGGCCGCCGGCTTCTTCCTGGAGCAGTATCTCGACGTCCTGGGCGACCAGAGCGCGGTCGACTACCCCGACCTGGTCGCGCGTGCGGTCATCGAGGCCAACCTGCACCGCGACGAGCTGCGTCGCGAGCTCAGCCACGTCTTCGTCGACGAGTACCAGGACACCGATCCCAGCCAGGTCGCCATGCTGCGAGCACTGGCCGGCGACGGGCGCGACCTGACGGTGGTCGGCGACCCCGACCAGTCGATCTACGGCTTCCGCGGCGCCGACGTCCGCGGCATCCTCGACTTCCCCCGGCAGTTCCCGCGGGCCGACGGCTCGCCGGCCCGGGTGGTCGCGCTCGCGACGACCCGCCGGTTCGGTTCCCGGCTGCTGCGTGCCTCCCGGTCGATCGCGGCCGGCATCGGCGTCACCGGGTCGATCCCCGCCGCGACGTACGCCGCTTTCCGCGACCCGGCCCCCGTCGCCCACGAGTTCGGGCCCGGCACCGTCCAGGCGCTGACCTTCGACACCGCCCGCGCCGAGGTCGAGCACATCGCCGACCTGCTGCGCCGGGCCCATCTCGAGGACGACGTCGCCTGGTCCGACATGGCGGTGCTGGTGCGCTCGGGCCGCACCGAGATCCCGGGCCTGCGCCGATCCCTGGTCGCGGCCGGCGTGCCGGTGGAGGTCGCCAGTGACGAGACGCCCCTGGTCCGTGAGCCCGCCGCGGTGCCGCTGCTCGCCGCGCTCGCCGTGGTCGGCGACGCCGAGGTCGACGACCCGGCAGCCCAGGACCACGTCGGCGCCGACCGGGCCGAGGCGCTGCTGACCTCGCCGCTGGGCGGCCTCGACGCGACCGACGTGCGCGCGCTGACCCGGGCGCTGCGCGAGCGTGAGCCCGAGGCGGCGCCGCGCGAGCTGGTGCGCCGCGCCGTGCTGGAGCCCGCGCTGCTGGCCGGCGTGCCGGGCGACGCCGCGACCCGGGCCCGCCGGCTCGCGGTGCTGGTCGCCCGGGCTCGGGGCGAGCTCGCGGACGGGGCGAGCGTCGAGGAGGTGCTGTGGACCCTGTGGGAGGGCTCCGACTGGGGCCGCCGGCTGCGGCACGCCACCCGTGGCGGGGGCCACGGGGCCCGGCTCGCCCATCGTGACCTCGACGCGATCTGCGCGCTGTTCGAGACGGCCGCGCGGGTCGAGGAGCAACGCGGGCACACCAGCGTCCGGGCGTTCGTCGACACGCTGAGGGCCCAGGAGATCCCGGCCGACACGCTCGCCGACCGCGGTGTCCGCGGCGACGCCGTACGGCTGCTCACCGCCCACCGGTCCAAGGGCCTGGAGTGGCGCCTGGTGGTCGTCGCCCGCGTCCAGGAGGGCGCCTGGCCCGACCTGCGCCGCCGCGACACCTTGCTCCAGGCCGACCGGATCAGCCGTGACGGCCTGCTGCCGCCGCTGACCCGGGGCGCGATCCTGGCCGAGGAGCGCCGGCTGTTCTACGTCGCGGCGACCCGAGCCCGGCAGCGGCTCGTGGTCACGGCCGTGGCCTCCGCCGACGACGAGGGTGAGCAGCCCTCACGGTTCCTGCACGAGCTCGGGCGCGACCCCGTGCACCGGATCGGCCGGCCGCAGCGCCCGCTCTCGATGACCGGCCTGGTCGCCGAGCTGCGCCGCACCCTCGCCGATCCCGAGCAGCCCGAGCCGCTGCGCGCGGCGGCGGCACGACGACTCAGCCGGCTGGCCGCGACCGACGTGCACGGCCGGCCCGTCGCCGCGGCCGCCGACCCCGCGTCGTGGTGGGGACTCCGGGCGCCCACCCGGGCCACGCAGCCGGTGCGTCCGAGCGAGCAGCCGCTGACGATCTCGGCGAGCACCCTCGAGGGGCTGGTGACCTGCCCGGCGCAGTGGTTCCTCAGTCGGGAGGCCGGCGGTGCGGTGGTGAGCTCGGCGAGCCAGGGGTTCGGCAAGGTCGTGCACGCGATCGCCGACCGGATCGCCAAGGGCGAGATCGCCTCGCCCGTCGACGTCGATGCCGACCTGATGCCGCTGGTCGATGAGGTGTGGGCGCGGCTGGAGTTCCGCACCCCCTGGTCACGGGCCCGCGAGCGGGCGGCGGTCCGCGACGCGCTGGTCCGCTTCGTCGGCTGGCACGAGCGACCGGGCGCGCGCACCGTCCTGGCGACCGAGCCGCGGATGCAGGCGCAGGTGAGCCTGCCCGACGGTCAGGTGGTGCGGCTGAACGGGTACGCCGACCGCCTCGAGCTCGACGAGGACGGCCGGGTGGTCGTCATCGACCTCAAGACCGGCAAGTACCCACCCACCGGCCCCCAGGTCGAGCGGCACAGCCAGCTGGGCCTCTACCAGCTGGCCGTCGAGTACGGCGCGGCCGACGAGTGGCTGTCCGATGTCGACCGTCCGGGCCGGCCGGGCGGGGCCGAGCTGGTCCAGCTGCGCCACGGCGACGACCAGCCGAAGGTGCAGCGCCAGGCGCCGCCGGTCGAGGGAGCGGGGTTCGTCGAGGACCAGCTGGTCGCGGCCGCGACGCTGCTGCGCAGCGAGGAGTTCGTCGCCCGTCCCGGTGCGCACTGCGAGCGGTGCACCTTCCACGCCCTGTGCCCCGACAAGACCGCCGGATCGGTGCTCTCGTGACCATCACCGCGGCCGCCCCGCCGAGCGACATCACCACCCCCGAGCAGCTGCGCGACCTGATGCGTGCCGAGTGGACCTTCAGCGACCAGCAGTTCGCCGCGATCACCGCGCCGCTGGAGCCGGCGGTCGTGATCGCCGGCGCCGGCTCCGGCAAGACCACCGTGATGGCGGCCCGGGTCGTGTGGCTGGTCGCCACCGGCCGGGTCCGTCCGCACGAGGTGCTGGGGCTGACCTTCACGACCAAGGCGACCGCCGAGCTGCAGAGCCGGATCCGCGAGAGCCTGCGCCAAGCCGGCCTGCTGCCCGAGCGCGGCACCCGGCCGGTCGACCCGGGGCAGGACGAGGCCGAGGAGCTGGAGGAGCCGACGGTCGCGACGTACCACTCGTTCGCCTCCAACCTGCTCTCCGAGCACGGTCTGCGGATCGGGCACGAGCCGGACACCCGGCTGATCGCCGACGCCAGCCGCTACCAGCTGGCCGCCCGCGCCGTGCAGCGCTACACCTCCGCGGTCGAGACGCTCACCGACTCACCGAGCCACGTCGTCCAGTACCTCCTCGCCCTGGACGGCGAGATGAGCGAGCACCTGGTCACGCCCGCGCAGGTGCGGGCCCACGACGTGACCCAGCGCCCGCTGCTGGAGGCGGGGATGGCCACGGAGCACCGCAAGACCTACCGGGCGGTCAACGAGAAGGCGATCGCCGCGATCGACAAGCGCGCCGAGCTGCTCGGACTGGTCGAGGCCTACCGCCGGCTCAAGACCCACCACGGGCTGATGGACTTCTCCGACCAGATCGCGCTGGCCGCCCGGCTGGCCGAGGAGTGCCCCGAGGTCGGCGAGATCGAGCGCGGCAAGTTCAAGGTCGTGCTCCTCGACGAGTACCAGGACACCTCGGTGGCCCAGGCCCTGATGCTGAGCCGGCTGTTCAGCGGCCCCGACGCCGACCACGGGCTGGGGCACCCGGTCACGGCCGTCGGCGACCCCAACCAGGCCATCTACGGCTGGCGTGGCGCATCGGTCTCGAACATCCTGGAGTTCGGCCAGGACTTCCCGAGCCTCGGTGGGGTGGGTCGCACCTACCCGCTCACGGTGAACCGTCGCTCCGACGAGCGGATCCTGGCCTCGGCCAACCACCTGGCCGCCGAGCTGTACGCCGACCGCCCCGAGCTGCGCCCGCTCGAGCCGAAGCCCGGGGCCGACCCCGGTGCGGTGCGGGCGGTCGTGCACGAGACCTGGGACGACGAGCTGACCTGGCTGGCCACCGAGGTGATCGCGACGCACCGCGCGCTGACCGCCTGCACCGCCGACCCGTGCTGGAGGGAGATCGGCGTCCTGGTGCGCGACAACGCCCACGCCGCCGCGGTCTTCGACGCGCTCTCCGCGCGCGAGGTGCCGGTCGAGATCGTAGGTCTCAAGGGACTGCTGCGGCTGCCCGAGGTGGCCGAGGTCGTCGCGACGCTGACCCTGATCCAGGACGTCACCGCCAACGCGGCCCTGCTGACCGTGCTCGCCGGCCCGCGCTGGGCGATCGGCCTGCGCGACCTGGCCCTGCTGGGCCGGCGCGCGCGGGACCTCGCGGGCGGGGGCCCCGCCGTACGAGCCACCACGCTCGTCGACCTGCAGGCCGAGCTGGGTGCCGCGGTGGAGGGGGCCGACCCCAGCGAGATCCCGGCTCTCAGCGACGCCCTCGGCGATCCCGGCGACCCCCGCGACTTCGACTACTCGCCCGACGCTCGGGAGCGGTTCGGGCTGCTGGCCACCGAGCTGCGCCGCCTGCGCGCGTCCATCGGCGAGCCGCTGCTCGACCTGGTCCGCCGCATCGTCGACGTGACCGGCATCGATGTCGAGCTCGCCTCGTCGGTCAGTCCGGCAGCGGTCGCCCGGCGCGAGAACCTCGACCTGTTCGTCCAGGCGGTCGCGGAGTTCCAGGCGGTCGACGGTCAGGTGACGCTCGCGGCGCTGCTGGCGTGGCTGGAGGCCGAGGACGAGTTCGGCCAGGGGCTCGACGTCGCCACACCGTCGGAGGCCGATTCGGTCAAGCTGCTCACCGTGCACCGGGCCAAGGGCCTGGAGTGGGACGCGGTCTTCCTGGTCGGCGTGGTCGAGCAGAAGTTCCCGACCAACCGGACCCGGTCCAGCTGGCTGACCGTCCCGTTCGTCCTGCCCACGGCCCTGCGCGGCGACGCCCGCGACCTCCCGACGCTGGCCGGGCACACCCCCGAGGACCTCAAGGCGCTCGCGGCCCGCGCGAAGGAGCACCAGGCCCTGGAGGAGCTGCGGCTCGGGTATGTCGCCTGGACTCGCGCCCGGAACACGCTGTGGGTCTCCGCCTACTGCTGGGCGCCCCAGCGCAAGGGCGGACTCGGGCCCTCGTCGTACCTCCAGCGCACCCGCGAGGCGATGGAGGGCTGGGGCGCGTTCCCCGACGCCTGGCTCGACAAGCCCGCCAAGGATGCGCCCAACCCGTACGCCCAGGCGGCGTCCGACCTGGCCTGGCCGATCTCCCACCACACCCGCGAGGTGGAGCGCCGCCTCGAGGCGGCGGCCCGGGTCCGCGAGGCGGACCCGGAGGCCACCGACGATCTTGAGGACATGCTGCTGCTCGACCGGGTGGCGCAGTGGGACACCGAGATCGACCGGCTCCTGGAGGAGGCGACCCGCGACCGGGCGACGGTCGTCGAGGTGCCGCTGCCCTCCAGCCTGTCGGCGACCTCGCTGGCGCGGCTGCGCGACGACCCCGAGGCCTTCGCCCGCGACCTGGCCCGACCGATGCCGCGCAAGCCGTCGGCGGCGGCCCGGTTCGGCACCCGCTTCCACGCCTGGGTGGAGAGCCGCTTCGGCCAGCAGCTGCTCCTCGACCCCGACGAGCTGCCGGGTCGCGCCGACTCCGGGATCGCCGACGACGCCGAGCTGGCCGAGCTCGTGGAGCGCTTCGAGGCCGGCCCGTTCGCCGACCGGGTGCCGCACGCGGTGGAGCCGCCGTTCGCGCTGGTGCTGGCCGGTCAGGTCGTGCGCGGCCGCATCGACGCCGTCTACCGCGAGGGCGAGGGCTACCTGCTGGTCGACTGGAAGACCGGCCGCCACCTGGAGCCGGACCCGCTTCAGCTGGCCATCTACCGGGTGGCCTGGGCCGAGCTGCACGGCGTACCCCTGGATCAGGTCCGCGCCGCGTTCTTCCACGTGCGCTCCGGTGAGCTGGTCGAGCCGGAGGGGCTGGCCGGACGGGCGGAGCTGGAGAAGCTGTTCAGCGCGACCTGAGCCGGACGGCGGGTCGCTGCCGCGTCCGTTTGGTCCGGCAGGGTGGAATGGCCCCGCACGTCCTGACCCCTGTCGAAGGAGATCCCCATGCTGAAGAAGCTCGTCCTCGTCATCGCCGTCGTAGCCGTCGGCGGCCTGGTGGCCAAGAAGGTCACCGGCAAGTAGTCACACCGGCAGGCCCGCGGCGCTCGCGCTGATCCAGTCAGCGACGCCGCGGGCCGCTGTGCGTCCGGCCCGGTTCGCCCCGATGGTGCTGGCCGAGGGGCCGTAGCCGACCAGCTGCACCCGGCGGTCCGCGACCGCCGTCGTGCCGTCGAGCTGGATGCCGCCGGACGGCGAGCGCAGCCGCAGCGGCGCCAGGTGGGTCACCGCCGGCCGGAAGCCGGTCGCCCACACGATCACGTCGACGCGCTCGAAACGGCCGTCGGCCCAACGCACCCCGTCCGGCTCGACCGACTCGAACATCGGGAGCCGGCGATAGGCGCCGAGTCGCTCCGCCTCCCGCTCCTGCGGGCGGAGCGCGAGCCCGGTCACGCTGACGACGCTCGCCGGCGGCAGCCCCCGGCGTACCCGCTCCTCGACCAGCGCGACCACCCGACGCCCCAGCTCGGGAGTGAAGTCGTCGGTGCGCCACACCGGCTCCCGCCGGGTGACCCAGAGCGTGTCGGCGACGGGCGCCAGCTCGCCGAGGTGCTGCACGGCTGAGGCGCCGCCGCCGACGACCAGCACGCGACGGCCGCGGAAGGGGAGCGGTCCGGGGTAGTCGTGGGTGTGCAGCTGCTCGCCGAGGAACGTGTCCATGCCGGGGTAGCGCGGCACGAACGGGTGCGACCAGGTGCCGCTGGCGTTGACCAGGGTCCGCGAGGTCCAGGTCCGGTCGGCCGCGCGGGTGAGCAGCAGCCCGTTGTGCTCGGTGACCGTGTCGACGCGGATCGGCCGGACGACGGGCAGGTCGTGCTCGCGCTCGTACGTCGCGAAGTACGCCGGCACCACGACGTTGGCCCGGCCCTCGGGGTCGGTGGGGGACACCGAGTCCGGCAGCGCCGAGACCCCGTGCACGTCGCGCATCGCGAGCGAGTCCCAGCGGTGCTGCCAGGCCCCGCCGGGAGCGGCCTCGGCGTCCAGCACGACATGGTCGAGGCCCCGCCGTCGGAGGTGGTACGACGCCGAGAGGCCGGCCTGGCCGGCGCCGATGACGAGCGAGTCGAGGACCTCCACGTCGGTGGAACACCCCGGACCGGCTGCTACTTCCGTCACGGGGAGTGACATCCTCGACGCGTGACGGAATCCCGCGGCGTCTCCTGGCCGCTCCTGCTGCTGGCCCTGATGTGCGCGACCCCGGCCGTCGTCGGCGGACTCTGGGTCGCCGGTGGCGACGAGGACTACCAGGGGATCGGGTTCGCGGTCCTCGGCTTCTTCGGTGCCGGCGTCTTCGTACTCGGCCTCAAGGCCTTCCGCTCCTGACCCCGCCGGCGACCCGTCACTCAATCGGCACTTTTCGCGGCGTGTCGCCGAAGGATCGACGGGTCGACCGACTCGATCAGCCGTCGAGCCCGGCCGTCAGCGCGATCTCGACCATCGCCCCGAAGGTCTGCTCGCGCTCCAGCGCCGAGGTCTGCTCGCCGGTGACCAGGTGGTCGGAGACGGTGCACACCACCAGCGCCTGCCGGCCGAAGCCCGCCGCGATCGTGTAGAGCGCGCTCGCCTCCATCTCGACCGCCAGTACGCCGTGGTCCACCAGTCGGGCCGAGAGCTCGGGCCGGGCGGGGTAGAACGAGTCGCTGCTGTAGATCAGCCCGACGTGCACCGCGGCGTCGCCGGCGGCGCCCTGCGCAGCGTCGTACGCCGCCCTGAGCAGACCGAAGTCGGCGACCGGGGCGTAGTCGAGGCCCTCGAACCGGATCCGGTTCATCGAGGAGTCGGTGCAGGCGCCGGAGGCGATCACGATGTCGCGGACGGCGACCCGCTCGGTCATCGCGCCGCAGGAACCGACCCGGATCACCCGCTGCACGTCGTACTCGCTGAACAGCTCGTGGGCGTAGATCGCCAGCGACGGCTGGCCCATCCCCGACCCCTGCACGGAGACGGGCCGCCCGCGCCAGGTGCCGGTGAAGCCGTACATGCCGCGCACCTCGGTGTAGCACCGGGCGTCGTCGAGGAAGGTCTCCGCGATCCAGCGGGCCCGCAGCGGGTCGCCGGGCATCAGGACGACGGGCGCGATGGCCCCGGACTGGGCGCCGATGTGGGTGCTCACAGTCCGAGCCTAGGCTGACCGGGTGACCCAGCCCCACCTCCGGATCGTCGACAACCCGCACGACCGCGCCGCCGTACGACGCAAGGACGAGGCCTGGCTCGAGGAGCGCTGGGCCGACCCGAGGACCCGGGTGCTCGTGGTCGCCGGCACCCGCGTGCAGCCGCGCGACGGGGCGCTCGACTGGGTCTCGCCCGCGGAGGCGCCCGAGGGCGTGCGGGTGCTGCTGGGGGAGCGCGACGAGGCGGCGTGGTTCGCCGTCGTCACGGGGGTCGAGCTCGCACAGGCCGGCGGCGACTGGGCCGGGCTGCGCGACCTCCTCACGCCGCTGGCCGAGGGTTCTCTGGAGGGCGGACCGCTGCTGCTGCACGCGATCGGGCTCGCGGAGTGGCTCTTCGTGACTCGGTTCTGCCCGCGGTGCGGAGGCGGCCTCGTGCCGCGTGCCTCCGGCCACGAGCTGGCCTGCACCCAGTGCGGGCGCGCCCAGTTCCCGCGCACCGACCCCGCCGTCATCATGATCGTCGCCGCGGGCGAGCCCGGGGCCGACGACGAGCGTTGCCTGCTCGGCCGGCAGGCGGTCTGGCCCGAGGGGCGGTTCTCGACCCTCGCCGGCTTCTGCGAGCCGGGCGAGACGCTCGAGGACGCCGTACGCCGCGAGGTCGCCGAGGAGACCGGCATCTCGGTGGGAGACGTCGAGTACTTCGGCAACCAGCCCTGGCCGCTGCCGGCCAGCCTGATGCTGGGCTTCGTCGGCCGGGCGACCTCCACGGACATCGAGGTCGACCGGGACGAGATCGAGGAGGCGCGCTGGTTCACGCGCGCCGAGCTCCGCGCCGAGGCGGAGTCCGGGCGGGTGCGGCTGCCGCAGGGCGTCTCGATCAGCCGGTCACTGATCGAGCACTGGTACGGCGGGCCGCTGCCCGGCCACTGGTGATCAGGAGGCCAGCGAGGCCAGCTTCTCCTTGACCTGGATCAGCGACGGGTTCGTCTGTGCGCTGCCGTCGGAGTAGACGAGCGTCGGGACGGTCTGGTTGCCGTTGTTGGCCTGCTCGACGATCAGCGCGGCCTCCGGAACCTGCTCGATGTCGACGATGTCGAAGGCGATGCCCTCCCGGTCGAGCTGGCCCTTCAGCCGGTGGCAGTAGCCGCACCACGGGGTGCTGTACATCGTGAACGTGCTCGACATCAGAACTGTCGCCTCCGGCGTCTAGGGTCTGGAACTGCTACCCGATCCAACCACCGGTCCCCAGGAGATGTTCCCTCGATGCCCCCCGCGCCCGACGAGCTGCTGGCCGCTCTCGACCCCGAGCAGCGCCTGGTCGCGGAGGCGCTGCGCGGTCCGGTGCGGGTGTTGGCCGGTGCCGGCACGGGCAAGACCCGGGCGATCACCCACCGGATCGCGTACGGCGTCGCGTCCGGCGTCTATGCCCCGACCGAGGTCCTGGCGGTCACCTTCACGACCCGGGCGGCCGGCGAGATGCGGGGCCGACTGCGTCAGCTCGGGGCGGGCGGCGTCCAGGCCCGCACCTTCCACTCCGCCGCGCTGCGTCAGCTGCGCTACTTCTGGACAGGCGTCCACGGCACCGAGCTGCCCCAGCTGATCGAGTCCAAGATCGGGCTGCTCGCCTCGGCGGCCCGCCGGCAGCGACTCTCCGCCGACCAGGCGCTGCTGCGCGACCTGGCCTCCGAGATCGAGTGGGCCAAGGTCAGCAACGTCCACCCCGACGACTACGCCCGGGTGGCCACGTCCCGCGGTCGCTCGGTCACCGGTCACGACCCGGAGACGGTCGGCCGGGTGTTCGGCAGCTACGAGGAGGTCAAGCGCAACCAGGGCCGGATGGACATGGAGGACGTGTTGCTGTTCACCGCCGGCATGCTCGCCGACGACGAGCGGGTCGCCGCGCAGGTCCGCCGGCAGTACAAGTGGTTCGTCGTCGACGAGTTCCAGGACGTCTCCCCGCTGCAGTCGGCCCTGCTCGACCTGTGGCTCGGCGGGCGCAACGAGCTCTGCGTGGTCGGCGACCCCGCCCAGACGATCTACTCCTTCGCCGGCGCCAACGCCGACTACCTCCGCGACTTCCCGAAGAAGTTCCCCGGCACCACGTCCGTCGAGCTGGTGCGCAACTACCGCTCCTCACCCGAGGTCGTCGGGGCCGCCAACAGGCTGCTGGCCGGCTCGGAGAGCCAGGGCGTCAAGCTGCAGGCACAGCGTCCGTCCGGACCCACGGTCGCCTACACGCCGTACCCCGACGAGGTGGCGGAGGCCGAGGCGGTCGCCGCGAAGATCAAGGCGCTGCGCGACCGCGGCCGCACGCTCGGTGAGGTCGCGGTGCTGTTCCGCATCAACGCCCAGTCCGAGTCCTTCGAGGAGGCGCTCGCGGCCCGGGGGCTCCCGTACGTCGTCCGCGGTGCCGCCCGGTTCTTCGACCGGCCCGAGGTACGGGAGGCGGTGACCCGGATCCGCGGCGCCGCGCGGTCGGGGCAGGGCGAGGCGACCGGAGACGAGCTGTTGGAGAACGTGCACGGCACGCTCGCGGGCATGGGCTGGACCTCCGAGGCGCCCACCACCCGCGGCCAGACCCGCGACCGGTGGGAGTCCTGGCAGGCGCTGGTCGACCAGGCCTCCGAGTTCGCGGCCGCCGGGGGAGACCTCGGTGCCTTCGTCGACGACCTGGACCGTCGGGCCTCCGAGCAGCACGCGCCGGTGGCCGACGGGGTCACCCTGGCGACCTTCCACGCGGCCAAGGGTCTGGAGTGGGACTCGGTGTTCCTCTGCGGGCTCCAGGACGGCACCCTGCCGATCACCTACGCCGACACCCCGGCCGCGGTCGAGGAGGAGCGCCGACTCCTCTACGTCGGCATGACCCGTGCGCGCCTCGACCTGTCGCTGTCCTGGGCGCTGGCCCGCAACCCGGGCGGCCGGGCCGGGCGCAAGCCGTCGCGGTTCCTCGATCCGTTGCTGCCCGACGACGCCCGCGTCGAGCGGTCGCCGGCCCGCAGCCGGAAGGTCGCCGGCTGCCGCGAGTGCGGCAAGCCGCTCGACACCGGGGCGGAGAAGAAGCGCGGCCGGTGCGACAACTGCCCGGCGTCGTACGACGAGGAGCTGTTCGAGCGCCTGCGCGAGTGGCGCACGACGCGGGCCGGCGACGAGAGCGTCCCCGCGTTCGTGATCTTCACCGACGCGACCCTGCAGCTGATCGCGGAGCACAAGCCGCGCTCGGCCCAGGACCTGCTGCGCATCAGTGGTATAGGCCGGTCCAAGGTCGAGAAGTACGGCGAGGACGTCCTCGGCCTGGTCGGCTGAGGCTCTCTTTCTCCCTCAACGGAGCGGGAAACTCCACGCGCGCCGACGCCCGATCCGCGGTGTCGGGAAGCCGCGTGGAGACAGTTGAAAAAGAAACCCACGAAATAGTCATAAAATCGTTTGCTCCTTACCAAGAGCCCGCGGTAACTTTCCGTCACCAAGAACACACCGCGCATCACGGTCCTGGCACGACCAGCGCACGACACGTACCGAAGGAGGTGGTCCCTGTGAACAGCACCAAGCTCATGACGACGGTTCAGACCCCGTCTCGCTTCGCCCTGCCCATGTGCGGCCACGCCTTCGACGCGACCGTGCGGGGCGCCGGTTTCGGCACGTTCGCCGGCACCGGCACGTCCCTCGCGAAGCGCGACCGCGTCGCCACCCAGATCACCGAGATCAAGGGCGGCTGGGGTCTCGTCCCGGCCTACGTCCCGGGGACCACTGCCTGGAGTCCACCGACCAGTTGAGAAACACTGTGTCGTCGCCTCCAGGCCGCGGATCCCTCACCGGGATTCGCGGCCTTTGTGTTTTCCGCGCATCAGACGCAAGCGATCAGATCCGAAGGAGGTGAAACATGACCATCAGTGTTCTCGACCGCACCGAAGCAGCCAGCCTGGGCCAGCTGCACGACGAGGCGGAGCGGGTCGACGACGAGCGGCTGCCGTGCCGGGTGAAGAACCCGGAACTGTGGTTCGCCGAGTCGCCGGCCGACGTGGAGTTCGCGAAGACCCTCTGCCAGGAGTGCCCGGTCAGGTCCCGATGCCTCGACGGCGCTCTCCAGCGGCGCGAGCCGTGGGGAGTCTGGGGCGGCCAGCTCTTCCTCCAGGGAGCGGTGATCCCCCGCAAGCGGCCCCGCGGGCGTCCCCGCAAGGACGAGACCGCCGCCTGAGCGGCACCGCACCACGCAGCACCGACCCACGCAGCACCGCACCACCACCATCCGCCGAACCACCTCCGAGAAGGACCACCGAGATGAACGTCATGAACGAGAACCTGGCTCGCGCGCAGATGTCCGCGCGCCTGGGAGAGGCGCAGCAGCTGCGTCGCGGCTACCAGCTGGCCCGCGCGCACCGGATGACCCGCCGCGCGGAGCTCGCCGCGTCGCAGGCTCGCACTGCCCTCGCCCGCGCGCTCTGAGCGCCTGACTGAGAAGGACCTACCCCGACATGAACACCTACCTGAACCGGAGCAACGACATGAGTCTCATGAACGAAGATCTGGCCCGCGCACAAATGTCCGCGCGCCTGGGAGAGGCGCGCCAGCTTCGCGTTGGCCACCAGGTGGCCCGTGCCGCACGTCTATCCCGCAAGGCCGAGCGAGCCGCGCAGCAGGCGCGGCTCGCCCTGGCCCGCGCACTGTGACGGGCCACCCCAGCGCACCCTGATCGCGGGTGTCTGATGCAGGAGCCGGGTACGACCCTCGAGGTCGTGCCCGGCTCCTGGCGTTCGTGGCGCCTACCCTGGAGTGGTGCGCACCTGCGACTTCTGCGGTCGCCGAGACAGCGAGGACGACGACCCGGCGGCGGCCCTGACCTGGACCACCGCGGTCGAGCGCGGCCGGACCCGGACCTTCTGCCCGACCTGCTCGCGCGAGCACCTGCGCGCGATGGAGGGCAAACTCGACAGCGAGTGGTGGTGAGCTACCCGGTCAGCGCCTGGTCCCACGCGCAGCCACAGCCGGGGTGCCGCGCCCACGGCGTGCGTCGTACGTCGAGGCTCGCGTCGAACCGGACCGTGGCCGACCAGGTCGACGGCACCCGGCCCTCGGCCCACGCGACCAGGTCGGCGACCGCCCAGGCCAGCGCGACCGCGTGCAGCACGGGTTCGCGGGGCACCCGGACCGTCGCCTGCTCCAGGAGCAGGGCGCGCCGAGGGTCGGCGAGGCCGAGGTGGGCGTCCACGCACCGCACGCAGGCGGTCCGACCGGGCTCGACGAACGGACCGACGATCATGCCCACCGGTTCGGTGGACACCAGGAGGTGGGGCGTGCCGTCGCGGGCGTACGGGTCCAGGTGCTGCCGGGGGACCTGACCGTCGCTCAGGACCAGGAGTACGCCGGCCTGGTCCAGGTCGGCTGCGACCACGAGATCCGCGGCCCGCAACCGGTCGGTGACGGGCCGGGTGAGGTCGGCCGGGGCATCGAGACCGACGGTGACCTCGAGCCGGCTGGCCCGTCGACGCTCCAGCTCGTCGAGGTCGGCGAGCAGGCCGGCGCGGGCCAGTTGGTCGAGGGCCTGGGCACCGGCCTCGGTCCGGGGGAGAGGCGGCTGACCGGCGTGCAGCTGGGCGAGTACCCGTCGTACGTCGGGATCGTCGCGGACCACCGCGCATCGAGGCGGGTCCAGGCCGATCTGGAGGTGTCGTTCGTCGCGTCGCAGGACCGGGAGTCCGGGAAGCAGGACGGGCCGGGACGGGAGCATGCCGTCAGCCTCACACGCGGCGGGCCGGTGCTGCCGGGCGTCGTCCACAGGCGCGGAGCGACGCGCGAGTGCGTGCCGAGACGTTGACGGCGGCGTCCCCACGAGGGGACGCCGCCGTACGCAGCTCATGGGGCGAGTGACGTCACGCCTTGCCGAGGATCCGGTTGAGGTTGGTGCTACAGACGGGGCACACGGCCTTGGCCATGCGGGTGCCCTTGTCGTTCACCTTGACCTCGCCCTCGGCCTCGCGCTTCTCCTTGCACTTCACGCAGTAGAACTCGCCGCTCCAGGTCTCCGCCATGACGGCCTCCTTGCTTCTCGTCTCACGTGGGTCGTCGCGACGGGGTGGGTGGGGAAGCCCGCCGGAAGTCCCGCGGCGGATGCCGTCGGGCCGTATCGACCCTACGACACCCCCGAGCCGGGGCGCAGGAGGCGCACCGCCGGGGTTTCGGGGCTCGATCCGACCCACCATCTAGTCTCCCGGACATGACGGACCTCCCCCACCTGCGTCTCGAGCGCCCCGCCACCGGCGTCGCGCTGATCACCCTGGACAACCCGGACCAGCGCAACGCGATGTCCGAGGAGATGACGTCGTCCTGGGTCGCGGCTGTCGAGGAGCTGGCCGCCGACCGGTCGCTGCGCGTGCTGGTCGTGACCGGCGCGGGCTCGGCCTTCTGCTCCGGCGGGGACACCAGCTGGATCGCGAGCGAGCCGGACGCCTCCGTCGACCACCTGCGGAGCCGGATGCTCGCCTTCTACCGGGCCTGGCTCTCCGTACGCCGGCTCGAGGTCCCGACGATCGCGGCCGTGAACGGTGCCGCGATCGGGGCCGGGCTCTGCGTCGCCCTCGCCTGCGACCTGCGGTACGCCGCTCGCGGGGCCAAGCTGGGCGCCCCGTTCGTGAAGCTGGGCATGCACCCCGGGATGGCGGCGACCCACCTGCTGCCCGAGGTGGTGGGGGAGGCGCACGCCCGCGACCTGCTGCTCACCGGCCGGATCGTCGACGCCGACGAGGCGCTCCGGCTCGGCCTGGTGTCCCGGGTGCACGAGCCGGACTCCTTCCTCGACGAGGTGCTCGACACCGCCGTCGGGATCGCCGCGACCGCCCCGATCGCCAGCCGGCTCACCAAACTCGCGCTCGCCGACGGCGGGCACCGCGACCTGGAGAGTGGCCTGCAGTGGGAGGCGATGGCGCAGCCGATCACGCTGGCCACCGATGACCTGCAGGAGGGCATCCGGGCGAGCCGCGAGAGGCGTCCGCCCACCTTCACCGGCTCCTGAGCGCACCAGTGGCCCGACACGGCAGTCCGGGCACGACAGCCCGACACGACAGCGGCCCCCGGCCCACCTCGCGACCCTCGCCTTCCCCTTGCGAGGGTCGTTCGGTGGCCCGGAGGCCGTCTGCGCGCAACGCTAGGGACCGCCCCGATGCGGGTCAACGCCCGGAAGTCAATGCCTGTGGACAGAGCTGTGGAGAACGCTGTGGACGAGCGGCTCGTTCCGTGGAGGAACCGGCTCCAGACCTGGAGAAGCCTGTGGAAAACTATCGCGTCGCGGCGGCGTACCCTGCCCTGACCAGCGGGAACGCCTGTCCAGGACCTGTGGAGGAAAGACAGTGAGCGAGTCGTACGACGGTGGGCCGGTCACCGCCCTGCGCCGGATCGCGTTCCTGCTAGAGCGCGGCCGCGAGGACACCTACAAGGTCAAGGCGTTCCGGGGGGCGGCAGCGGCGGTGCTGCCGCTGCCCGAGGACGAGCTGCGCCGGGCCGCGCAGGCGGGGACCCTGACCGACCTGCCGGGGGTCGGGGCGAGCTCGGCGAAGGTGATCGCCGAGGCCCTCGCCGGGCGGCTGCCCGAGCGGCTCGCGAGAGCCGAGCGCGAGCACGGCGGCCCGCTGACGACCGGCGGCCACGCCCTGCGGGCCCGGCTGCGCGGTGACCTGCACTCGCACTCCGACTGGTCCGACGGCGGGTCTCCGATCGAGGAGATGGCCTTCACGGCGATGGAGCTGGGTCACGAGTACCAGGTGCTCACCGACCACTCGCCGCGGCTCAAGGTCGCCCGCGGGCTCAGCGCCGAGCGCCTGGCCCGTCAGCTCGGGGTCGTCGATGCGGTCAACGAGCACCTGGTCACCGGCGGTGCGGAGTTCACGCTGCTGAAGGGCATCGAGGTCGACATCAACGAGGACGGCAGCCTGGACCAGACCGACGAGCTGCTCGCGCGCCTCGACGTCCGGGTGGCGAGCGTGCACTCCAAGCTCCGCTCGGACGCCAAGACGATGACGAAGCGGATGCTCACCGCGGTCCGCAACCCGCGGACCAACGTGCTCGGCCACTGCACGGGCCGGCTGGTGACCGGCGGCCGCGGCACCCGGCCGCCGTCGGAGTTCGACGCCCAGGCGGTGTTCGAGGCCTGCGCCGAGCACGACGTGGCGGTCGAGATCAACTCGCGTCCGGAGCGGAGAGACCCGCCGACCAGGCTGCTGGAGCTCGCCCGCGACCTCGGCTGCCTGTTCTCGATCGACACCGACGCGCACGCGCCCGGCCAGCTCGACTTCCTCGTCTACGGCGCGGAACGGGCCGAGGCGGCGGGCATCGACCCGGACCGGATCGTCAACACCTGGGCGAAGGACCGCCTGCTGGAGTGGGCGAACAAGTAGGCGAATGCGGGGCCCGAAGTGGCCCCGGATGGCCTAGATTCCGGTCATGGCCCGTCCGGACGTGGAGGTGCGCCGCTCCAAGCGGCGCCGCCGCACCGTGTCCGCCTACCGTGACGGCGACAAGGTCGTGGTCCTCATCCCGGCCTCGCTGTCGCGCAAGGAGGAGCGGGACTGGGTGGCGACCATGGTCGCCCGGCTGGAGAAGTCCGAGCAGCGGCGCGCGCCCTCCGACCAGGAGCTGCTGGAACGGGCGCTGGAGCTGAGCGACCAGTACCTGGGCGGCATCGCGGTCCCCGAGTCGGTGCGCTGGGTGGACAACCAGCAGTCGCGGTGGGGGTCGTGCACGCCGGGGGACCGGACGATCCGGCTCTCCCACCGGCTGCAGGGCATGCCGTCGTGGGTGCTCGACTACGTCATCGTCCACGAGCTCGCCCACCTCTTCGAGCCCGCCCACGACGAGCGGTTCTGGAGCTGGGTCGACCGCTTCCCGCAGGCCGAGCGGGCCAAGGGCTATCTGCTGGGCTGGTCGGCGGCGGCCCAGGTCGACTCGCCGCCGGGGGAGTCGCCGCGCGGGGGCTCCTCGGAGGTCGACTGAGCCAGGGCGTGCGTGACGACCTCGACCAGGTCGGGGTCCGGCAGGTCGTCGACCGGCCACCATCGGACGTCGAGGGACTCGTCGCTGGTCCGGTGCCGGGCATCGGCCGGGGCGACGGCGACGAACCGTACGTCGAGGTGGTGCACGTCGGCGGCCGGCCCGCAGAACGGCACCTCGTGCTCGTCGAGGTGCACGGGCCGGGGAGCGAGTCGCAGGCCGGGTATCCCCGACTCCTCCGTCGCCTCGCGCAGGGCGGCGCCGGCCAGGGTCGCGTCGCCGGGCTCGCAGTGCCCACCGAGCTGGAACCAGCGCTGCGCCTTCGCGTGCAGGGTCAGCAGCACCTGGCTACGGTCGGCGCTCAGCACCACCGTGGAGGCGGTCAGGTGGTCGGGCCGGCAGGCGCGGGTCAGGCCGTCGGGATGCGCGCGCAGGTGCGCGACGTACCGGTCCCGCAGTGCCCCCTGGGCCGCCGAGGGCGGGTCCCAGGCGGTGAGGACGGCCAGCGCGTCGGCGTGGAGGCGTCGGTGTTGCCGGTGGTCGTCGCTCACTCGCCGTCGAGCATCTTCTTCAGCTCGCTGTCGAAGTCGTCGTCGCTGAGGATCTCCGGCGCGGTGGCGTCCTCACGGAAACCGAGCGGGTCGTCGAGGTCGGCGGGCGTCGGCAGCAGGTCGGGGTGCATCCACACGCCGTCGCGGGCCTCGACGCCCTGCCGGGTGCGCAGCGAGCCCCACAGCGTGGAGGCGTCGCGCAGCCGCCGGGGGCGCAGCTCCAGGCCCACGAGGGTGGAGAAGGTGTCCTCGGCCGGGCCGCCGGCCGCCCGGCGCCGGCGGAACGTCTCCTGCAGCTTCGCCGCGGCCGGCATCCGCTCGACGGTGGCCTGGCTGACGACCTCGTCCACCCAGCCCTCGACGAGGGCGAGCACCACCTCGAGTCGCTGGAGGGCTGCCTCCTGAGCCGGCGTCTTCGGCATGTCGAACATGCCGCCCTCGAGGAGCGACTGGATCGCCTCGGGGTTGGACGGGTCGATGCCGCGCAGCTGCTCGTCCATCCGCGCCTGCATGCCCTCGACGTTGACCTGGATGCCGTGGGCGAAGTCGGTGACGGCCCCGATGACGTGGTCGCGCAGCCAGGGCACGTGGGCGAAGAGCCGTTGGTGCGCGGCCTCGCGCAGCGCCAGGTAGAGGAGCAGGTCGTCCTCGCTCACGTCCAGGCCCTCGGCGAAGGCCGTGACGTTGGTCGGGACCAGTGCGGCCCGGCCCGCGGGGCCGAGGGGGAGGCCGATGTCGGAGACGCTGAGCACCTCGCCGGCCAGGGCGCCGAGCCCCGATCCGAGCTGGGTGGCGAGGATCGCGCCGACGGCCTTGCCGAGGATGCCGAGCAGCGGGCCGGCCTGGGCCTGTGCCTCCTCCGGCAGGGCGCCGCTGATGCCGTCCACCGACTGCTTCGCGATCGGCTCGACGAGCACCTTCCAGACCGCGAGGGTCTGCTCCACCCACTCCGCGCGGCTCCAGGCCGCGGTCGACTGCACCCCGGAGGGGAAGTCGGTGGTCGCGTCGAGCCAGTGGTCGGCGAGCCGGACGGCGTCGGCGATCGCGTCGCGCTGGCGCTGCGAGGGGGTCGGGTCGGGCTCGGTGGCGACCTGCTGGCGCGCGAGGTCGGTCGCCAGGGTCCAGTTGAGCGGGCCGTCGTACGGCTGCATCAGTTGCTGGAGCTGGCCGAAGAGCTGGGTGAGGTCGGGGAAGCCGCCGGCACCGCCGGATCCGCCGAGGCCGCCCATCGCGCCGCTGAAGAACTGCTCGAAGGGCGTGCCCTTGAAGGGGTTCCGGCCGTCGTCGGGCTGGTCCGACGGGTCATTGGTCATGGGGACAACGGTACGCCGTCCCGGCAACCGGCACGCGTCAACTATCGTCGCGACGTGCCCCATTCCGCCGTGCGCCTGGTCGAGCTGCGCGACACGCCCCTCGACGTCGCCGAGGTCGTCGGCGCGCTCGACGACGACGCCTCCGGCGGACTGACGCTGTTCGTCGGCCGGGTCCGCGACCACGACGGCGGCAAGGGCGTCACCGGGCTGGACTACACCGCCCATCCGACCGCACTGGACCGCTTGCGGGCGGTGTGCGACCGGGTCGCCGAGGAGTACGACGTGCAGGGGGTCGCCGCCGTCCACCGCACCGGGACGCTCGCGATCGGAGACCTGGCGGTGATCGTCGCGACCACCGCGGCCCATCGCGGCGAGGCCTTCACCGCGTCCCGGGCGCTGATCGACACCCTGAAGGCCGAGGTGCCGATCTGGAAGCACCAGCGCTTCGGTGACGGCACGGAGGAGTGGGTCGGCGCGCCCTGACCCGTGAGCGCGTCCCGGACGCCTACCCTCGAGGCGTGGAGATCCTGCTCTGGCTCGTGCCGTCCGCCGTGGTGACCGCGGTGGCGATGTGCTGGGTCGGCTGGGCCGGTCGCGAGGGCCGGGGCGAGGTCGACCGCGACGTCGCCGCCGATCGCCTCGGCCGCGCCCTGCAGCACGAGCACCCGCGTCGCTACGCCGCGCCGGTGCCCGAGCGGGACCGCAGCACCGGCGTCGCCGTCCGGCCGTCCCGACGCGCCTCCTGAGCACCTGACCCCACCCCGCAGCCGCCCGTCGGGCCGGCTGGTGAGAGCCGCAGCGGTCGGCGATTGGGGCGTGATGAGAGGCTTTGCCGCATGACGCAGCGCACCGTGGCCGCCATCGTGGCCGTGCCGCTGCTTCTGGCGTTGCTCACGCTCGCCTTCGTGGTGCCCCTCCCGTACGCGACGTACTCCCCGGGGCTGACTGTCGACGTGCTGGGCAAGGACGGTGACCGGGAGATCATCTCGGTCACGGGCCACCCGACGTACCGCGACGGAGGCCACCTGCGGATGACCACGGTGTACGTCTCGCTCGCGGGCCCGGACGGCGAGAAGCGGCTGCCGGAGCTGATCGCCACCTGGCTCGACGACGACGACGCGGTCTACCCCTACGACGTCGTGCACCCCGACGGCCAGACCCGCGAGCAGGACGAGCGCGAGGGCGCCGTCGACATGGTCACCTCGCAGGACACCGCGACCGCCGTCGCGCTCGCCGAGATGGGGGAGAAGGTCGAGCCCGAGCTCGGGGTGTCGTACGTCGAGAAGGGCATGCCCGCCGACGGCGCCCTCCAGGTCCGCGACCTGCTCCTGGCCGTCGACGGTCAGCGGATCACCGACAGTGCGCAGGTCACCTCGGCCGTGCAGGCGGCGGGTGACGAGCCGGTCGCGTTCAAGGTGCTGCGGGCCGGGAAGCGCATCACCGTGCGGGTGACGCCGAAGCTGGTGGAGGGAACCCGGCAGATCGGCATCAGCCTGGGGCCGGCGTACCGCTTCCCGTTCGACGTCTCGGTCAACATCGACCCCGCGATCGGCGGACCGAGCGCGGGGCTGATGTTCTCGCTGGCCATCTACGACACCCTCACCCCGGGCCCGCTCACCGACGGCCACGATGTCGCCGGCACCGGCACCATCTCCGCCGACGGCAGCGTGGGCCCGATCGGCGGGATCGAGCAGAAGATCGCCGGCGCCCGCACCGACGGCGCCGACCTGTTCCTGGTGCCGCCGGACAACTGCGACGAGGCCCTGCGCGTCGAGCGGCCCGGCCTGCGCCTGGTCAAGGCCGACACCATGCACGACGCCCGCGAGGCCATCGAGGCCTGGGCCGCCGACCCCGACTCCGACCTCCCGAGCTGCGAGGCCCCCTGACATGACCTCTCCGACCGACACCAGTGACTTCGACGTCGATCCCGCGCTCGCCGCGGCGGTCCTCGAGATCGAGTCGCACATCGCCGAGGGTGGCTGGGACCAGCCCGCCCGGCTCTACGCGCTCGTCGACACCGCCCAGCTGGTCGAGCGCGAGCCCGCGCTCGCCTCGCTGATGGGCCTGGACGCCGCCTCCGCCCAGGGGTCGCTGACCCCCGTCGAGCAGGACCAGCTGACGCCGGGCCAGCTGCTGGAGCAGCTGCTGGAGTCGATCACCTGGCCGCCCGGCGTGGCCGGCTGCGCCGCCGTCGTGGAGCGGCTGGTGCTGCCCCCCGGGGCCGACGACGCGATTCCCGACGACCCCACCAGCGCGGAGGAGTTCGCCCGCGAGCACCCCGACCGCCAGGAGGTGCGGATCGTGGCCGGTGTGACCCGCGCCGGCTCGACGTACTGTGCCCTCCGACTGCGTGCCCACGACGACGCCCAGTCCGTCGTCGGCGGCTCCGATCTCGTCCCCGGCCTGCTCGCGCTGCTGGTGGACACCCTGCACGACGACCCCGAAGGACCCGAGGTAGACCAGTGAGTGAGCTCTTCGACCAGGACCCGCGCGACACGGCGCCACCGCCGCGCAGCGCACGATCCCGCGCCCTGATCGTCACAGCGGTGGTGCTGGTCCTGGCGTTCTTCGGTCTGACCACCTTCGCCTCGATCTACACCGACCGGCTGTGGTTCAACGACACCGGCTACGGCGACGTGTTCTCGACCCTGCTCTGGACCCGGGTCGCCCTGTTCCTGGTGTTCGGCGTGGTGATGGCGCTCGCGGTCGGCGCGAGCATGTACGTCGCCTACCGCACCCGGCCGCTGTTCCACCCGAACTCCCCGGAGCAGACCGGGCTGGACCGCTACCGCGAGGCGGTCACCCCGATCCGCACCTGGCTGCTGGTCGGCATCTCGGTGGTGCTCGGCGTCTTCGCGGGCACGTCCGGCGTCGGCCAGTGGCGCAACTACCTGCTGTGGCGCAACGGGGTCGACTTCGACCAGGAGGACGCGGAGTTCGGCCGTGACATCGGGTTCTTCGTCTTCGACCTCCCGTGGCTGCACTTCCTCGTCGACTTCGCGATGGCGGTCCTCGTCGTCTCGCTGATCGCCTCCCTGGTCGTCAACTACCTGTACGGCGGGATCCGCCTGCAGTCGCCGGGGGACCGGCTCTCGGGCGCGGCCCAGGCGCAGCTCTCGGTGCTCGTCGGCCTGTTCGTGCTGGTCAAGGGGCTCGACTACTGGCTGGACCGCTTCGACGTCGCCTACCAGTCCGGCGGCCTGTTCGACGGCGTGAAGTACACCGACGCGAACGCCGTGCTGCCCTCCAAGAACATCCTGATCGGCATCGCGGTCATCTGTGCCGTGCTCTTCTTCGTCAACGTGTGGCGGCGTACCTGGATGCTGCCCTCGGTCGGCATCGCGCTGCTCGCGGTCTCCGCGATCCTGCTCGGGATGATCTGGCCCGCGATCATGCAGCAGTTCCAGGTCAAGCCCTCCGAGGCGGACAAGGAGGAGGAGTACATCGCGCGCAACATCGAGGCGACGCGGGCGGCGTACGACCTCGACGACATCGTCGTCGCTCCGTACTCCGGATCCGATCCGGAGTCGGACGCGGCCGGGCTCGGAACCGCGACCACCTCGGTGCCGCTCGTCGACCCGCAGCTGGTGAGCCGGACCTTCCAGGAGACCCAGCAGGGTCGCGCCTACTACTCCGTCGCGGACGTCCTCGACGTGGACCGCTACGAGCTCGACGGCGAGGAGCGCGCGCTGGTGCTCGGCGCGCGCGAGCTCAACCAGGACGACCTGAACGACAACGACAAGAACTGGTCCAACCTGCACACCGTCTACACGCACGGCAACGGCATCATCGCGGCCTACGCCAACCAGCGCGGGACGGACAACCAGTCCCTGAGCACCGAGACGCAGTGGGCTGAGGGCAACCAAGGGGCCGACCAGGACGCGCTCACCCGTGCGGCCGGTCCCGACGGCTACGAGAGCCGGATCTACTTCGGCGAGGACAGCCCGGAGTACTCCGTGGTCGGCAAGGCCGACGAGGACGACGCGAGCGTCGAGCTCGGCCTGGCCGGGGCCACCGACGACCAGGAGCGGGCCACGACGTACGACGGCGCCGGTGGGGTGCCGGTCGGGTCGACGCTGCGCCAGCTGATGTACGGCATCAAGTTCGGCGAGACGAACTTCCTGCTCTCCGGCCGGGTGAACGGCAACAGCGAGGTCATCTACAACCGGACGCCGCGCGAGCGGGTGGAGAAGGTCGCCCCGTGGCTGACCATCGACGACGACGCGTACCCGGCCATCGTCGACGGCAAGGTCGTCTGGATCCTCGACGGCTACACGACGACCGACCGCTACCCGGGTGCGGAGAAGGAGTCGTTCGAGACGATGACCGACGACTCGCTCCAGCAGGACACCGGGCTGCAGACGCTGCCGACCGACGAGATCAACTACATGCGCAACGCGGTGAAGGCGACCGTGGACGCCTACGACGGCACGGTGACCCTCTACGGCTGGGACGAGGACGACCCGATCCTGAAGGCGTGGCGTGGGGCGTTCCCCGGCACGGTCGTCGACAAGGACGAGATGTCTCCCGAGCTGCTCGAGCACATCCGCTACCCGGAGGACCTGTTCAAGGTCCAGCGCTACCAGTTCGCCCGCTACCACGTCACCGACGCCGGCGACTGGTACCAGGGCAACGACCGCTGGCAGGTCCCCGAGGACCCGAACACGCAGGGAAACAGCCTGCAGCCGCCGTACCGCCTGTTCGTCGACGTGCCCAGCGTCGAGGGTGAGGACGGCGAGACCATCGAGGGTGGCCGGCAGTGGTCGCTCACCTCGAACTTCGTGCCGTTCGGTCGCAACAACCTCGCGTCCTTCGCGACGGTGAACTCGGATGCCACGTCGGAGGACTACGGCACCATCACGGTGCTGCAGATGCAGGACCAGAACACCAGCGGGCCGAGCCTGATCGCCAACGAGATCAACGCCGACGAGAACGTGCGCGACCGCTTGCGCGCCTTCGAGACCGGCCAGTCGCCGATCTCCTACGGCAACATCCTCACGGTGCCGATCGCGAACGGCCTGATGCACGTCGAACCGATCTACGCGGTCCGCGTGGGCTCGTCGGGCGGCTATCCGATCCTGCAGTACGTCGTGGTCTCGATCGGCGACGAGATCGGGATCGGCACCACCCTCACCGACGCGATCGGTGACGCCCTCACCGGTATTTCGGCGCCGCCGCCCGGCGACGAGGGTGAGGGGGAACCCGGCGACCAGCCGACGGAGCCCCAGGGCTCGACCGAGGAGCGGATCCGCGCGCTGCTCGCCCGCGCCGAGGCCGCGTTCGCCGAGGCCGACGCCGCCCTCGCCGAGGGCAATCTCGCCGGCTACGAGGCGGGCGTGAAGAAGGCCCAGCAGGCGATCGACGACGCGGTCGAGCTCTCGGGCATCACGCCCTCGCCTGCGCCGACTGAGGAGTCACCCGCCGCCGAGTGACCCCGATTTGGAGTGCCACCCCCCATGTCGTAATGTTCTGTTCAGCGGCGCGGGGTGGAGCAGCTCGGTAGCTCGCTGGGCTCATAACCCAGAGGTCGCAGGTTCAAATCCTGCCCCCGCTACAGAAGTCGAGAGGCCCTCACAGTCTGACTGTGAGGGCCTCTTGCATGTGCGCAACCATCCCAAGCTATCTCCCGGACCGCGGCTGATCTGATCCCACCGGAGTCGAAGAACGGGCTAGTGCGGGCTAACGCCGGTGCATCCAGCAGATCCTCTCAACCGGCCCCATCATCTGGATCCCTCCGGTCTCCACCCGCGGTAGGTCCGCGATCGCCAGGGTGTGGGCGGTCCTCGACCAGATGCTCACGAAGCCGACGTGGTGCGTTCGCGGGCGTCGTCGTCGACGGGCTCGTATCGGACGACGCCTCCAGCTCGTGGCTCTCGACCCGCAGGCGTGGCAGTCCCCGGGTCGAGCCACGTCGGGAGCCACCAATTGGCCTTGCCGAGCAGCGCCATGGTCGCCGGCACGAGCACCATCCGCACCTCGACCGGCTGGCCGACCTTCGTCCCGGGGAACGGGGCGTCACGGGCCGAGCACGTTGTCCAGCGGCTCGGGGAGCTGGAGCCACGGCTACGGGACGGCACCGTCACCGCGACGGGGAATGCCGAGATCTCGGAGCCACCTGAGGGGCGCTCCACTGATCCACCGCCTCGATAGATGCAGCAGGGGGCGCAGACGGGTCGGACAACGGTTGGCGCCCTCGGCGAACAGCTCATGACCGTCCAGGGTGGGCTCGATCTGCGGCGCGGCGGTAGGCAACAGCCCGGAGCCAACCTGGAGGGCGGCAGGTCCAGGGGCGATTCTGGGCAGCCACCTGCGCCGGCCGCAGCTTCTGTCGTCCGCCGTAGCTACCCGACCTGGTCGCCTGGCCCGAGCCGCCAGCCGCCAGCCGCCAGCCGCCCGCCGTACTCCGCACGGAGTACGGCGAAGTGTCTGCCGTGGCCAGACGCGTCAGCCCCGCCTGCTTGACAGCGTGATCGCCATGACCACTGAACTAACGGCGCCTGACCACACCGGTGCCGACAAGAGGCCGAAGAGATCACGGACCAAGACCCTGCTGCCCTGGCTCATGGTGGCCGTGTGGATCGGGCTGCTGGTGGGCGCCTACTCACTCGCCGGCAAACTCGACTCGGTGACCCGCGACGGGCAGGCCGACTACTTGCCGGCCAGCGCCCAGTCGACCAAGGTGCTCCAGGCCGAGGCCGGCCTGCCCGGCGGCGAGAACGGCCTGCTCATGGTCGTGTACGAACGACCGGGCGGCCTCCAGTCGGGCGATCGGGAGGCGGTCGAACGCGGCCAGTCCGAGCTGGCGGAGCGATTCGGCAACGACACCGACGCACTGCCCGAGATCGTCGACTCCGACGACGGCACGGCCCTGATGTACGCGCTTCCGCTCGACCGTGATGCGGTCGCCGAGGAGGCCGGCGCCACTGCGGATACGCGTGCCCTTCTCGACGACCGGCCGAGTGGCCTGAACGCATATGTCACCGGTCCGACCGCGCTCGGGGCCGACATGGACGAGGTCTTCGATGCCGTCGATGCGACGTTGATGCTCGCTACTGCCGTGGTGGTGGCGCTCCTGCTGATCCTGACGTACCGCAGTCCACTGCTGTGGCTGGTCCCGCTCGCCTCGGTCGGGGTCGCGGCGATCACGTCGATGGGTACCGTTTACGCACTCACCCAGATCTTCGACTTCACCATCACGAGCATGAGCTCGGCGCTGCTGATCGTCCTGGTCTTCGGCGCGGGCACCGACTACGCCTTGCTTCTCGTGTCTCGCTACCGCGAGGAGCTGCACCGCCACGAACGGCCCATCGACGCGATGCTGGCGGCGCTGCGTGGGGCCGGGCCGGCCATCCTCGCTTCGGCAGCGACAGTGGTCGCCGGCCTGTTGTGCCTGTTGGCCGCGGATCTCAACAGCATCAGTAGCCTCGGCCCGGTGGGTGCGGCGGGCATCGGGGCCGCATTGCTGGTCATGCTGACACTCTTCCCGGCCCTGCTGGTGGTGCTCGGGCGCCGCGTCTTCTGGCCGTTCGTGCCGCGACTTGGGGCTGAGGTACGCGCATCCGGATCGCGGTGGGCTCGGCTTGGCGAGCTGGTCGCGCGCCGCCGCGTCGTCAGCTGGGCGGTTCCGCTGGTGATCCTGGGCGGTCTCGCGCTGGGCACCGTTGGTGTCAACAGCGCCCTTCCGCAGCTGGACCAGTTCGCCCGTTCGACACCGGAGTCGGTGACCGGGGCGAAGCTGATCGAAGCGCGCTACCCCGACCAGGGCGGTCAGCCGCTGACCGTGATGAGTCGACCGGACCACAGCCGTGAGGTCCTGGCTGCCGTCGAAAGTACGTCGGGGGTTGTCAGCGCCGAGATCGGCCGGACCAGCGACGACTGGGTGGAGATCTCGGTGATCCCGGTCGACTCGCCAGAGAGCGCGGGTGAGACCGCAACGATCAAGCAGCTTCGGGAGAACGTACGCGAGGTCGCCGGTGAGGCCGCGCTGGTCGGCGGTCCGAGTGCCGAAAAGCTCGACGAGGCCGAGACCAACAAGAGCGACCGCAATCTGGTGATGCCGCTGATCCTGCTGGTGGTGCTCGCCATCCTCGGGCTCCTGCTACGGGCGATCGTGGCTCCGCTGGTGCTGGTCGCCACCGTCGTGGTGTCGTACTTCGGAGCCCTCGGACTGTGCAACCTGTTGTTCGACCATGTGCTCGGATTCGCCGGGTTGGAGTCGTCGGTGCCCCTGATCGGGTTCCTCTTCCTGGTCGCGCTCGGTGTCGACTACAACATCTTCTTGATGACCCGGGTACGCGAGGAAGCCGTCCGGCACGGCACTGTCGATGGCACGAAGCGGGGCCTCGCAGTGACAGGTGGCGTGATCACCTCGGCCGGCGTCGTGCTGGCGGCGACGTTCGCGGTGCTCGCCTCGCTGCCGCTCGTCATGCTCGTCGAGATTGGGATACTGGTCGCCGTCGGCGTGCTCATCGACACCTTGCTGGTGCGGTCCATCGTGGTTCCCGCACTGACGATGTCGCTGGGTTCGAGGATCTGGTGGCCCAGCAAGCTCTCGCGGACGAGTGAGGACAGTGTCGATGACCGTGTGTGAACGATGACGGCACTCCGTCCGCCAGTGGCCGATCGGCTGCTGGCGGCGGGGTCGTTCGTGCTCGGCGTCGTCGTCGCGATCACGCTCGAGGCGGTCGATTTCGACGGCGAGCGAAGCGTGGATCTGTGGGCGATCGCGCTCCTGGGCGCGGTGTCGGCGCCGCTACTGGCCCGCCGGCGCTGGCCGATCCTCGTCGCGCTCGCGGTCCTCGCCGTGTCGACGCCGTACCACCTCCTCGACTATCCCCATGAGGCCACGATGCCGGCCTCACTGGTGGCGGCGTTCACGGCGGCGCGCTACAGCGAGCCACAGCGGCGGGCCGTCGCCGCCCTGGTGGCGGTGGGTGCGGTGACCGTGCCTGTCGTCGCCGACGAGGCGTCGGGGGCACCTGGCGATGCTCTCCTCGGCGTCGGCTGGCTGCTCATGGCCTTCTTCGCCGGGCTCGCGGTCCGCTTCCATCAAGACTGGAGTGCCTCCGTCACCGCGCGGCTCGAACAGGAGCGTGCCGACGAGGTCGAGCGGCGGGTCGCCGAAGAGCGGGTACTGATCGCTGCCGAACTGCACGACGTCCTGGCACACGGCCTCGCGGTCGCGAACGTCCAGGCGTCAGTCGCTGCGCACCTGATCGACCAGCTGCCGAGGCCGGCCGATGCGCCGCTGCGGGAGCTGTCCAGCACACTGCACAACCTGTCGGACACGAGCCGAGCCACGCTCCATGAGCTGCGTGCCATTCTGGACATCCTGCATGGTGGCGAGGCCGAGCCGACCGAGCCAGTGCCCCAACTCGGTGAGTTGCAGCGTCTGGTGGACATGGCCGAGGCGGCTGATGTCCGGGTCGACGTGGAGGCTGCCGGGCTGCCGGACGAGTTTCCGTCGACGGTGTCCGTCGTGGCCTATCGAATCATCCAGGAGTCGCTGACCAATGTCATTCGACACTCGACGGCCAAGCACGCGACCGTCCGACTCGACCAGGACGGCCACCGGCTGCGGATCGCGGTCGTCGATCGCGGGCCCGCGCGACCGGACTCGACCGTGACATCGGCCGGCTTCGGGATCGTCGGGATGACGGGCCGGGCTCAGGCCCTCGGGGGCGAGCTGTCCGCCGGGCCTGGCGAGTCCGGAGGATTCGAGGTACGGGCCAGCCTGCCGCTGCCGGGGTTCTGGCGGGTGCCGTCGTGATCCGGGTCCTGCTCGCCGACGACCAGACTCTGGTGCGCGGCGCGTTCGCGCTGCTGGTCAACTCCGCTGATGACATGGAGGTCGTCGGGGAGGCCGGCACCGGCGAGGAGGCGGTGACGCTGACCCGGGACCTGCGCCCCGACGTCGTCTTGATGGACATCAGGATGCCGAGCACCGACGGCATCGAGGCGACTCGGCAGATCTTCGCTGCCGATGGATCGAGCGGCAGCAAGGTGCTGATCCTGACCACGTTCGAGACTGACACCAACGTCCTGCGCGGTCTTCGCGCGGGGGCGGGTGGATTCCTGCCCAAGGACACCCGTCCGGATGCGCTGCTGGACGCCATCCGCACCGTCGCGGCGGGGGAGGCGCTGCTGTCGCCCGGCGCGACCAGGGCGGTGATCACCCGTGCGCTGAGTCGCCCCGACGCGCCGGTGCCCGAGCGGCTGGCCAGCCTGACGGCGCGCGAACGCGAGGTGCTTCGGCTGGTCGCCGCGGGCCGAAGCAACCAGGAGATCGCGGACGAGCTGGTCGTCAGCCCGCTGACCGCCAAGACTCACGTGGGCCGCATCCTCGCGAAGATGGGCGCTCGCGACCGGGTCCATCTCGTGATCGCCGCGTACGAAGCCGGGCTCCCCTAGGTGGGCCCGAACTCCCGGATCTTCCGAGCCGCGCTCCGGGGCCCCTTCCTCCCGGGGAGGCACGCCTCGCGCATCGGGGTAGACCGTCCAGCCAGTGGATGTGGGCTGGCTCACTAGGCGGCCCCGAAATGGGCAGACGTGGCACCCCTTGCCCCCGCCGATGCGCGCTCGCGCTCAGAGGTCGATTCGCCGTGCGGTGAAAGGAAAGTCCGAGCACCGCGCCGTGCGGGTGCGGTCTGAGGCTGTGTCGGCGCTCGGCTCCTCCTATCAGGTGCCGGACGTGGGGCTGGTTGGGGTGCGGGCACGACGCGATGCCGGCGATGTTCGGACCGGGTGATCGGCCGCACCGATGCCTGCATCGATAAACACGTAAGTGCAGTAGTTAGGTGTACTTACGTTTGTCCAGTTCACTAATGGACACGCAGCTCCGCGCTACGTCTCGGACGCAGCCCCTTCGTTGTCCTCTGCCCATGAAGGAACCTCATGCATCGACTCACTCGGCTGGCGCCCAGCGCGGTCCTGATCGCGGCGACTGCGCTGTCCGTCGCGGCCTGCTCCTCCTCGGCTTCGACGTCCCCAGGCGCCAACTCCTCGACGCCGACCCAGGGTGGCTCGCTGACCTTCATCCAGCAGATCGAGCCGTCCTGCCTGGACCCGGTCCAGCTCGGCGACATGCACCAGGCGACGTTCGCGCTCCAGTACCTGGACTCGCTGGTCGCCACCGACGCCGACGGCAAGGTCCTCCCGTGGCTCGCGACGTCGTGGGAGATCTCGCCGGACGGCAAGGTCTACACCTTCCGACTCAAGGAGGGCGTGAAGTTCACCGACGGCACCCCCTTCGACGCAGCAGCGGTCAAGGCGAACTTCGACCGGATCAAGACCACTACGGGATCGGCCTCGCAGTACCTCATCTACGTCGACAAGACCGAGGTCGTCGACGCGAACACGGTCGAGGTGGCGCTGAGCCGGCCGTTCGTTCCGTTCCTGCAGCAGATCGCCCAGTCGTTCGTCGGCATTCAGTCGCCCACGGCACTGAAGCGGGGGGACGACGAGAACTGCCAGTCGCCGGTCGGCACCGGGCCGTTCATCGTGGACAGCTACACGCCCGGTGATCAGGCCGTACTGGTGCGCAACGAGGACTACAACTCCGCACCCCCGACGGCTGAGCACGACGGCCCGGCCTACGTCGACCAGGTGGTCTGGCGCTTCATCCCCGACCCGACCGCGCGATTCTCTGCTGTCAAGACCGGCCAGGCCGACGCCGCTGACGGGCTCACGGCGATCAACGAGAAGCAGGCGGCGAAGGACGACAGCCTGGCGGTGCAGTCCCACGACTACCCGGGACACCCCGAGGGCGTCATGTTCAAGACGAACCTCGCCCCCTTCGACGACGTACGTGTGCGTCAGGCGTTCAAGTACGGCGCGGATGTCGATGCGGCCCTGGAGAGCATCTTCTTCGGGCTCTACGAGCGACCGGGCGTGCTCAGCCCGACGACCACGGACTTCGACCCGAGCAGCGTGGACGCCTACACCCACGACCCCGACAAGGCGAACGCCCTTCTCGACGAGGCTGGCTGGACCGAGCGCACCGCAGACGGCTACCGGGTCAAGGACGGCGAGAGCCTGACGGTGCACTGGCTGATCAACGAAGGATCCCAGCTCGACACCTACCGCACCTTCGCCGAGCAGATCCAGGCGACGGAGAAGGAAATCGGCATCGAGGTGGTCTTCGAGAGCGCGCCCGCCACCGACTGGACGGCATACACGAAGCCGGAGTACCAGGCGACGTACATGAAGTACACGCTGAACAGCCCGGATGTGCTGCGCCTGCTCTGGGCGACCGATGCGTTCATCAACACCGATGGCCTCTTCGTTGACGACCCCGACCTTCAGAAGGCGGTCAGCGACGCTGCCATCGAGTCCGACCCAGCCAAGCGGTCCGAGCTGTACGCCACGGCGCAGCAGCGAATCAGCGACCAGGCGTACGGCCTGACCCTGTTCCCCGAGAGCGTGCGGATCCTGTCCAACACCTCTCGGGTCCAGGGAATCCGCCAGGAGCCGGTCCTCGGCCTGGTGAACCTTCAAGATGCGTGGGTGACCAAGTGACGACCGATACTCCCAAGCCCCTGATCTTCTCGGCGTTCGTGATGAACACGCCGTCGCACATCATGCAGGGCACCTGGCATCTGCCGGGTTCGACCTCGACGGAATTCAACTCCGCCCAGCACTGGATCGACCTCGCCAAGCTGCTGGAGAAGGGGCGCTTCGACTTCATCTTCTTCGCAGATGTGATCGGGTTGTACGGCGACTACCGGGGTGACTACCGCAAGTACGTCGAGACCGGACTCCAGGTCCCCAGCAACGACCCGTCGGTGCTGGCCTCGGCCTTGGCGGTGGCAACCGAGCATCTCGGAATCGCGTTCACCTCCTCGATCGTCCAGGAGCACCCGTTCAACTTCGCACGCCGGGTGTCGACCCTCGACCACCTCAGCGGCGGCCGGATCGCGTGGAACATCGTGACCAGCCACCTCGAGAACTCGTTCCGCAACTTCGGCCATCCGGCTCTCGTCGCTCACGACGAGCGGTACGTGTGGGCCGAGGAGTACCTCGACGTGCTGCTCAAGCTCTGGGAGGGTTCCTGGGAGGAGGATGCCGTGCTCGCCGATGCTGAGCGCGGGGTCTACGCCGACTTCGACAAGGTCCACAAGATCTTCCACAAGGGCGACCGGTACGAGGTCGAGGGGCCCCACCTCGTGGCTCCTTCGCCGCAGCGGACCCCACTGCTGTTCCAGGCGGGCTCGTCGCCTGCGGGCCGTGATTTCGCGGCGCGCAACGCCGAGGCCACCTTCATCGCCGCGAACTCGCCGGAGACCGCGCGCGCCCAGATCATCGACACCCGGCAGCGGGCGGCGGGCTTCGGCCGCAATCCCGACGACATCAAGTTCTTTCCGGGCCTCAGCTTCGTCATCGGCAGCACCGAGGACGAGGCGCGGCGCAAGGAGGCCGAGCTCGAGGAGACCCTCGACTGGGACGGCCACCTCGCCCACATGTCCGGCAGCATGGGCGTCGACCTCGGGCACCACGACCTTGACGCCCCCGTCGGGAACCTGAACCTCGAGACCGTCCAGAGCCTCGCCGGCATGCTCCAGGCAGAAAGCCCGGACAAGGAGGTGACAGTCCGCGACCTGGTGCGTTGGACCGCAGGCAGCAACCGCCTGGTGGGCACCCCGGAGCAGATCGCCGACCAGCTGGAGGTGTGGCGCGACGCCGGCATCGACGGCGTCAACGTCATCAACGTGACTCGCCCCGGCACGTACGTGGAGTTCATCGAGCACGTGACCCCGGTGCTCCAGGAGCGGGGGCTCCAACGGCGCGAGTACGACGAGGGCACCCTGCGCCACAAGGTCTTCGGTGCGGACCGACTGCCGGAGAGCCACCGCGGCGCTGGGTATCGAGGTGCCTTCGGGCGGAGCGAGATCCAGTGAGCCGACTGCCTCGGGCCTCGGTGATCCTGCCGCGACTGCTCGGTGGCGTCCTGGTCGTCTGGGTCGCGGTGACCTTGACGTTCGTCTCGATGCAGCTGATGCCCGGCGACATGGTCGACGTCATCATCGGGGGGCCGGGCGGGAACAACAGCCCGGAGGCCCGGCAGGCGGTGATCGATCAGTACGGTCTCGACCAGTCCGTCGCCGTGCAGTACCTGCACTACCTGGCCAGCATGTTCAGCGGTGACTTCGGCACGTCCCACGTCTTCCATCAGGACGTCACGTCGCTGCTCCTCGACAGGATCGGGCCGACGTTGATGCTGGGGGCGGCTGCCCTGGTGCTGGCCTGGGTGCTGGCCGTAGGGCTGGTGATGCTGACCGCCGGTCGCGGGCGTATCGCCTCCAGCATCGGGTCCGGGTTGGAGATCTTCGCGGTCTCCACCCCGCAGCTCTGGCTCGGGATGGTGCTGCTGCTCGTGTTCTCCTTCCAGCTCGGGTGGTTCCCGATCGCGGGCGGCAGCGGCATCGGCTCGCTGGTGCTCCCGACGGTGGCGATGGCCGTCCCCTTGGCCGGCTACCTCGGCCAGGTCTCTCGGGAGGCCACCGAGCACGCGCTGGAGCAGCCCTTCGTGCTCACCGCCCGTGCCCGCGGCATGAGTGATCTCGGGGTTCGCTTCCGGCACGTGCTGCGGCACGCGGCGCTGCCCGGCGTCACCCTGTCGGGCTTTGCTGTCGGCTGGCTCTTCAGCGGCGCGGTCGTGGTCGAGTCGCTCTTCGGCCGTCCAGGTCTCGGCAGCACCCTCCTGGCCGGAGTGCAGGGGCGCGACGCGGCCCTCACCGGCGCGATCGTCGTGGTCAGCGCCGTGCTCTATGTCGTTGCGAACCTGGTCGTCGACCTCCTGTATCCGCTCATCGACCCGAGGATCCGTGTGCGATGACTCAGACGACCCAGGCCATGTCGCCTCCACTGGTTACGTCGGCCGAGCCGACCCGGCCGGTCGACGAGACGTCCCGGCGCGCTGGGTGGCGCCGATGGACGATCCGCCCCGTCCTGTGGGGGGCCACCCTCTTCCTGCTGGTCGGCCTCCTCGCAGCGGTGTTCCCGGCCACGCTGACCGACGTCGACCCGTTGGCCATCAGCCCGATCGACGCGCTCCGGGGCCCCTCCCTCGCCCATCCGTTCGGCACGGACCAGTCGGGCCGTGACGTGTTCGCGCGAGTCGTCCACGGTGCGCGGGACTCGCTGACCATCGCCCTGCTCTCCACCCTGATCGCCACCGTCCTCGGCATGGCGCTCGGGCTCGGGGCGGGCCTCGGCGGCCGTCGTACCGATGCGGTCATCAGCCGCGTGATCGAGGTGCTGTTTGCGTTCCCGTCGCTGCTGCTCGCGCTGCTCGTGCTCACCGTGTTCGGCAACTCGGTCACCACCACGACCATCGCCGTGGGCGTCGCGCTGTCGCCAGGTCTCGCCCGCCTGGTCCGAGGCGAGGCACTGGTGGTCCGGGAGTCGGGCTACGTCGAGGCCGAGCGGCTCTTCGGCCGCCCGCGGTGGCGCATCATCGCCGCCACCATCGCGCCCAATGTGCTGCGTCCGTTGATGTCGTACGCGCTGCTCAACGTCGGCGGCGCCCTGATCTGGTCGATGACGCTGAGCTTCTTCGGATTCGGCGCCCGGGGTCCGGCACCGGAATGGGGAGCGATGCTCGCCGACGGCCAGGAGTTCCTCATCTACTGCTGGTGGCTGCCGGTCTCGGTCGGCCTGGCCGTGATCCTCACCGCCGCATCGGCCACGGTGCTCGGTCGCCACCTCCAGTCACGACTCGCCGGACGGAACCAGACATGAGCACCGAACCCTACGAGGACCTTCCCGCGCGACCACTGGTCTCCGTGCGCGACCTGCGGGTGTCCTTCGGCCGTGGCCGTAGCGCCCGGCAGGTGGTCCACGGCGTCGACCTCGACCTGATGGCCGGGGGATCGTTGGCGATCGTGGGTGAGTCCGGCTCCGGCAAGAGCGTCACCGCTCGCAGTCTCGTGGGGCTGGCCGGTGCCACTGCACGAGTCCAGGCCTCCCGACTGGAGGTGTGCGGTGCGGATGCTCGCGACCTCTCCGACCGGCAGTGGCGGCGGATCCGCGGCAGCCGGGTCGGGCTGGTGCTCCAGGACGCCCTGGTCTCGCTCGACCCGCTGCGTCCGGTCGGCAAGGAGATCGCGGAGAGCCTGAAGCTGCACGGGTACGGCGACGCGTCCGCTCGTCGCGCCCGGGTGCTGGAGATGCTGGCGGCGGTCGGCGTCCCCGAGCCGGAACTGCGCGCGGCACAGCGCTCCGGCGAGCTGTCCGGGGGACTGCGCCAGCGCGCCCTGATCGCCGCTGCGCTGGCACTCGACCCGGAGCTGGTCATCGCCGACGAGCCCACCACCGCTCTGGACACCACCGTGCAGGCGCAGGTCCTGCGGCTGCTCGAGGAGACCCGGGAGCGGGGCAAGGCGCTGCTCCTCATCAGCCACGACCTCGCGGTCGTGAGCCGCATCGCCGATCACGTCGTGGTCATGCAGCACGGCCGGGTCGTGGAGTCCGGCCCGACCGAGCAGGTGTTGAGCGACCCGCAGGACCCCTACACCCGCACGCTGCTCGCGGCGATCCCGTCAGGGGCCTCGCGCGGGACCCGGTTGACCTCCGGGGCGGGTGCGGCCGCCTCGTCGGAGCGCCGTCGTCGCGGGCCCGCCGGCGGCAACTACGGCTCGGCGGCGGACCCTGCGGTGGTCCTCGACGCACGTGACCTCACCAAGCGCTACCTGGGCCCGGACGGTGTGACCCGCGAGGTCGTCTCGAAGGTCTCCTTCCAGCTCCGTGCGGGGGAGTGCCTGGGCGTGGTCGGTGAGTCCGGATCGGGCAAGACGACCGTCGGGCGGATGGCCCTGGGCCTGCTGAGGCCGGACGCCGGTGAGGTGCTGCTGCACGGGCGCGCATGGAGCGCCGCCACCGACCGTGACCGCCGACCTGATCGGCGCCGGGTCGGAGCGGTCCACCAGGATCCGCTCGGATCCTTCGATCCCCGCCACGACGTGGGGGCCGTGGTGATGAATGCGCTGCCACCGGGGCTGGGGAAGACGGATCGGCGTCGCCGCGTCGTCGACCTGCTCGAGCAGGTGGGGCTCCAGGCCGACCATGCCGAGCGCCGTCCCGCCACCCTGTCGGGCGGGCAGCGGCAGCGGATCGCGATCGCCCGGGCCCTGGCCGCGAAGCCGGAGACCCTGGTCCTCGACGAACCGGTGTCGGCGCTCGATGTCTCCATCCAGGCCCAGGTCCTCGACCTGCTCACCGACCTGCAGCAACGCCTCGGCCTGAGCTATCTGTTCATCTCCCACGACCTCGGCGTGGTTCACCACCTCTGCGACCGCGTGCTCGTGATGAAGGACGGCCAGGTCGTGGAGACCGGCACCGCTGACCAGATCTTCGAGCAGCCCACTCACCCCTACACGCAGGCGCTGCTCACCTCCGTACCCCGCGTCGCCGCCGTGCCGCGGCGACTGACCACCACTGACACGACAGGAGTAGCGCGATGACGCTGACTCATCCCACCCCCGAGGTCGACCAGGAACGGGGGAGTGCCCCTCGTGCCGAGGGTGCGCCGAGCGATGCCGAGCTCCGCGCCCGTTTCGCCCCCGTGTTCGAGGAGATCAGAGCCGGAGCGGCGCTCCGCGACCACGAGCGGAGATTGCCGTTCGCCGAGGTGAACGCACTGCGAGAGGCGGGGTTCACCCGCCTGACGGTGCCGGTCGACTTCGGTGGGTACGGCAGAAGCATCCCGGAGCTGTTCGCCTGGCTGGTCGAGCTGGCGGCCGCAGACTCCAACGTGGCCCAGCTGCTGCGTGCGCACTTCGGCGTCGTCGAGATGCACCGAGCCACGCCGCACCGCCCCTGGAGCGCGCAGCTGCTGACGCTGGCCGGGTCAGGAGCCATCGTCGGCAACGCCAGCCACGAGCGCGCCGGTGCCGAGGTCGGCCGCCTCAACACCCGGCTCACCCGGGGCGGAGAGGGATGGCATCTCAATGGGACGAAGTACTACAGCACCGGCAGCCTCTTCGCCGACTGGGTCGTCGTGGTGGCCGAGGACGAGCAGGCTGCGGTGCGCTCGGTGCTGCTGCCGGTCGCGACACCCGGCCTGGAGCTGGTCGATGACTGGGACGGCTTCGGCCAACAGCTCACGGGCAGCGGGACCACCCTGATCAACGACGTCGTCGTCAGCGCTGAGCAGATCGACGAGGCGGGTGCGCCCGGCCCGACGTACCTGACCGCCTTCTTCGAGCTGGTCCTGCTCGCCGCGCTCGCCGGCGTGGCCGCCGCGGTGGCTCGTGACGCAGCCGACTTCGTCCGTAACCGCACCCGGGTCTACAGCTCGGGGGCCGCGCCGCAGGCGCGCCTGGACCCCCTGGTGCAGCAGGTCGTCGGCCGGCTGCAGAGCACCGCCTTCGCGGCGCGGGGGCTCGTGGCGCAGGCGGCCCTGGTCGTCGAGGAAGCGAGTGAGTCCAGCATCGCGGGCCGCGGAACCGGGGCTCCGGAGCTGATGGAGGCCGCCGAGTTGGCCGCCGTGCAGACCCAGATCGTGCTCGTCCCGATGGTCACTGCGGCCGCCACTGAGCTGTTCGAGGTGGGCGGTGCCTCTGCCACCAGCACCGCGCGGCGTCTCGACCGGCACTGGCGCAACGCGCGCACCATCTCCTCCCACAACCCGACGATCAACCAGGAACGAGTCATCGGCGACCACCTGATCAACGGCGCTGGCCTCGTCTACCACTGGGCAACCGGCACCAGTGCCACGCCCGAGGCGACCACGAAGGGTGACCAGGCGTGAGCGCCGTACAGCAGTGGTCGGACACCACGCCGATCTCCGACCAGGAGCTCGACGAGCTGTTCACGCCGGTCTACGGGCGGATCGCCGCCGGTGCGCTCCAACGCGAGATCGACCGCCTGCTGCCGTTCGAGCAGATCCAGTGGCTCCGCGAGTCCGGCTTCGGTCGACTCCGGGTGCCCCGCGAGTACGGCGGCTTCGGGGTGAGCCTTCCGCAGTTCTTCCGCCAGCTGGTGGCCTTGGCCGCGGCCGACTCCAACCTGCCGCAGGCACTGCGCGGCCACATCGGCTTCCTCGAAACCAGGCTCGTCCACCCCGTCGCCGCGAACCGTGAGCGCTGGCTCACCCGGATCGGCTCCGGCGACCTCGTCGGCAACGCCCAGAGCGAGCGCGGCAGCTCCTCTTTCTGGACCCCGAGCACCCGGGTGACGCGGCACGGCGACGGTTGGCGGCTGAGCGGCGAGAAGTACTACACGACCGGCAGCCTCTACGCCGACTGGATCCAGGTCTCGGCCGGCTTCGATACCCGGAACCACGCGGACGTCCTGGTGCGTGCCGACGCGCCGGGCATCGTCCGGGTCGACGACTGGGACGGATTCGGACAGCGGCTCACCGGCAGCGGCACCACGACCTTCACCGAGGTGGACGTCGACGCCGACCACGTCGAGCTCTATCCGCCGGGGCTGGTGCAGGGCTCCTACCTGGGTGCGGTGTTCCAGCTCATCCACCTGGCCTGCTTGGCCGGCGTCGGCCGGGCGGCGCTGAACGAGGTCGCCGCCTTCGTGCGAGCCAAGAAACGCAACCTGTTCAATCCCGCCTTTCCCTCGCCCGGTCTCGACCCGCACGTGCAGTCGATCGTCGGCAAGCTGGCTGGAGCGTCGTTCGTCGTGGACTCAGCGGTGGAGGCTGCTGGCGCCGTCATCGAGGAGACCTATCAGGCGCAGGTGCGCGGCGAGGTGACCGCCGAGCACTTCGACCGCTCCGACATCGCGGTCTATGCGATCCAGGGTCAGGTCGTCGAGCTGGTGCTCGACCTCACCGCCCGCCTGTTCGAGGTCGGCGGCGCCTCCGCGGTGAGCGAGAGGCTTCAGCTCGACCGACACTGGCGCAACGCGCGCACCATCGCCTCCCACAACCCGGTGGTCTACCGGAACCAGATGGTCGGTGACCACGTGCTCAACGGCACCAGCCCGCACGAGTTCATCGCCCAGCACCTGACCGCACCCGGCGGGTCGCCCTCGACCTCCACCGAAAGCTGAGTAGGCATGGCTCCCTCTTCTGACCACTTCGAGCTGTCGACCGGCGCCACCATCCCCAGCGTCGGCTTCGGCACCTGGCAGATCCCCGAGGGTGCTCCCGCCTACGACGCCGTGGCGGCTGCGCTCGCGGCCGGCTACCGGCACATCGACACGGCCCACGGCTACGGCAACGAGGCCAGCGTCGGCCGCGCGATCGCTGAGAGCGGACTCGATCGAGCCGAGGTCTTCGTGACGACCAAGATCCCCGCGCGGCTCAAGACCTACGCCAGCGCTCGTGCCAGCATCGAGGAGTCGCTCGCCGCGCTGGGGACGGACTACGTCGACCTGCACCTGATCCACGCGCCCTGGCCGTGGGAGGACATCGGCTCGGACCACCGTGCGGGCAACATCGAGGTCTGGCGGGCGCTCGAGGAAGCCTACGAAGCCGGTCGGGCGCGTGCGATCGGAGTGTCCAACTTCGAGGTGACAGACCTCGAGGCCCTGGGAACGACCCACGTCGTCCCGCACGTGAACCAGATCCGGGTCCACGTCGGACACCGCCAGTCCGAGCTCACGGCGTACTGCCGAGACCAGGGGATCCTGGTCGAGGGCTACTCGCCGCTGGGCACCGGCGCGATCCTGAGCGACCCGGTGCTGGGCGAGATCGCGGCGTCGTACGGCCGATCGGTCGCCCAGATCGCTCTGCGCTATCTGCTGCAGCGCGAGATCCTTCCGCTGCCCAAGACCGTCACCCCGGTGCGGATCGCCGAGAACCTCGACCTCGACTTCGAGATCTCGGAGAGTGACGTGCGCCGACTCGATGGGGTCGAGCTGGCCGAGGCCACGTCCTAGTCGTCCACCATCGGTGGCCGGTCCGACACGTGCGTGACAGTCGATCGGTCAGTCCAGTTCTGTCAGAACATGACTGGTCGCAACGGGATGACCCTGGCCTTCGGCCGGGCCTTAGGTGGGGTCTCCGTGGTAGCGACCCGAGCGGGAGGTCTGTTCGTCCAGGACGAGCGTCAGCAGGCCGGGGAAGTGCTGTGCATCTCTCGGCATCGTCTTCCGAGACCGCCCATCCGGCCGACGCGCCGGCAGGGCGCCCGCTTCCATCCACCGGGAACACGACGACTCCCCGAACCGGGACGCAGGTAGACACTCCTGGCAGTGGCCATCGACGGCCTCGAGTACTGCCCTCGCGGGAGGAGCGACGATGGAACGGACCGAGTGGTCGGACCGGCAGCAGATCCAGGACGTGGTGCTGCGCTACTGCCGAGGCATCGACCGGCTCGACATGGAGCTGGTGCGCTCGGCCTTCCATCCGGACGCGATCGATCATCACACCGGCTTCGAGGGCCCAGTCGACGAGTACCTCGCCTGGGTCGAGCCGAAGCTGAGAGCGCGGCTCGGGGGCACGATGCACATCGTGGGCAACCACCTCGTCGAGCTCTTCGGCGACACCGCGATCAGCGAGACCTACGGCACCTCGGTGCACTGGGGTACGCCGGAGGACGATCCCCGCGCCAACTTCACGAGCGGCGTCCGCTTCGTCGACCACATGACCTGGCGCGACGGCCGCTGGGCCATCGCAGAGCGCTGGGCGGTCCGGGTGTGGACGCGATCGGACGCGGGCCGGTTCATCGGCAAGGAAGCGGACGGCCCGACGGCCAGCCGGGACGAGCACGATCCCTTGATCCAGCTGCAGAAGAAGCTGGCCCAAACGGAGGACGGCGCATGAAGGTAGGAATCAGCTCACCCATCGTCGCGCTCTCGGGCCGGCGCCCCGAGTGGGAGCAGCACGCGGGTCCCGCAGAACTGGTGCGAGTCGCCCGCGCCGCCGACCGGCTCGGGTTCGACTTCATGACCTGCGGCGACCACGTCGCGGTCCCGGCCGGGATCGCCCGGGGAGAGCGCTTCTACGACCCGTTGTCGACGTTCTCCTACCTGGCCGCGAGCACCAGGCGCCTCCGCTTCCTGCCGTTCGTGCTCGTCCTGCCCTTCTACCACCCCCTGGAGATCGCCAAGCGCTACGGAACCCTCGACCACCTCAGCAACGGCCGCCTGATCCTCGGTCTCGGCGTGGGGAACCTCGAGGAGGAGTTCGACCTGCTCGGGGCTCCCTTCGCCGACCGCGGACCCCGCGCTGACGACGCGCTGAAGGCGCTCCGGGCGGCGCTGGGGAACCGAGTGGTGTCGTACGACGGCCCGTACTTCAGCTTCGAGAACCTGGTCGTGGACCCGCATGCGGTCCAGCCACGCGTTCCGCTGTGGATCGGCGGCCACAGCAAGCGCGCCCTCCGGAGGGCGGTCGAGCTCGGCGACGGCTGGTCGCCGGCACCCCAGGCCTTCCGCGGCCCCACTCCCGAGCTGCTGCGTCAGATGCTCGACGAGGCCGAGGCGCCCGCTGACTTCGATGTCGTGTTCTCACCCGGAGGCCGACAGGATCCGATCGGCGACCCCGACGGCGTCCTGGCCATGCTCGAGACTGCGCGGATCGCGGGCGGCACGCTGGTGAACCTCACCGTCGAGCACCAGTCGCTGGAGCAGTACCTCGAACAGCTCGAGGCCTTCGCCGAGGTCGCCGGACTCGACGTCGAGGCGGGCGCACCCCACCTCGACTGACCTGCGGCCACAAACAAGGAGAGAATATATCCTCTACACTTGGTGATGGGCGGGCCTGCCGCTCGTCTGCCACCAAGGAGCCTCGCATGACCCGTGCCGTCACCAAGGGACGCAAGTTCGCCCTGGTCCTGCCCTCGACCAATACCTCGGTGGAGCGCGAGTTCCACCACCTCCGCCCGCAGGACTGCTCCTGGCACACCGGCCGGATCATGATCAAGGCGCCGGCGCTGGACTCCGCCGACGCGTTCGGGGCCTTCCGCGAGTGCCTCAACGAGGCGCTGCCCGACGCGCTCGAGGTGGTGCTGACCTGCCGGCCCGACTACATCGTGATGGGCATGTCGGCCGAGACCTTCTGGGGCGGGGTGCAGGGCAACGCCGCCTTCGAGCAGAACGTCCGTGACCTGACCGGCCTCGAGGTCACCACCGGCGCCACCGCGGCCGGGGAGGCGCTCAAGGCCTTCGGGGCCAAGCGGATCGGCATCGTGACGCCGTACCAGCCGGTCGGTGACGAGCAGGTCGTCGCCTACTTCAGCGAGCTCGGGTACGACGTCGCCGCGATCACCGGGCTGTGCTCGGCGTCGGCGACCTCGATCGCCGACGAGACCCCGGAGACGCTGCGTGCGGCCTTCCTGTCCGTCGACGGACCGGACGTGGACGCGCTGATCCAGTGCGGCACCAACCTGGAGTGCATCGCGGTCGCCGCCGAGCTCGAGAAGGAGCTCGGCAAGCCCGTCATCGCCATCAACCTGGCCACCATGTGGCACGCCTTCCGGGTCAACGGCATCAACGACCAGATCTCCGGCTACGGCCGCTTGCTCGAGGAGCACTGATGTTCAACCACGTAGGCCACCTGACCCTGCAGTCCGAAGTCACCGACACTCAGGTCGACGCCATCATCGATGGACTGCTCGCCCTACCCGGCCAGATCGAGGGCCTTCTCGGCGCGGAGGTCGTGCGCGACGCCGGCCTCGTCGATGGCAACGCCACCCTGCGCTTCCACCTGCGCTTCGAGTCCCAGGCGGCCTGGGAGGCCTACAAGACCCACCCCGCCCACGTCGCGGTCATCACCGACCACATCGCTCCGGTGCTGGGCTCCAAGGCGTTCGTGCAGTACGACGACGCGGACGTCCGGGTCGCCACCGCCTGATCCTCACGGCGTGGGAGGATCCGCACCGTGTGGGGAGTGACGGACCTGGGGTCCTACCTGGTCGGTCTGGTGCTGATCATCCTGCTGCCCGGCCCGAACTCGATCTACGTGCTCTCGGTCTCGGCCCGGCGGGGGATCCGAGCGGGCTACCAGGCGGCCGGCGGCGTCTTCACCGGCGACGCGGTCCTGATGTTCCTGTCGGCAGCCGGGGTGGCGTCGGTCCTGCGCACCAACGACGTGCTGTTCGGCGTCGTGAAGTACCTCGGCGCCGGCTACCTCGGCTGGCTCGCGATCGGCATGCTGCGCGGCGCCTGGACGGCCTGGCGCCGCCGGTCGGTCCCCGAGATCGAGGACGCACTCGACGAGGGCGTGCCGACGCGCGAGCCGGTCGAGCGGCCCTACCGCCGTGCGCTCGTGGTCAGCCTGCTCAACCCGAAGGCGATCTTGTTCTTCATCGCCTTCTTCGTGCAGTTCGTCGACCCGGGGTACGACCGGCCGGTGCTGTCGTTCCTGTTCCTGGGGGTGCTGGTCGAGATCGCGAGCTTGCTCTACCTCAGCGCCCTGATCCTGTGCGGTGCCCGGCTCGCCGCCGTCGTACGACGCCGTCGCGCGCTCGCAGCGGGTGGCACCTCGCTGGTCGGGGCCGTCTTCCTGGCCTTCGCCGTCAAGCTCGCCACGACGACCAGCGCCTAGGCCAGGCGGGCCTGCCGACCTAGTGCTCGCGGAGCAGCACCCCGGAGCCCGTGACCTGGTCGGCGATGCCGTGCTCGCGCAGGGCGTGCCAGAGCGTTGCGGCGTTGATCGCGACGACGGGCTTGCCGAGCTCGGCCTCCAGGGTCTCGCCGAGGGAGACGAAGGACAGGTTGGTGCCGACCTGGACGACGGCCTCGACGTCGGGCCCGTCGAGCCCCGCAACCACCTCGCGCAGCCGGGGCTCCTCGACCCGGGCGATGTCGGTGGCGGTGGGGCACCGCAGGCCGGTGATGGAGACGACGTCGAAGCCGGCCTCGGTGAAGTAGCGGCCGACCTCGCGGTCGGCGATCGGCTGGTACGGCGAGAAGACCGAGATCCGGCTCACCCCGAGGGCCCCGAGGGCCGCCCGGCAGGCGCTGGCGCCGGTGGTCACGGGCAGCCCGGTGCGCTCCGCGAGTCGCCGCTCGAAGGCGGCGTTGCCCTCGACGCCGCCCCAGAAGGTCTCGGCGGACATGCCCATGACCATCCGGTCCGGCTCCGCGGTGAGGACGTCGCGCACGGCCGTGTCGATCGACGCGCGGATCTGGCCCAGCAGCGCCTCGAAGCCGGCGTCGCCGTCCATCGTCGGGTCGGCGATGTGCATGGACCCCGTCCGGTAGGCCACGCCGGGGACGCCGGCTCGCCAGTAGTCGTGCTCGACGACGGTGTTGGTGCTGGGCACGATGACGCCGAAGACGGCGCGCGACCCGACGACGTTGGTCATCGGGCGACCGCCGAGAGGTGCAGGTCCACGGCGCGGTGGGCGCGTGCCCGGGCCGTCGGTCGGCCGAGCAGCAGCGCGTCGACCAGCAGCGGTGCGACGACGGACGCCACGGCGTCGTCGGCGGTCGTGCGGGTGACGCCGGCCGTGCGCAGGACGGTGTGGAACGGTGCGAGCAGGTCCTCGACATAGCGGTGCCGGAGCGCGGCGGCCGCGGTATCGGCGACCGCGGTCGCGGTCAGCGCCTGGAGGAAGGCGGCCACCGGCCGGTCGCGGAGCCGGTTGCACAGGACGTCGACCTCGCGGTGCAGGTCCCTCAGCACGTCCCCGGACCCGGTCGGGGGCGGGCTGGGGGCGACGTCGATCAGGCCGGCGAGCACGTCGGTGGGGGTCGGCCAGTGGCGGTAGATCGTCGACCGCGACACTCCGGTCGCCTGGTGGAGCCGCTGGGCCGTCAGCGCCCCTGCTCCTTCGCGCAGCAGGAGGTCGAGGGCGGCGGTGAGCACCACCGTCGTCGTGTCGGTTGCCGGCCCTGCGGGGCGCCCGGTCCTGGCCATGAATAAACGATACAAGATGTATCGACAATCGGTGCCGAGGGCGCGTCGGGTGGGACCGGACGCGGGCCGCGCGCGGCCGGGGGAGCGGGACCCCGGTTGACGCCCGGACGCGGGGTCGTAGGCTCAGGCGGACCGTGTTCTGGTCGACGACCAGGCGCGCTGACTGCCGTACGGCGGGCGCGATCACCTACGATGTCGGAGAATCGACAATCGTTCTCAGCACAGAGGAGCTCAGATGAACAAGGCCCAGCTTCGGGACGCCATTGCCGAGGCGACCGGTTCGAGTGCCGCCGAGGCCGACCGTGCCCTGGAGGCAACCCTCCAGGCGATCACCAAGGCCGTTGCCGGTGGCGACAAGGTGACCATCCCGGGCTTCGGCACGTTCGAGGCGCGCGAGCGCTCCGCGCGGACCGGGCGCAACCCGCAGACCGGCGCGGAGATCCAGATCGCCGCGAGCAAGGCCCCGGCGTTCAAGGCCGGTTCGGCGTTCAAGGCGGCCGTCGCCGGCTGATCGGCTGACGTCCCACGTGGGGCCTGACCCGAAGGGGTCAGGCCCCACGTGCATTTCCCGGGTGGATCGTCACCCCACAAGCCAGACGCCCGACCGGCTCGGGAAGCGAGCCGATCGGGCGTCTGGGTGTGGAGCCGTCAGTGGACCTGTCGGGCGGTCCGGGCGGGTGGCCTCAGCGCTTGACCACGCCGAACTTCAGCGCGAACACCTGCTGGTCGTCCCGGGCGATGCCCGCACAGCTGAAGCGCGGGTCGGCGGGCGCGTCCGGGCGGTAGCAGTCGAAACGGGTGGAGGCATTGACGGCCGTGGCCGTCACGCTCCGGACCTTGCGGCCGCTGAAGGACACCTTGATCTGGCCCTTGCCCTTGCGGTTCAGCCGGATCGACTTGCGCACCAGTTTGCCGCTGCGCAGCTGCACGGTCACCACGACCGCCGGCGACGTCTTGCGCGACGGACCGTCGACCTTGATCCGCAGCTTCCAGCTCTTGCCGCGCAGGCTCTTCGCGGGCCGCACCCGGACGTGCTGGGCGGCCAGGTGGTTGAGGGTGAGGGTTCCTGCCTGCGTCCGCTTGCTCTTCGAGAGCCGGAGCGAGCCCGAGAGGGTCGGGGCGGGCCAGCGTCGGCCCTCGCGGTAGGCCCGGGCCGGGAACGCGTTGGCGGCGGCGTAGGAGCGGTAGACCTTCGCGAACCCGCCGCGGCGGCGCAGCTGCTGCTTCAGCGCGGCGATGGCGAAGGTGTTGCGCTTGCCGCGGGGAGCGGCGCCGGACCACACGTTGCGCACGATCTTGGTGCCGTACCGGCTGCTGAGGTACTCCCAGAAGGCCCAGTTGCCGTACTGGAACGACGCGGACCTGGAGAACGTGTCGAGCGGGACCCAGGGGGCCCGGACCTGGCTGGAGTTGAGGTACTGCCGGTTGTCGTTGACCGAGTCGAAGACCCGCTCCTCCATCCAGGTGGCGGTGGACTCCATGAACCACGGGTCCTCGGTGTAGTCGTAGGAGAACTGCACCGCGTGGAAGAACTCGTGGGCGGCGGTCGCCTTCAGGGTCGGCTTCGGTGCGGTGCCGAACTGGGCACGCGCGAAGTCGTTGTCGAGCACGCAGTACGAGATCGCCCGCCCCTGGTACTTCTTGCCGCGCAGCCCGGCCTCGGCGGCGCAGTAGCCGTACAGGCCCCGGGAGCCGAGGTCCTTGAGGTAGACGTCGAACTTGCTGTTGCCGCCGTTGCGGCTCCGGCCCAGCGCCCGGTCACTCAGCGGCTTGCGGTAGCCCATCCGCTTGACCTCGTGCTTCCAGACCTTGGTCATCTGGCGCAGGGTGTAGTTCACCCAGCCCTTGCTGGGCGGGGCGTCGGCGGTGCTCGTGACGTAGTGGACGCAGATCGCGGTCCCGCACTTCTTCTTCGCCGGGACGGCGTACCCGTTGCCCTGGCGATCGGCGGCTCCGTCGGTCGGCCGGGCGAGCAGCGCCTCGGCGTGCTCCCGCTCGGCGCCGCTGAGCCGCGGCAGGGCGAGATACAGGTCGCGCATGGCGAGGGTGAGGTCCGGAGCCTCCTCGGCCGCGGGGGGCTCGGCATCGGTCTCCGGTACGGACTCCAGGCTGGTCTCCGGGGCGGACTCCACGCCGGGCTCCGGGGTGGACTGGGGGGCCGGACCGCCCTCCACGAGCTCGGTCACCGCGGCGAGGGCCCGGTCGGCCTGCTTGTCCGTCGCGATCTGAGGCACGGCCTCGGTCGGCACCGTGACCTCGTCGGCGGCGCTCGCGGATTGAGCTGGCAGGACCGTGAAAGCGGTGGCCATGGCCACGACAGCCGCGGCGATGGTACGGCGCATGCAAATGCCTATCTCTTTGATGCGGCACCCCTGAGGTACCGCGGTCTGGTCAAGCCTGCCCCGGGCGCAGGTCGGCCCAAACCCGGGTGGCCTCGTGCTCAGCTGGTCGAGGAGATCTTCTCGATCAGGGCCGTCGTCGAGATCGCGGGAGTGCGGGGGAGGTAGACGACCTCGCAGACGTCGCGGAACTCGTCGAAGCGTCCGGCCCAGTCGTCGCCCATGACGAGCACGTCGGCGCCGTACCGGAGGATGTAGTCGCGCTTGAGGTCAAGGCTCTCCTCCACGAAGACCTCGTCGACCGGCTTGAGGGCGGCGACGATCTCGAGCCGCTCACCCTCGCTGAACACCGGCTCGCGACCCTTCTTGCTGACGTTGAGCTGGTCGGCAGAGACGCCCACCACCAGCCGGTCACCCAACGCCGCCGCTCGCTCGATCACCCGAAGGTGACCGACGTGGAAGACGTCGAAGGTGCCGAACGTGATGACCGTGCGTGACATGAGGGAGATTCTCCCAGTCACCGGGCCTCGGCAAGAATCGCCGGATGGCGACCATCGAGATGATCACCGGGGATCCGGCAGCCGACGAGGTACGCCGCCGCGGCCTGCGCCAGATGCGCACCGTCGCGGTGTCGCTGCTGCTGCTGGCGGCTGTCGTGTACGTCGCCACGCTGGACCGCGACGGGTTCCTCGGGTTCGTCAACGCCGGCGCCGAGGCGTCGATGGTCGGTGCCATCGCCGACTGGTTCGCGGTGACGGCCCTGTTCCGGCACCCGCTCGGGCTGCCGATCCCGCACACCGCGCTGATCCCGCGCCGCAAGGACCAGCTGGCCCAGGGGCTGGAGGAGTTCTTCGGGGAGAACTTCCTTCAGGAGGGGATCATCCGCGACCGGATCGCGGCGGCCACGGTCTCGCTGCGGGTCGGCCGCTGGCTGCGGGTACCGGCGAACGCCCGCCGGGTCGTCGAGGAGGCCTCGGACGTCGCCGCGATCGGTCTGGGCAAGGTCCGCGACGAGCACGTGGAGAGCCTGGTGCGCGACGCGCTGGTGCCCCGGTTCCGCGAGGAGCCGATCGCCCCGCTGCTCGGAAGCCTGCTCGACGAGACGCTGCGCGACGATCTGCACCACGCGCTGGTCGATCTGGCGCTGCGCGAGCTGCACGACTGGCTGGTCGCGAACCCCGACACGGTCGCCGAGGTGCTGGTCGAGCGGGCGCCGTGGTGGACGCCGCCGCGGCTCAACGAGCGGGTCAGCAGCCGGATCCACGTCGAGCTGGTCCGCTGGGTGGCCGACATCCGCGACGACCCGCGGCACCAGGCCCGTGCCGCCCTTGACTCGATGCTGGCCCAGCTGGCGCACGACCTCCTCGAGGACCCCGACACCCAGGCCCGCACGGAGCGCTTCAAGGAGCGGCTGCTCGACCACCCGCAGGTGCTGGCGTCGGCGACCTCGCTGTGGAACGCCCTGCGGCGGGTGCTGACCTCGTCGCTGCAGGACCCCGACGGGGCGCTGCGCCAGCGCCTGCTCGTCGAGGTCCACGCGTTCGCGGAGCGACTCGTCGACGACCCCACTCTCCGCGGGCGAATCGACGGCATGGCCGCGGACGCGGCCGTCTTCGCCGTGGAGCGGTACGGCGAGGAGCTCACCGCGGTCATCACGCACACCATCGAGCGCTGGGACGGCCGGGAGGCCGCCCGCCGGATCGAGCTGCACGTCGGGCGCGACCTACAGTTCATCCGCATCAACGGCACCATCGTCGGCGGCCTGGTCGGGGTGCTGATCCACACCATCTCGGTGCTGGTTGACTAGTCCCATGAGCTCCGAGCCGTTCGACGTCGCGATCAAGGACGAGTCGATCCGGCTCGGCCAGTTCCTCAAGCTGGCGAACCTGGTCGAGTCGGGGGCGGAGGCCAAGCCGGTCATCGCTGCCGGAGAGGTGAGCGTCAACGGCGAGGTCGAGACCCGTCGCGGCCGTCAGCTGGTGAAGGGCGACGTGGTCACGCTCGGCCCCCAGGCGGCCCGGGTCTCCGACGAGTCGACCTCCGACGACCTGCCCTGGTGACAGTCCCTGACGCTCCGCACCCGTAGCGGGCGTACGTAAGGTCAGGGACTATCGGGGTGCGGCGGCCAGGGAGTCCCGGCCCAGGTCGCGGTGGGTGCGGTAGCCGGCGTTGCCGAGGGTGAGGTCGAGCTCGGCGAGCAGGCAGCGCAGCACGTGCTCGACGCCGGCCTGGCCGGCGAGCGCCAGGCCGTAGAGGTAGGGCCGCCCCAGCAGCACCGCGTCGGCGCCGAGGGCGAGCGCCTTGACCACGTCGGGCGCCGACCGGATGCCGGAGTCGAAGAGTACGGCGAGCCGGTCGCCGACCGCCTCGGCGATCGCGGGCAGCTGGTCGAGCGACGCGGCGGCTCCGTCGACCTGGCGGCCGCCGTGGTTGGAGACGACGATCCCGTCCACGCCGTGCTCGGCGGCCAGCCGGGCGTCGTCGACGTGCTGGATCCCCTTCAGCAGGATCGGGCCGGCCCAGCGCTCGCGCAGCCAGGGGAGCTGGTCCCAGTCGAGTCCCGGGTTGGGGAAGACCGAGGCGAAGGCGATGCCGGCAGCGCCGGGGTCCTCCTCGACCGGCTTCTCCAGGCGGCGCTGGAAGACCGGGTCGCTGGTGTAGTTGGCGATGCCCACGCCCTGGAGGAACGGCAGGTAGCCGCGATCGAGATCGCGCGGGCGCCAGCCCAGCAGCGTGGTGTCCACGGTGACGACGAGGTGGGTGTAGCCGGCGGCCTCGGCCCGCGACAGGAAGCTCTCGCACAGCTCCGGGTCGGTCGGCCAGTACAGCTGGTACCACCGCGCCCCGCCGTCGCTGGCCGCGGCGGCCTCCTCGATGGAGTGGCTGGCCTGCGTCGAGTGGACGTAGGGGAGTCCGAGCGCGGTGGCGGCGCGGGCGGTCGCGAGCTCGCCGTCGGGATGGGCCAAGGTCTGTACGCCGACCGGTCCGAGGAGCACCGGCGCCGCCATCGAGGTGCCGAGTACGTCGGTGGCCAGATCGCGGAGCGCGTGGTCGCGCAGCATCCGCGGCACGATCCGCCAGCGGTCGAAGGCCGCGACGTTGGCCCGGGCGGTGGCGCCGCCCCCGGCGCTGGGCACGATGTAGCCCAGCGCCTCGGGGGAGAGCACCTCGGCGGCCCGCGCCTCGAGGGCGCCCAAGTCGGTCGGCAGGTCCGGGGTCTGGCCCAGGAACATGCCGTTGAAGTAGATCGACGACTGGTGGTCGCCGAAGTGCGCCATCGGGTCAGGCTCCGGTCAGGAGACGGCGATGAGGTCCACGACGAAGATCAGCGTCTCGCCGGGCTTGATCGCGCCGCCGGCGCCGCGGTCGCCGTACCCCAGGTGGGGCGGGATGATGAGCTTGCGCCGGCCACCGACCTTCATGCCCTGCACGCCGGTGTCCCAGCCGGAGATGACCTGGCCGACGCCGAGGCGGAACTTCAGCGTGTCGCCGCGGTTGTAGGAGGCGTCGAACTCCTCGCCGGTCGAGTGGGCGACGCCGACGTAGTGGACCGAGACGGTCTGGCCGGCGCTGGCCTCGGGGCCGTCGCCGACGGTGAGGTCCTCGATCACGAGGTCGGTGGGCGGGTCGAAGTCGGGGAAGTCGATCTCGGGCTTGTCCATGAAACCACCCTAGGCGACGCCCACGATCCGGCTCGACGAGCCGGCGCTCTCGCTCGTTCTCGACGAGCCGGACGTGGGTTTCTCAGTTCGGCATGCCACCATTGCCCCGCCCGGTGTGCTGTCGGGTCGGGAGAGCGGGGAGCAGGGTGGACGTGCACGACGACGAGGGGGCCACCTCGCCCCGGCCCACTCCCCGGCGCGAGCGGCGCCTCTCGCTGTGGCAGGAGACCGTGGTGCTCCTGGGAGTGGCGCTGGTGCTCTCGTTCATCGTCAAGACCTTCTTCATGCAGGCCTTCTACATCCCGTCCGGCTCGATGGAGCCCGGCCTGGAGATCAACGACCGGATCCTGGTCCAGAAGGTCTCCTACTGGGGCGGCGGCACCCCCGAGCGCGGCGACGTCGTCGTCTTCGAGGACCCGGGCGGCTGGCTCGGTGAGGGTGAGACGGTCGGCCCGACCAGTCCGGTGGGCAAGGTGCTCGGCAAGGTCGGGCTCTACCCGACCGGCGGGCACCTGGTGAAGCGGGTGATCGGCGTGGCGGGGGATGTCGTCGAGTGCTGCGACGACGAGGGCCGGCTCCTGGTCAACGGGAAGCCGATCGAGGCCGACTTCACCCGCAACGACTTGGACTGCGACGGCCCGATGGTGACCGACTGCGAGGCCGACTGGACGGCCGGGCCGGTGCCCGAGGGCGAGCTCTTCGTGATGGGTGACCACCGCGACGCCTCGGCCGACTCCTCCGAGCACCTGTGCCGCGAGGACGAGACCGAGTGCGTGACCGGCAGCGAGTTCGTGCCGGCCGACCTGGTCGTCGGCAAGGTCTTCGCACGGGTCTGGCCGGCCAGCCGGTTCTCGATTCTGGACAAGCCGGCCACCTTCGCCGACCTCGACTGACCTCGGGCGCGCGGCGGTCGGCGGTCGGCAGGCCCGGCTAGGTCCGGTGGACGTAGCTGTCGAGCTGGTCGCGCTCGAACTCCAGCTGGTCGATCCGGTGCTTCACCACGTCGCCGATGCTGATGATGCCCACCAGCCGGCCTCCGTCGACCACCGGGACGTGCCGGACCCGACGCTCGGTCATCGTCTTCATCAGCGTGTCGAGGTCGCTGTCGGGCGCACAGGTCTCGACGGCGGTGGTCATGATCGCTCCGACGGTGTTGTTGACGACCGTCCCGTCGTGGTGGAGGCGGCGCACGACGTCGCGCTCGCTGACGATGCCGTCCACGCTCGTGCCGTCCGCGCTCACGATCAGGGCGCCGACGTTGTGCTCGGCCAGCAGCGCGAGCAGCTCGCGCACGCCGGCATCCGGGCCGATGGTCACGACAGCCGGGTTGGCCTTGGCCCTCAGGACGTCACCGATGTGCATCTGCACCTCCAGGTCAGGATGTCTTGACCGTAGTGCTGAGGACCGTCACATTTCTACGCCCAGTCGGGGACGTCTAGGACAGGTCCTGGGTCGGTGGGCGCCGCGGACGCAGGTCGCTGACGGAGCCGGGACCGGTCCGTCGTACGTCGGGGTCGTCGTCGTCATCGCCCAGCGAGCCGAGGAAGGACAGCGCGGCCTCGTGCAGGTGGGCGTTGGTCGCCAGCGCGTTGCCCCCGAACGGCCCGTCGGTGCCGTCGAGCGAGGTGAACCGTCCGCCCGCCTCGCGCACGATGACGTCCAGGGCGGCCATGTCGTAGACCTCGAGCTCGGGCTCGGCCGCGATGTCGACGGCCCCCTCGGCGAGCAGCATGTAGGACCAGAAGTCGCCGTACGCCCGGGTCCGCCAGCAGCGCCGCATCAGGGACAGGAAGTCGTCGAGCCGGCCGCGGTCGTCCCACCCGTCCAGCGAGGCGTACGACAGCGAGGCGTCCTCCAGCCGGCGTACGTCGGAGACCTGGCACCGGGTCGCCTTGAGCAGCGACCGGCCGGTCCAGGCGCCGTTGCCGGTCGAGGCCCACCACCGGCGCTGGAGTGCCGGGGCGGACACCACGCCGACGACCACCTCGTCGTCGACGACCAGGGAGATCAGCGTTGCCCAGACCGGCACGCCGCGCACGAAGTTCTTGGTGCCGTCGATGGGGTCGATGATCCAGCGGCGCTGGCTGTGGCCGGTTGAGCCCTGCTCCTCGCCGGTGATGGCGTCGCGGGATCGGGCGCGGCCCAGGGTGCGCCGGATCATCTCCTCGACGGCCTCGTCGGCGTCGGTGACGGGGGTCAGGTCGGGCTTGCTCATGACGTGCAGGTCGAGCGCCTTGAACCGCGCCATCGTGAGCGAGTCTGCGTCGTCGGCGAGGACGTGCGCGAGGCGCAGGTCGTCGGTGAAGTCGGTGGGCACGAGCACAGGCTACTTTCAGCAAACTCACTTAATGTTCAACCATGGAGATCAACGGACTTCCCCTGCATGCCCTGGTCGTCCATGCGGCGGTGGTCTTCGGGCCCCTGGCCGCCCTCGCGGGGCTCGGTTACGCCGTACCGCGCTGGCGTGACCGGCTGCGCTGGCCGCTGGTCGTCTCGGTCCTCATCGCCACCGTCTCGGTCTGGGTCGCCTACCTGTCGGGCGAGCAGCTGACCGAGGCCAACGAGTACGGCGGCCCGCTCGCCGAGCTCGTGAAGACCCACGAGGACCGGGCCGGCGTGCTCCGGATCAGCGTCACCGCGTTCGCGCTCGTCTCGTTCGTCGCGGCCTGGCTGCACACCCGCACCGGTCCGACCCGGCTCGTGCTCGCCGTACTCGTCGGCGCGCTGGCCCTCTTCACCGCCGTCACCACCGTGCTCGTCGGCGACGCCGGCGCGCAGATCGCCTGGTACGGCACCTCCCCCTGACCGTTGAGTCGGGCCCCCTGACCGTTGAGTCGGGCCCCCTGACCGTTGAGTCGGGGAGTCTGGTGCTCAGGACCCCGGACTCAACGGTCAGGATCCCGGACTCAACCGTCAGGGGGCACGACTCGACTTAGTACAACGGCTCGCTGCGGGCGGCGAGCAGTCGGCGGAAGGACGCGACCCGGTCGGGGTCGACGGTGGCGGCGGTGAGGGCCTCGTCGAGTCCGCACTCGGGCTCGTCGTCGCCGTGCGTGCACCCGCGCGGGCAGTCCTCGGTCATCTCGTCGAGGTCGGGGAAGGCCTCGATGAGGTGCTCGGGCCGGACGTGCGCGAGCCCGAAGGAGCGGATGCCGGGGGTGTCGATGATCCAGCCGCTGCCTCCCGGCAGCGGCAGCATGTAGGCCGAGGTGGAGGTGTGCCTGCCGCGTCCGGTCACCGCGTTGACGATGCCCACCTCCCGGTGGGCGTCGGGCACCAGCGCGTTGACCAGGGTGGACTTGCCGACGCCGCTGGAGCCGATCAGCGCGCTGGTTCGCTCCTGCAGGCGCTCGCGCACCTCGGCGAGGTCGCCGCCGCGTCGGGTCACGACCCAGGGCACCCCCAGGGAGCGGTACGTCGAGAGCAGCGTCTCGGGGTCGGCCAGGTCGGCCTTGGTCAGGCACAGCAGCGGCTGCATGCCGGCGTCGAAGGCGGCCACCAGGGCCCGATCGATCAGGCGGGGCTGCGGCTCGGGGTCGGCGAGCGCGGTGACGATCACCAGCTGCTCGGCGTTGGCGAGGATGATCCGCTCGACCGGGTCGTCGTCGTCGGCGGTCCGACGCAGCACGGTGAGCCGCTCGGTCACCTCGACGATCCGGGACAGGCTGCCGTCGACACCGGACACGTCGCCGACGACGCGCACCCGGTCGCCCACGACGACACCCTTGCGGCCCAGGGGACGGGCCTTCATCGCCATCACGGTCCGCCCCTCGACGAGCAGCGTGTAGCGGCCCCGGTCGACGGTCACGACGACGCCGGCCACCGCGTCGTCGTACGTCGGGCGCTCCTTGGTGCGGGGGCGGGTCCTGCGACGAGGCCGGTCGTAGTGCTCGACGTCCTGGTCGGAGTAGCGCCCGGTCGTCATCAGAACAGCCCGGACCAGAAGTCGGCGAAGTCGGGGAAGGTCTTGCCGGTGGTGGCGATGTTCTCGACCAGTACGCCGTCGACCGCGGCGCCGACGATGACTCCCGCGTGGGCCATCCGGTGGTCGCCGTAGGTGTGGAACAGCCCGCCCCCGAGGCGCGCCGGGCGCAGGGAGAGCCCGTCGGGGCGCTCGACGACGTCGGCGCCGAGGCCGCCGAGCTCCTTGGCGAGGGCCGCGAGCCGGTCGGTCTCGTGGTGCCGGATGTGGGCGATGCCGCGCAGGTGGGACGGGGTGGTCGCCAGCGCGCAGAGCGCCGCGACCGCGGGGGCGAGCTCGCCGACGTCGTGCAGGTCGAGGTCGACGCCCTGGAGCTCGTCGGGTCCGGTGACGGTGAGCCCGGCGTCGGTGAACGCGACCCGGCAGCCCATCTGCGTGAGGATCTCGCGCAGCGCGTCGCCGGCCTGGGTCGTCTCCCGGGGCCAGTCGCGCACCGTGACGGTGCCGCCCGAGACCGCGGCCAGGGCCAGGAACGGTGCCGCGTTGGAGAGGTCGGGCTCGATGACGTGGTCGACGGCTCGCACCGGTCCGGGGGCGACCGTCCACCGGTTGGCCCCGGCATCGTCGACCTCGACGCCGTGCTGACGCAGCATCGTGACGGTCATGTCGATGTGGGGGAGGGACGGGACGGGCTTGCCGTCGTGGCGCACGTCCACGCCCTGCTCGTAGCGGGCACCGGCCAGCAGCAGCGCCGAGATGAACTGGGAGGACGCCGAGGCGTCCACCACGACGGTGCCGCCGCGCACGGCGCCACGACCGCGAAGCCGGAACGGCAGCGCGTCGCCGTCGATGTCGACCCCGAGTCCACGCAGCGCGGTCAGCACCTCGCCGACCGGGCGGGTGCGCATGTGCGCGTCGCCGTCGAAGGACACCGTGCCCGCGGAGAGCCCCGCGATCGGCGGGACGAAGCGCATGACGGTCCCGGCGAGGCCGACGTCGACCGCGGCGTCGCCCGCGAACGGCGCCGGGGTGACCGTCCAGTCCTCCCCGCCGGTGTCGACCGCCGAGCCGAGCGAGGTCAGGGCCGCGGCCATCAGCGCCGTGTCGCGCGAGCGCAGCGCCCGTCGTACGACGGAGGGGCCATCGGCCACCGCCGCCAGCACCAGGGCGCGGTTGGTCAACGACTTGCTCCCGGGCAGCGTGACGACGGCGTCGACCGGAGCGGTCGCGCGGGGGGAGGGCCAGGGATCGGGGACGCTCGTCACCCGCAGAACTCTAGTGCCGGCTCAGGTGACCTTGGCCTTCGCCAGCCGGGCCTCGCGCCGGGCGGTCGCCGCAAGGTGCCCGGCCTCACGGCGGGCGTCCTTGGCGACCCGTCGGGTCCGCCAGACGACACCCGGCTTCCCGTCGGTGTCGCCCGCGGCGATGATCAGGCCGCCGAGTGCCGAGACGTTCTTGAAGAAGTGCAGCTTCTGCTGGGTCCGCTGGGCGGGGTCGGAGACCTCCCAGAACCGGTGGCCGGCAACCGTCGTCGGCACCAGCGAGGCGGCCAGCACGGCGGCCGAGAGCCGGGGGGCACGTCCGGTGGCGAGGCCGAGCCCACCGGCGAGCTGGAGGCCCGCGTTGAGCCGGACCAGGGTGGCCGGGTCCTCGGGCAGCGGGATGCCAGCCTTCTTGATCGTGGGCACGACCTTGTCGGTGACGGACTTCGCCTTGGCCGCGGTGGCCTCGGTGTTCTTCAGCGCGGTGACGGCCCCGACGAGGAACATCGAGGCGAGCATGGGGCGGGCGACGAGACGGCTGACGGTCATGCCTACTTCTTACCCGGGGTGCTACCCGTCCAAGCGCCTCGCGGCCTCGGGTGCGAGCGAGCAGTCGTCGATCGGTTCGCGCGGCCACGGCACGCACCCTGACGACGCCAGCCGTTCGGGAGCTTCCTGCGCACTCCACGGAGCCCGGGAATTCTGCGGTTCTGGCTGTCTCGTTATTGCGACATTATGGTCATCTGGCACACTAATGCCTGTGAAACGAGACAGTGTGCGGGAGGTTGAGGAGCGGCTGGGGGCGGCGCTCCGGCAGTGGCGCATCGATCAGGGCTACTCCCAGCTGGAGCTTGCCGAGCGGGCCGGGCTGTCACGTGCTGCCGTGCACCGCCTGGAGAGCGGCTCCGGGGTGTCGATGGGCACGCTGGTGGCCGTCCTGCAGGCCCTCGATCAGGTCGACGCCCTCGAGGTGTTCACGCCGCGCACCGAGCTCAGCCCTCTGGAGGTGCTGGAGCAGGAGCGCAAGGCAGCCAAGGCAGCTCGCCGCGGCCCGGCACGGGTGAAGAGGAGCTGAGCTCCGTGCCGTTCCAGCACGCAGCAGTCATCGAGGTCCGCTACGGAGACCGGCTGGTGGGCGCGGTGACGATGCAAGGGCGCACCGGAGCGTTCCAGTACGACCCGCAGTGGCGTCGTACCGGGCCCGAGCTTGCGCCGTTCCTCATGTCGCACCAGGCCCGCGCCCCGATCTTCCGCTTCCCACGGCTGAGCCCCGAGACCTTCCACCACCTCCCCCCGATGCTGGCCGACTCCCTGCCCGACCGGTTCGGTAACGCGCTCATCGACGCCTGGCTGGCCACTCAGGGCGTCAGCTCCGGCGACATCACGCCCCTGGACCGTCTCGCCTACGTCGGCGATCGGGCCATGGGTGCGTTGGCCTTCCGCCCTGTCCAGAGCCCCGGGAGTGAGCGGCCCGACGTCCTCGACCTGGCTGAGCTCACCATGGCGGCCCGCCGAGCGATCGAGGCTCGACTCGACGAGGACGGGCCGGCCACCTCGCACGCGGTCGCGCAGATCCTGAAGGTCGGGACCTCGGCAGGCGGGGCGCGGCCGAAGGCCGTGGTGAACATCGACGACACCAGTGCGGAGATCACCGCTGGGTCGCTGCCGCCGCGGGACGGGGAGTCCGCGTGGCTGCTGAAGTTCGACGGCGTGACGGACGCGAGGACGTTGGCCGACACTCAGCAGTACACCCGCATCGAGTACGCCTACTACCTGATGGCACTCGAGGCCGGCATCACGATGACCGAGACCAAGCTCCTTCACGAGAACGGCCGCGCGCACTTCCTCACCCGCCGCTTCGACCGGCCCGGCGGGCCGCGGCGGGTGCACATGGCGACGCTGTGCGGCATGAGGGGCCTCGACAACGACCTGGTCGCCACCCACGACTACGCCCAGCTGTTCGACACGATCCGCACGCTCGACGGAAGCGAGGAGGAGCTGCGTGAGGCGTTCAGGCGGATGGTGTTCAACGTCGCGGCGGTCAACCACGACGACCACACGAAGAACCACTCGTTCCTCCTGGACCCCGAGACCCACACCTGGCAGCTCTCCCCGGCCTACGACCTGACGTACGCCAACGTGCCCGGGCACCCCTACATGGGGCAGCACTGCATGGGCGTCGGTGGGGTCTTCGCGGGCATCACCGACGAGATGATGCTGAAGCTGGCCGACACCTACCGGATCCCGGCGGCCAAGGCCGATCTCCGGCGGGTCCGCGAGGCGGTGGAAGCCTGGCCGGAGTTCGCGGCCCAGGCCCAGGTTCCCCGGGCCGAGATCGAGGGCGTCTCCCGCGCCCACGCCACCCTCGGTATCGGCAAGAGCTGACCGGGATCCCCGAACTCCCCACCAGACTCGCCGGAACCTGGGAGCGAAGCGCCACTAGGGTGGGTCGCATGTGCGGCCGGTACGCGTCCACGCGACGCCCCGAGGACCTCGTCGAGGAGTTCGAGATCGCCGAGGAGATGATCGAGGCGCCGCTCGAGCCCGACTACAACGTCGCGCCCACGAAAGAGGTGTACGCCGTCCTGGAGCGGCCTCCCAAGAAGTCGGGGGAGCGCACGGAGCCGACCGAGGCGGTGCGCCAGCTGCGGGTGCTCACCTGGGGACTGGTGCCGTCCTGGGCCAAGGACCCGTCGATCGGGAGCCGGATGATCAACGCCCGGATGGAGACGGTGGCGGAGAAGCCGGCGTACCGGAAGGCGTTCGCGAAGCGGCGCTGCCTGCTACCGGCGGACGGCTACTTCGAGTGGTACCCCACCTCGCAGACCCAGAAGAACGGCAAGCCGGTGAAGCAGCCGTTCTTCATCCGGCCCAAGGACGGCGGCACGCTCGCGATGGCGGGCCTCTACGAGCTGTGGCGCGACCCGACGAGGGCCGACGACGACCCGGCCCGGTGGCGCTGGACCTGCACGGTGATCACCACCGACGCCGAGGACTCCCTCGGCCACATCCACGACCGGATGCCGCTGATGGTCGAGCGCGAGCGCTGGTCGGAGTGGCTGGACCCGGAGCAGTCCTCCGACGCGCTGCTCGACCTGCTCACCCCGGCCGCCCCGGGCATGCTCGACGCGTACGCCGTGCCGACGCTGGTCAACAACGTCCGCAACAACGGTGCCGAGCTCGTCGAGCCGCTGCCACTCGCGGAGATCGAGGAGATCGAGGCGGTCGCCGAATGAGCGCCCCGGTCGAGCGGCGCATCGAGACACCCCGCGGCGAGGCCCGGCTGGTCACCCATGCCGCGGCAGACCCCGCGGCGACGGTGCTGCTGAGCCACGGAGCCGGCGGCGGGATCGACGCGCGCGACCTGGCCGCGCTGGCTGCCGCGCTGCCCGGGCAGGGCTTCACCGTCGTCCTTCTCGAGCAGCCGTGGCGGCTCGCCGGCCGGAAGGTCGCCACCGCGCCCCCGACCCTCGACGAGGCGCTCCTCGCCGCGGTCGCCGCCCTGGAGGAGACCGGGCCACTGGTGCTCGGCGGCCGCTCGGCGGGCGCCCGCTCCGCCGCCCGCTGTGCGGCGCAGGTCGGCGCGGCGGGCTGCCTCGCGCTGTCGTTCCCGCTGCACCCGCCTGGCAAGCCGGAGAAGTCCCGGCTGTCCGAGCTGACCGGAGCCGGCGTACCGACCCTGGTCGTGCAGGGCGAGAACGACGCGCTGGGCCGGCCGGAGGAGTTCCCGCCCGACACCGAGCTGAGCGTCGTACCGGGCGCCGACCACGGCCTGAAGGTCCCCGCACGTGCTGGGATCTCACAGGCCGACGCCATGGAGATCGTGGTGGAGTCGACGCTGGAGTGGCTGGTGCGGGAGGTCGTGGGCAACGTGGCCGGGAATGGCGCGCCAGAATGAGGTGTTCCACCCTGCGTGACGGCACTCCTGGAAGCACCCGCCCCCGGCGTAGGCTGGGCGACGATGACTGACTTCACCGACGCCACGCTCGACGACCTCGAGGCTGTCGACGTCGCCACCGAGACCGAGACCGACCGGGTCGCGCGCTTCGAGCGCGACGCCCTGCCGTTCCTGGACCAGCTCTACTCCGCCGCGATGCGCATGACCCGCAACCCGGCCGACGCCGAGGACCTGGTGCAGGAGACCTTCGCGAAGGCGTTCTCGTCGTTCCACCAGTTCCGGCCCGGCACCAACCTGAAGGCCTGGCTGTACCGGATCCTGACGAACACCTTCATCAACACCTACCGCAAGAAGCAGCGCCAGCCGCAGCAGTCCATGGCCGAGGACGTCGAGGACTGGCAGCTCGCGCGCGCCGAGTCGCACCAGTCCAGCGGGCTGAAGTCCGCCGAGACCGAGGCGCTCGAGCACCTGCCCGACTCGCAGGTCAAGGACGCGCTCCAGCGACTCCCGGAGGAGTTCCGGCTCGCGGTCTACCTCGCCGACGTCGAGGGGTTCGCCTACAAGGAGATCGCCGAGATCATGGAGACGCCGATCGGGACCGTGATGTCCCGCCTGCACCGCGGTCGCCGCCAGCTGCGCGACATGCTCCAGGACTACGTCCGCACCAACGACCTGCTGACCGTCGGCCGCGAGAGGGGCGACAAGTGAGCACCATCGACGACGCCGGTCACGCCGGCCACGAGCACGGCGAGGTGTCCGAGCGCGAGTGCGCCGACTACCTCGAGCAGATCGTCTACTTCATCGACAACGAGCTCGCCGAGGCCGACTGCGACGTCGTCCGGGCCCACCTGGACACCTGCAACCCGTGCCTGGAGAAGTACGACCTCCAGCGCACCGTGAAGTCGGTCGTCGCCCGGTCCTGCTCGGAGGCGGCTCCCGAGGAGCTGCGCCAGCGGGTGATGTTCCGGATCCGCGAGGTCCAGGTCCGCATCAGCGACTCCTGAGCTCGCGACGGTCCCGCCGCCGTCCACCATCACGCAACGAACCCCCGGCCCAGCGGGCTCGGGGGTTCGGATGCGTGGTGCCTGCGCTCAGGCGTTGGGGCGCTTGCCGTGGTTCGCGCCCTTCTTCTTGCGAGCGCGACGCTTGCGGCCGGTCTTGCCCATGGTGATCTCCTCGGGGAATCGGTGTCGACCCAGACAGAGGGCCATCAGACAGTCTCTCAAATCTGCCCGCTGAGGTGAAATCAGAGCCGGGACATGAACCGTTCGGCGTCGACGACCACTCGGGTGATCTCGCCGGACGCGACGATCTTCGGGGACCCGACGTTGCGCGCGGCGACGGTGAAGCGGTGCAGGCGGCCGTCGACGTACGACGACGAGGCCGTGACCTCGACCTGCTGGCCGACCACCGACGGTGCCAGGTGCTCCAGCGAGACCCGGGTGCCGACCGAGGTCGACCCGGGCGAGAGGGACGGCTCGACGGCCGCACAGGTGGCCGCCTCGCACCAGGCCAGCAGGCGCGGGGTGCCGAGCACCGGGAGCGAGCCCGAGCCGACGGCCACCGCCGTGTCCGCGTCGGTCACGGTGAAGGTCAGCGTGGCGGTGAGCGTCACAGCGACCTCCGGAAGGCGATCAGGTCGACGTCGGGGCGCGGCTTCCAGTCCCGCTCCGGCAGCCGGGTGAAGCCCAGCCGCTCGTAGAGCCGGTGCGCGGCGGTCATCTCGCGCAGGCTCGAGAGCGCCACCGCCGAGGCGCCGTCGGAGCGGAACCGGTCGAGCACCAGGTCGACCAGCGCCCGCCCGACCCCGCGGCCCTGGGCGTCGGGGGAGACCGCGAGCATCCGGAACTCGCCCTCGTCGTCGCGCGCGATCTCGCGCCACCGGGAGCCGGGCGGACAGATCGTCACGCAGCCGAGCACCGTGCCCTCGCCCGACGTGGCGACCCACAGCTCGGCCTCGACGTCGCGGGACGCCGCGTCGGCGAGCCGGGCGACGTAGTCGTCGTCGGCCGCGTCGCCGGTGAAGGGCTGGTACGCCGCCAGGGTCACCGCGCCGGCGCTCGCGTAGTCGGCCGGATCCGCTCTCCGCACGATGAGGTCGGACACCGGGTCAGATCCCGAAGGTGGAGCGCGGGTAGGCGGCGTCGACGTCGGTGATGACGTTGACGAGGTACGGCACGTTCGCCGCGAAGGCGCGGTCGATCGCGGGCCCGATCCGGCGCGGGTCGGTGACGGTCTCGCCACCCCCGCCCAGCGCCTTGACCACCTCGTCGTACGCCGTGCGCGGCGCCAGGTCGGCCGCGACGTCATAGCCGTAGAGCATCTGCATCGGGCCCTTCTCCAGGCCCCAGGCGGAGTTGTTGCCCATTACCATCACCACCGGCAGCCCGTGGCGCACCAGGGTGTCGACGTCCATCAGCGAGAAGCCCGCGGCACCGTCGCCGAGCAGCAGCACCACCTGCGCGGACGGCCGGGCCAGCCGAGCGGCGATCGCCGCGCCGAGACCGGCACCGAGGCAGCCGTAGGGCCCGGGGTCGAGCCAGCCGCCGGGCTGCTGCGGCTCGACGTACTTGCCGGCGAAGCTGACGAAGTCGCCGCCGTCGCCGACGACCACGGCGTCGGACTCCAGGCGCGGGACCAGCTCGCCGTAGATGCGGGCGGGGTGGATCGGATCGGCCTCGGCGCCGAGCAGCTCGGCGTCCCGGGCGGCGCCGACGCGGACGGTGTCCTGCAGGTCGGCCGTCCAGGACGCCCAGTCGCCGCCGGCGAAGCGGGCGTGCAGGCCGTCGAACACCGCAGGCAGGTGGCCGGCGACGGACGCTGCCAAGGTGGCGTGCCCGGAGACCTGGCCGGGGGAGTCGGCGACGTGCACGACGCGCGCGTCCCCGAAGACGCCGTAGGAGAGCCGGAAGTCGAGCGGGGTGCCGACCACGACGACCAGGTCGGCCTCCTTCAGCGCCTTGCCGCGGGCCTTGGTCACCAGCAACGGGTGACCGCCGGGCAGGATCCCGCGCCCCATCCCGTTGGTGAGGGTCGGTAGCCCCGCCGCCTCGACGTAGCGGAGCGCGGCGACCTCCGCTCCGTCGGCCCACACGTCGGTGCCGAGCACCAGCACGGGCCGGGAGGCGCCGGCGAGCAGGGCGGCGATCCGGTCCAGGGCGTCGCCGTCGGGCTCGACCGGGGTGGGACGGGCGGCCACCGGCACCGGCCCGGAGGCGGAGCCGAAGAGCTCGTCCATCGGTACGTCGACGAACACCGGACCGCGGTGCGATGAGCCGGCAGCGGCGAACGCCTCGTCGAGTCCCGGCAGTACGTCGGCCGCGGTCGGCAGAGTCCGGGCCAGCTTGGCGACCGGGGCGATGATCGGCGGCTGGTCGAGCTCCTGCAGGCTGCCGGTGCCCCAGCGGTTCTGCGGGGCCCGCCCGCCCACGACCACCATCGGCGAGCCGGCGAACTGGGCCTGCGCGATCGCGCTCACCCCGTTCGTGACGCCCGGGCCCGCCGTCAGCACAGCCAGCCCGGGGACCCGGGTCAGCTTGCCGGTCGCCTCGGCCGCGAACGCCGCGGTCTGCTCGTGGCGGACGTCGAGGATCCGCATCGGCGGGTCCGCCTTCACCGCGCCGTCGTAGAGGGGGAAGACGTGGGCGCCGGACAGGGTGAACAGGGTCTCCACCCCGTGTGCGCGGGCGACGGCGACCGCCAGCTCGCCGGCGTGGCCGGACAGGTCCTCGGTGGGGGTGGCGGGCCCTGAGTGGGATCCTGCGTCGGGCACTGTGACGTCGGTCATGGGCCGGACGTTACCCGCCGGTCACGCCCGCGGGGCGAGGTACTCGGGGTTCGTCGCGCGCAGTGCGTCGACGACCACGAGGAGCAGGTCGGAGCGGACCGCGGGCGGGCGCGGGCCGAGGGCGAGCTGGAGGTAGAGCGCGCGCAGGAAGGCCTCGGCGTTGCCGCCGACGAGGTGCGGGTCGCGGTCGTCGTACGACGACCGGGTGCCCGCCGCGGCGGCCAGCCGGGCCACCCACGGCTCCAGGATCGCCAGCGGTACGACGTCGCGACGCAGCACCCGCAGGACGGCCTGGGCGAGCCGGTCGGGCTCACCGTTCGTGAACAGCCGGTCCACCGGCAGCACCAGCCGGTCGGCGACGACGTCGAGGAGGACGGTGAGCTCGGGCTGCTCGAGGTGTGGCGAGCCGGCGAGGGCGCCGAGCGCATCGGCGCCGTGGGCGACCGCGTGCGCCCAGCCCTGGCCCGGGACGAAGCCGCGCAGGTCGCGCTCGCGCAACAGCCAGGTGGCCAGCCGGTCGCCCCATTCGAGCATCTTGCCGCTGGGGACGAGAGGCCGCTGGTTGTCCCGGGTGATGCACTCGCCCAGGACCCGGGCGGAATAGCTGCGTCGGAAGACCCCGTCGTCCTCGACCTCGCCGACCCGGACCGCCAGGCCGGCGGCCATGCCGTCGCCGAGGCCGGTGAGCAGGTCGTCGTACACCCCGCGCCGGACCCAGGTCGACAGCGTCGGGTAGGCCATCCCGTCGCGCAGCTCGGGGTCGGGATCGCCGAGCATCCGGGTCAGCTCCGCGGTGAGATCGTCGAGAGGGCGGTCCTCGGGCACCGCCAGACCGGCGGCGTGGACCTGCTTCCAGTAGGACCCCGACATGGGGGCCATCCTGCCAAAGATCCGGCCCGCTCTGGACCATGGGCCTCGGCTGGCCCCGTGCTTCACGCCACTAGCCTGGCCACGTGCCCACCTTCAGCGAGCTGGTCCGCAGCCACACCGACCTGGACGAGACGGACGTCGCCTGGCTGCAGCTGCTGCAGGCGGACTGGCAGATCATCGCCGACCTGTCCTTCGCCGACCTGGTGCTGTGGCTGCCCGACCGGGAGGGGAGCGGGTTCTGGGCGGCCGGGCAGATGCGCCCGACGACCGGGCCCACGGCGTACGTCGACGACATCGTCGGCACCTTCGTCCCCGCCGGTCGCCGGCCGATGCTCGACGCGGCCTACCGCGACGGGCGCCTGGTGCGCGAGGGCGATCCGGAGTGGCGTGACGACGTCCCGGTCCGCGTCGAGACCATTCCGGTGCGCCGAGCCGGTCGCGTGATCGGCGTGGTCGGCCGCAACACCAACCTGCTCGGGGTGCGCACGCCCAGCCGGCTGGAGCTGTCGTACCTGCAGACCGCGGCCGACCTGACCCAGATGATCGCGAACGGGCACTTCCCGTCGCCCGGTCAGCGCAGCGACCACGCCGACTCGCCGCGGGTGGGTGACGGGTTCCTCCGAGTCGACGCCGGCGGCCGGGTCGTCTACGCCAGCCCGAACGCGCTGTCGGTCTACCGGCGGCTGGGGCTGTCCGGCGACCTGGCGGGCCTGGCCCTCGCGGACCTGACCCGCGACCTGGTCCCGCCCCGCAAGCGGCCGGACGAGGAGACGCTGAGCGCGGTGCTCGGCGGCCGCGCGCACCGCGACACCGAGATCGGCTCCGACGACGTCTCGCTGATCGTGCGCAGCATTCCCCTGCGGCCCCAGGGCGAGCACCTCGGGGCGGTGATCCTGGTCCGTGACGTGACCGACCTGCGGCGCCGAGACCGCGAGCTGGTCACCAAGGACGCGACGATCCGGGAGATCCATCACCGGGTCAAGAACAACCTGCAGACCGTGGCCGCGCTGCTGAGGCTGCAGGCACGCCGGATCGACTCGGAGTCGGCGAAGGCCGCTCTCGAGGAGGCCGTACGACGGGTCGGGTCGATCGCGATCGTCCACGAGACGCTCAGCCAGGCTGGCGAGGATTTCGTCGAGTTCGACGAGATCGCCGACCGGCTGGGCGCGATGGTCACCGAGGTCAGCGCCATCGGCGGCCGGGTCCGGGTCCGTCGGGAGGGCTCGTTCGGCGTACTCCCGTCGGACGGGTCGACCGCACTCGCGATGGTGCTGACCGAGATCCTCCAGAACGCCGTCGAGCACGGCTACGACCCCGCCGGTGACGACACCGGCGAGATCCTGGTGCGGGTCGAGCGGATCGTGGGCCGGCTGCACCTCACCGTCGACGACGACGGTCGGGGGCTGCCGGACGGGTTCACCCTCGACGGGTCGACGAACCTGGGGCTCTCGATCGTCCGGACCCTGGTCGAGTCCGAGCTCAATGGTCAGTTGGAGCTCGGCCCGGCTCCCGGAGGAGCCGGGACGCGCGCCGTGGTGGACGTACCGCTGGAGTGAGCCTTGTGTGAAGCGGGGTCAGGCGGTGCGGACGCGGGCTCGGGCGTTGCGGCGCTTGAGTGCGCGTCGCTCGTCCTCGCTGAGGCCGCCCCAGACCCCGTGGTCCTGGCCAGCCTCGAGCGCCCACGCGAGGCACTGCTCGCGCACCTCGCAGCGTCGGCACACCTGCTTGGCCTCCTCTATCTGGAGGATGGCCGGACCGGTGTTGCCGATCGGGAAGAACAGCTCCGGGTCCTCGTCGAGGCACGCGGAACGGTGGCGCCAATCCATGGCTGGGGAATCCCTCATCTCTACTACGCACGTGCAGGCCAGGGGCAGCTCAGGCCTGCGGAAAGCTCGGGTGGGCATCACGATGTGAACGCGTTCACGAGCGCCGGTCCAGCCTGGCAAGGATTGAAGCGTTAAACAAGACCCGGCGTGGTCTCGTTCATCACAGGGCGCCGGCTCCGTCCGTCGGCGGCTGCCGGGATGGGCAACGACCTGCGGTACCCCGAATGTTCCTGCGGCACCGGTGTCTACGCTGTCCGCCGTGACCGGCTCTCGACCCACCCTGCCCCGTCCGCTCCTCGTGGCAGCCGTCCTGGCCGCCCTGGAGGCGGTCGTGCTGATCGCCAGCGCGGTCCTGGAGCTGGTCAACATCTCGTCGGTGCGAGTCACGATGGGGCTCACGACCGCGCTGTTCTTCCTGGTGTACGGCGCCGCCCTGGCCCTGTGCGCCTGGGGCCTGACCCGGCTCGCCGGCTGGTCACGAGCGCCGGTGGTGCTCGCCCAGCTGATCCAGCTGGGCGTGGCGTGGAGCTTCCGGGGTGGCGAGACCACCGCGGTGTCGATCGTCCTGGCCGTGGTGGCGGTGGCCGTCCTGGTCGGGATCTTCCATCCGGACAGCACCGCCGCGCTCGTGGACGACCCGACCGGAGCGACCCGTGAGGACGGGCCGGACGGGCCGGAAGCCAGGTAGCCAGCCAGTCGGCTAGTCGGCCTGCTCCAGCGAGGTCCGCAGCTGCTCCAGCGTGCGGCTGAGCAGCCGGGAGACATGCATCTGCGAGACGCCGATCTCCTGGGCGATCTGCGACTGCGTCATGTTCTTGAAGAACCGCAGCAGCAGGATCTTCTTCTCGCGGGCGTCGAGCCGGTCGAGCAGCGGCTTGAGCGACTCACGGATCTCGACGTGCTCGAGGCCCGCGTCGTCGACACCGATGGCGTCGAGCATCGTGGCCGAGCCGTCGTCGGAGTCGTCGGTGGCGTCCAGGGACAGCGTGGAGTACGCGTTGCTGGACTCGATGCCCTCCACGATCTCCTCGACGCTGCACCCGATGACCTCGGCGAGCTCTCGCGGGGTGGGGGAGCGGCCGAGCGACTGGGTCAGCTCGGCGCTGGCGGAGCCGATCTGCATCCGCAGCTCCTGGAGGCGCCGCGGCACCCGGATCGCCCACCCCTTGTCCCGGAAGTAGCGCTTGATCTCGCCGATGATCGTCGGGGTGGCGTACGTCGAGAACTCCACGCCGCGTTCGGTGTCGAAGCGGTCGACGGACTTGATCAGGCCGATGGTGCCGACCTGCACGAGGTCTTCGAACGGCTCGCCGCGGTTGCGAAACCGACGCGCGCAGTGCTCGACGAGAGGCAGGTGCAGGCGCACCAGGGCGTCCCTGGCGCCGTCGCGGCCGGTCTCGCTCTGCGACTCGTCGCGCAGGACGACGAACAGCTCGGCGCTGCGGCGACGGGTGATCTCGATGCCGGTGGGCGGTAGGTCCGGGATGGCGATCGGGTCCCGAGTGGGGCCATCCATGTCAGGCGTCTGCTCGGGGCACGGCCGGCAGGGCGCTCGACTCCATCATCAAGGTGACGGTGAACTGACCGGCTGTGGAGTCGACGGCGGCGTCGCCGGCCAGGGTGGTCAGCACCTGCCACGCGAAGCTGTCGTAGTCGGGGGTGGCGGCCGAGGAGGTCTGCACGCCGACCGACACGGTGAGTCGGGAGGGGGAGAGGTGGAAGAGGGCGAGCAGCGAGGAGCCCGGGTCGGCCTCGGGCAGGACCATCGCGCACGCCTCGCCCACCGCGATCCGGAGATCCTCGATGTCGTCGATGGTGAAGTCGAGGCGGGCCGCCAGGCCGGCCGTGGTGGTGCGCAGGACGGAGACGTACGCCCCGTCGGCGGGCAGCCGCAGCTCGACGTCGGCGCGCGCCGATCGCGGGTCGGGATCGCTCACAGCCATCGTTCGTCCTTCGTCGCAGGTGACCTGGCCGGAACCCTAGGCCACCGCGGGCGATCCGACGCAGTGGGGCCGACCGCCGGATGGGTGCCCGTCGTCGACTCGGGTGCGAACTCCTCGCGGCCCTCGACGCTCTCGACCTGCGCCGGCCCGACCCGGGAGCTCGCTAGTGACGAATCGCTCGGGCTCTGAATCGCTTCTGGACGGCACCAGCGGACTGGCCAACCAACGACTCGACGTCCTTGTTCGCGAACTGTGCCTCGTCCAGCTCGGAGTCGGAGTCGGTGTTGTACGAGGCGTCGCCACCCGCTCCGGTCAGGGCGCGCGGCCCGTCCCCATCGTGCTGGGGCAGCCGGGTGGGGAGTGCGGAGCCGGGACTCGCGGAGCTCTTCGGTGCCTTCGCGGCGCGACCGCGCGTCGCCAGCAGCTTCCGGAACTTCTCCCGATGCACCTGGCCCAGGCTGACGTTCAGACCGTCCTTCGCCCGTTTGTCCAGCTCGTCCGCGAACCAGGTGCAGATGACGTCCTCGCTCATGCCCGTGGCGAAGTCGAAGGCGAACTCCATCGCGGTGTTCGCCGACTTGTTCCAGTGCAGTCCGGGACGCGCGCCGAACCTCAACCCGGACAGTCCGAGCTTTTCGTGGGCGAAGGTGAGGGCCAGGAAACACCCCAGACACGGACGTTTCGTGCCGTTGAAGTAGACGGTCTGCGACCTCAGGTCGCCGTGACGCTGCGACGCAGCGAGAAGCGCCCACAGGAGCTGCTGCTCGGCGTGGGTCTCCAGCTCGTCGCCGCCACCGAGGGCCTCGACGAAGTAGAGCTGGAGTCTCGCGTCCTGGGCCGGCGGCGCGGCGAGCTTCCGCGCGGCCTCCTCCCGGCTGATGGTGGTGAACAGCTCCGCCGATGCCGGACCTCGCAGGAAGTCACGAAGCGCGGCGGCTCCTTCCTGGGGGTCGGCGAACTTCCCGGATCGCTCTCTCTCCTCCATCGAGGTGAGCTTCACCGCCGCGCTCAGGACCGGCTCCGTCGGCGGCCTGAAGGACCTCTTCTTGGTCTTCTTGCGCGGTGTCGGCTCGGCGGCCGCAGTCGCCATGGCCGGTCCGTCGTCCGCGGACTCGGCGTCCAGGTCGGCCGGCTCCGCGAGCTCGTCGGGCTGGTCGGGCACAGTCTGCTCCGGCGCGGACGTCAGCACGCGTCCGCGCGTCGCGGCGGCCACCCTGGTCAACGCCGAGCCCATCGTCAGCCGGGGGTCGTCTTCGAGGGTGGCGAGGGCGGCCTGGACATAGCGCTGGACCTCGTTGGTCTTGTTGGACGCGACGAAGATCTGCCGGCCGACGTACATGGCCTGGACCTCTGGCCCTCCCTGGATCGAGTGCCAGATGAGGGCGCACATGTGATCCAGCATCTGCTGGACCCGTTCCCGGTCGAAGGGCCGGTGGTACCGCACCGTGACGAGATTCTGCCGCCCGGCGCGGTCGTTGCCGGTCATCTTGTCGACGGTTCCCCGCATGCGCGCGCTCTGGGTGTTCCTCGGTGAGAACAGGGTTCGGGTCGGTCCGAGGTCTTTGCGGGCGCGCTTGGCGGGGCGCTCCTCGTGCGGCTCGCGCTGCGCCTGTTCCAGCACCGCGTCCCGTCCGGGTTCGACGTGGTCCGGTGCCTCGCCGAGAGCTTCGCGGGCCTTGCGTTTGGGAGGGCCACCCTTCCCGGGCGCCACCCGCGACGGGGGGTCGGGAGTGGGCTGAGGCGCGCGCAGACGGTCCAGCGGAGAGGGACCGTCCGGTCGGTGCGGCGGCGGGGAGCCGAAGGGGGACCAACCGGACTCCACACCCCGACCGGTCATGCGCTCTCGCGGGGGCAACCGGTCGAGGGGGTGGGGGTCGGACCCGACCGGCGACCACGACGAGAAGGCGCTGGGCGAATCGCTGATCTGCGGAGGCTGGGCAGAGGCTCTCGGCACACTGCCGGGTGGCCGGCCCCGGGTTCGCGGGGCCAGGGGGAACGGCGAGGACGGCGCGGTCGCCTCGACGTCCATGGCCGACGACTGCCCGCTCGCACTCATCGACACGGACCCCGTGTCGTGCTCGCCGGGTTGTGCCGTCATCGACGCACCGTAGCGCTCCCGATGCCCGGCCGCGGGTGAACGCGCGAGTCAGGCAAACGCCGCCGCAGTCGGTCTCTGTGTGACCTGGTCGGGAGCGCACCGGCGGTCTGGACGCGCACGACGCCGCCCGGTCGTGGGACCGAGGCGGCGTCGAGGGGTGCGAACGCGCAGGTGGAGACCTGCGAGATAGGGCCTCAGCCCTTCTTGGTCTCCCAGAAGATCACGGCGATCTCGTCGATCTTCGCGAGCAGCTCGTCCGCCTTCGCGGCGTCGAGCTCCCCCTTGGTGCCACCGGCACCGGCGAGCTTGGTCGCCTCGTTCACCAGGGCGTGCAGCTGCGGGTACTTCTCGAAGTGCGGGGGCTTGAAGTAGTCGGTCCACAGCACCCACAGGTGGTGCTTGACCAGCTCGGAGCGCTGCTCCTTGATGAGGATGGCGCGGGTGCGGAAGTCCGGGTCGTCGTTGTCGGCGACCTTCGCGATGATCGCCTTGATGGACTCGGCCTCGATCCGGGCCTGGGCCGGGTCGTAGACACCGCAGGGCAGATCGCAGTGGGCGGAAACCTCGAGGGTGGGTGCGAACAGTCGCGCGAACATGCGGGTCCTCTCGTCGTGACGTCTTCGGTTGTCGGAGCACGCCGCCCGGGGCAAGCGGTCTCGGCTGCGAGACTACTCCGTGTGGTCCGCGCAGCTCGAGGAGTCCGACGTCTGATGGGACGGGTACCCCTGCTCGGCCTGGCGCATGTCTCCGGCGACTCCATGCTCCCCGTCCTGCGGGCGGGGGACCGGCTGCTCGTCGATCACCGCGGGACGCTCGGAGCCGGCCGGCTGGTGGTGGCGCGGTTCGCCGACGGCACCGTCGTCGTCAAGCGCGCCACGGAGCGTCGTACGACGCGCGCCGGCGGCGCGGGCTGGTGGTTGCTGAGCGACAACCCCGACGTCGGCGTCGACTCCCGCCACCGCGGCCCGGTCGCCGACGAGGACGTGGTCGCGGTGGTCCGGGCCAGGCTGTGGCCGCGCCCCCGGCCGGCCCGGTGGTTGTGACGGAACCCACCCGGGTCCGGAGGAACCCTGTGCGAGACTGCTGAGATCCCACCTGCCCCGTGCACCTGGTTCCACGGCACCACCCTGCCCGTGTTGAGCCGGAGCCCCGAGTTCCGACGGCCTCGCGCCTGGAAAGCACCGGTCACCATGAACGAAGCACAGCCCCACCCGCACGCCGGCGACCCGGTCTTCGACCTGCACGTCGGGGGCAAGATGGAGATCAGCTCCACCGTCGCGCTCGCGGGCCGCGACGACCTGTCGATGGCCTACACCCCCGGCGTCGCCCGGGTGTGCGAGGCGATCGCCGCCGACCCCGCGATGACCCAGCACTACACCTGGGTGCCCAACACCGTCGCCGTCGTGACCGACGGCACCGCCGTCCTGGGCCTCGGCGACATCGGGCCGGCGGCCGCGATGCCGGTGATGGAGGGCAAGGCCGTGCTGTTCAAGCAGTTCGGCGGCGTCGACGGCATCCCGATCTGCCTGGACACCACCGACGTCGAGGAGATCATCGAGACCGTCGTCCGGATCGCCCCCAGCTTCGGCGGGATCAACCTGGAGGACATCTCGGCGCCGCGCTGCTTCGAGATCGAGGACCGGCTCAAGGCCCTCCTCGACATCCCGGTCTTCCACGACGACCAGCACGGCACCGCCGTGGTGGCACTGGCGGCGCTGACCAACGCGCTCAAGCTCACCGGTCGCACCTTCGAGTCGACGCGGGTCGTCATCGGCGGCGCGGGCGCGGCGGGCGTCGCGGTCACCAAGATCCTGCTCGAGGCCGGCATCAAGGACTGCGTCGTCGTCGACCGCAAGGGCGTCCTGCACTCCTCGCGGGAGGACCTGACGCCGACCAAGAAGGCGCTGGCCGAGATGACCGCCGACCTGACCGGCCGGACCGGCTCGCTGGCCGACGTGCTCGTCGGCGCCGACGTCTACATCGGCGTCTCGGGCGGCAACGTCCCCGAGGAGCAGATCGCCCCGATGGCCGCGGACGCGATCATCTTCGGCCTGGCGAACCCCACGCCGGAGGTGCTCCCCGAGGTCGCGCACCGGCACGCCCGCGTGGTCGCCACCGGCCGCTCGGACTACCCGAACCAGATCAACAACGTGCTGGCCTTCCCCGGCATCTTCCGCGGGGCCTTCGACGCGCACGCCACCGCGATCACCGAGGGCATGAAGCTCGCGGCGGCGCAGGCGCTCGCGGCGCTCGTCGGCGACGACCTGGCCGAGGACATGATCATTCCCTCGCCGTTCGACCCGCGGGTGCCCGGCGCGGTCTCCTCGGCGGTCGCCGAGGCCGCCCGGCGCGACGGCGTCGCGCGGCGCTAGGTTCGAGGCCATGTACGCCGTCTACGCCGACACGTTCTCGAAGGATGACCCGGTCTCGGTCCTGCGGGTGGGGGAGCGCCCGGACCCGCAGGTCCCCGACGGGTGGACCACGGTCACCGTCAAGGCCGCGTCGCTCAACCACCACGACCTGTTCTCCCTGCGCGGGGTCGGGCTGCGCGAGGACGCGCTGCCGATGATCCTGGGCTGCGACGCGGCGGGGTACGACGAGGACGGCAACGAGGTCGTCGTGCACGCCGTCATCAGCGACCCGTCCTGGACCGGTGACGAGACCCTCGACCCGAAGCGGTCGCTGCTCTCCGAGCGCTACCAGGGCACCTTCGCCGAGAAGGTCGCCGTCCCGCGGCGCAACGTGGTGCCCAAGCCCGCCTCGCTGTCGTTCGAGGAGGCCGCGTGCCTGCCGACGGCCTGGCTGACGGCGTACCGGATGCTCTTCACCCGCGGTCAGCTCAAGGCCGGCGAGACGGTGCTGGTGCAGGGCGCCGGCGGCGGGGTGGCGACCGCGGTCATCACCCTGGCGCGCGCGGCCGGGCTGCGGGTGCTGGCGACCAGCCGCGACGAGGCCAAGCGGGCCAAGGCGCTGGAGCTCGGCGCCCACGAGGTCTTCGAGTCCGGCGCCCGGCTGCCGGTGAAGGTCGACGCGGTCATGGAGACCGTGGGCCGGGCGACCTGGTCCCACTCCATCCGGGCGCTGCGCCCCGGGGGCCGGATCGTCACGTCCGGTACGACGTCCGGCCCGAACCTCGACGACGCCGAGCTGACCCGGATCTTCTTCCTGCAGCTGAGCGTCATCGGCTCGACGATGGGCACCCGCGACGAGCTGGCCTCCCTGGTCGCGCTCCTCGACGCCTCCGGTGCCCGGCCCCTGGTCGACCGGGTGCTGCCGATGACCGACGCGGCCGAGGGCTTCGCGGCGATGGCCGGCGGCGACCTGTTCGGCAAGATCGTCTTCACGAACTGATGGCCCGGCATCTCATCACCGGGGCCGGCTCCGGCATCGGGGCGGTGCTGGCCGCCCGACTCCTGGAGCGCGGCGACGAGCTGGTGCTGCTGGCCCGCTCGCCCGAGCGGGCCGAGGAGCTGGCCGCCGACCTGCCCGGCGCCGAGGTCCTGGTCGCGGACCTCTCCTGGCCCGAGTCCGTCGAGTCGCTCGCGCTGCCCGACGCCCTGGACTCGGTCGTGCACGCCGCCGGGATCGCCCAGCTGGGGTCGGTCTCCGAGCTGAGCGTCGAGGCCTGGGCCAGCCAGCTCCGGGTGAACCTGGTCGCGCCGGCCGCCCTGACCCGGGTCGCGCTGCCTGCGCTGCGGGCTCGCCGGGGCACGGTGGTGCTGCTCAACTCCGGCGCCGGGTTGCACGCCCACCCGCAGTGGTCGGCGTACGCCGCCTCCAAGCACGGCCTGAAGGCGCTCGCCGACGCGCTGCGCGCCGAGGAGGCGCCGCACGGCGTCCGGGTCACCTCGGTCTACCCGGGCCGGACCGCGACCGCGATGCAGGCGGAGGTGCACCGCCAGGAGGGCAAGGCGTACGACCCCGCGGCCTGGATCCAGCCCGAGACGGTGGTCGACGCGATCGTGCACGTGCTGGACCTGCCGCGCGACGCGACCGTGCCGGACCTGACCCTGCGCCCCGTCTGAGCCGAAGCCTCACCCGAATCTGGTGAGGTCGGGGTGACCCGGTCCTCCCTACGCTCGGCCTCCGACCAGGAGGTACGACGTGGCGGGGACCCGGGGCGTGCAGGTCGAGCGCGACCCGTCGCTGCTCGACGCCCTGGTGCCTCTGGTCGTGCTGGCCGGCCTGATCGCGGCGGCGCTGGCGTTGTTCGGCCTGGACGCGCTCGACGGGCCGATCCAGGTCGCGCTGGTGCTGTGCTGCGCGGTCGCGGCGCTGATCGCCGTGAAGAACGGGCACCCGTTCTCGGCGGTCCAGGACACCGGCAAGGAGGCCGTCGCCTCGGTCACCAGTGCGGTCTTCATCCTGCTCGCGGTCGGCGCCCTGATCGGGGTGTGGAACCTCAGCGGCACCATCCCGACGATGGTCTACTACGGCATCCAGGTGCTCTCTGCGGGCTGGTACTACGCCGCGACCGCGATCATCTGCGGCATCGTGGCGCTGAGCATCGGCAGCTCGTGGACGACGGCGGCCACCATCGGGGTCGGGCTGGTCGGCATCGCCGAGCTGATCGGGGTCTCCCCGGCGATCACCGCGGGCGCCGTCATCTCCGGCGCCTACCTCGGTGACAAGACCTCGCCGCTCTCGGAGACGACGATCCTCACGGCGCAGATGGTCAAGGTCGACGTCTACCAGCACATCAAGCGGCAGGTGTGGACGTCGGTGCCGGCGTTCCTGATCGCCGTCGTCGTGTTCTCGATCCTCGGCGCGACCGGTCCCGACACGGTCAGCGAGGCCGAGACCACCTCGGACCTGGACGAGCTCGACCAGATCTTCAACATCACGCCGCTGGCCCTGCTGCCGATCGCGCTGCTCGCCGTGCTGTCGATCCGCAAGGTCCCGGCGTCCCTGGCGCTGCTGGCCGCGACGCTCTTCGCCGGCGTGCTCGGTGCCTTCCTCCAGCCCGACGTCTACCAGGCGTTCATCAGCGGCACCGGCAACGTCCTCGTGGAGTCGGTCAAGGCGATCTGGCTGGCGATGGCCAACGGCTTCTCGATCGACTCGGGCATCGCCGACGTGGACCGGCTGCTCTCGCGCGGGGGCATGGACAGCATGCTGCTGACGATCTGGCTGATCCTCGGTGCGGTGACCTTCGGGGCGATGCTCGACGAGTTCGGGCTGATCGCCCGGCTGGTGGACCCGATGGTCAGCGCAGCACAGAGCACCGGGCGGCTGTACGTGACCGTCTTCGCCTGCGGCTTCGGGCTCAACGTGGTCGCCGGGGACCAGTACATCGCCCTGGTGCTGCCGAGCCGGATCTTCCGGGCCGAGTTCGCGCGCCGCGGACTTGCCCCCACCAACCTGTCCCGGCTCGCCGCCGACAGCGGCACCGTGACCTCACCCCTGGTGCCGTGGAACTCCTGCGGCGCGTTCATGGGCGCCACCCTCGGCGTCTCGACGCTGCTCTACGCGCCGTACGCGATCTTCTGCTACGCCAGCCCGGCGCTCAGCGTGCTGTACGGCATCACCGGATTCAAGATCGAGAAGGTCGAACCCACCGAGCTCCAGGAGGAGACGGCATGAGCACGCAGACCGAGAACGCACCCGCCGGCGGTGCCGTCGCGAAGATGAGCGTCCCGACGCTGACCGCGATGGTGGTCGGCGGGATGGTCGGTGCGGGGGTCTTCTCGCTTCCGGCCCGCTTCGGCGTCGCGACGGGGATCCTCGGGTCGCTGATCGCCTGGGCGATCGCCGGCACCGGCATGCTGATGCTGGCCTTCGTCTTCCAGACCCTGGCGATCCGGAAACCCGCCCTCGACTCCGGGGTGTTCATCTACGCCAAGGCGGGGTTCGGCGACTACGCCGGCTTCAACTCCGCGATCGGCTTCTGGGCCAGCTCGGTCGCCGGCAACACGTTCTACTGGGTGTTCATCGGCGCCACCGTCGGTGGGTTCTTCGACAGCTTCGGCGACGGCGACACGGTCCTGGCGGTCGCCGTGTCGACGGTCGGGGTCTGGCTCTTCCACTACCTGATCGCCCGCGGCGTCCGCGACGCCGCGGTCATCAACCGGATCGTCACGGTCTTCAAGATCATCCCGATCCTGGTCTTCATCGTCGTGATGTTCTTCGCCTTCGACGCCGACGTCTTCGCCGACAACTGGACCGCCTACGGGTACGGCGATCTCGGGAGCCTCAACGAGCAGGTCCGCAACACGATGCTGATCACGACCTTCGTCTTCATCGGCATCGAGGGCGCGAGCGTCTACTCCCGCTACGCGAAGCGGCGCGAGGACGTGGGCCGGGCGACCGTCCTGGGCTTCTTGAGCGTGCTGTCGATCTTCGCGCTGGTCACGCTGTCCAGCTACTCCGTCGTGCCGCAGCCCGAGCTCGCCGGTACCCGGCAGCCGTCGATGGTCGGCGTCTTCCAGTCCCAGGTCGGCGACTGGGGTGAGGTCTTCATCAGTGTGGCCGTGATCGTCTCGGTGCTCGGTGCCTACCTGGCCTGGACCCTGATGGCCGCCGAGGTCATGTACATCCCGGCGCGCGCGGACGACTTCCCCGAGTTCCTCGGCCGGGAGAACGAGGCCGGCACCCCGATCACCGCGCTCGTGGTCACCTCGCTCGGCGTGCAGGGACTTCTCGCGCTCACGCTGTTCGTCAACGACGCGCTGAACTTCATGCTCGACCTGGCCACCAGCCTGGCCCTGCTGCCCTACCTGCTGGCCGCGGCGTACGCCCTCAAGATCGGGCTGACGGGGGAGTCCTACGAGGACGTCCCGGCCGGGGTGCGCCGCAAGGAGACCATCGTCGCTGGCGCCGCCACGGCGTACACGATCTTCCTCTTCGACGCGGCGGGCATGAAGTTCCTGCTGCTCTCCACCGTCATCCTCGCGCCGGCCGCGCTCCTCTACGTCAAGGCCCGCAGCGAGCACGGCAAGCGCCTGTTCACGCCGGCCGAGATGGGGCTGTTCGCCCTGATCGTGACCGGCGCGATCATCGGCGGCATCGGTCTGTGGACCGGCCGCATCACCCTGTGACCTCGATAGGACCTCGACAGAAAGGCAGGATCCCGATGACTGAGAGCGTGTCCTCGACCTACGGAGTGCACTCCGAGGTCGGCAAGCTCCGCAAGGTGCTGGTCTGTGCACCCGGCCTCGCCCACCGCCGGCTCACCCCGAGCAACAGCGACGACCTGCTGTTCGACGACGTCCTGTGGGTCGAGAACGCGCAGCGCGACCACGCCGACTTCGTCCACAAGATGACCAACCGCGGCGTCGAGGTGGTCGAGCTGCATGACGTCGTCGCCCAGACCCTCGCCGTGCCGGGCGCCCGGGACTGGCTGTTGGATCGCAAGGTGGAACCGAACCACGTCGGGCTCGGCCTGGTCGAGGACACCCGCGCCTTCCTCGAGAGCCTCCCGGCGCGCGACCTGGCGGAGTTCCTCATCGGCGGGCTCGCGACCCAGGACCTGCCCCAGGACTTCCGGTCCGGGTACGTCGAGCTGGCGCGGGAGTCGACCGGGGCGCGGGAGTACCTGTTGCCCCCGCTGCCCAACACGCTCTACACGCGGGACACGACCTGCTGGCTGTACGGCGGGCTCACGATGAACCCGCTCTACTGGCCGGCGCGCAAGGACGAGACGCTCCTCTACCGGATGGTCTACGACTTCCACCACGACTTCGTCGGGTCGAAGGTGTGGTGGGGAGACCCCACGCAGGACTGGGGGCAGGCCACCTTCGAGGGCGGCGACGTGATGCCCGTCGGCAACGGCGTCGTCCTGGTGGGGATGAGCGAGCGCACCTCGCGGCAGGCGATCACCCAGGTCGCGGCCGCCCTGTTCGCCCAGGGTGCCGCGGAGCGGGTCGTGGTGGCGGGGATGCCGAAGCTGCGGGCCGCCATGCACCTGGACACGGTCTTCACCTTCGCCGACCGTGACATCGTGACGCTCTACCCGACCATCATGGACGCGGTGCACACGTTCAGCCTGGTGCCCTCGGACCGCGCTCCCGGCGTCGAGGTCATCGACGAGGGCAGCACCCCGTTCGTGGACGTGGTGGCCCGGTCGCTCGGCCTGCCGGGGCTGCACGTCATCGAGACCGGCGGCGACGTCTACCAGTCCGAGCGTCAGCAGTGGGACAGCGGCAACAACGCGGTCGCGCTCGAGCCGGGCGTCGTGATCACCTACGACCGCAACACCCTGACCAACACGCTGCTGCGCAAGGCCGGGGTCGAGGTGATCACGATCGTGGGGGCCGAGCTCGGCCGCGGCCGCGGCGGCGGGCACTGCATGACCTGCCCGATCATCCGCGACCCCGTGGAGTTCTGATGACCCGGCGGATCGCTCCGGCCGTCCTGCTGGTCGCGGCCATGACGCTCACGGGCTGCGGGTCCGAGAACGACAGCGGGAGCGAGCCGCCGGTTCCGGTGTCGGTCGGCGACCTCGACGGCACGTCGTACCTCTCGACCGAGGTGACGGGCCGCGACCTGGTGGCCGGGACCCGGGTCCGGTTGGCCTTCGAGGACGGCGTGCTGTCCGCCTCGGCGGGTTGCAACACGATGTTCGGCGAGTACGCCGTGACGGGGGAGACCCTGGCCTGGACCGACCCGCCGGCGAGCACGGCGATGGGCTGCGTGGAGGACGTGGCCGAGCAGGACCGGTGGCTCTCGGCCCTGATCGAGGACGGGGCCACCGCCCGGCTGGTCGACGGCGACCTCCGGCTCACCCAGGACGACGTGATCCTCACCCTCGCCCCGACCACCGACGTCGAGCTGCCGGCCGCACTGGGCCGGACGTGGACGGTCGTCCAGACGGTGACCGGCGATTCCGCCACGTCGATCCCGGCCGGCACCCGCCGGCCCCGGCTGTCGGTGCGCAGCGACGGTCTGGCCCGGCTCTTCACCGGGTGCAACACCGGCCGGACGACGGTCCAGGTCGCCGAGGGTGCGCTCACCTTCGGGACCCCGGCGATCACCCGGACGGCCTGCCCCGAGCCCGCCGCCGGGCTGGAGCGGCACGTGCTGGCGGTGCTCGACGGTCGCAGCGACCTGGTCACGTTCGACGGGTCGCTCCTGGTCGTCACGAAGGGAGATCTCGGGCTCGTGATCGAGGTCGGATGAGGGTCCCCGGACGCCGCGCCTGGGCCGTCCGTCTGGTGCTGCTCGCCGTCGCGCTGCTGCTCACCGTCGTGGTCGTCCGGCTGGTCGGCCAGGTCGACTGGGGCGAGGTCTGGGACGCCCTCGGGCTGCTGACCTGGTGGCACCCGCTGGTCCTGCTGGTGGTGTTGTTGGTCCGGCAGGTGCTCAACGCGCTGCCCCTGGCGCTGTTCATCCCGGGGATCTCGGCGTACCAGGCCACGCTGAACGACCTCGCCGCCATCCTGATGGCGACCCTGGCCCCGCCGCCGAGCGACCTCGCGCTCCGGCTGGCCATCTTCGGGTCCTGGGGCGTGCCCACCGTGAAGGCCGTCGCCGGGGCGTTGATGAACACGCTGACCTTCTACGTCGTCCGGTTCGCGGCGCCGGCCGCCGGCTTCGTGCTCCTGCTGATGCTCGGCCGCGCGCCGGGCCCGCGCTGGGTGGAGCTGCTCAGCATCGCCATCTCGCTCGCGATCCTGGCCGGTGTGCTGCTCGTCGTCCGCAGCGAGCAGCTCGCGCTGGCCGTGGGCGGCGGCGCCGGCCGGGTGGTCCGCCGGATCGGGCGCGAGGTGGACCCGGAGGCCTGGGCCCGAGCGTGTGCGGAGTTCCGGGGCGAGATCGTCGCGCGCTTCCGGCGCGGGTTCCCCCAGTCGCTGGTCGCGCTCACCGGCATGCTGGTCGCCGACCTCGCCCTGCTGGTGCTGAGCCTGCGCTTCGTGGGGGTGGACGCGACCGAGGTCGGGCTCGCGGAGATCGCGGTCGCCTACCTGTTCGCCTACCCGTTCACCATCTTCCCGTTCTGCGGGATCGGGATCGTCGACGCGCTGGTGCTGGCCGGCCTGGTCGAGGCTGGCGGGTCCGAGGTCGAGGCGGCCGGTGTCGCCGGCCTCGTGGTCTGGCGGGTCTTCACGGTCGGCGGGCCGGTGCTGCTGGGCCTCGGCGCGCTGGGGGTGTGGCGGCGCCGGACGCCTAGGTCCGCGAGCGCCAGTTGAGCGCCCCGACGAGGACCATCCGCAGCTGGGTCCGCGCCGTCTCGGTGAGCTGCTTCTCCAGGTCCGCCCGCGGTCCGGCCGCCACCAGGCTCTCCGCGGTGGCGACCATGGCCGTGACGATGAGGTTCGAGAGCACCCGGAGGTCCTCGGCCGACCAGGGCGCGGTGCCGGGCAGTCGGGCGAGGTCGGTGGCGAGCTCGCGCTCGCACAGCTCGATCTCGTGACGGATCGCCTCGCGCACCTGGCGCGGGCCGGCGGCCCGCTCCCGGCCGATGAAGGCGAAGTGCGCATGCTCCCGGCGGACGTGCTCGGCCAGGATGTCGACCGAGCGGTCGACGATGTCGGCGTACGACGGCTCGCCCCGACGGATGTCGCGCAGCATGGCGCGCAGCGAGACGAACGACTCGTCGACGAGTGCGAGGCCGAGGGCCTCGATCGACTCGAAGTGCCGGTAGAACGCGGTCGGCACGATGCCGACCTCCTTGGCGACCTGCCGCAGCGAGAGGGCGACCAGGCTGCTGTCCTCGCAGAGGGCCAGGGCGGCGTCGAGGATGGCGCGTCGGGTGCGCTCCTTGCGCTCGACACGAGTCTCCGTCACGACCGTCGATGTTATCAGTGCACATGTGTGCACCGTCACGAGCGACGCGCCTTGACGGGTGCGGACGGGTGCCGCAAGAGTTTGGGTGTACATACGTGTACTCAACTTCTCGGAAGGAGCGTCGATGAGTCTCGCCGGCACCGTCCTCCGCTCCCGGACCCTGGCCGCCCTCACCTCGCCGCACAGCGTCGACCGCTACCTCGAGCTCGTGAACCCGATGTGGGCCGCACGCGAGGTACGCGCCCGGATCGTCGACGTCACCCGTGAGGTCGACGTGCCCGGTCACCCGCCGGTCGCCACGCTGACCCTGCAGCCGACCTCCACCTGGCGCGGTCACCGCGCCGGGCAGCACGTCCAGGTCGGTGTGGAGGTCGACGGGGCGCGTCGTACGACCCGGGTCTTCTCGATCTCCAGCTCCGACTCGCGGCCCGGCGAGCGGTTCACGATCACGGTGCGGGCCAACCCCGACGCCTCCCGCCGGCAGAGCGTCAGCCGCTGGCTCGTCGAGCACGCGCGGCCCGGCACGGTGCTGCACCTCTCCCAGGCGCAGGGCGACTTCGTGCTGCCCGACCGGGTGCCGGAGCACGTCGTGATGATCTCCGGCGGCTCCGGCATCACCCCGGTGATGTCGATGCTCCGCTCGCTGCAGCGGCGCTCCCACCGCGGCCGGGTGACGTTCCTGCACTACGCGCAGAGCCCCGAGCACCAGATCTTCGCCGGCGAGCTCGAGGAGGCACGGCGCTCGGGCCACGGCATCGACGTACACCTGCTGCATCCCGAGCTCGGCGACCCGGCGCTGTCGCCGGCGTACCTGCACCGGCTGGTGCCGGGCTACCGCGACGTGGCGACCTGGGCGTGCGGGCCGGCGCCGCTGATGGAGGCGGTGCTGGCGTCGTACGACGGCTCGGAGGCGCTGCGCACCGAGTACTTCCGGCCACCGCGGGCCGGCACCGGCGCGAGCGGCGGCGAGCTGGTCTTCTCCCGCTCCGGAGCGGCGGCGGCGAACTCCGGCGCGCCCCTGCTGGAGCAGGCCGAGGCCGCCGGGCTGACCCCCGAGTCGGGCTGCCGGATGGGCATCTGTCTGTCCTGCGTCTCCCGCAAGAGCGAGGGGACCGTCCGCAACGTCGTGACCGGCGAGGAGTCCTCGCTGCCCGACGAGGACATTCGCATCTGCGTCTCCGCCCCCGTGGGCGACTGCACCGTCTACCTCTGACCGACCTCCGAGAGGACCACATGACGAACCCCGGAATCACCCTGACCACCGAGCAGCTCGAGGAGTTCGGCGACGAGCTCGACGCCATCCGGCAGCGGATCCTGGCCGACCTCGGCGAGGCGGACGCGTCGTACATCCGCGACGTCGTGCGCGCCCAGCGGGCCTTCGAGGTCGCCGGCCGCGCGCTGTTCTACCTGCCGCCGGCCTGGCCGCTGGCCGTCGCGGCGCTGAGCATCTCCAAGATCCTCGACAACATGGAGATCGGCCACAACGTCATGCACGGCCAGTACGACTGGATGGGCGACCCGGGCCTGAACTCCCGGATGTACGAGTGGGACAACGTCTGCCCCTCGGAGCAGTGGAAGAACAGCCACAACTACATCCACCACACCTACACGAACATCCTCGGCAAGGACCGCGACATCGGGTACGGCGTGCTGCGGATGGACGAGGACCAGCCCTGGCACCCGTACTACCTCGGCAACCCGGCCTACGCCTTCCTGCTGATGGTCTTCTTCGAGTGGGGCGTGGCGATGCACGACCTCGAGGTCGAGAACCTCGTCGCCGGCCGGCGCAAGGTGGAGGACAACGCCGCCCTGCACGCGGGCATCATGCGCAAGGTGAGGCGGCAGGCGGTGAAGGACTACCTGCTGTTCCCGGCGCTGACCGGCCCGCTCTTCCCGCTCACCCTCGCCGGCAACGCCGCCGCCAACCTGGTGCGCAACGTCTGGGCCTTCAACATCATCTTCTGCGGCCACTTCCCGGCGGGAGTGGCGACCTTCTCCCAGGAGGAGTGCGAGGACGAGACCCGCGGGCAGTGGTACTTCCGACAGCTGCTCGGCTCGGCCAACATCACCGGCAGCAGGCTCTTCCACCTGATGACCGGCAACCTGTCGCACCAGATCGAGCACCATCTCTTCCCCGACCTGCCCGCCCGGCGCTACCCGGAGATCGCCACCGAGGTCCGCGAGCTCTGTGAGCGCTACGGCCTGCCGTACAACACCGGCTCGCTCGGCCGGCAGCTCGGCAGCGTCGCTGCGAAGATCTGCCGACTCGCGCTGCCCGACCGGCGTGAGCGGTCTCGCACCCCCGGCCCGGTTGTCGCGGAGCCCACTGCGGCCTGACACTGAGGCCCATGAGGGACCACCTGAGCAAGGCCGAGATCCGCAAGGACGCTCTGCAGGGCACGGTCGAGGCGGCCGCCTCGACCGTCGGCCAGGTGGCCACGATCATCACCGGCGCCGTTCGCGACGTCGCCTCGGCCTTCGGTGGGTTCGCCACCGAGGTCTTCGAGATCCGTGACTCCGCCCGCCGGGCCTCGGAGCAGACCGAGGACTGAGCGGCCGGGCTGACCGTCCCCCTGCGTCACTGCACGGGCAGTGAGGCGAACCCGCGGATCGGACCCGAGCGGAGCCGCTCGGCGCCCGATAGGTCGACGTCCCAGTTGAACGTGCGGCGGTCGAGGAGCACGTCGAGGGCGATCCGGGTCTCCATCCGCGCCAGGGATGCCCCGAGGCAGAAGTGGATGCCGCGACCGAGCGCGACATGTCGCTCGGGACGGCGGCCGATGTCGAAGACCTCGGCGTCGGGGAAGGCGCGCTCGTCACGGTTCGCGGACCCGAACAGCAGCAGCACCGAGTCTCCGGGCTCCATCCGCTGTCCGTGCAGCTCGACCTGCCGGGTCAGGGTGCGCCCGATGCCCTGGACCGGCGAGTCGTAGCGGAGCAGCTCCTCGACCGCGAGCGGCACCAGGTCCCGGTCCTCGCTCAGCTGGTGTCGGCTCTCCGGGTGCTCGGCCAAGAGGACGGCGCCGTTGGAGAGCAGGTTCGTGGTCGTCTCGTGCCCGGCCACGAGCAGCAGGAGGCAGAAGCCGAGGAGCTCATCCTCGCTGAGGTGCTGGCCCTCGACCTCGGCCTGGACGAGCGCCGACATCAGGTCGTCCTCGGGCCGCGCGCGGCGTTCGGCGAGGAAGGTCGAGAAGTAGTCGTAGAGCGCGGCCGCGGCGTCCAGGCCGGGTCCCATCTCGCCGCGGATCGGGTTGGACTGGACCAGGGTGGTGGACCAGGTCCGGAAGCGGTCCCGGTCCTCGCGCGGTACGCCGAGCATGTCGGCGATGACGATGGCCGGGAGCGGCCCGGAGAACCCGGCCACGAAGTCCCAGGTGCCGTCCGAGGGGGCCTGGTCGAGCAGGTCGTGGACGATGGCGTGGACGCCCATCTCCAGTGCGGCGATGCGGCGAGGCGTGAAGGCCTTGCTGACGAGCTGACGCAGCTGGGTGTGCCGGGGCGGGTCGCTCATCACGAGCATGGGCAGGAACAGCTCGGTCATGTCCACTCCGGGCGGAGTGGGGTAAACGCCCGATGCCGAGGAGTACGTCGTCGGGTCGGTGAGGGCTGCGGCGACGTCGTCGTACCGGCTCAGGACCCAGGAGCTCGTCTCCGGCGACCAGTACACGGGCGCGCTGTCGCGGAGCTCGCGGTAGACGGGGTACGGGTCCGCGATCATCTCCGGATCGAATGGGCTGTAGGTCAGTTGCTGGTCGGTCATCGGACCCCTCTCGGACGATGCGCTCCACACCTTTGAATCAACAGTTTGGACTCGCAGTACAACATAGGATGTGGTCGAAGGTCGAGGCCCTCGGCGAGCCGGACCGCGCGGGATGGCCGGATGCGAGAACGTAGGTGGACGATGAGGAAACTCCCGGCCAAGCTGGCCAGCAAGCTGTACGACGCGGCCGAGCTGATCGCCGAACGCGGCCTGGACGGCACCAAGATCGACGACATCGCCGAGGCCACGGGCATCCCGAAGGCGACCATCTACTACCACCTCGACGGCAAGAACGGGGTCCTGCTCTTCCTCATGGGTGACCTGCTGGACATGGTGGCCGGCGCGGTCGGAGTGGCGGTGAGCGAGCCCGAGAACGCGAGGACCAGGCTCGAGGGCGCCGTCGTGGCGCAGCTCGGCGTGATGCTCGAGCATCCGTTCCTGTGCCGGGCCCTGATCGGTGACCTGGGACGGGTGACCCGGCTGCCCGAGCTGGCGCCCGCCATCCACGCCACCTTCTTCGAGCCGATCGAGCAGCTGCTCGAGGAGGGAGTCGCCGACGGCTCGCTGCGCCAGGTCGCGGATCCGGGCACGGTCGCGATGAGCATCTTCGGCGCGATCACCATCGCCGGACTCAGCGTCGCCGTCGAGGGGCCACTCGACGATCCGGCCGCGCATGCGGCCCGCCTCGGTGCCGCGATCAGCGAGCTGATCCTCGACGGTCTGGCGACTCACCCTGACGAGGCGCTCCGGCGTCCAGTCGGCGTACCAGGAACTGCGGCGCGCGGAGGCGGTAGGACTCGGTGACCAGCTCGGCCACCTCACCCCAATCGGTGTCCTCGTCGAGCACCAGCCCGACGATCGATCCCGACCAGGGCGGCTTGTAGAACGGCGGCCCCGCGTGGGTGAGGGCGAGCAGCTCGTCGCCGCCGGCGTGGAAGGTCAGCACCGTCCGCGGCGTCGGGTCGCCGGTGATCTCGCGGTACGACGACTCGTAGCCCTCCTGGGCCACCATGACGTGCGCGAAGGTCTGGGTGCGGATCCGCCAGCGCACGCCGGTCCAGGCGTCCTCCTCGTAGGCCTCGGGGAGGACGGTCGCGGTCGCGGCGATCCGGCGTACGACGTCGGGCTCGGGCTCGATCCTGCGGGGCACGGGGTCAGGCGAAGGACATCCGGAAGCCGGACATCCGGAAGGAGACCAGTGGCCGCCGCCCGGCGAGCCAGCCGAGCGGGCCGTCGGGGGCGAACTCCCACCGGCCCCGGCACGGCAGCGCCTTCGCCGAGCCGGTCAGCCGGGCCGTGACCGGGCCCGCGTGGTCGTCGATCGGGGGCTGCCAGGTGGCGCCCTTGAACGGCGTGCGGATCGCGATCCGCGAGACGTCGCTGAATCGGGCGTGGGCGATCGGCCGCCGCTCCGCGGAGGCGGACCACTCGGTGCGCGACAGCGGGCCCCGGTAGCTGGACTCCAGGGAGAAGTCGCACAGCTCCTTCGGGATCGCCCACAGACCACGCCCGCCCGCCACGGAGGCGGGGGAGTCGACCCAGATGTCGGTGATGCTGACGGCCTTGACGCCGTCCTCCTGCACCGGCCGGGCGATGAGCAGCTCGGAGTAGGTCAGCGGGCTGCCCTCCTCGTAGGACACGAACGCCGCGCCGTAGATGCCGGCGGGCCGCAGGTCGTCGACGGCGTCCTTGATCCGGAACAGCGAGAGCCACAGCTGGCCCACCATGTCCCACGGGGCCGGCGGGTAAACGACGTCGTACGACGGGTCGACAGGGCTGGTCATGCCCGACACCCTAGGCCGAGCCGGCGCAAATGTGGTGCCGAGTCAGCACTACTGGTGCTGACTCGGCCCACCATTCGTGCTGACTCGGCGGGGGGCGGGTCAATCCTCGGGGTCGTCGAGCCGAGCCAGCCAGGTCGCGAACCGCTCGACGGCGGTCTCGAACTCCGGGTGGGCGTCGGTGAAGGCCTGCAGCTGGTCGCCCAGCCAGGCCAGGGTGACCTCCTCGTCACCCCGCCGCTTCTGCAGCTCCTCGATGCCGCGGTCGGTGAAGTACACGTCAATCACTCCTCGACACTGACTGGGTCTCGATACCGCGGTCGCGACCTCGTCCCTCGGTCGCGCGCCTACTCGACCTGCCTGACGAGTGGTCGGGGCCCTCGTGTCTCGGGCCCCGACCGGTCAGGCAAACGCGCGCTCCATCAGTTCCTTCTGCTCCGCCTGGTGCCGCTTGACGGTGCCCACGGCGGGCGAGGAGCCCTCCGGCCGGGTGACCGCCACGACCTGCGCGTCGACGTCGGGCCAGACGTTGAGCGCGTAGTGCGGCCACGGGCCCATGTTGAGCGGCTCGTCCTGCACCCAGCGGACCTGCTTGAGGTGCGGGTAGCGGGCGATCTCGGCCCTGATGGCGTCGATCGGACGCGGGTAGAGCTGCTCCACGCGGCCGATGGCGAACCGCTCGGAGTCCTCGCGCTTGGGACGCTCGACCATCAGGTCCCAGGTGACCCGGCCCGAGCACAGCAGCAGGGTGTCGACCTTGTCCGGGTCGGCCGCCGCGTCGCCGATGAACGGCTTGAACGTGCCCGTGGTGAAGTCGGCCGGCTGCGAGGCCGCCTCCTTGCGCTTGAGCATCGACTTCGGGGTGAAGACGATCAGCGGCCGGTGCTCCTCGCCCAGCGAGTGCTGGCGCAGCAGGTGGAAGTACGACGCGGGCGTGCTCGGCTGGGCGACCACGAACGCCTCGTCGGCGGCCATCTGCAGGAACCGCTCGATGCGGGCCGAGGAGTGGTCCGCGCCCTGGCCCTCGTAGCCGTGCGGGAGCAGCAGCACGACGCCGGACTGCTGGCGCCACTTGCTCTCACCGGCGGAGATGAACTCGTCGATGACGGTCTGAGCGCCGTTGACGAAGTCGCCGAACTGCGCCTCCCACAGCACCAGCGCGTCCGGCCGGGCCACGGAGTAGCCGTACTCGAAGCCGAGCGCGGCGTACTCGGAGAGCAGCGAGTCGTAGATGTAGAACTTCGCCTGGTCCTCGGTGAGCGAGGAGAGCGGCGTCCACTCGTCGGCGTTCTTCCGGTCGATGATGGTGCCGAAGCGCGACACGAAGGTGCCGCGACGCGAGTCCTGGCCGGCCAGGCGGACCGGGCGGCCCTCCATCAGCAGCGACCCGAACGCGAGGATCTCGCCGGTGCCCCAGTCGATCGGGCCGTCGGTGATCGCGGCGGCGCGACGCTGCAGCTGCGGCATCACCTTCGGGTGCACGGTGAAGCCCTCGGGCGGAGTGACGTACGCGTCCGACATCCGCTTGAGGTACTCCTGCGGCACCGCGGTGTCGGTCTCGCCGATCGGCTTGTCCGGGTAGTCCGGGACCGTCGTCCACTCCGAGGGCTGGGTGCTGGCCTCGCGGACCTCGGTGAAGACCCGCTCGAGCTGCTGCTGGTAGTCGCGCAGCACCTGCTCGGCCTCCTCGATCGTGATGTCGCCACGACCGATCAGGGACTCGGTGTAGAGCTTGCGCACGGAGCGCTTCTGCTCGATGAGGTCGTACATCAGCGGCTGGGTGTACGACGGGTCGTCACCCTCGTTGTGACCGCGGCGGCGGTAGCAGACGAGGTCGATGACGACGTCCTTGTTGAACGCCTGGCGGTACTCGAAGGCGAGCCGGGCGACGTGGATGCACGCCTCCGGGTCGTCGCCGTTGACGTGGAAGATCGGCGCCTGGACCATCCGCGCGACGTCGGTGCAGTACAGCGACGAGCGGGACGAGCCGGGGGAGGTGGTGAAGCCGACCTGGTTGTTGACGACCACGTGGATCGTGCCGCCGGTGCGGTAGCCGCGCAGCTGGCTGAGGTTGAGCGTCTCGGCGACGACCCCCTGGCCGGCGAAGGCGGCGTCACCGTGGACGAGCAGCGGCAGGACGGGGAACGCCGCGCCCTGGTCGAGCACGTCCTGCTTGGCGCGGGCGATGCCCTCCAGGACCGGGTCGACGGCCTCGAGGTGGGACGGGTTCGCGGCGACGGAGACCTTGATCGTGTCCTTGGAGCCGGCGACGAACTCGCCCTCGGCACCGAGGTGGTACTTCACGTCGCCGGAGCCCTGGACCGTGCGCGGGTCGATGTTGCCCTCGAACTCGCGGAAGATCTGGGAGTACTTCTTGCCGACGATGTTGGCCAGCACGTTGAGCCGACCGCGGTGGGCCATGCCGATCGTGACCTCGTCGAGGCCCGACTCGGCCGCGGCCTCGCAGATCTCGTCGATGACCGGGATCGTGGTCTCGCCACCCTCGAGGGAGAAGCGCTTCTGGCCGACGAACTTGGTCTGCAGGAAGGTCTCGAACGCCTCGGCCTGGTTGAGCTTCAGCAGGATCCGCAGCTGCTCCTCGCGGGGCGGCTTGGCGTGCGGCTGCTCGACGCGCTCCTGGATCCAGCGGCGCTGCTCGGGATCCATGATGTGCATGTACTCGATGCCGGTGGTGCGGCAGTAGGAGTCGCGCAGGATGCCGAGGATCCCGCGCAGCTTCATGAACCGGCGACCCTCGCCACCGAACGATCCGGTGGCGAACTCGCGGTCGAGGTCCCACAGGGTCAGCCCGTGCGACTCGATCTCGAGGTCGGGGTGGCTGCGCTGGCGGTACTCCAGCGGGTCGGTGTCGGCCATCATGTGGCCGCGCACCCGGTAGGCGTGGATGAGCTCGAGGATCCGGGCCTGCTTGCTGATCTCGTCGTCGTGCGACGTCGAGATGTCGTTGCTCCAGCGGATCGGCTCGTAGGGGATGCGCAGCGAGCGGAAGATCTCGTCGTAGAAGTCGTCCTGGCCGAGCAGCAGCTGGTGCACCCGCTTGAGGAACTCGCCCGACTGCGCGCCCTGGATGACCCGGTGGTCGTACGTCGAGGTCAGCGTCATGACCTTCGAGATGGCGTTGCGGGCGATCGCCTCCGCGGACGCGCCCTGCCACTCGGGCGGGTACTCCATCGCGCCGACGCCGATGATCGCGCCCTGGCCCTTCATCAGGCGGGGGACGGAGTGGCTGGTGCCGATGCCGCCGGGGTTGGTCAGCGAGATCGAGGTGCCCTGGAAGTCGACGACGCCGAGCTTGCCGTCGCGCGCCTTGCGGACGATGTCCTCGTAGGCGGTCCAGAAGCCGGCGAAGTCCATGTTCTCCGCGGCCTTGATGCTCGGGACGAGCAGCTGGCGCGAGCCGTCGGGCTTCGGTACGTCGATCGCGAGCCCGAGGTTGATGTGGGCCGGGGTGATCAGGTTGGGCTTGCCGTTGACGACGTCGTAGCCGTTGTTCATCTCGGGCATCGACTTCACCGCCTTGACCAGCGCGTAGCCGATCAGGTGGGTGAAGGAGACCTTGCCGCCGCGGGCGCGGGCGAGATGGTTGTTGATCACGGTGCGGTTGTCCCACAGCAGCTTCACCGGCACCGAGCGGACCGACGTGGCGGTCGGCACCTCCAGGGAGGCGTCCATGTTCTGCACGGTGCGGGCGGGCGCGCCACGCAGCACGGTGTACGTCGGCTCGTCGCTCGCCGCGGCCGGCTCGGCCTTGGGGGACTCCTTCGGCACCGGCGAGGTGGTGCCCTTCGCGGGCTCGGCGGCCTTGGCCTCGGGGCGCGGCTTCGCGACGGGGGCGGGCTTGGCCTCGACCTTGGTCTCCGGCTTGGCCTCGGTCTTCGCGGGTGCCGCAGGGGCGGACTTCGTCGCGGCGGGCGCCGCGGGCTTCGCCTTCGCGGGCTCGGCCGGGGAGCCGTTGGTCGCAGCCGGGGCGTTGCTACCGTGGCCGTTCTTGAAGTACGTCACCCACGTCGCATCGACGCTGCCGGGATCCTTCTGATACTGCTCGAACATCTCCTCCACGAGCCACTCGTTGGCTCCGAACTCGTCGGACGGGGGACCCGCGGAGGTGGAGTGGGTGGACTGGCTGCCTGAGGACTGCGGCACGACTTAGCTTCGCCTCTTCCGAATGACGCGCGTGAATGGGTTTCCGGTGTTCCAGGCTAGACCCCCGACCCAGCAAATGCCGAGGTCAGGGCCGCCAATCACGCACTGGGTGGAATGCGATCCGCGCCACATGCCCCTCGATCGGACGAAATGGGACTGAGCATGAACGTGAGAACGACTGCTGCTCGACGACAGGCCCGGGCGGCCGCTGCGCTGCTCGCCGCGGCACTGGTCGTGACCGCCGGCGGCTGCAGCGGGGACGACGGTGGTGACGACGCGGGCGGGGGGCCGCCGCGCTCGCCCGCCGCGTCCGTCTCGCCGACTGCGGCGCCGGCGCCGGTCACCACCGCCAGGATCGGCCGGGTGGCCGGCACCCGGATCTCCCGGGCGACCGGTGAGACCCTGCAGCGGCAGGTCGTGCCGATCGTCGACGCCTGGTTCGACGGGGCGTACGTCGGCGGCACCTGGCCGCGCGCCGGCGTCGGCGGCGCGTTCGCCGGCTTCACGGCGGGGGCGCGCCGCGACGTCCGGCGGGACCGGCGGGTGATGAGCAACGTCGACATCGGTGACCGGATCACCGGCGTGAGCGTGCGGCGCCGGGCGGTCGCCCTCGACGTGCTGGCCGTGCAGCGCCGCGCCGTGGCGGTGACCGCGCGGGTGTCGCTCCGCTTCCGGACGACCGGGGAGGTCGCACGCGTCGAGACGGTGCGAGGCAGGCTGTTCCTCACCAAGGGCGGCGGCCACGGCTGGCAGGTGTTCGGGTACGACGTCTCGGCGGGCGCCCGGCCGGCCGCCACTGAGGGGAGGAGCCGATGAACCGGCTGTTGAGGCTGCTCACGCTGGGCCTGGTGCTGGCGGTCGCGGCGCTCGTCGTACCCGACTCGGCGCCACGCTCGGAGGAGGTCTCGCTGGTCAAGGTGGACCGCTCCGCCGGCCTGGCCGTCGCGCCCGGGGTGGTGTGGATCCTGGCCGCCGGCTCCGACGCGAGGCCGGGGCAGCCGATGCTCCGCTCCCGCGCCGACGCCCTGCAGCTGATCGGCCTGAACACCCGTACCGGTGCGGCGACGTCGATCGGGATCCCGCGCGACTCGTGGGTTCCGATCCCGGGACACGGGTCGAACCGGGTCAACGCCGCGCTGTACTTCGGCGGACCGCAGCTGCTGGGTCGTACGGTCGGCAACCTGGTCGGGCTGCAGCCGGACTACGTGTTCGTGACCCGGTTCGAGTTCTTCGAGCGGATGGTGGGCACGATCGGCGGGATCGAGGTGCGCAACCCGCGCCCGTTCGCAGACCAGTACCTCCGGCCGAACGGCTTCAAGGCCGGACGGATCCGGCTCGACGGCATCGGCGCGATGGCCTTCGCCCGGATCCGCAAGAGCCTGGCCGGCGGCGACTTCGACCGGTCGGCCAACCAGCAGCGGGTGCTCCGCGGCATCCACGCCGCGATCCGCGCTCGAGCCGACCGGCCGGGCTTCGTCGAGCGGGGCGTGGCCTCGGTGCTGCAGCACCTGCACACCGACCTCGGGCCGGCGGAGCTCTACCGCCTCGCCCAGGCCGTCGCGCAGGTCGAGCCCGGGAAGATCACCACCTGCGTGCTGCCGGGCGGGATCGGCAACGTCGGCGGCGCCAGCGTGGTCATCCCGAACGTGTCGGCCGCGCGCCGCTACGGCGCCGACGCGCGGCGGGACGCGACGATCAAGCGCTGCTGAACGGCGGAGGCCCTCGTCCCGACGTGCGGGAGGAGGGCCTCGTGCGACTGTGCCCCCGGCAGGATTCGAACCTGCGGCACCTGGTACCGGAAACCAGTGCTCTATCCCCTGAGCTACGGAGGCGCACGCACCGGCGGGCCGGTGCGGTTGTGAACCTTACAGCCGACCCGACGTGGACGTGCAATCGCCTCCACGCGTCCCACGGCAGATATCGATGCGGGGCCCGCGTCGCTGCGCCGATACCCTGGGGAGGTGACTCCCGAGCAGCTCTCAACCGCGATCGTCGACGTCTTGACGACCCTGTCCACCGAGGGTGCGCTCACTCTCCCGGAGGGTGTCCCGACGACCGTGACGGTGGAGCGACCCCGGCAGAAGGGGCACGGCGACTACGCCACCAACGTCGCGCTCCAGCTCGCGAAGAAGGCAGGCACCAACCCGCGCGCCCTCGCCGAGCTGGTGGCCGAGCGGCTGACGAAGACCGACGGCATCGGCGCCGTCGAGGTCGCCGGACCGGGCTTCCTCAACATCACCGTCGAGGCGGCCGCGCAGGGCCAGGTCGCTCTGGAGATCCTCGCCGCCGGCGAGCGGTACGGCGCCAACGACGCCTTCGCCGGGGAGAAGGTCAACCTCGAGTTCGTCTCGGCCAACCCGACCGGGCCGATCCACATCGGCGGGGTCCGCTGGGCCGCGGTCGGCGACGCCCTCGGCCGGATCTTCACGATGACCGGCGCCGAGGTCACGCGCGAGTACTACTTCAACGACCACGGCGGTCAGATCGACCGGTTCAGCGGCTCGCTCCTGGCGGCGGCCAAGGGCGAGCCCGCCCCCGAGGACGGGTACGGCGGCCAGTACATCCACGACATCGCAGCCGCGGTGCTGGAGCGGCGGCCCGACGCGCTCGAGCACGACGACGAGGCGGCGCAGGAGATCTTCCGCGAGGTCGGCGTCGACATGATGTTCGCCGAGATCAAGCAGAGCCTGCACGACTTCGGCGTCGACTTCGACGTCTACTTCCACGAGGACGAGCTGCACAAGAGCGGCGCGGTGGACCGGGCGGTGGCCCGGCTCGGCGAGCTCGGCAACACCTACGAGAAGGACGGGGCGATCTGGCTGGCCACCGAGAAGTTCGGTGACGACAAGGACCGCGTCATCATCAAGTCCGACGGCCAGGGGGCGTACCTCTCCGGCGACCTCGCCTACTACCTGGACAAGCGCGAGCGCGGCTTCGACCGCTGCCTGATCATGCTCGGCGCCGATCACCACGGCTACGTCGGCCGGATGATGGCGATGTGCGCGGCCTTCGGGGACCAGCCGGGGACCAACCTGGAGATCCTGATCGGCCAGATGGTCAACCTGCTCCGCGAGGGGCAGCCGATGCGGATGTCCAAGCGCGCCGGCACCGTGGTCACCATCGACGACCTGGTCGGCGCGATCGGGGTGGACGCCGCCCGCTACGCACTGGCGCGCTACAGCTCCGACTCCAACATCGACCTCGACCTGGACCTGTGGGCCAAGGCCAGCAACGACAACCCGGTCTACTACGTCCAGTACGTCCACGCCCGGGTCTCCTCGATCCTGCGCAACGCCGCCGACCTGGGTCTCGAGCCGGGGGAGCGGATGGACCTGCTCACCGACGAGAAGGAGGGCCAGCTGCTGCGCGCCCTCGCCGAGCTCCCGCGGGTGGTGGCCAGCGCTGCCGAGCTCCGCGAGCCGCACCGGGTCGCTCGCTACCTGGAGGACACCGCCGGGATCTACCACCGGTTCTACGACAGCTGTCGGGTGCTGCCGATGGGCGACGAGGAGCCGAACGAGCTGCACCGCGCTCGGCTGGCGCTGGTCGCGGCCACCCGGGTCGTGTTCGCCAACGGCCTCGACCTGCTCGGCGTCTCCGCGCCGGAGCGGATGTAGTCATGTCGCACGAAGCCGGCTGGGCCCACGCGCCCGGCGCCCTGCGCAGCCCGTCCTGGCTGCGCGAGCCCGTCGACCCCAACGATCTCGTCCCGCACCTGTGGTCGTCGACCGCGCACAAGGTCGACGGCGAGCTGCACGTGGGCGGGATGGCCGTGGCCGACCTGGTGGCCGAGCACAACACCCCGGCGTACGTCCTCGACGAGGACGACTTCCGTGCGCGGGCCCGAGCCTTCCGCGACGCGTTCTCGGCGTACGACGTCTACTACGCCGGCAAGGCGTTCCTCTGTACGGCGGTGGCGCGCTGGGTCTTCGAGGAGGGGCTCAGCCTCGACGTGTGCTCCGGCGGCGAGCTGAGCGTCGCCCTGCGAGCCGGCTTCGACCCGGCCCGGATCGGCTACCACGGCAACAACAAGTCCGTCACCGAGCTGCGTCGGGCGGTCGCCGTGGGCGTGGGCCGGATCGTCGTCGACTCCTTCCAGGAGATCGAGCGGATCGCGATGGTCGCGCAGGACACCGGGCTGCCGGTGCGCGTGATGATCCGGGTGACCGCGGGCGTCGAGGCGCACACCCACGAGTACATCGCGACCGCCCACGAGGACCAGAAGTTCGGCTTCTCGATCACCTCCGGCGACGCCTTCGAGGCCGTACGACGCGTGGAGGCGGCTCCGGGCGTCGAGCTGCTCGGTCTGCACTCCCACATCGGCAGCCAGATCTTCGACTCCTCCGGGTTCGAGGTCGCGGCCCGGCGGGTGCTCGCGTTGCACGCCCGGGTCTCCGACGAGCTCGGCGTGACGATGCCCGAGATGGACCTCGGCGGCGGCTTCGGCATCGCCTACACGACCCAGGACGACCCGTCCGACCCGGCGCAGCTCGCGACCGAGATGTCCAAGATCGTCGAGCACGAGTGCCGGGCCCTCGGCATCCCCGAGCCGCGGCTGTCCATCGAGCCGGGCCGGGCGATCGTCGGCCCGGCGATGTGCACCGTCTACACCGTCGGCACCGTCAAGCCGGTCCGCCTCGACGGGGGAGCGGTCCGCACCTACGTCAGCGTCGACGGCGGGATGAGCGACAACATCCGCACCGCCCTGTACGACGCCGACTACTCCTGCACGGTCGCCTCGCGCGCGTCCGACGCGGCGCCGGTGCTGGCACGGGTGGTCGGCAAGCACTGCGAGGCCGGCGACATCGTGGTCAAGGACGAGTTCCTGCCCGGGGACGTCGCGCCGGGCGACCTGCTGGCCGTGCCGGGCACCGGTGCGTACTGCCGTTCGATGGCCTCCAACTACAACCACGCGCTGCGGCCCCCGGTGGTCGCGGTGCGGGACGGTGTGGCGCGGGTCGTCGTACGCCGCGAGACTGAGGAAGACCTGTTGGCTACAGACGTGGGTGATCTCTGATGGTGTCCCGACAGGCCCGGCAACCGGGCCAGTCGCTCAAGGTGGCCGTGCTCGGCTGCGGCTCGGTCGGATCGCAGGTGGTGCGGCTGCTCGACGAGCAGGCGGCCGACCTGGCGGCCCGGGTGGGTGTGCCGGTCGAGCTGGCGGGCGTCGCCGTACGCCGCCTGGACGCGCCTCGGGAGGTCGAGGTGCCCGAGGGCCTGCTGACCACCGACGCGGCCGGCCTGGTGCGCCGTGACGACATCGACCTGGTGGTCGAGGTGATCGGTGGCCTCGAGCCCGCCCGCAGCCTGATCCTCGCCGCGCTCGAGAACGGCGCGAGCGTGGTGACCGCCAACAAGGCGCTGCTCGCCGAGGACGGTCCCACGCTGTTCGAGGCCGCCGAGAAGCATGGCCGCGACCTGTACTACGAGGCGGCCGTGGCCGGTGCCATCCCGATCCTGCGCCCGCTGCGCGAGTCGCTGGCCGGGGACAAGGTCACCCGGGTGCTCGGCATCGTCAACGGCACCACGAACTTCATCCTCGACAAGATGGACACCGCCGGCAGCGGCTTCGCGGAGGCGCTGGAGGAGGCCCAGGAGCTGGGCTATGCCGAGGCCGACCCCACCGCGGACGTCGAGGGCTTCGACGCCGCAGCGAAGGCCGCGATCCTGGCGTCGCTGGCGTTCCACTCCCGGGTGACCGCCTCCGATGTCTACCGGGAGGGGATCTCCGAGGTCACCGCCGCCGACGTCCAGTCCGCGCGCGAGATGAACTCCGTGGTCAAGCTGCTGGCCATCTGCGAGTTGAAGGACGACGCGGTCGCCGTCCGGGTGCACCCCGCGATGATCCCGCGCTCGCACCCGCTGGCCAGCGTGCGCGAGGCCTACAACGCGGTGTTCGTCGAGTCCGAGGCCGCCGGCCAGCTGATGTTCTACGGCCCCGGCGCCGGTGGTTCGCCGACCGCGTCGGCCGTGCTCGGAGACCTGGTCACCGTGGCGCGCAACGTGCTCGCCGGCACCCGCGGCGTCGGCGAGTCGGCGTACGCCGACCGCGCCGTACTGCCGATGGGGGAGACCCGCACCCGCTACCACGTCGCCATCGACGTCGACGACCGGGCGGGCGTCCTCGCCCAGGTCGCGCTCGCGTTCGCCGAGCACGACGTGTCCATCCAGACGGTGCGCCAGGAGGGCCGCGACCTCGACGCCCAGCTCGTCGTGGTCTCCCACGAGGCGACCGATGCCCAGCTCAGCGCCACCGTGGAGCACCTGCGTGGCATGGAGACCGTGCGCGAGGTCACCTCGGTGATGCGCGTCGAAGGAGAGTCAGAGTGACCGCCGTGACCCCCGTCCGCACCCACCAGTGGCGCGGCGTCATCGAGGAGTACCGCCACCTCCTGGAGATCCCCGAGGGCACGCCCGCGGTGACCCTGCGCGAGGGCGGCACCGCGCTGGTGCAGTCCGAGTGGCTCTCCGGCCTGACCCGCGGCGAGGTGTGGCTGAAGGTCGAGGGCGACAACCCGACCGGCTCCTTCAAGGACCGCGGCATGACGGCGGCCATCTCGGTCGCCAAGCACGACGGGGCCCAGGCGGTCGTCTGCGCCTCGACCGGCAACACCTCCGCCTCGATGGCGGCCTACGCCGCCAAGGCCGGCCTCAAGCCGCTGGTGCTGGTCCCCGAGGGCAAGATCGCCGCCGGCAAGATGGCCCAGGCCATCCTGCACGGCGCCCAGGTGATCATGGTCCGCGGCAACTTCGACGACTGCCTCGCGATGGCCAAGGGACTGGCCTGGGACTACCCGGTCGCCCTGGTGAACTCCGTCAACCCGGTGCGGCTGCAGGGGCAGAAGACGGCCGCCTTCGAGATCGTCGACTTCCTCGGCGACGCACCCGACTACCACCTGCTGCCGGTCGGCAACGCGGGCAACATCTCGGCGTACTGGCTGGGCTACAACCAGTACGCCGACCTCGGGCTGGCCAGCCGCAAGCCCGTGATGCGCGGCTTCCAGGCCGAGGGTGCGGCGCCGCTGGTCACCGGCGAGCCGTTCCCCGACCCCGAGACGCGCGCGACCGCGATCCGGATCGGCAACCCCGCCTCGTGGAAGCTCGCCGAGGCGGCCCGTGACGAGTCCGGTGGCTCCTTCGAGTCCGTCACCGACGACCAGATCCTGGCCGCCCAGCGCGAGCTGGCCCGCCACGACGGCGTGTTCGTCGAGCCGGCCTCCGCCGCCGGGGTCGCGGGGCTGCTCCAGCAGCTCGCCGCGGGCATGTCCTACGCCGGCAAGCAGCTGGTCATCACCGTCACCGGCCACGGCCTGAAGGACACCGCGACCGCGCTCGAGGGCTTCGGTCCGCTCGTGGACACCGTGGTCGACGTCGACGTGACCGCGGCGGCCGAGGCCGCCGGGCTCGCGTGAGCACCCCCCGGGATCGCACGTGAGCACCCCACGGAATCGCGTGCTTCCCCCGCTGCGCTCCGCCAGCCCACGATTCCGCGGGGACCCCGCGTGACGTTCGTCGACGGACCGGTCCGGGTCTCCGTCCCGGCCACCTCGGCCAATCTCGGTCCCGGCTTCGACTCGCTCGGCCTGGCGCTCGACCTGCGCGACCGGCTGGAGGGCGAGGTGCTGGCCGACGGGCTCGTGGTCGAGGTGCGCGGGGCCGGCGAGGGCGGCGTACCCCTCGACGAGAAGCACCTGGTCGTGCGCGCGATGCGCGCCGCCTTCGCGGCGCTCGGGCAGCAGCCGCCCGGGCTGCGCCTGTCCTGCGAGAACCTCGTCCCGCACGCCCGCGGCCTCGGCTCCTCCTCGGCGGCGATCGTCGGCGGTCTGGTCCTCGCCCGGGCGCTGGTCGCCGACGGCGCCCATCGGCTCGACGACGACGCGGTGCTGCGGCTCGCCGCCGACCTCGAGGGCCATCCCGACAACGTCGCGCCGGCCCTGCTCGGCGGGTTCGTGATCTCGGGCCGCGAGGCCGAGCAGTGGTACGCCGTGGCCTCGCCCGTGCACCCGGGAGTGGGTGCCGTGGTCTTCGTCCCGAGCGAGCCGGTCTCGACGGAGGTGGCCCGCGGGCTGCTGCCCGCCTCGGTCCCGCACGCCGACGCGGCGGCCGACGCCGGTCGCGCGGCGCTGCTCGTCGCGGCCCTCGCGGGCAGCCCCGAGCACCTGCTGCTCGCGACCCGCGACTACCTCCACCAGGACTACCGACGCCCGGCGATGCCGGCCTCCCTGGACCTGGTGGCCGAGCTGCGCGCCGCCGGGTATCCCGCCGTCGTCTCCGGTGCGGGTCCGACGGTCCTGGCCTTCTGCGAGATCGGCGCCGAGGAGTCCGTCGAGGCGCTCGTGGCACGTGGGCCCGCGGGCTGGACGGTGCACCGGCTGGCGGTCGACACCCGGGGTGCGACAGTCGACTGATCCGTTCGGTGGTCCGCGTCCCACGCGTACCACCGGGTGGTACATTGAGGCCACGCCGCTCAGCTCGGTGTAGTACCTCTCCGGACTCCTCGCGGACGTCTCGCCGGGTGCGACCACTCCTCTTCCCGCACGGACCTTCCGTGCCCCCACCAGTCCTCCCTCGCGGCGGGCACCGGTGACGAGGAGCAGACCTGACCAGCAGCCGACGTCGCCCGGTGGGCGGCTCGGCCGCGATACGTGCGAAGGACCTCACGTGACGGAGACCATCGACTCCTCGGCAGCGGCCACGGACTCGGCTCCGGCCGCTGCGAAGAAGCGCGGCGCCGGACTCAACTCCATGCTCCTGGCGGACCTGAAGTCCGTGGCCGGCGGGCTGGGGATCGCCGGCGCCGGCGCCATGAAGAAGGCTCAGCTCGTCGAGGCCATCAAGGCCGCCCAGAGCGGTTCGGGGTCGGGCGGTACGCCGGCCCCCGCGGCCGCCGCGGCCGCTCCGGCGACGGAGAAGCCCGCGCGGCAGCGGACCCGCCGGCCGCAGCGTGAGGCCCAGGCCGAGCTGCCCGTCGCCGAGCCGGCGCGGGCCGAGGTCGCTCCGGCCGAGGTGGCGCCCGCCGAGGTCGCCCCTGCCGTGGTCGCCCCTGCCGAGGTCGCCCAGCCGCAGGTCGAGAAGAAGCCGCGGCAGAGCAGGCAGGGCAGGCAGAGCAAGTCGAACAGGCAGGAAGCCCAGGCCGAGGACCAGCAGGACCGCCAGGACCAGCAGGACCGCCAGGACAAGCAAGACCACCAGGACCGTCAGGACCACCAGGACCGTCAGGACGCCCCGCGCCAGGAACGGCAGGAACGGTCGGACTCGGACGAGCCGGACGACCGGTCCGACGGCGGCCAGCAGCGCGAGCGGAACCGCGGACAGAACCGTGACCAGGGCCGCGAGCAGAACCGCGAGCAGAACCGTGACCAGGGCCGCGAGCAGAACCGTGACCAGGGCCGCGAGCAGAACCGCGACCAGAACCGCGAGCAGAACCGCGACGAGCAGGACCTCGACGGCGAGGGCCGCGGCCGCAACCGCCGCCGCCGCGGCCGGGACCGGGACCGCGAACGGACCGGACCGGCGCGCCCGGCGGACGCGCCGCCGCGTGGGCGCAACGAGCCCGACACCACGATCCTCGAGGACGACGTGCTCGTGCCCGCCGCGGGCATCCTCGACGTGCTCGACAACTACGCGTTCGTCCGCACCAGCGGCTACCTCCCGGGGACCGACGACGTCTACGTGTCGCTGTCGATGGTCCGCAAGTTCGGCCTGCGCCGCGGCGACGCCGTCGTCGGCCAGGTGCGCCAGCCCCGCGAGGGCGAGCGCAAGGAGAAGTTCAACCCGATGGTGCGCATCGACAGCGTCAACGGGGCGGAGCCGGAGACCTCCAAGCACCGGGTCGAGTTCGCCAAGCTGACCCCGCTCTATCCCTCCGAGCGGCTGCGGCTGGAGACCGGCCACGACAACATGATCGGGCGACTCATCGACATCGCCGCGCCGATCGGCAAGGGCCAGCGCGGCCTGATCGTCTCGCCCGCCAAGGCCGGCAAGACGATGGTGCTGCAGTCCATCGCGAACTCCATCGCCACCAACAACCCCGAGTGCCACCTGATGGTGGTCCTGGTCGACGAGCGGCCCGAGGAGGTCACCGACTTCGAGCGCTCCGTGAAGGGCGAGGTCATCTCCTCGACCTTCGACCGGCCCGCTGCGGACCACACGATGGTGGCCGAGCTCGCCATCGAGCGGGCCAAGCGCCTCGTCGAGCTCGGTCACGACGTCGTCGTACTCCTCGACGGGATCACGCGCCTGGGGCGGGCCTACAACCTGGCCGCCCCCGCGAGCGGCCGGATCCTCTCCGGCGGCGTCGACTCCGCGGCCCTCTACCCGCCCAAGAAGTTCTTCGGCGCCGCCCGCAACATCGAGAACGGCGGCTCGCTCACCATCCTGGCGACCGCGCTGATCGAGAGCGGCTCGAAGATGGACGAGGTGATCTTCGAGGAGTTCAAGGGCACCGGCAACATGGAGATCCGGCTGCGCCGCGACTTCGCCGACAAGCGGCTCTTCCCGGCCATCGACGCCCTCCACTCCGGCACGCGGCGCGAGGAGCTGCTGCTGTCGAAGGAGGAGCTGGCGGTCGTCTGGAAGCTGCGCCGGGTGCTGTCCTCGCTCGACGGCCAGCAGGCGCTCGAGCTGCTCCTGGAACGGCTCAGGAAGTCGCAGACGAACTACGAGTTCTTGATGCAGGTGCAGAAGACCACGCCCACGGCGGGCGACGACGACTGAGCCTTGTTCATTGCGGCGTGGGGACGTCGGCTTGCGGCTAGGCTGCACGCCGAGGCCGTCGCGCGGGGGGACAGTGCGGGGCTCATGGCAGGGAGGAACAGGACGTGGCACGGATCCTGGTCGCGGACGACGACGTCGACATCCGGGAGCTGGTCGAATTCAAGCTGTCGACCCTCGGGCACGACATCACGGCGGTATCGGACGGGCAGGCGGCCATCGAGGCGTGCCAGGCCGAGCGCCCGGACCTCGCCGTGCTGGACGTGATGATGCCCGGCGTCTCGGGTCTCGACGCGATCCGGGCGATCCGCGCGGACCCGGGACTCGCCGACCTGCCGGTGATCCTGCTGACGGCTCGGGCCCAGGAGTCGGACGTGGAGACCGGTTTCGACTCCGGCGCCGACGACTACATCACCAAGCCGTTCAGCCCTCGGGAGCTCGCCTCGCGCGTCGAGGCCCTCCTCTCCCGTTCGCAGTAGCTCCGGTGGCACCGTCGGTGCAGTCCGGCATCTCCCCGCGCGCCCCCGGCAAGGCGGCGCCGCTGCCGCGCAGCGGTCGCCCGGTCGCCCGGCTGGTCGCTCCCGTCGTGCTCCGACTCGGCATCCTGGTCGCGCTGATGGCCTTCATCGGCATCCTGGGCGTGGTGCTCTCCACGCCCGCCGTCGACCGCCTCACCAACGACCTGCAGCCGGCCGCGGCCGCGAACCAGGACGCGCTGCTCATGCTCACGTCCATGGACGCCGCCGTGTCGGCGTGGGCCAGCAGCAACGACCCCTCGACCCAGGCCGCCTACGGCCAGCTCCGACAGGCCCTCCCCGTCGACCAGCAGCGGGTGCGCGAGTTCGCCGACGGCGACGCCCAGCTCGACATCCTGGTCACCCGGCAGGAGGACGCGGCCCAGGCCTGGATCACGCAGTACGCCGACCCCCGGATCGCCGCGCCGGGTGGGCCAGGGTCCTTCGACCAGCAGCGTTTCGACCTCGGGCGGGCCACCTTCGCCACCGTCCTGGACGCCCACGCGGCGACCAGCGAGGCCTTCGACCAGCGGGTGCGACAGGCCCGCGACGAGGTGCAGTGGCGCTTCCGGGGCACCATCTTGGCCATCGTCCTGCTCGCCGGCATCGCCTGGCTCGGCGTCTCGCGTGCCCGGACCCGACTGCTCAGGGAGCTCTCCGCGCCGCTCGTCGAGCTCGAGAACGTCGTGCAGAAGATGGCGCGCCACGAGCCCGACGTACGCGCGCGCCAGCAGGGGCCCAAGGAGGTCCGGGCGATCGCGGCGAGGCTCAACGACTTCGCAGAGGCGCAGGCGCGAGCCCGCTCGGTCGAGCACCGGATCCAGCACGAGCTGCGCGCTCTCGACATCGCCAAGGACGACTTCGTCTCCAACATCTCCCACGAGCTGCGGACCCCGCTGACGACCATCAGCGGCTACCTGGAGCTGGTGGCCGAGGAGTTCGAGGACACCATGGCTCCGCAGCACGAGCGGATGCTGGAGGCGACGCGGCGCAACGTCTCCCGGCTCCGGCTGCTCATCGACGACCTGCTGACGCTCTCGAAGGCCGAGAACCGGGCCACCGACCTCGAGACGGTCGACCTGGGTCCCGTCCTTCGCGACGCCGTCACCGACGTCCGGATCACCGCGGCGGGTCGCGGGATCAAGCTGGTGGTGAGCACCCCCGAGGTGGCGATGCCCGTGCTGGCCGACCGGGTCATGCTCAACCGGGCCTTCCTCAACGTGCTGAGCAACGCGGTGAAGTTCAGTCACGACGGCGGACAGGTCGAGGTCGCGCTGACCCGGGAGCTGAAGCAGGCCACGTTGACCGTCACCGACCACGGGATCGGCATCCCGGCCGCCGAGATCAACCGCCTCGGCACCCGGTTCTTCCGGGCCTCGAATGCCGTCACCAACGAGATCGCCGGCACCGGGCTCGGCGTCCGGATCGTGCAGACGATCATCGACAAGCACGCTGGCGAGGTGCGCATCGAGTCCACGGAGCGGGTGGGGACGACGGTCGAGATCCGGCTCCCGCTGCAGGCCGAACGCTCGGCGCCGCTCGCCCAGGTCATGGAGTTCCCCAGCATCACCTGAGCGGGAATGCCCTCGATTACCGCGGCGTTCGAGAGGGTGGCACACTTGTGCGCTGGTTCCGGTTCACGCTCTCCGCACGGCGCGGAGACGACCCGGCGGCTGAGAGGAACTCACCATGAAGAAGGACATCCACCCCGAGTACGTCGACACCCAGGTGACCTGCACCTGCGGCGCGTCGTTCGTGACTCGCAGCACCGTGACGTCGGGCAACATCAAGTCCGACGTGTGCTCGCAGTGCCACCCGTTCTACACCGGCAAGCAGAAGATCCTCGACACCGGCGGTCGCGTCGCCCGCTTCGAGGCCCGCTACGCCAAGAAGGCCGCTGCCTCCAAGTAGCTGCCCTCGAGCGCCGGTCCCTGCCCTCGGGCAGGGACCGGCGCTCGTCATTTCTCACCCGCCCGCACCACCGACGAGGGGACCAGCGTTGTTCGAGGCCGTCGAAGGCATGCTCACCGAGCACCGTGAGCTCGAGGAGCGGCTCGGGGCTCCGGAGACGCACGCCGACCCCCGGCTGGCCAAGCAGCTCAACCAGCGCTACGCCGCGCTCTCCTCGATCATCGGGGCCTGGCGCGAGTGGCAGCAGCTCGGCGACGACGTCGAGGCCGCCCGCGAGCTGGCCGGCGAGGACCCGGCGTTCGCCGAGGAGGCCGAGTCGCTCGTGGTCCGGCGTCACGACGCCGAGGAGCGTCTGCGGCGGCTGCTGGTGCCGCGCGACCCGGCCGACGAGAAGGACGCCCTCCTCGAGGTGAAGTCGGGGGAGGGGGGCGAGGAGTCGGCGCTCTTCGCCGGCGACCTGCTCCGCATGTACACCCGGTACGCCGAGAGCCGCGGATGGCGCACCGAGATCCTCGACGCGACCGAGTCGGACCTGGGCGGCTACAAGTCCGTCACCGTCGCGGTCAAGGCGAAGGGCACGCCCGAGCCGGGCGAGGCGCCGTACGCCCTGCTGAAGTTCGAGGCCGGCGTGCACCGGGTGCAGCGGGTGCCGGTGACCGAGTCGCAGGGGCGCGTGCACACCAGCGCGGCCGGCGTGCTGGTGATGCCGGAGGCCGAGCAGGTCGACGTGGTGGTCGACGACAACGACCTCCGCATCGACGTCTACCGCAGCAGCGGTCCCGGCGGCCAGAGCGTCAACACGACCGACTCGGCGGTGCGGATCACGCACCTCCCCACGGGGATCGTGGCGAGCTGCCAGAACGAGAAGAGCCAGCTGCAGAACAAGGAGCAGGCGATGCGGATCCTGCGGGCCCGGCTGCTCGCGGCCGCCCAGGAGGCGGCCGACGCGGAGGCCAGCGACGCCCGGCGCAGCCAGGTCCGCACGGTGGACCGTTCCGAGCGGATCCGCACCTACAACTTCGCCGAGAACCGGATCTCCGACCACCGCACCGGCTACAAGGCCTACAACCTCGACCAGGTCCTCGACGGCGACCTGCAGCCGGTGCTCGCCTCCTGCGTCGAGGCTGATCTCGCAGCACAGCTGGAAGCGCTCGAGCAGTGAGCGGAGCGAGGTCGGCCCGCGACCTGCTCCGCAGCGCGGCCGCCCGGCTCGCCGAGGCCGGGGTCGCCAGCCCGGACGCCGACGCCGCGACCCTGCTCGCCCACGTGCTCGGCACCGAGCGGTCCCGGCTGTTCCTGGTGGAGGAGGTCGCGCTCAGCGCGACGGTCGAGTACGACGCGCTGCTGGCCCGTCGCGCGGCCCGCGAGCCGCTCCAGCACCTGACCGGCGTCGCCTGGTTCCGCCACGTCGAGCTGCAGGTGGGGCCCGGCGTCTTCGTCCCGCGCCCCGAGACCGAGCTGCTCGCCGGCTGGGCGATCGAGCAGGCGCTCGCCACGGGCTCGGCCACCGGACGGACTCCCGTCGTCGTCGACCTGTGCACGGGCTCGGGGGCGGTCGCGAAGGCGGTCGTCGACGAGGTGCCCGGTGCCCGGGTGCACGCGGTCGAGCTCGACCCGGCCGCCCACGCCTGGGCGGAGCGCAACCTCGCCGGAACGGACGTCGAGCTGCGGGAGGGCGACATGGCCACCGCCTTCGAGGAGCTGGCCGGTGCCGTCGACGTGGTCGTCTGCAACCCGCCGTACATCCCGCTCGACGCCTGGGAGTCGGTCGCGACGGAGGCGCGCGACCACGACCCGCACCTGGCGCTGTTCTCCGGCGACGACGGCCTGGACGCGATCCGCGTCCTCGAGCGGCGCGCCGCACTGCTGCTGCGGCCCGGGGGAGTGGTCGGCGCCGAGCACGCCGACCTCCAGGGCGAGTCGGCGCCGGCCGTCTTCTCGGGCGCCGGACGCTGGCGCGAGGTCCGCGACCACCAGGACCTGGCAGGTCGGGCGCGGTTCCTGACCGCGCGGCTGGCACGATGAGCCCCGTGATGCTGCCGTGACCGAGCGCTACCCGACCTCGTCCGACGACGAGCGCGAGGCCGCTGTCGAGGCCGCCACCCTGGCGATCCAGCGCGGCGAGCTCCTCGTGCTCCCGACCGACACCGTCTACGGCGTCGGTGCCGACGCCTTCGACCCGGACGCCGTGCGCGCCCTGCTCGCCGCGAAGGGCCGGGGCCGCGAGATGCCGCCGCCGGTGCTGGTCAGCTCGGCCACGACCCTCGACGCCCTCGCCACCAAGGTCCCCGACTACGCACGGGCGCTCGTCGAGGCGTTCTGGCCCGGGCCCCTGACGCTGGTGTGCCACCAGCAGAGCTCGCTGCGCTGGGACATCGGCGACACCCGCGGGACCGTCGCCGTCCGGATGCCCGACCACCCTGTCGCCCTGGAGATCCTGGAGCGCACCGGTCCGCTGGCCGTCAGCTCGGCCAACAAGACCGGGCTGCCCGCGGCCACCGGGGCCGGCCCGGCCATGGAGATGCTGGGCGACGCGGTGTCGGTGGTGGTCGACGACGGTGTCTCGCCCGGCGGCGAGGCCTCGACGATCGTCGACTGCACCGGCCCCCAGGGCCGGGTCCTGCGCCGGGGGGCACTCGGGATCGAGGCCCTCAACGCCGTTCTGGAGCCGCTGGGCGCCACCCTCACGGACGAGGGGTAGCGGTTGCGGGAGTACGTCCTCGTCTTCCTCGTGGCCGCCGCGGTCACCTTCCTGCTGACCGTGGTGGCGCGTGAGATCGCGCTGCGCACGGGCGCGGTCGCCCAGGTCCGCGACCGCGACGTCCACGACGAGCCGATCCCGTACCTCGGGGGCCTGGCGATGCTCGGCGGGCTGGTCGCGGCGTACCTCGTGGCGCGCGAGCTGCCCTTCCTCTCCCAGGGCAGCGGCCCCTTCGTCTTCCGGGACGCGGGGGTGGTGCTGATCGCGGGCGCACTGATCTGCGCGGTGGGGGTGCTCGACGACCTCTTCGAGCTGGACGCGCTCACCAAGCTCGGCGGCCAGGTGCTGGCCGCGGCGTTCCTGATCGGCTTCCAGATCCAGTACGTCTTCATCCCCTGGACCGGCGGTCAGCAGATCACCATCGACCAGGCGCAGGGTGCGCTGCTCACCGGCTTCGTGGTGGTCGCCACGGTCAACGCGGTCAACTTCGTCGACGGCCTCGACGGCCTGGCAGCCGGTGTGGTCGGCATCGGGGCGCTCGCGTTCTTCGTCTTCAGCTACGAGCTCACCCGCCTCAACAGCGCCGACCGGGCGACCACGGCGGCCCTGCTGAGCGTGTCGCTCGCGGGGGCGTGCGCGGGGTTCCTGGTGCACAACTTCCACCCGGCCCGACTCTTCATGGGCGACAGCGGGTCGATGCTGATCGGGCTGGTCCTCTCCGCGAGCGCGATCACCCTCACCGGCCAGTTCTCCGGCTCCGAGCTCACCCAGGGCGGGTCGGGGGCGCGGGCGAGCCTGCTTCCGACCCTGCTCCCTCTGCTGCTACCCGTCTCGATCCTGTTGGTGCCGATGCTCGACCTGGTGATGGCCGTGGTCCGTCGTACCCGTGCTGGGCGCTCGCCGTTCGCTCCCGACAAGCAGCACCTGCACCACCGGCTGCTGGAGATCGGGCACTCCCAGCGCCGGGCGGTGGCGATCATGTGGCTGTGGGCGGCGCTGGTCGCCTTCGGCACCGTCCTCGCGAGCCTGTACGAAGGGACCGCGATGTGGGTCTCGCTCGCGGTGATGACCGCGCTGACGGTCGTGCTGACCTTCGCGCTGCCGGTCCTGCACAAGCCCAAGGTGCTGGAGGCACTGGACGATCCGGGCGAGTCCTGAGCGCTCTGGATCGTTCAATTCAGGGGCTCGGAGACTTTGTGATAGTTTTCACGAGCGCCCCGGAGGGCGCTCAACGACACTGCACACCTCGATGGACGGGCCGCCGACGATGACGACCGAGTCACTGCAGGACCCCCGCGCCAGCGGGTCGCGCGTCCTCAGGGGCGCGGCCGGGTTCGCCCTGCTGCTCGGCCTCGGTGCCGCGGTGGTGGGCGGGTTCGCCGCCGGGTCGAGCGCGGCGTACGGCGCCCTCGCCGGCACCGTCCTGGTGCTCGCGGTCCTCGGCTTCGGGTCGAGCGTTGTCAACACCGTGGCCGGGCTGATGCCCGCGGCGTCGCTGATGGTCGCCATGCTCACGTACACGCTCCAGGTCGTGCTCATGGCGCTGGTCTTCGCCGCGCTGTCCCGGTCCGGGCTGCTCGACGACACCCTGGACCGGGAGTGGCTGGCCGGGGTCGTCATCGGCGGCACGTTCGTGTGGCTCACGGCGCAGGTCGTGCTGACCACCCGAGTTCGGATTCCCGTCTACGACCTGCCGGCGGAGGACTCGACGGAGCCGGTCGCCAGCGCCGCCGGACCCCACGCACAGGGGGGTGATCGGTGGTGATCGCTGGCTGCTATTGTCCGGTTCGCGATGGCTCCGCACGAACCCCCTGCAGGGCAGCGCGACCCCAACCGTCCCCAGGGCGATCCATGGAACGCCTTCGGGTACCTCGTGTCCGGCGTGTTCCTGTACGGCCTGATCGGCTGGGGTCTCGACCGCTGGCTGGGGACGTCGTTCCTGGTGGCAGTCGGAGTCATCGCCGGTGCCGCACTCGGCACCTACCAAACTTACAAGCGCTTCCAGATCCCGGACGACGATCCGCAGGACGAGGACAAGCAGTGACCCCAGCAGCGAAGACACAGGAGACACGGTGAGCGGCATCGGCAGCGCCCTGACGATCGGTGGGATTCGCGCCGAGGGCGGGTTCACCCCGCCCGGCCCGGCGGACTTCGACCTGCCCGCCATCGGCGGCGGACACGACACCTTCGAGATGTTCGGCCAGAGCTTCGTGGCCGGCGTGACCAAGCCGATGCTGCAGATCGTGCTCTCGGCGGTCATCCTCTTCGCCTTCTTCTACCTGGCCTCGCGCAAGCGCGCCATGGTGCCCGGCAGGCTCCAGTTCGTCGGCGAGGAGGCGTACGGGTTCGCCCGCAACTCGCTGGGCCGCGACATCATCGGCAGCCGCGACTTCGCGAAGTTCGTGCCGTACCTCTTCACCCTCTTCTTCTTCATCCTGCTGAACAACCTGTTCGCGACGATCCCGTTCATCCAGTTCCCGACGTTCTCGCGCTCGGGCATGGTCTACGGGCTCGCGATCATGAGCTGGGTCATCTACAACGCCGTCGGCATCAAGAAGCACGGCTTCTTCGGCTACCTCAAACTCCAGTGCGTCCCCTCGGGCATCGGCGGCCCGATGCTCCTGCTGCTGGTGCCGCTGGAGTTCATGTCGAACATCCTGGTCCGGCCGGTCACGCTGGCCCTGCGACTCTTCTGCAACATGTTCGCGGGCCACCTGTTGCTGATCCTGTTCGCCCTCGGTGGCGAGCACCTCATCGTCGAGATGGGCGGCGCCTACGCGCCGGTCGGCATCTTGGCCTGGGTGCTGTTCCTGCTCGTCGCCTTCCTGGAGATCCTGATCCAGTTCCTCCAGGCCTACGTCTTCGTCCTCCTGAACGCCATGTACATCCAGGGCGCGCTCGCGGACGAGCACTGAGCTCCACCGCACCACAGATTCACCCCTCTGAAGTAGAAACAACCGAAAGGAAATCGCCGTGGACGGCAACCTCAACATGATCGGTTACGGCCTGGCAGCCATCGGGCCCGGTGTCGGCATCGGCCTGATCTTCGCCGCCTACATCAGCGGTGTCGCTCGTCAGCCGGAGGCCCAGAGCCGCCTGCAGTCGATCGCCATCCTGGGCTTCGCGCTCGCCGAGGCGCTCGCGATCATCGGCATCGCCCTCGCGTTCGTTCTCTAACCGGTCCGACCGCTGACGTAGGACCCGGAAGGACCTGCCCATGCAGACACAACTCGCCCCCCTCGCGGGAGAGCTGAACCCGCTCCTGCCGCACACGGCCGAGATCGTTCTCTCGCTCGTGGTGTTCGGGCTGCTGTTCTTCGCCGTGAAGAAGTTCGTCGCGCCGAAGTTCGAAGAGATCTACACCGAGCGCACCAAGGCCATCGAAGGCGGCCTCGCGGCTGCCGAGACCAAGCAGGCCGAGGCCGACGCCAAGCTCGCCGAGCTCGAGAAGCAGCTCGCCGACGCTCGGCACGAGGCGGCTCGGATCCGCGAGGAGGCTCGCGAGCAGGGCGCCGCGATCGTGGCGGAGATGCGGGAGCAGGCCCAGACGGAGTCGTCCCGGATCGTCGACCACGGCAAGGCGCAGATCGAGGCGGAGCGCCAGCAGGCGGTCACCTCGCTCCGTGCCGAGGTCGGCACCCTGGCCACCACCTTGGCCGGCCGGATCGTCGGAGAGAGCCTCGACGACGATCAGCGCCAGTCGCGCGTCGTCGAGCGGTTCCTGGCCGACCTCGAGGCCGGCACGCCCGGGAGCGGGGTCAACTGATGAGCCTCCGCGGTGCCTCGGCCGACGCCCTCGCGGCGCTGACCACTGAGCTGGAGAGCGTGCTCTCCGGTGCCGGATCGTCGGCGTCGAAGGTCAGCGACGAGCTGTTCTCCGTCGCGACGACGCTGCGCTCCGAAGGGGCACTGCGACGGTTCGCGACCGACGGCTCGATCCCCACCGACGCCAAGACGGGGCTGATCTCGCAGGTCTTCGGCGGCAAGGTCGACGGTGGCACGCAGGCCGTGCTCACCAAGGCCGTGTCGAGCCGCTGGACGGCGGCGCGCGACCTCGCCGACACGCTCGAGCACCTGAGCGTCGTCGCGGCGGTCACGTCCGCGGGCAACGACGGCGGCCGGCTCTCCGACGAGCTGTTCTCCGTCGCCCAGCTCGTCAAGGCCAACCCCGAGCTGCGCGACGCGCTCTCGGACCCGGCCCGGTCGATCCAGGACAAGAGCGCGCTGCTGCACGGGCTGCTCGACGGCAAGGCCCTCCCGGCCACCGTCTCGCTCTCCGTGCGGGCCCTCTCCGGCACCCACCGCACGGTGGGCGTCGCGCTGAACGAGTACCAGAAGATCGCGGCCGAGGTGCACGGACAGGGCGTTGCCACCGTCCGGGTCGCCCGGGAGCTGTCGGACGCGGAGCGGGGGCGCCTCGAGCAGGCGCTGTCGACCCAGTACGGCCGCCCGGTCCACCTCAACCTCGTCGTCGACCCGAGCGTGCTCGGCGGCATCCGTGTCGAGATCGGCGACGACGTCATCGACGGGACGGTCTCCAGCCGCCTCGACGACGCTCGCCGCCGGCTCGTGGGCTGACCCCACACCACCCAGACGTCAGTAGAGACAAGCAAGAGAGAAGGCACAACGATGACGGAGCTCTCCATCCGTCCGGAGGAGATCCGCGACGCGCTGCAGAAGTACGTCGCCGACTACCAGCCCGAGGCGGCCAGCAAGGAAGAGGTCGGCACGGTTGCGGAGGCCGGTGACGGCATCGCGCGCATCAGCGGACTGCCCTCGGCGATGGCGAACGAGCTGCTCGAGTTCGAGGACGGCACGCTGGGCCTGGCCCTGAACCTCGACACTCGTGAGATCGGCGCCGTCGTCCTCGGTGACTTCGACAAGATCGAGGAGGGCCAGACGGTCCGCCGGACCGGCGAGGTGCTCTCCGTGCCCGTCGGCGACGGCTACCTCGGTCGCGTCGTCGACCCGCTCGGCAACGCCATCGACGGCCTCGGCGACATCGAGACGAGCGGCCGCCGCGCCCTCGAGCTCCAGGCGCCCTCGGTGATGCAGCGCAAGTCGGTGCACGAGCCGCTCGCCACCGGCATCAAGGCGATCGACGCCCTGACGCCGATCGGTCGGGGTCAGCGCCAGCTGATCATCGGCGACCGCGCCACGGGCAAGACGACCGTCGCGATCGACACGATCATCAACCAGAAGCAGTACTGGGAGACCGGCGACCCGACCAAGCAGGTCCGCTGCATCTACGTCGCCATCGGCCAGAAGGGCTCGACCATCGCCTCGGTGCGTGGCGCCCTCGAGGCGTCCGGTGCCCTGGAGTACACGACGATCGTCGCCGCACCCGCGTCCGACTCCGCCGGCTTCAAGTACCTCGCCCCCTACACCGGCTCGGCCATCGGCCAGCACTGGATGTACGAGGGCAAGCACGTCCTCATCGTGTTCGACGACCTGACCAAGCAGGCCGAGGCGTACCGCGCCGTGTCGCTGCTGCTGCGCCGTCCGCCGGGCCGCGAGGCCTACCCGGGTGACGTCTTCTACCTGCACAGCCGGCTCCTCGAGCGCTGCGCGAAGCTCTCCGACGACCTGGGCAGTGGCTCGATGACCGGCCTGCCGATCATCGAGACCAAGGCCAACGACGTCTCGGCGTTCATCCCGACCAACGTCATCTCGATCACCGACGGCCAGATCTTCCTGCAGTCGGACCTGTTCGCGGCCAACCAGCGCCCGGCGATCGACGTCGGTGTGTCGGTCTCCCGCGTGGGTGGTGCGGCCATGACCAAGGCGATGAAGGCCGTCACCGGCTCGCTCAAGGTCGACCTCGCGCAGTTCCGCGCGATGGAGGCGTTCGCGATGTTCGCCTCCGACCTCGACGCGGCGTCGCGTCAGCAGCTCGACCGGGGCCAGCGACTGATGGCCCTGCTCAAGCAGCCGGCGTACTCGCCGTACCCCGTCGAGGAGATGACCGTCTCCCTGTGGATCGGCACCTCCGGGCGCCTGGACCGGGTCCCCGCCGGTGACGTGCTGCGCTTCGAGTCGGAGTTCCTCGACTTCCTGCGCCGTTCGCACGACGGCATCCTGTCGGCGATCCGCGAGTCGCTGAAGTTCGACGACGACACCGCGTCGTCGCTCTCGGACGCCTACGACTCCTTCCTCGACCAGTTCGAGACCTCCGACGGCGGGTCGATCAAGGTCGGCCACGAGGCCACGGCCGAGGCGCTGGGCGACGAGGAGCTCGAGCAGGAGCAGATCGTCAAGCAGAAGCGGGGCTGACCCATGGCTCTCTCGCTGCGTGAGTACCGCGCGCGGATCAAGTCGACGGAGTCGATGAAGAAGATCACGCGCGCCATGGAGCTCATCGCTGCGTCCCGCATCATCAAGGCGCAGCAGCGGGCCCAGGCGGCAGCGCCGTACGCCCGTGAGCTGACCCGTGCGGTCTCTGCGGTGGCGACGTTCTCGAACGTCGACCACCCGCTGACCAAGGAGGAGGAGAACCCGAAGCGGGCCGCCATCCTCCTCGTGACCAGCGACCGCGGCCTCGCGGGTGCCTACTCCTCGAGCGCGATCAAGGAGGCCGAGCGTCTTGCCGAGCGGCTCCGCGAGGAGGGCAAGGAGATCGACTTCTACATCTGTGGTCGCAAGGGCGAGGCGTACTTCAAGTTCCGCAGCCGCCCGGTGATCCAGACGTGGACGGGCTTCTCCGACCAGCCGTCGTACGACGTGGCCGCGGAGGTCGGGCACGCCCTGATCGAGTCCTTCCTGAAGGACCAGGGCGAGGAGGGCGACGTCGACGAGGTGCACGTGGTCTACACGCGGTTCCGGTCGATGCTCGTCCAGGAGCCCACCGCGGTGCGCCTGCTTCCTCTCGAGGTCGTCGAGGCCGAAGAGGGCGAGGGCAACGAACGAGCCGGTGGCGACGACGTGCTGCCGCTCTACGAGTTCGAGCCGTCCCCCGAGGCGGTCCTGGACGGGCTGCTGCCGCAGTACGTCCAGAGCCGGATCTTCTTCGCCCTGCTGCAGGCGGCCGCCTCCGAGCTCGCCGCCCGCCAGAAGGCGATGAAGTCCGCGACCGACAATGCCGATGAGCTGATCAAGAAGTACACGCGCATCGCCAACCAGGCCCGCCAGGCCGGCATTACCCAGGAAATCAGCGAGATCGTCGGTGGCGTCAACGCGCTCGCCGACTCACAAGCCGGGAGTGAGTGAAGAGTTATGACTGCCACTGTTGATGAGACCCAGCAGAGCACGGGAGCGGGGGCGACCGGCCGCGTCGCTCGCGTGACCGGCCCCGTCGTCGACGTCGAGTTCCCTGCGGACGCGATGCCGGAGATGTACAACAAGTTGGAGGTCGACCTCGACCTCAACGGCGAGACCAAGACGCTGATCCTCGAGGTCGCGCTGCACATCGGCGACGGCATGGTCCGCGCCATCTCGATGCAGTCGACCGACGGCCTCGTGCGCGGCGCCACCGTCACCGACACCGGCGGGCCGATCACGGTCCCCGTGGGTGACATCACCAAGGGTCACGTGTTCAACGCGACCGGTGACGTCCTCAACCTCGAAGAGGGCGAGGTGTACGAGGTCAAGGAGCGGTGGGGCATCCACCGCAAGGCTCCGGCCTTCGACCAGCTCGAGGCCAAGACCACGATGTTCGAGACCGGCATCAAGGTCATCGACCTGCTCACGCCGTACGTCAACGGCGGCAAGATCGGCCTGTTCGGTGGTGCCGGCGTCGGCAAGACCGTGCTGATCCAGGAGATGATCGCCCGCGTCGCCAAGGACCACGGTGGTGTGTCGGTGTTCGCCGGTGTCGGCGAGCGCACCCGTGAGGGCAACGACCTCATCGAGGAGATGACCGAGGCCGGCGTCATCGGCCAGACCGCCCTGGTCTTCGGTCAGATGGACGAGCCGCCGGGCACGCGTCTGCGCGTGGCGCTGTCGGCGCTGACGATGGCGGAGTACTTCCGCGACGTCCAGAACCAGGACGTGCTGCTGTTCATCGACAACATCTTCCGGTTCACGCAGGCGGGCTCCGAGGTCTCCACCCTCCTGGGCCGGATGCCGTCCGCGGTGGGCTACCAGCCCAACCTGGCCGACGAGATGGGTCAGCTCCAGGAGCGGATCACCTCGACCCGAGGCAACTCGATCACCTCGCTGCAGGCGATCTACGTCCCCGCGGACGACTACACCGACCCGGCTCCGGCGACGACCTTCGCCCACCTGGACGCGACCACCGAGCTCTCGCGCGAGATCGCGTCGCTCGGCATCTACCCCGCGGTGGACCCGCTGACGTCGACCTCGCGGATCCTCGACGCCCAGTACATCGGGCAGGAGCACTACGACTGCGCCATCCGGATCAAGCAGATCCTGCAGCGCAACAAGGAGCTCCAGGACATCATCGCGATCCTCGGTGTCGACGAGCTGTCCGAAGAGGACAAGATCATCGTGTCCCGCGCCCGCCGCATCCAGCGGTTCCTGTCGCAGAACACCTACGTCGCCAAGCAGTTCACCGGCATCGAGGGCTCGACGGTTCCGGTCAAGGACACCATCGAGGCGTTCAACAAGATCGCCAACGGTGAGTACGACCACGTCGCCGAGCAGGCGTTCTTCATGTGCGGCGGTCTGGACGACGTCGAGGCCAAGTGGGCCGAGATCCAGAAGAACCTCTGATGGCTCGCCAGGAATCGGACTCCGCCCTGCAGGTGGAGCTCGTCTCGGCCGACCGTACGGTCTGGTCGGGCGAGGCCACCATGGTCATCGCACGGACGGTGGAGGGTGACGTCGGCGTGCTGCGCGGGCACGCGCCGATGCTGTCCCTGCTGACCGAGGCGGTCGTGGAGATCGCCGACGTCGATGGTGACGTGGTGATCGCTGCCGTCGACGGCGGGTTCCTCTCCGTGGCCAACGACCGGGTCTCGATCCTGTCCGAGCACACCCTGCTCGCCAGCGAGATCAACGTCGACGACGCCCGGGCCGAGCTGGAGGCAGCACGCTCCGGTGAGCTCGACGTTCCGGACGAGGCCGAGCACCGGATCCGGCTCGCCGAGGCGCGGATCCGCGCGGTCGAGAAGACCTCCTGACCCAGGTCGTGTACGACGCTCCGATCGTGGAGTGCGGTCGGGTCCGGCATGCCGGACCCGACCGACTCCTGCGGCTGCTCGCCCGCTAGGGTGAGCAGGCGCGGGATCACCGGTTCGCGTCCGGTGACAAGGGGGACGGAATGCCGGTGTGGCAGTGGCTGCTCGACGTGGCCGGACTGCTGCTCGTGCTTCTCCTCGGCTACGGCGTCGCACTCATCGTGCGTCGCCGTCTGTTGTCTCGCCACGGGGGCACCTTCGAGCTCAGCTACCGCGTCCGGTCCGCGAGGGCAGGACGCGGCTGGCTTCTCGGCCTCGGCCGCTACTCCGGGGAGACCCTGGAGTGGTTCCGCATCTTCTCGCTCTCGTTCCGGCCCAAGGCCACCTGGCTCCGCTCGGAGCTCAGCTTCGACGGGCGCCGCTCGCCTGAGGGCGCCGAGGAGATCGCGCTCTACCCCGACCACCTCGTGATCGAGCTCAGTGACCGCGACGGCGCGCTCGAGCTGGCCATGAGCGCCGCCTCGCTGACCGGCTTCCAGGCCTGGCTGGAGGCCCGTCCGCCGGGCACGGACTGGGACCAGCGCCAGCACTAGCCGTTCGGGTGGCCGATCGGGTGGTTGGCGGCGAACAGCCCGTGCGGGTCGACCGCGTCGCGCAGGCCGGTCAGCCGGCTCCATCGGTCCACGCCGTACGCCGTCCGGGTCGCCACGGGCGACTCGGCGAAGTTGAGGTACGACCGACCGTTGTCGAAGGGCGCGAGCGCGTCACCGAGACGTCCGGCGTCGGCCAGCCCCTGCGTGGCGGTGTCCGCGTCGAGGGCCATGGCGACTGCGTAGGTCACGAACTGTCCGTCGAGGCACGACAGTGCGCCGCCGGTCGGGTCCGACCGACCGAGCGCGCCGCCGAGCTGACGCAGCTCGGCTGCGAGCAGCGAGGTGTGGGCGTCGGGTCCGGCCTCGGCGAGGAACGCGTCCACGGCGGCGTCCGGGAGGGAGTGCAGCATCGTGCTGCCCGAGACGGCCGGTACGCCGCCCTCCGGGTCCATGTGCAGCCGGACCAGGGACTTCGCCGGAACCCGGGCGAACGTGTCGATCTCCGGTCGCAGCGCGCGCAGGCCGGCCAGCAGCTCGGCGCCGCGCTCTTCGGAACCGAGCACCGCCCCGTCGATGACCGCCACCGAGCGGCCGCGCAGGAACTCGGGCAGGTCCGGGAGCGGGGGCAGCCGCATCGCCCGGAAGGAGGTGGTGACCTCGTCGGGCGCCTCCGGGGCCCAGGCGGCCCACTCGCGGAGCACCGGCTCGATGTCCGCGAGGTCCCAGAGCAGGAAGCCGGCGTACGCCGTGGAGATCGGGAAGGTCCGGAGCTCGAGCGCGGTGACGACGCCGAAGCTGCCGCCGCCGCCTCGGACCGCCCAGAACAGGTCGGCGTCGTGGTCGGCGTCGACGCGGACCTGGGTGCCGTCGGCCAGGACCAGCTCGACCGCGGTGAGGCTGTTGGTGGCCAGGCCCAGCTTGCGGGCGTACCAGCCGATGCCGCCACCGAGGCTGTAGCCGGCGATGCCGACGTCCGGGGAGGACCCGTGCAGGACGGCCGTGCCCTGGGCGGCCGCCGCGTCGACCGCGGGCTCCCAGAGCGTGCCGCCGCCGACCCGGACCACGCCGCGGCGCGGATCGGCCGTGACCTGGTCGAGGGCCGAGAGACGAAGCAGGAGCACGTCGTCGAGGCCGCGGGCGGCGAGCGGTCCGGCGTTGTGGCCGGTGGTCTGCGGGGCGACCCGGAGGCCGGCGTCGGCGGCGGCGCGCACGACCTCGACGACCTCGGCGGCGTCGCGGGGGAGGGCGACGGCCGCAGGTCGCTGGTCGACTGCGAGGTTCCAGGCCACCCGGGCGGCGTCGTACCCGCCGTCGCCGGGCAGGTGGACACGGCCGCCGCAGAGGCCGCGCAGGCTCTCGGCGCGGACGGGGGTGAGGTCGATGGTCATGCTGACTCCGTTGTCTGGGCTGTCTGGGTGGGTGTCGATACCTTCGCTTCCACCACTGGGAGCCGGCTGGGAACGGACTGGAGCTCGACCGGGAGTCCCGATCCGGGCCCGGACAGGGGGTCGGAGTCCCTATGCTGCCCGCGTGGAGGTTGCGGTCCTCGGTCCAGCGGAGGTGAGCTCTGCAGGCGTCCGGATCGACCTCGGCACCCCCAAGCAGCGGGCGCTGGTGGCCGGTCTGGCGCTGGCCCGCGGGCGTGCGGTCTCCGTCGACGGCATCGTCGACCTGCTGTGGGGCGACGAGCCGCCCCCGGGGAGCGTGGCGACCCTCCAGGGCTACGTCTCCTCGCTGCGCCGGGTGCTGGAGCCGGACCGTGCTCGCCGGGCGCCGGCGAGCGTGCTCGTCACCGTCGCGCCGGGGTACGCCCTGCGGCTGCCCGAGGACGCGATCGACGCGGTCCGCTTCGAGCGCGAGGTGGCCGACACGCACGCGCGCCTGCAGGCCGTGCCGGCACTCGGGGAGTCCCCGCTCGACACCGCGGAGCTCGCCGCCGCGGTCTCCGTGCTCGACACCGCGCTCGCGCGGTGGCGCGGCACGCCGTACAGCGAGCTGAGCGAGGCGGCGGGCGCCGTGGCCGAGCGGCACCGGCTCGAGGAGCTCCGACTCGTCGCCCTCGAGGACCGGGCGGTCGCCGGCCTGGCCCTGGGCCACCACCGCACGGTGGCGGCCGAGCTGGAGGCGCTCACCGACGCCCACCCGTTGCGCGAGCGGCTGTGGTGGCTCCGGGCGCTCGCGCTGACCCGGTCGGGGCGGCAGGCGGACGCCCTGGAGGCGCTGGGCCGTGTGCGGGAGGTGCTGGACGTCGAGCTCGGCCTGGAGCCGTCCGTCGAGCTGCGCACCCTGCAGACGGCCGTGCTCCGTCAGGACCCGGCCCTGGAGTGGGTGGCGCCCGCTGCGGCGGTGCCAACGGCGAGCGTGCCCGTCGTACCGGCTCCCGTGCCGCCGCCGGTGCGCCCCGCCGAGGTGGTCGCCCCGTGGCCGATGGTCGGCCGGTCGGCCGAGCTGCAGCTCCTCGAAGCGGCGCTCGAGGCGGCCGAGGGAGGCCGGGCGAGGTACGCCGTCCTGACCGGGGAGCCCGGCATCGGGAAGTCGCGGCTCGCGGCCGAGCTGGCCGCCCTGGCCCGCGCGCGCGGCGCGCAGGTGCTGGTCGGTCAGTGCTCGCAGGACGACGGCGCCCCGCCCCTGTGGCCCTGGCGCACGGTGCTGCAGGCCCTGGACGCGGACGTCGATCTCGGCGAGGTCGCCGACACCGGAGGCCAGTTCCGGCAGGCCGAGCTCGTCGCCGGGGTGCTCCGGGCCGCTGCCACCCGAGCGCCGACGGTCGTGGTGCTGGAGGACCTGCACTGGGCCGACGGCGCCACGTTGCGCGTGCTCCGGCTGGTCGCCGAGACGACCGAGGCGGCACGGCTGCTGGTGCTCGGCACCTGGCGCGACCACCCCGCCCCGACCGGGGCGCTGGCCGACCTGGCCGAGACCCTGGCTCGTCGGCACGCGGTCCGCGTCCAGCTCGGCGGGCTCGACCGGGAGTCGGTCGCGGGGATCGTCGAGGGCGTCACGTCCGCACGACCGTCGGGCGAGCTCGCCGAGCACCTGCGCTCCCGCACGGACGGGAACCCGTTCTTCCTGGTCGAGTACGCCCGGCTCGCGGGGGAGCGGGCCGACCTGGACACGCTGCTCGACGACGAGGGCCCGCCGACCGGGGTCAGCGAGGTGCTGACCCGTCGGTTGGGTCGGCTGCCCGAGGAGACGCTCGCCCTCCTCCGGACCGCTGCCGTCGTCGGCCGCGCCTTCGACACCCCGACGCTGGCGGGCGCCTCCGGCGTCGACGAGGACGACGTGCTCGACCTCGTCGAGCCGGCCCTGGTCGCCGGCCTGGTGCACGAGGACGGCATCGACGAGTTCCGGTTCGCCCACGCCCTGGTGCGCGACACCCTGCGGTCGACGATGTCGGCGTCGCGCCGGGCCCGGGCCCACGCCCGGGTCGCCGAGGTGCTCGCCTCGGCCGTCGGGCGCGAGACCGAGGTCGCGGTGCACTGGCGGGCCGCGGGGCCGGCGTACGCCCGACGCGCCTGGCAGGCCGCGGTCGACGCCGCCCTCATCGCCCGGGCGCTGCACGCCCATGACGAGGCGGCCGCGCTGCTGACCGACGCGCTCGACTCGCTGGACGCCGACCCGGAGTCGACCCCGCAGGCCCAGTACGCCGTGCTGATGCAGCTCGTCGACGCGTACCGCTGGGCGGCGCTGCTCCCGCAGCTGGTCGCGACCGTCGAGCGGGCTGTCGCCGTCGCCCGCGAGATCGGTGACCCGGCCGCCGTCGCGGGCGCCGCGATCGCGCCGACGTTCGGGACCCTGTGGCGCTCGGCGCCCGACGGCGAGGTCAACGACACCGTCGTCACCGCCCTGCGCACCAGCCTGGCGGGGCTGCCCGAGGGAGACTCGGCCCTCAGGGCCCGGGTCCTGCTCGCCCTGGCGAACGAGCTGCACCACCGCACGTCGTTCGCCGACCGGCGGGCTCTGGTGGACGAGGCCTTCGCCATCGCCCGCCGGCTGGGCGACGACATGCTCCTGGTCGACGCCTGCCAGGTCGCCTGCGTGTCCCTCTGGGTGGCCCGCACCGCTGCGGAGCGGCTGGCGTGGACCACCGAGTCGATGGCGCTGGCGGCCGAGCTCGGCGAGGAACGCGCGCACCTGGTCTCCGCGTGCCTGCAGGCCGTGGCGTACGGCGAGCTGGGCCGCCGCCCCGAGTTCGACGAAGCCGTCCGGGAGGCGCGCGAGGAGGCGCGCCGACTGCGGATCGCGTACGGCGAGACCGTCCTGGACAGCGCCGAGATCCCGTGGCTGGCCATGGCCGGCCGGTTCGACCGGTGCGCCGAGCGTCTCGAGCACCTCGCTCGCACCGCGCGCCAGATCTCGCACGACTTCGCCGACCACGCGGTCGTCAGCGCCACCATCGCGGTCCGGCTGTGGGAGGGACGCTGCGCCGAGGTGGTCGCGCTGCTGGCGTCCTGGTCCGGCCCGGCCCATGAGGTCCCGGCGGTGGTGACGGCGTTCCTGCTGCGCGCCGGTCGTGAGGAGGAGGCCCGCGCCCATCACGCCGAGCACGGCGCCCGGGTCGAGCAGGATACCATCGTGTCCCTCGCCAACGCCTGCTTCGCCGCCGAGGTGGCGCTCCGGCTCGCGGACGCCGAGCTCGGCGCCGCCTGCCGCAAGGTGCTGGAGCCGCTGGCCGACCTGGCCTGCTCGTTCGGCTCCGACCTGAACGTCGGCCCGGTGCGCGCCTACCTGGCGCTGGCGGCCGCGGCTGCGGGCGACCGCGAGGCCGCGACGTCGTACGCCGACCGGGCGGTCGCCCAGTGCGAGGAGTGGCGGGTCCCGCTGGTCGGACTCTGGCTGGCCGAGGCGCGCGAGCGACACGGCTTCTGATGAACTGCGGCGTGTGCCCACCGAGGTGATCCCCGCCCGCAACGCCGTGGGCCTCTCGTTCGCCCTCAACGGGCTGCTGTTCGCGACCCTCGTCTCCCGGATCCCGCTCGTGCGCGAGCACCTCGACCTCGGCAACGGCGAGCTCGGGCTGCTGCTCCTGGCGATCGCGGCCGGGTCAGTGCTGACCCTGCCGACCACCGGGGCGCTCATCCAGCGCTCCAGTGCGGCGACCGTCGTCCGGCTGGGGGCGGCGTTCGACGCGTGCGGCCTGGTGCTCGCCGCGATCGGCGCGGGCGTCGCCGAGCTGGTGCCACTCGCCGCCCTCGGGTTGTTCCTGCACGGCATCGGCATCGGCATCTGGGACGTCGCGATGAACGTCGAGGCCGCCGAGGTCGAGCGCCGGCTCGACCGGACGGTGATGCCGCGCTTCCACGCGGGCTGGAGCTTCGGCTCGATCGCGGGTGCGGCGATCGGGATTCCGATGGCCGCGGCCGACGTACCCCTGCTCGCCCACTTCGGCCTGGTGGCCGCGGTCGCGCTGAGCCTGGCGGTCCTCACCTCCCGGTCGTTCCTGCCCGCCGAGCCGGAGCCGGGCGAGTCGGCCGGTCGCGCCGCCTCGGCCTGGGCGGAGCCGCGCACCCTGGCCATCGGCGCGATGGTGCTGGCCTTCGCGCTCGTCGAGGGCACGGCCAACGACTGGCTCGCCCTCGCGCTCATCGACGGGTACGACGCCCGGCACTGGGTCGGCGTCGCCGGCTTCTCGCTGTTCGTCTGTGCGATGACCGCCGGACGGCTGTTGGGGCCGGTCGTCCTGGACCGGTTCGGCCGGGTCCCGGTGCTGCGGCTGACCGCGGTCGCGGCCGTGGCCGGGATCGCGCTGGTGGTGCTGGGCCAGCATCCGCTGCTGGTCGCGCTCGGCATCCTGGTCTGGGGGCTCGGCGCCTCGCTGGGCTTCCCGGTCGGCATGAGCGCGGCGGCCGACGACCGGGCCCGCTCGGCCGCCCGGGTCAGCGTCGTCTCGACGATCGGCTACACCGCGTTCCTCGCCGGACCGCCGCTGCTCGGGGTCGTCGGCGACCACGTCGGCACGCTCGAGGCGCTGCTCGTCGTCGCGGTGCTGATGGTCCCCGCCGCACTCAGCGCCAGCGCGGCGCGCACCGGGCCCGATGGCGGACAATGACGCCATGCCCGCGCCCCGCGTCCTGATCACCTACTGCACCCAGTGCCGATGGCTGCTGCGCGCGCAGTGGTACGCCGGCGAGCTGCTGACCACCTTCGCCGACGAGCTCGGGGAGGTGGCCCTCGCGCCGACCACCGGGGGCGTGTTCCGCATCGACGTCGACGGGGAGCCGGTGTGGAACCGCAAGCGCGACGGCGGCTTCCCCGAGATCACCGAGCTGAAGCGGCGGGTGCGCGACCTGGTCGCGCCCGAGAAGTCGCTGGGCCACGCGGACCGGGCGGAGTCCTAGGGGCAACACCAAGTTGCTCCAAGTTGCTCCAAACCTTGGAGCAGGAGGTCAGTCGAGGCGAGCGGCGAGGTCGGGCGCCGGATACCAGGCGAAGTGCTTCCCCTCGCGCCGTCGTACGAACAGGTCACGATCAGCGAGATCGGCGAGATCCTTGCGTGCCGTCGGTGACGATCCGCTGAATCTCGCACACCAGCGCCGGGTTCAGGTCCTGGTCGCGCAACTCTCGCACGCGCTGCATGGCCACGAAGTTGTTGAGGATCATCCGCTCGCTGCGATCGCGGGGCGAGCGTCCGCTGGTGATCATCTGCTTGGCAACGCGTCTTGTCGTCGAAGCGCCCTCGAGCTGGCTGGAGGCGATCGCCTCCTCGATGAGAGAGCTCACGATGTACCGGTCGCGGGTGCTCGGATTGGTGACCGCCTCGGCCATGGCGATCTGCCCTTTCGCGGTCGCGCTGATGTGGTCGAGCAGTTCCAGGATCTGGTCGGCCAGCACGTAGTCGAAGGCGTGGCCGTCCCGGTCGCGAAGCTGCGTGAGGCTCCGCGCCGAAGCGTGTCGGCGGAACCTGATCAGCGACCGCTGCTGTTCGGGAGACACCTCGACACCGGTGGACGCCCGGAATCGGAAGTCATCCCAGGCGAGGTAGGGGCGATCGTGCTCGGGGAGTGCCGAGTAGGCACCGAGGAACTCACCTGCGTCGGCCCTCAGGCCGGGATCTGGCCCGTACGGCGGAGGGGGGACCGGGACGTGGGAAACTTGGAGAACAGTGACTTGTTCCAAGTCCTGCTTCGACTTGGAACAAGTTGGAGCAGCCAGGGCGAACCCAGCAGCGCGCTCGGCCTGGCCGACCTGCCCAGCTCAGCCCCGCTCGCCGCCGGGCACCCACAGCACGTCGCCCTGCGCCCGGTTGGCGTGGCGGGCCAGGATGAACAGCAGGTCGGAGAGCCGGTTGAGGTAGGCGATCGCGACCTTGTTCATGGTCTCGTGGTGCTCCTCGAAGGCGGCCCAGGCCGACCGTTCCGCGCGACGTACGACGGTGCGCGCGACGTGCAGGTGCGCGGCGGCCGGCGTACCGCCGTTGAGGATGAACGAGCGCAGCGCGGCCAGGCTCTCGTTGTACTGGTCGCACCAGCCTTCGAGGCGGTCGACGTACTCCTGCTCGATGCGCAGCGGCGGGTACTCCGGGTCGGGGACCACGGGCGTGCAGAAGTCGGCGCCCACGTCGAAGAGGTCGTTCTGAACGCGCGTGAGCAACGCGACCACGTCGTCCTCGATCCCGCCGCCGGCGAGCGCGAGCCCGATCGTCGCGTTGGCCTCGTCGACGTCGGCGTAGGCGTGCAGCCGCAGGTCGTTCTTCGTGGTGGTGCTCATGTCGCCGAGACGGGTCTCCCCGCCGTCGCCGGTGCGCGTGTAGATCCGGGTGAGGTTGACCATGCGTCGAGGGTATCGACGTCGGTGGTTGAAGAAGTCATCACCGACACGGGAGAGAAAGTTCGGTATTCCCTGCAACCGAACGGGCCTCTGGCGCGTCATTGTGGGTAAAGATCCACCTGACGTACTCCAGGAAGGCAGCGATGGACATCACGACGGACGGACCCGTGCTGGTGCTGTCCGGCGCGTTCGACGGCCGGAGCACGATGGAGGTCCGCAACGCGCTCTACGAGCTGCTGGCCCAGCACGACGGCGATGTGGTCGTGGACCTGACCGGGGTCGAGACGATCGACCTCACGGCATTGAAGGTCCTCGCCGTCGCCACCCGCCAGGCCGTCCGCGACGGTCACCGGCTCACGCTGCGCGGCTGCCGCCCCGCCGTCCGCCGGATGCTGCACATGTCCCGGTTGATCCGCGTGCTCGAGGTCGAGCGCGCCGCGGCGACGGCTTGAGGTGTCGGATTGACCACACTCGGGGCGGTTACCAATCGGTAGCCTTGGTCCTACTCTCGTCCCATGAGCGACAAGGCCCGACCGGTTCGTGACCGTCCCTGGGTGATGCGCACCTACGCGGGGCACTCGACCGCAGAGGCGTCCAACGCGCTGTACCGCACCAACCTGGCCAAGGGTCAGACCGGTCTCTCGGTCGCCTTCGACCTGCCGACGCAGACGGGCTACGACCCCGACTCGGTGATGGCCCGCGGCGAGGTCGGCAAGGTCGGCGTACCGGTCCCGCACCTGGGCGAGATGCGCAAGCTCTTCGCCGACATCCCGCTCGGCGAGATGAACACCTCGATGACCATCAACGCGACGGCCATGTGGCTGCTCGCGATGTACCAGGTCGTGGCCGAGGAGCAGTACCCGGACCTGACGCCGGAGGAGGTCGCGGCCACCCTGGCCGGCACCACCCAGAACGACATCATCAAGGAGTACCTCTCACGGGGGACCTACGTCTTCCCGCCCGAGCACTCGCTGCGCCTGATCGGCGACATGATCGCCTACACGGTCCACCAGATCCCGAAGTGGAACCCGATCAACATCTGCAGCTACCACCTGCAGGAGGCCGGTGCGACGCCGACGCAGGAGCTCGCCTACGCGCTGTGCACCGCGATCGCCGTGCTCGACCAGGTCAGGGCCTCCGGGCAGGTCGACGAGGCCGACTTCGAGAAGGTCGTCGGGCGGATCTCGTTCTTCGTCAACGCCGGTGTCCGGTTCGTCGAGGAGACCTGCAAGATGCGGGCCTTCGTCCAGCTCTGGGAAGAGATCACGGCCGAGCGGTACGGCGTGCAGGACCCCAAGATGCGGCGCTTCCGGTACGGCGTGCAGGTCAACTCGCTCGGCCTGACCGAGGCCCAGCCGGAGAACAACGTCCAGCGGATCGTGCTGGAGATGCTCGGTGTCACGCTCTCGAAGAACGCCCGGGCGCGTGCCCTGCAGCTGCCCGCCTGGAACGAGGCGCTGGGCCTGCCGCGTCCGTGGGACCAGCAGTGGTCGCTGCGGATGCAGCAGGTGCTGGCCTTCGAGTCCGACCTGCTGGAGTACGACGACATTTTCGACGGCTCGCACGTCATCGCGGCCAAGGTCGCCGAGCTGGTCGAGGGTGCGAAGGCGGAGATCGACCGGGTCCAGGCGATGGGCGGCGCCATCGCGGCCGTCGAGTCGGGCTACATGAAGCAGGAGCTGGTCTCCAGCCACGCCGTCCGCCGGGGCCGTATCGAGTCCGGGGACGAGATCATCGTGGGCGTCAACAGGTTCGACACCACCGAGCCGAGCCCGCTGACCGCCGACCTCGACGGCGCGATCATGGCGGCCGACCCGGAGGCCGAGCGGACCGCGATCGCCAGCGTCGAGGCCTGGAAGGCCGAGCGTGACGAGGACGAGGTCGCCGCCGCCCTGGCCACGCTGGCCGAGGCCGCCAAGACCGACGCCAACCTGATGGCCGCCACGCTGGTCGCCGCCCGGGCGGGCGCGACCACGGGGGAGTGGGCGGGCGTTCTCCGCGAGGTCTTCGGCGAGTTCCGGGCCCCCACCGGGGTCAGCGGCGCCGTCGGGGTCGCAGACGCCGGCGCCGACCTGACCGCGGTCCGCGAGCGGGTGCGGCAGACGGGTGAGGAGCTGGCCGGGAACAAGGGCGGCCGGCTGCGACTGCTGGTGGGCAAGCCCGGCCTGGACGGGCACAGCAACGGTGCCGAGCAGGTCGCCGTACGCGCTCGGGACGCGGGCTTCGAGGTCGTCTACCAGGGGATCCGGCTCACCCCCGAGCAGATCGTCTCGGCCGCGGTGGCCGAGGACGTGCACTGCGTCGGACTCTCGATCCTCTCCGGCTCGCACATGGAGCTGGTGCCCGCCGTGCTCGACGGGCTGCGGGCCGCCGGTCTCGACGACGTGCCGGTGATCGTCGGCGGGATCATCCCCGACTCCGACGCCCGCAAGCTGCGCGAGGGCGGAGTGGCGGCGGTCTACACCCCCAAGGACTTCGGGCTGACCGAGATCATGGGCGGCATCGTCGAGGTGATCCGCCGGGCCAACGGGCTGGACTGAGGGTGGTCGTCCGACTGTTCCTGGCCCGGCACGGTCTCGCCGAGTACGAGACCGAGCTGGTCACCGACGACGGCGGCTCGCTGACGGTCGAGGGGCGCGCCCAGGCACGAGAGCTCGGTCGGCGCCTCGAGGCGGAGGGCATCGCCGCGGTCTGGTGCAGCCCGCTGTCGCGGGCCGTGCAGACGGCCGAGATCGCCGCGGGGGTCCTGGGCGTGGGCGTCACGGTCCGCGAGGGCCTGCGGGAGTACGGCGTGGGCTCGCTCGCGGGCACGAGCGGCAGTGAGCGGGAGGTCATCGGCCCCGTCTTCGAGCGCTGGGTCGACGGCGACGACGAGGCCACCATCCCGGGTGGCGAGGTGGTCTCGGAGAGCATCGAGCGCGTGGTCCGGGTGCTGACCGAGGTCGCCGACCGGCACGAGGGCGAGAGCGTCCTGGTCGTCAGCCACGGTGGCGCGGTGATGGCGACCCTGCCGGTCCTGGTCGGGCGCCCGCGGACCACCGCCTGGCACCTGCTGCTCGGTGGCGGCGGGTACGTCGAGCTGGTCCGCGACGGGCGGGCCTGGTCGGTGACGCGGGAGACGCCGGACCTGGGCTGAGCCGGGTCTTCGACTCAGGCGCGACGCCGTCGGACGAGGGCGAGCAGGAAGCAGGTCGCGGCGCCGGCGAGCAGGACCAGACCGAGGGTGAGGAACGTGCCCTGGACGATGCTGCTGAGGTAGAGCTTCATCGCCCCGAGGTCGCCCTGGCCCTCGCCGTCGCCGAAGCCGGACCCGTGCGTGTAGATCGAGGGAAGGTCCGAGAGGACGACCGCCACGACTCCCATCACGCTCAGGATGATCCCGGTGGGCACGGCGTCGCGGGTTGCGGTCATGGCAGCCAGACTTCCGCCCGGGACGGGAGGTCAAACCCGTCGTACGTGTCGCCCGTCACAAAGGCAAGGCACGCCTTACCTTTGTCGGGTACGCTTCTCTCGTGGCGAAGAAGTCCAAGACGAAGCTCCCCAAGACGGAGTGCTGCGTCTCCAAGTCGAAGTGCGGCCGGTGCCCCCTCCGGATGCTGAAGGAGGGCACGCTGCCCGACGGGTATACGGTCAAGCAGCGCAAGCTCGTCCGGGTCGACGGCAAGAAGGTCACCAAGAAGAAGCTTGCGAAGGCCGCCTGACCCGTCACACCAGGAGAGCACCGATGCCCGCCGCCCGCTTCGCCGAGCAGCTCAACGTCCAGATCGGCAACGAGCTCGCTGCCCACAACCAGTACCTCGCCTGCGCGGTGTACTACGACGCCCTGACCATGCCGCGGATGGCCGCGTTCTTCTACGGTCAGGCGCTCGAGGAGCGCGACCACGCGATGATGATGGTGCAGTACCTCCTCGACACCGACGCCGATGTCGCCATCCCCGGCGTCGAGGCGCCGGTCGCGGGCTTCGCCGACCTGATCGCTCCCGTCACGCTCGCCCTGGCGCAGGAGAAGCGGGTCACCGAGCAGATCAACGGGCTGCTGCGGATCGCGCGCGAGGAGTACGACTTCGCCTCCGAGCAGTTCATGCAGTGGTTCATCAAGGAGCAGGTCGAGGAGGTCGCGACGATGACCGACCTGCTCGCGGTCGTCACCCGCAACGTCGACGACATCGAGGACATCGAGGAGTACGTCGCCCGCGAGCAGAGTGGCGCCGTCGCCGATCCCACCGCTCCTCGGGTCGCCGGAGCCTGAGCCGGGACTGCCAGCAGCCCGGGCCTGCCAGACTGCTCCCGTGAGTCGGGTGATCGTGGTCGGTGCGGGCGTCGTGGGACTGACCTGCGCGGTCCGTCTGCTCGAGGCCGGGCATCGGGTCGACGTCGTCGCCCGGGACCTGCCGCGGGAGACGACGTCCGCGGTCGCGGCCGCCCTCTGGTACCCCTACCGCGCCTTCCCGCCGGACCGGGTGACGGCCTGGGCCTCCCGCACGTTCGAGGTGCTCGCAGGCCTGGCCGACGACGACGCGACCGGCGTGCGGATGGTGCCCGGCACCGAGCTGCTCGCGGAGCCGCAGGCGCAGCCCCGGTGGGCGGCGGCCGTCCCTGGACTGGAGCGGGCGACGTCGCTGCCGCCGGGGTACGTCGACGGCTGGTCGTTCACCGCTCCGGTCGTCGAGATGCCGGTGCACCTGGACTGGTTGCGCGCCCGGGTGGACGATCTCGGGGGCACCGTGACCCGCCTCAACCTCCGGGCCCTCCCGGAGGGCGGCGACGTGGTCGTCAACTGCTCGGGTCTCGGAGCCCGGCTGCTCGGCGCCGACCTGTCGGTCACCCCGGTGCGCGGTCAGGTCGTCGTCGTCGAGCAGGTCGGGCTGGACCGCTGGTGGCTCGACCCCGCGGGGCCGACGTACGTCGTACCGCGCTCGGCGGACATCGTGGTCGGCGGTACCGACGAGGAGGGTGACTGGAGCCGGACGCCCGTGCCGGCCGCGGCGACCGCGATCCTCGAACGGGCGACCCGACTCGTGCCGGAGCTCGCCGGTGCCCGGGTGCTGCGGCACCGGGTGGGCCTGCGTCCGGTGCGTCCCGCGCTGCGGGTGGAGCGGGTCGGCCGGGTCGTGCACTGCTACGGCCACGGCGGCGCCGGCGTCACCCTCGCGTGGGGCTGCGCCGAGGACGTGGTGGGTTTCGTCTAGGCTCGGCTCGTGGCTATCGCCGGGGACGACAGCCTCTTTCGCAAGCTGATCGACGCGGCGCCGGACCCGACGGTGATCGTCGACGGCGATGCACAGATCGTGCTGGCCAACCGGCAGATGCTCAACGTCTTCGGCTGGTCCGGCGAGGAGCTGATCGGGGGCCCGATCGAGGTGCTGGTGCCCGAGCGGTTCCGCCCCGAGCACCCGAGCCTGCGGGGCGGATTCATGCGCAGGCCCAGCGTCCGGCCGATCGGGGCGGTCGAGGTGTTCGCCCTGCACCGGGACGGCCGCGAGATCCCGGTCGAGATCTCGCTCTCGCCTCTCGAGACCGATCAGGGACTACTCGTCTCCGCAGCCATCCGTGACCTGACCGAGCGCCGACGGATGCAGGCGGAGGCCGACCGGATGCGCGACGAGCTGATCGCGACGGTCTCCCACGAGCTGCGCACGCCACTGACCTCGATCGTCGGCTACACCGAGCTGCTCGCCGACCTCGGTCCCGACGAGCTCGGCCCGACCGCGCGGAGCCTGGTCGGGGTGATCGAGCGCAATGCCGCCCGGGAGATGCGGCTGGTCGACGACCTGCTCACGATGGCCTTCCTCGACGGCGGTCGGCTGCACATCGCGCGCGAGCCGATGGACCTGGTCGCCCTCGTCAACCGCGTGGTCACCGATCAGCGCACGGCCGCGGCGGAGGCCGGGCTGCGCCTTCTCGTCGAGGTCGAGGACGTACGCCCGGTCCTGGGGGACTTCTACCGGCTGGTCCAGGTCCTCGAGAACCTGCTCACCAACGCCTTCAAGTTCACCTCGTCCGGGGGCGAGGTGCGGGTCCGGGTGGTCGACGACGGGGGACTCGCGGTGCTGGAGGTGACCGACACCGGCGTCGGCCTGCGCGAGGACGAGAGGGCGCAGATCTTCGAGCGTCTCTACCGGACCCCGAGCGCCGTCGCCGCGCACACCCAGGGCGCCGGGCTGGGGCTCTCGATCGTCAGCAAGATCGTCGACGCACACGCCGGCGAGATCCAGGTGGACAGCGAGCTCGGCGTCGGGACCACCTTCCGGGTGGTGCTGCCCTACCTCGACCGGTCGTCCAGCGGCCGCACCTCGATGACCGAAGCCGGTCCCAGCGCGCCGTAGACGTGCGGGTAGGTCTCGGCCGCTCCCGGTGCCGGAGGCTCCTCGACGACCGGCACTCCGACCCGGTCGGTGTCGATGACCAGCAGCACCAGCGGCTCCCTGACGTCCGCGTAGTAGCGGGCCAGGACCCCGCGCCACTGGTCCTCGCGGCTGCAATGCAGGAATCCCTCCTGCGCCAGGGTCACGCCGTACGTCGAGGTCGTGTACTCCCCGGTCACCTGCGCGGCCGTCCAGTCGGCGGCGGTGGCGACGTGGTAGATCAGCATGCCGCTCATCCTGCGGAAGGATCTGGAAGACGGCGGACGACCTCGTTGAGGGTGGTCTCGATCCGATCGAACCGGCGGGTGTGGTCGTCCTGGGCGGACCTGACCTCCGTGATGATCTCGAAGATCGACTCGAACCGGCGCGTGTGGTCGTCCTGGGCGGACCTGACCTCCGTGATGATCTCGAAGATCGACTCGAACCGGCGCGTGTGGTCGTCCTGGGTGGACCTGACCTCGGTGATGAGCTCGTAGACCGACTCCGTGTCGTTCTCGAGTCGGGTCACGCGGCGACTCATGCCGGGATCGCTCGTCATGCCTGTCACCGTATGCCGGGTTCCCGTGAGCCGCCATCGTCGTCCGGTGCCCCTGTGGACGACGTGCGAGGCCGCTTGTCTCTCAGAACAGGCGAACCGTCGGATCGTCGAGACCCCGAAGCGCGTCGTAGTCGACCAGCGCACAGGTCATCCCGCGATCCTCTGCCAGCACCCGCGCCTGGGGCCTGATTACCTGGGCCGCGAAGATCCCGCGGACCGGTCCCTTGCCGGTCAGGAGGGGGTCGCGGTTGAGCAGTTCGAGATACCGCCCGAGTTGGAGGACGCCGTCGATGTCGCCGCGCCGCTTGATCTCGACGGCGACCGAGACCCCCTCGCCGTCGCGGCACATCAGGTCGACCGGCCCGATCGCGGTCGGGAACTCCCGGCGTACGAGCGTCAGACCGGGGGAGAGCGTCCCCGGGTGCTCGGCCAGCAGCTCCTGGAGGTGCTTCTCGACGCCGTCCTTCTGCAGGCCGGGATCGACGCCGAGGTCGTGGCTGGAGTCGCTGATGACCTCCGCCAGCAGGATCCGCAGGGTGTCGTCGGTCTTGGTGCTGGTCACCGTCCACTCGGGGGTGCCGTCGTCGGTGGTGCCCTCGCGCAGGGTGCAGGGCGGCGACATCCAGTTCAGCGGCTTGTAGGAGCCGCCGTCGGAGTGCACGAGCACCGACCCGTCCGCCTTGACCATCAGCACCCGGGTGGCCATCGGGAGGTGGGCGGTCAACCGACCGGCGTAGTCGATCTGGCACTTCGCGACGACGAGTCTCACGGGCCGTGAATCTACAGTGAGCACATGTACGCCGTGCGCCTGGCGCGTCCCTCCGACCTGCGGCACCTCGCGTCGATCGAGGACGCGGGCGGCGCGCTCTTCGAGGAGCACCTCGGCGACCTGACCGGCGACGCGCTGGTCGCACCCGCCGTCTCGGGTGGCGAGCGGGCCGACCGGCCGGGATTCCTGCTCGTGGCGGGCGACCCGGTGGTGGGGTTCGCGCACGTGCTCCTGATCGAGGGCGAGGCGCACCTCGAGCAGGTCTCGGTGCACCCGGACGCGATGCGGCAGGGCGTCGGGACGGCGCTGGTCCGGGCCGCGATGGAGGAGGCCCGGTGGGCCGGTCACGAACGGATGTCGCTGGCGACGTACCGCGACGTGCCGTGGAACGGGCCCTTCTACGTCGGCCTCGGGTTCGCCGAAGTCGCTCGACCGGCACCCTGGCAGGTGCGGCTGCGCGAGCACGAGGTGGAGCTCGGCCTGGACCGCCACGGGCCGCGGATTCTCATGGACACCGCGCTCCTCAGACAACCCTGAGCGGCGTGGCCCAGGTCACTGTTACTCGACAGTAATATGTGCCATGATCCCGGCCATGTCGACCTCTCCCGAGTCATCAGAGCGCACCATCACGACCGTCGGCGTCGTCGGCCTGGGCACGATGGGCGCCGGCATCGCCGAGGTGTTCGCCCGGCACGGGTACGCCGTGGTCGGCGTCGAGAAGGACGACGAGTCGCTGGCCCGGGGCCGGCAGTACCTCGAGCACTCGACGGCGCGTGCCGTGAAGCGCGAGAAGCTGACCGAGGCCGAGCAGGCCGAGCTGCTCGACCGGATCACCCTGACCACCGACCTGGCGGCCGTCGCCGACGCCGGTCTCGTGGTCGAGGCGGTCGTGGAGTCCATGGAGCTGAAGAAGTCGATCTTCCGCGAGCTGGACGCGATCGTGGCGCCGGAGGCGATCCTCGCGACGAACACCTCCTCGCTCTCGGTCACCGACCTCTCGACCGCCACCGCGCGGCCCGGCCGGGTGGTCGGGGTGCACTTCTTCAACCCCGCGCCGGTGCAGGACCTGGTCGAGATCGTCCGCACGGTCGTCACCGAGGAGGGCGTCCTCGCGGAGGCGAAGGCGCTGGTCGAGGGGCTCGGCAAGAACCCCGTCGTCTGCGGCGACAAGGCCGGCTTCATCGCCAACACCCTGCTCTTCGGCTACCTCAACCACGCGGTGTCGATGTTCGAGGGCAAGTACGCCTCCCGCGAGGACATCGATGCCGCGATGCGCTACGGCTGTGGCTACCCGATGGGTCCGCTGGCGCTGCTCGACCTGATCGGCCTCGACACGGCGTACGAGATCCTCGAGACGATGTACCGCCAGGGCCGCGACCGGCTGCACGCGCCCGCACCGATCCTCAAGCAGATGGTCACCGCGGGCCTGCTCGGTCGCAAGACCGGCCGCGGCTTCTACACCTACGAGGCGCCCGACAGTCCGGTCGTGGTCGCCGACGCGCTGACCCCGTCGGCCGACGAGCTGCCCGAGCTGCGGCACGACATCGCGCGGGTCGGCGTCGTCGGCACCGGCACCATGGCGACCGGCATCATCGAGGTCTTCGCCAAGAGCGGGTACGACGTCACGTACGTCGGCCGCAGCCAGGACAAGGTCGGCGGCGTGGTCGCCGCGATCACCAAGAGCTTCGACAAGCAGATCCAGCGCGGCCGGGCGACCGAGGAGGCCAAGGCCGAGGTGCTCGGCCGGCTGACCGGCTCCACCTCGCTCGACGACCTCGCGGCCGTCGACCTCGTGGTCGAGGCGATCGCCGAGGACCTGGCCATCAAGACCACGCTGTTCGAGAACCTCGACGAGATCTGTCGGCCGGGGGCGATCCTCGCGACCACCACCTCGTCGCTGCCGATCATCGCGATGGCCAAGGTGACCAGTCGCCCGCAGGACGTCATCGGCATGCACTTCTTCAACCCGGCCACCATCATGAAGCTGGTCGAGGTGGTCTCGACGGTCGCGACCGACGACGCCGTCACCGAGACCACGCGGGCCCTGTGCGCGAAGGTCGGCAAGGTAGCGGTCACCTGCGGCGACCGTGCGGGCTTCATCGTCAACGCGCTGCTGTTCCCGTACCTCAACGACGCCGTCAAGATGCTCGAGGCGCACTACGCCACCGCCGACGACATCGACACCGCGATGAAGCAGGGCTGCGCGCTGCCGATGGGCCCGTTCGAGCTGCTCGACGTGGTCGGCAACGACGTCTCGCTGGCCATCCAGCGCGAGCTCTACCTGGAGTTCCGCGAGCCGGGCTTCGCCCCCGCGCCGCTGCTGGAGCACCTGGTCACCGCGGGCTACCTCGGCCGCAAGACCAAGCGCGGGTTCCGCGACTACAGCAGCCGTTAGATGTACCTGGCCGACACGTTGGTCACTGGCGGCTGATGGGCGGGAGTCCTCCGAGTGCGCCGTGGTGGCGTTCAGTGCTGTCGTGCTCGATCCAGGGGGCAAGATCGGCGGCTCTCTGGTCGTCGCTGGAAACCCCAGCCCCGCGGACGTGTGCGGGACCGGGGCTCGGGCGTCTGGTCACCGCTCGGGGAAGGTCAGCTCGGGGCTTGCTGCGAGCTCTACGAGCTTGTCGATCCCGGGAAGGTCGGTTGCGGGTGCCGAGCCGGGCGCGACGTTGTTGCCCCAGGTGGCCGCGGCGTCGATGGTGACAGTGAGTCCGTCGGCGCGTTCGACAGCCACAGCGTGCCCGCCGCCGTCGTTGCTGTAGCTCGCGACCTCGGCCGCGCTGACACCGGTCGGAAGCTGTCCCTGGTAGGCGGTCCAGCCAGCGTGGTTGAGCACGGTCTGGGGCTCGTCGTCGTGCGCGGGTGTCACGACCTCGATTTGAATCACCCCGAGCGCTCCGCCGCCGGTCCAACCGATCTTGGTGCCGAGTCTGGTGAGATGCTCACCGGTCTTGGGATCGCAGTAGGAGCTGGCCTGGACGTTGTTCGACCGTTTGCGGTCGGCGCGGTCGAGGTGCTCGCCTGACGGGTCGAGGATTGCGGCCGCAGCCTCTCGATATGCAGGCAGCGCGGCAGCCACCTGGGGGTCGTTCTCGATTGTCAGGACGTCGCCGGGCTCGGACTTCGACGCGCCGATCCCTTCCCCGCGCTGGATCGCTCCTGGCAAGACCGTGGTGTCGCCGTCGGCGGGCGCCTCGATCGTGCACGGGTCCTTCGCAGTGGGCAGCGGAGAGGTTGTGGGCGAGGTCGCGCCGGAGGGTGACCCGGCAGGGGCGATGGCGGTGCTGCCACCGCCTCCGGGCAGGTGGAGGCCGGGGAAGGTCGTGGCGACCGCTCCGGCGGCGACGAGAGCGGTCGTGACGCCGGCGGCGCTGCGGGCGTGGCGGCGTCGGAGGGCGACGCGGCCGCGACGGATGTCCAGGAGCGGGTCGGCGATGGGGACGGGTGCGCGCTGTCCGAGTGCGCGGAGTCGGTCGGCGAACTGGTCGAGGTCGTTCATCGGACTTCTCCTGGGGTGTCGCTGGTTGTGGTTGCCGAGGAGGCTGCTGGTTCGGGGGTGAGGATGCGGCGGAGTGCCGCGAGTGCGGCGGAGGTCTGGCTCTTGACGGTGCCGATGCCGACTCCGAGGTCGTGGGCGGTCTCTTCGACGGACAGGCCCCAGTAGTGGCGCAGGACGACCACCCGGCGTTGTCCTGCTGGGAGCCCGCGGAGTGCGAGCCAGAGCTCGTCGGACTCCTCGTCCGGCCCGGGAGTTGAGGTCGTGTCGGGTGGCTGTGCGGTCGGGCGTTCGCGACGCCATGGCCGACGGCTGTCGTCGATGTGTCCGTTGACCAGCATCCGGCGGACGTAGGCGTCGATGTTGCCGACGCGAGAGACGCGCGGCCAGGCGAGGTAGAGCTTGGTCAGCGCCTCCTGGACGAGGTCCTCGGCCCGGTGCGGGTCACCGCAGAGCAGCCAGGCACTCCGGTAGAGATGCGCCCGTCGTCCGGCGACATACGCACCGAAGTCCTCGTCTCGTGACACGACTTGCCTCCTGTCTTCCTCTTCATCCACGTTGACGGAAGTCATGGCCCGGAAGGTTGGCGATGTCGGCAACTTCTTTCTCATCGCCGGGGCTTCGGTCGCTCCGCGGTGTCGGTCGACTCTGCCCATCAGGGCCGTGGGGTGTTGGTGTCGTCCGGCGCTCTTGCCGGAGCAGCCGGCGGCCGACCGGTCAGCGGGATGCTGTCGGGCGAGCCCCGTGCCCGGCCCCTACGGTCCGGGCACAGCCAACACCTAGGAGCGAGCATGGCCGACCGACTGCAGGACAGGACCGCCATCGTCACCGGTGGCGCCAACGGGATCGGCCGCGGGATCGTCCGCGCGTTCGTCGCCGAAGGCGCCCGGGTGCTCTTCGTCGACGTCGACGAGGCCCGCGGCGAGGAGCTGGCCGCCGAGCTCGGCGACGCCGTCCGCTTCCTGCCGATCGACATCTCCCAGGAGGCCAACGCCGAGGTCATCCGGGACGCTGCGGTCTCGACGTACGGCGCGATCCACGTGCTCGTCAACAACGCCCACGCGAGCCGGCAGGCGCCCTTCGTCGACACCACGATGGAGATGTTCGCGCTCTCGTTCGACACCGGGTTCTACCCGGCGTTCTGGCTGATGCGCGCCTGCTACCCGGACCTGAAGCTCACCCGCGGCTCGGTGATCAACTTCGCCTCCGGCGCCGGGCTGATCGGGCGCCCCACCCAGCTGTCGTACGCCGCTGCGAAGGAGGCCGTGCGCGCCATGAGCCGGGTGGCCGCTCACGAGTGGGCCCGCGACGACATCAACGTCAACGTCATCTCGCCGCTGGCCCGCACCGAGGGCGTGGACCGGTTCCTGGCCGAGCACCCCGAGCAGGAGGCCGCGCTGCTGAGCGGCGCCCCGCTGGGACGGCTGGGCGACCCCGAGGCCGACATCGGCCGTACCGCGGTCTTCCTGGCCAGCGACGACGCGTCCTACATCACCGGCCAGACGCTGATGGTCGACGGCGGCGGCGTGATGCTGCGCTGACCGGTGACCGCCCGCGACCGCGGGTCCGGGTCGTGCGTCACCGAATCGGGCCCGTGCGGTCGAGTGGCGATCGCCGAAGGAGGGTGGGGCCGGCCGGACGGCTGACACGGGCCGCAGAACAGCGCCGACGTGAGCTCCTCGATCCTCTGGCTCGATCGTCTGGCTCGAGCCACTCGGCCGCCTTCTGGCACTCGCCAGCATGCGCCCCGAGTCGTACGGTGACCTCATGACCGACACCGGCTCAGACGCCGGCGGCGCACCTTTGCCTGGCGCGCCGGTTGCTCCGCGCGCCGAGCGAGCTGCACCCAGGGAGCCGGTCAATCCGATGGCGGTCCTCGCCTACGACAGCGCCAGGGACAGGTTGAAGAGCCAGGACACCACCCTGGGGAACCTTCGCACTCGCTCCACCACCCTGCTGTCCAGTGCCGCCGTGCTCACCACGGTCGCCGCAGCCGTCGGCCTGCTCTACACCGACTCCACCAAGGGGCCCGTCCTGGAAGAGTGGGCGTCGTGGACGCTGATGGCCCTCGTCGCCGTCAACGGCATCTGCGCCATGTGCATCGTTTGGCCCGCGTCGTCATGGGTCTTCGTACCCAGCCCGGCCAAGCTCATCGAGTACTACGAGAACGATGAGGACGAGACTGCCGCCCGGATCGGGATGGTCGAGGTGATTCGGCAGGGCAGGGAGAGGAATGACGCGGAGATCCAGTGGCGCGTCGAGGCCTTCCGTGTCCAGATCGTCGCCCTTGTCGCCGAGGTCCTCGTACTCGTGTACGCCCTGACGCGACTCCACTAGTCCGGTGCAACCAGTCACTCGTCCGGGCAGCCGGGCTCGGAAAAGGAGACCACGATGACGTTCGAGGATGACGACGGGGCCGGCGGACGCCGGCGCTTCGGCGACGATTGGGACGGACCAAACGTCTCGCCCGATGAGGAGGGCGATGCGAACCCCACGGACGACGACTCGGAGAACGACGCGGCGGACGCGAACCCCCGCGAGTAACGGCCTCACGTTGTCCTCCACAGGCTGATGCGCCCAGTGGCAGGCAGCCGGGTCGAAGGATCCGCTGTGGACGCGGTTCGTCGACCCCGCCCTCGATCCGGAGCGTCGGCGGTGGACCGATGAACGGACCATCCGGGCTGGACACGATCTGCGCCTTCGGTGACTCACCCGCGATGGATGATCCGCTGCGCCTCCGTCGAGGCCATGCTGAGTACGCCGGCGATCGGCAGGCGGAAGGTCTGCAGGGGCGCGTCGGCTTCCGTGGAGGACACGATGTGCCGATGGCTCGCCTACTCGGGTTCGCCCGTGTCCATCGAGGACCTTCTGTACAAGCCGCAGAACTCCCTGGTCGTGCAGAGCCTGCACTCCCGTCTGGGTGCGGAGCCGACGAACGGGGACGGCTTCGGGGTGGGCTGGTACGGCAGCACGGAGACGCCAGGGGTGTTTCGCAGTGCCGAGCCGGCCTGGAACGATCGCAACCTCCGGGAACTGGCGGCGCACGTCGCCTCGCCGCTCGTCTTCGCGCACATCCGTGCCTCCATCGGTTCCCCGGTGCAGCAGACGAACTGCCATCCGTTCCGGCACGGTCGTTGGCTGTGGATGCACAACGGGTACCTCGACGGCTTCGCGGCGCTGAAGCGGGACCTCCTGGTGACGGTCGACCCTGACCTGTTCCCCTCGATCGAGGGTTCGACGGACTCGGAGCTGTTCTTCTTCCTGGCCCTGACGTTCGGGTTGGCCGAGGACCCGCCGGCCGCGGTGGCCCGCGCGGTCGGCTGCATCGAGGAGACGGCGCAGCGACACGGAGTGGCGTTCCCGGTGCAGATGACGGTGGCGACCACGGACGGCCAGACCGTGTGGGCCTTTCGCTACTCCAGCGAGGGGCGCTCGCGTTCCCTGTTCCACAGCACCGATGTCTCGACCCTGCGCCACCAGTATCCCGACAACCCGATGCTGCACGGTCTGTCGGACGATGCCCGCCTCGTGGTCTCTGAGCCACTGGGCGACCTGCGGGGCGCCTGGCGCGAGGTCCCGGAGTCGACCTCCATCACGGTCCGCGGGGGTGCGGAGGAGCTACACGACTTCGAACCGGCCTAGGTCCCGTGCCTAGTCCGCTGCGGACGTCCCGCGCGCCTGAGTGAGGGACGTCGCAGCATCCTCCCGGCTGCCTGCCGGGGTGTCGCGCACCTTGTCGTGAGGGTGCCGAGCGGCAGATCGCGTGCGTCGATGCCGCGCGACCATCGGACCAAGGACGATGCACGACGGACGACGTGTGGGGGCCTGTGGAAGACCCACGCGTTCGAACGTGCGTTCGAGTAGAATTGGAGCATCATCCCGCACCGTTTGTGGAGCTCTCGGAGGCTCGCATGGACCACCCGATCCGGGTCGCCGCCCAGGTCATTGACGGTGCCCTGAAGTCGGTCGCCGATGTGAACCCGGCGTTCATGACCACCCCCGACAAGGCCGCCGCCCTGGTCGAGCTCGCCGCGATCGAGGACCGGGTCGGCGAGCTGCGGCTGCGGGTCACCGCCGACGCTTCTGACGTCGCGGAGGAGTCGGGCGCCCGAGACATCGGGGCCTGGACCGCGGCCGCGACGCGGCGTCGTCGTGGTAATTGCGCTGCCGACTTGCGCCTCGCGTTGGCGTTGGCCGACCGTCCGGTGTTGGCAACGGCGGTGCGTGAGGGTGAGGTGAACCTCGACCAGGCCCGGGCGATCGCGGTGTCTCTCGCCGAGCTGCCGGCCGACGTCGACGCCGCGATCCTCGACCAGGCCGAGGCCGCGTTGGTGGCGTACGCCGCGCGCTTCGACCCGATCGAGCTGCGCCGCCTGGGTCGTCGGATCCTCGACGTCGTCGCCCCCGAGATTGCCGAGGCCGTCGAGGCCCGGCACCTGGCCGACCTCGAAGCCTCCGCCCAGCAGCGGATGCGCCTCGGGCTGCGGTCGCTGGGTGATGGGACCACGCGGATCACCGGACTGATCCCGGACGCCACTGCGGCGCGACTGGCGACGTACTTGCATGCCTTCACCAACCCCCGCCGCGACGACGCCGACCCCGAACCAGCGGAGGCGCGGCGGACTCCGCATGGGCGGAAGGCCGCCCGCGCGTTCTGCCAGCTCCTGGAGACCCTCGACCCCACCCGGCTCCCGATCCACGGCGGCGACGCCACCACCCTGGTCGTGACCATGTCGCTGGAGTCGCTCCGCGCGGAGCTCGGCACCGCGACCCTCGGCAACCCGGCCCCGGGCGACTCGGTCGACCGGATCACCGCCGACGAAGCGCGTCGTCTGGCCTGCACCGCGCACCTCGTCCCGGCCGTCCTCGGCGGCAAGGGCGAGGTCCTCGACCTCGGCCGCTCCCAGCGCCTCTTCACTCGCGTCCAGCGCCGCGCCCTGGCCCTGACCGATCGCGAGTGCCGCGCGGAGGGCTGCCGGGTCCCGGCGCCGTGGTGCGAGGCGCATCACGCCGGTGCCCCCTGGGCCGCCGGCGGGCGCACCGACCTGGCCGACGGGATGCTGCTCTGCTCCCACCACCATCATCGAGCCCACGACCCGACTTGCACCTCCGAGCGGCTCCCCGACGGCGGCGTCCGCTTCCACAGGCGGACGTAGGCCGATGTGCGTCATTGGCGGTGAAAGGGACTGTGAGGATCGCGGACGCAGCCTGATGGTGATGGGCTGTGGGTTGGCAGCGCTCTCAACTGTGTTCTCGACTGAGAACTTGGATGTCGCATTAGTGACAGCCAAGCCGACGACCGCCCCAGCGTTAGTCGCTCGTCGGGAGTGGCAAGAGCATCTCGGCCTGCTCGGGGATCTTCATCGCGACCGGAGCAGGGTTGTCGCGGTACGACGTGCTGGCTGCGACGGATCGGACCTTCAGGGCCACATCGCGAGCGGCGAACACGAGGATCGATCCGCCGCCCGCCGCTGGCGCTAGGTCCACGTCATCAACCAGAACCGCTGGGTGTCATTCCGCTCAGCGGAGTCCCTGCGCAAGCCGCGGGCCGAGGTCCCGGGCAAGCCGGGGAGAAGACCACTCGCGGCTACATCACCGTCTCCACCTGCGCCACGCCCGAGGACCACGCCCGCGGCAACGACTGGACCGACCGGTTCGGCAACCCCGAGCACCGGATCGACAAGGTCGGCAAGCCGATCGAGAGGGTCCCGATCCCGAAGCGGTAGGTGGGTTCCCGCGCGACTCCGGTCGCTCGCCGAGGTCAGTTGCCGGGAGCCGAACCCGGCTTGACCAAACGCCGGACACCGGGCCATGGGAAAACTAGGGTCACGGGGTCTTGGCCTACCACTTCGGAGTGTGCATGTCCCGCCTGCGCCCGACCTGCGTCGCATTCGTGCTCGCCGTCCTCGCCCCCGCCGTCACCCTCGGGCTGGCGTCCGCGGCCCCAGCGGCGGCGCAGCCGGTGCCGGCAGAGCCGGTGCCGGCGGACGGCCCCCACCTCTACGCCTCGACGTACCGCTTCACCGGCACCCAGCAGACGTTCACGGTGCCGGAGGGAGTGAGTCAGGTCCAGGTCGAGGCCGTGGGGGCGGCCGGTGGCGACGGGATCGACTCCGTCGTCTCGCACGGCGGGCGGGGCGCGGTGGTGACCGGATCGCTCGCCGTCACGGAGGGGCAGACGCTCTACCTGTGGGTCGGGGGCGAGGGCGGCAGCAGCGCCGCCGGCGGCGCCCGAGGCTGGAACGGCGGGGGACAGGGTTCCCAGTCCAACACGCGAGGCGGTGGTGGCGGCGGCGCGAGCGACGTCCGCACCTGCCCGGCGGCGGTCGCGGGGTGCGACTCCATCGGCTCCCGCGTGCTCATCGCCGCCGGCGGCGGCGGAGCGGGTGTCGCCGACGCCTGCGCCACCGCCCCCTCGTGCTCGGGGTACCCGCGCGGCTACGTCCCGGGCGGGGACGCCGGGCAGTCCGGCGCGTCCTTGACGTTCGGCAGTCGCGGTACGGCGACCGGCGGGGCCCCCGGCACCGCGACGGCCGGCGGTGCGGGCGGTCCAGGCACCAGCGACACCTCCGAGTACGCCGGGTACGGCGCAACCGGCACGTTCACCACTGGCGGTGACTCGATCCGGGCGGGCGGCCGCACCTCGTTGCGCGGCGGCGGTGGCGGCGGCGGCGGGCTCTACGGCGGCGGCGCCGGCTCCCTCGTCCAGTTCTACGGCGCCGGCGGTGGCGGCGGCTCCAGCCTGGTCCCGGCGGGCGGCACCTCGACGGTGGCCGAGCGCGGCACGACGGCCTCGCTGACCATCTCCTACGACCTCGGCCCGGTCACCGAGGTGCTGGTCCGCGCGGAGGCGGGCGCCGGTGCCCTGGTCGCGACCGGCACGGACACCCGGACGATCATCGCCACGGCCCGGACGGCCGGCGGCGCCCGTTTCCCCGGGCTCGGGGTGACCTTCAGCAGCACGGACCCCGACCAGTCCTTCGGCCCGGTGACCGACTACGGCGACGGCACCTACTCGGCGACCCTCACCGGCTCGACCACCGTCGGCACCGCCACCGTCACCGCCACCGCCGCGGGCAGCACACCCGCCCACGACGTCCTGGGCACCCTCGACGTGGAGACCGAGGGCTACAGCGTCGCGGTGGCCCCCGTGGCCGAGACGCTCGTGGCCACGGGAGCCGACTCGACCACCGTCACCGCGACCGCCGTCACGACGAGCGGCAAGCGTCTCGACGGCCTCACGGTCTCCTTCACCAGCACCGACCCCGCCCAGACCCTCGGGACCGTCGCGGCTCAGGGCAACGGCACCTACTCGACCACCCTCCAGGGGTCGACGAACCCCGGGAGCGCCACCGTGACGCCCGCCGTCACCGGAGGAGGCACGCCGACCCTGACGTCCACGACGGTGACGACCGAGGGCTACACCGTCACGGTGACCCCCGTCGTCAAGACGCTCGTGGCCACCGGTCTCGACCCGACCCCCGTCACCGCCACCGCCGCCACGACGAGCGGCAGGCGCCTCGACGGCCTGACGGTCTCCTTCACCAGCACCGACCCCGCCCAAGCCCTCGGCAGCGTGACCGCGGGCGGCAACGGCGTCTACTCGACCACCCTCCGGAGCTCCACGACCGTGGGCACCGCGACCGTGACGCCCACCGTCGCCGGGGCCGGTACGCCGACCCTGACGCCCGCGACGGTGACGACCGAGGGCTACGCCGTCACGGTCGCTCCCGTGAGCAAGACGCTCGTGGCGACCGGCCACGAAACCACCCCCGTGACCGCGACCGCCGCGACCACGAGCGGACGACGCCTCGGCGGGCTGGCGGTCTCGTTCACCAGCACCGACCCCGCCCAGACCTTCGGGGCGGTGACCGAGGGCGCCAACGGGACCTACTCGGCTGCCCTCCGGGGTTCCGTCACCCGGGGAGCAGCGACCGTGACCGCGACGGTCACCGGGGCAGGCGAGCCCACCCTGGACCCGGCCACCGTGACGACCGAGGGTTACACCCTCACGGTGCTGCCGATCTCCGAGCGGCTGCTGGCGACCGGGTCGGCGACCCGGACCGTGACGGCGCGCGCCCGGTCCGAGAGCGGTCGGAACCTGTCGGACCTGGAGGTCTCCTTCACGAGCACCGACCCGGGGCAGGGCTTCGGCGTGGTCGGCGACCGCGGTGACGGCACCTACACGGTCCGGCTGACCGGCTCGACGACCCCCGGGACCGCCGTGGTCACCGCGGCGGTGACCGGCGCCGGCACCCCCGAAGTGGTGCCTGCGACGCTGGTGACCGACCCGTACCTGAAGCCGGTCGTGACCGCCTCGGTGACCTCGACCGCGGCGCCCAGGAACGGGTGGTACCGCTCACCGGTGACGGTGTGGTTCACCTGCGCCGGAAGCCTGCCGCTGACGGCGGCCTGCCCGGCGCCGGTCGTGCTGGGCCAGGGTCGCGACCAGTCCGTCACCAGGTCGGTCACCGACAGCCTGGGGTCGTCCACGTCGGTGACGAGCCTCGCGGTGAGCATCGACCAAGCCGCCCCCCGGGTCCGGGTCACCGGTGCCCGCAAGGGAGCGTCGTACCCCCGGGCTCGGAAGCTGAGCTGCCGGGCGACCGACGCTCTCTCCGGGGTCGCAACCTGCCGGGTCACCACGAAGACCTCGCGCTCCGCGAAGGGGCGCGTCGTGCGCTGGACCGCGATCGCCGTCGACCGTGCCGGCAACCGCGCGACCTCCGCGGGCCGCTACACCATCCGCAAGGCGGTCCGTCGATGACCGCGGGCGTCCCTGATTCCCTCTCCTCACGATCCGGAGCCCGCATGTCCCTCCGCACCCGCCTGCGTCCGTCGAGACTGCTGCGCGCCGGGGTGAGCCTCGCCGTCGTCGCACCGGCGTTCGCCCTCACCGCGGTGCCTGGACCCGGGGCC